>CANMCE010000056.1 GCA_947496235.1 uncultured Glaciecola sp. | reverse complement strand
CCTTCAACTCTTTCATTTCATAATATAAATTACTATCAGCTTTCCAAATTGTTAAAGAGCACGAGCTTCGCTCGTTTGTTTCTTAGTAACAACACAGCCAAGAATGAACTACGGCTCCATTATTACTGCACAAGAAAATCTGTGTGAGCACTGCATTAAGCAGTCACAACTGTCTTTGGTAAGGAGGTGATCCAACCGCAGGTTCCCCTACGG
>CANMCE010000055.1 GCA_947496235.1 uncultured Glaciecola sp. | reverse complement strand
TGCTTGCACGGATTTGACACGTTTTTGCCACGGATTCGGCACGGATTTGACACGTTTGAAGTCCGCAAATTAAAATTGGCTTGAAAAAATTTCATTGTGAAATTGCTGTATGTCTTGAATTTAAAGGGCTGGGGGAGGTGGTGGACGCAGCAAGGCTTGAACTTGCGACCCCCGCCTTGTAAGGGCGGTGCTCTCCCAACTGAGCTATGCGTCC
>CANMCE010000054.1 GCA_947496235.1 uncultured Glaciecola sp. | reverse complement strand
AGTTTGACGCCAAATGAATCAGAAAAGAGATATTGGAATTACTATAAACCCGTGGCCAAAAACACTTGACCACTACAGTAACGCTGCCAGCAGCGGCCGAGTAAAACGAGGTCCAGCGACCGCAGGGAGCGATGCTGGCTGGCCTTGTGTACGCCCAGCATGGGCATGAACTAATGAGGTGAAAGTCCTCTGTAGGAAAATCACCGTCTTTTAACATCTA
>CANMCE010000053.1 GCA_947496235.1 uncultured Glaciecola sp. | reverse complement strand
ACCCCCACTAACAATGGAGTCGTAGTGCATTGTTGCTATCCCGTGATTTAAATAATGGAGTCGTAGTTCATTGTTTTGGCATGGCTGGAGGCTTGATGCTTGTTGGGTTACAGAGCAGTGTAATTAATGCACTACGGCTCCATTATTCTTTATGCATAAAAAAAGCCCCAGTCTCTCGACTAGGGCTTCTTCTAAATGGGAGTCTGGCGATGTGCTACTCTCACATGGGGAGACC
>CANMCE010000052.1 GCA_947496235.1 uncultured Glaciecola sp. | reverse complement strand
GTTTAGAGTAAAAAACCCTAATGAATAACTTCTTTTCAGACCTCATTCATTAAGGCTTAGTAACTTCCTGTTGCCACAACACTTAAATTTCTTATTTTGCAATTTAGGCAAGGCGGACAAGTGCGTAGCGTGCAAACAGCACGTGAGCGGTTGTCCAACGCCGCATTAATTGCAAAATGGTAGGCTTGGGCAGACTTGAACTGCCGACCTCACCCTTATCAGGGGTGCGCTCTAACCAGCTGAGCTACAAG
>CANMCE010000051.1 GCA_947496235.1 uncultured Glaciecola sp. | reverse complement strand
GTAGGGTCGAAAATCGGCGTTAACACTTGAGCAATAGCTTGTTGAATAACCCTGTCAATGACGGTAGGAATACCCAGCTGGCGTATTCCGCCATCGGGTTTAGCAATTTCGACTCGTCTAACAGGTGATGGTTGGTATTGACCTGAGCGCAGCTCAGCCATAATACGTTTCCAGTTACCTTCTCTTGCCCAAGCAGGGAAGTCATCAATGGACATGCCATCGATGCCAGCGGCTCCCTTATTGGCTCGAACTTGTTT
>CANMCE010000050.1 GCA_947496235.1 uncultured Glaciecola sp. | reverse complement strand
TTTTTTCACTAAAACAGCTTGACAAAATTTTGGGTTAGCGTAGTATTCGCATCCCGCTTGAGAGGGACTTGAAAGAGGCCTCTTAAGCAACGATTAACCTCACCGGTTATTAAACCAAGAGGGTTAATCCACAAGAGGTCTTGTCCTACTCTTTGTGAGTACGAAGCATCTCTTGCGCAAATAACATTTTTCGCGATGCGAAAAACAACATTTGCACTATGTTCTTTAACAATTAGAAACAAGACAATCTGTGTGGGCACTCGTTAAGAGTGTCACAACGACAATTTATTTGTAATTCGATATTTAA
>CANMCE010000049.1 GCA_947496235.1 uncultured Glaciecola sp. | reverse complement strand
TACTACGTTGTCTATTCAGCGTTTTACGTAATTCAAGCAGTCTTAACAAATCTGGAAAATCTAACAGTAATCTTTATCAATCAATCTTCGAGTCACAACTCTATCTACATTAGCATGTCACATACATCACCAGTTGTTATATAAACCACCACTTTAGCGCGCTGATAATGTGTCAGTCGAATTTACTTCGACGCTTAAGCACATTATCGCAACAGCACATCGTGCGTTTATAAGCAATTCAGGTGTTGTATGGTTAAGCCGCACGGGCAATTAGTACAGGTTAGCTTAACGCCTTACAACGCTTCCACACC
>CANMCE010000048.1 GCA_947496235.1 uncultured Glaciecola sp. | reverse complement strand
GCTGGGAGAGCGCCTGCCTTGCACGCAGGAGGTCAGCAGTTCGATCCTGCTTAGCTCCACCACTTTTTATGTCGGCAAACAACGTAAAGTTTAAGATGTAAAAATAACACTGATTGCGAGCAGTTATTTTGCAATAGGTTTCGACTCGACAAACGACGAAGGAGCATACATAAGTATGTGACTGAGGAGAGTGGAGACCAAGAAAGCTAGTGCGGAATAAATGCGAAGTAAGCAGGAGGCTTGTAGCTCAGCTGGTTAGAGCGCACCCCTGATAAGGGTGAGGTCGGCAGTTCAAGTCTGCCCAAGCCTACCA
>CANMCE010000047.1 GCA_947496235.1 uncultured Glaciecola sp. | reverse complement strand
CTTTCGAATTAATCAATAGTGGAATTTTGCAGGAAGTTAAAATTGAATTAATAACACACTTTTTGCAATTAAGAGCGCTTAAATTATCTAAAAATTCGCATTGATTGTATTAATTTAGCAATCTATAAAATTACTTCAATTCAAAATTCTCGCTTAAAAATTACAGAGTAAAATCTTAATGCAAGTAGAAAAATACCAATGTCACGTGTTTTTTACGATGCAAATTGCATTGGGCTATAAGCCAATAATGACGTGGGGTAGAGTTGTATGCTTGCACGGATTTGACACGTTTTTGCCACGGATTCGGCACGGATTTGACACGTTTGAAGTCCGCAAATTAAAATT
>CANMCE010000046.1 GCA_947496235.1 uncultured Glaciecola sp. | reverse complement strand
TGTCAGCATTCGCACTTGTGATATGTCCAGCATGCTTCTCAACACACCTTCATCCACTTACACAACGCTCCCCTACCAGATAGAGAGCATCCTTAATCAGCCCGCTTGTCTTTGCGTTACATCTTGAACACTTGTATCGCTTCCGTTTCTCTCGTACAAAAACGTACGCTGCGAGACGGGTCGATAAAACTGTCCAACCTGTTTAGCAAATCCTGCGCCCATGGCCCTTTAGATTTGCTCGCTTTTCTCAACAAGATACTTCTTCACTTGTTTTCACTGCACAAGCTAATTAAGTGATGCTCTCTAAATCCGCAGCTTCGGTATATTGCTTAGCCCCGTTACATCTTCCGCGCAGGCCGACTCGACTAGTGAGCTATTACGCTTTC
>CANMCE010000045.1 GCA_947496235.1 uncultured Glaciecola sp. | reverse complement strand
GTGATCAACGCGGTCAAAGAACTTGGACAGATCTACATCTACAGCAAAACGGCGTCCCGTTTTAATGATGTCTTGTACCTGTCGCACCGCTTGTTGTCCATTTCGATTTGGCCTAAATCCAAAACTATTATTGGAAAAGGTAGGGTCGAAAATCGGCGTTAACACTTGAGCAATAGCTTGTTGAATAACCCTGTCAATGACGGTAGGAATACCCAGTTGGCGTTTACCGCCATCGGGTTTAGCAATTTCGACTCGTCTAACAGGTGATGGTTGGTATTGGCCTGAGCGCAGCTCAGCCATAATACGTTTCCAGTTACCCTCTCTTGCCCAAGCAGGGAAGTCATCAATGGACATGCCATCGATGCCAGCGGCTCCCTTATTGGCTCGAACTTGTTTCCATGCAGACATCACATTGTCTGGTTGCAAGGTGAGTTCAAGTAGTTCTGCACTAAAGGCTGGCTTCTTATCAATACGCTGAGTCACGTCACTACCGGTCGGCATTCGT
>CANMCE010000044.1 GCA_947496235.1 uncultured Glaciecola sp. | reverse complement strand
AAAAAAGCCCCAGTCTCTCGACTAGGGCTTCTTCTAAATGGGAGTCTGGCGATGTGCTACTCTCACATGGGGAGACCCCACACTACCATCGCCGCAAATACGTTTCACTTCTGAGTTCGGAATGGCTAGCCCCTAAGGGTCAGGTGGTACCGTATCGCTATTGTCGCCAGACAAAAAACCTTGTTTTATTTGCCCTGAATTTATTTCAGGGCCTCCTTGGACTACTACGTTGTCTATTCAGCGTTTTACGTAATTCAAGCAGTCTTAACAAATCTGGAAAATCTAACAGTAATCTTTATTAATCTATCGAGTCACAACTCTATCTACATTAGCATGTCTTCTACAACACCAGTTGTTTCTATAATCCGCCACTTTAGCGCGTTTATAAAAAAACAATTCAGGTGTTGTATGGTTAAGCCGCACGGGCAATTAGTACAGGTTAGCTTAACGCCTTACAACGCTTCCACACCCTGCCTATCAACGTCGTCGTCTTCAACAACCCTTTAG
>CANMCE010000043.1 GCA_947496235.1 uncultured Glaciecola sp. | reverse complement strand
AAATCACCGTCTTTTAACATCTAGTTATTAGACGCTAACTACTAGCGAATGGCAAGTGCAATCCCGCGAGGAATTGTGTGGAGGAAGCCGCTAGCAAATCTGCGAGCTGATGAACAAGAACATCATATGAGGCGTAGGCTGGAGGCGAGTTGGCACAAGACAACGAAGCCATGTGATTTAACGGCCACCGTAAATGATGCAGTTGTGCAGAGAAAGTTCATGTCCTTATCTGGGGAGATCTGCTTAACAAGCGATCGGTAAATAACCAGTCAGGCTCTGGTATACAAGTGCCTCGGTCTTTGAGCTTCATCAACTCAAAGAAGCGAATTAGATGAAAACCGATAGCGCTAGCAGGGGTAACTCTGTAAGTGATTAAGCAGAAGTCAGCAGACGGCATAGTAGCCAAACGCCTATCGTAATGGTTAGGACACGGTGAAGGCCAGAACATTTAGAACAAAGGAGGAGCTATATTGAACTTGAATACACGAATGCCGACCGGTAGTGACGTGACTCAGCGTATTGATAAGAAGCCAGCCTTTAGTGCAGAACTACTTGAACTCA
>CANMCE010000042.1 GCA_947496235.1 uncultured Glaciecola sp. | reverse complement strand
CCAAGGTAAAGGTTTTGTCGCTTATTACGCTACTCCCTCTAAGGGAGGGAGTCCATACATCGGCGCAGGCCACGACCCCCTTGGAACATAGTAAATTTAATTAAAACCAACACTAAGAACAGTCTAAATAAAATGAATATTCGCTAAAATTGCTTTATTTGATTGCCAGGCATTCCAGTAGTGAAGCAACCCTGTGTTTACATCATTACCAATACGCACAATACAACGCTATATATTGGCGTAACGAGTAATCTAATTCAACGTATTCATCAACACAAAAACAAGCAAGTAGATGGATTTAGCAAAAAATACAACTTACAAAAGCTCGTGTACTTTGAGCAGTTTGCTCTTATGGAAGACGTAATATTGAGAGAAAAGCATTTAAAAAACTGGCGTAGAGAATGGAAAAATAAATTGATCAATACAGAAAATCCGGATTGAGATGATTTGTACGAAGCTTTACTTGTGAAGTAACAAACTGCATTAAGTTCCAAGGAGGTCGTGGCCTGCGCCGATGTATGGACTCCCTCCCTTAGAGGGAGTAGCGTAATAAGCGACAAAACC
>CANMCE010000041.1 GCA_947496235.1 uncultured Glaciecola sp. | reverse complement strand
AGACAAATTGCTGTCCTAATGAAATTAACTACGAAGAATCGTCATCGTGGCGCAGGCCACGACCTCCTTGGAACTTAATGCAGTTTGTTAATTCACAAGTAAAGCTTCGTACAAATCGTCCCAATCCGGATTCTCGGTATTGATTAGTTTATTTTTCCATTCCCTATGCCAGTTCTTTAAGCGCTTTTCTCTCAATATTGCATCTTCCATAAGCGCAAACTGTTCAAAGTACACGAGCTTTTGTAAGTTGTATTTTTTACTAAAACCATCTACTTGCTTGTTTTTGTGTTGGTGAATACGTTGAATTAGATTACTCGTTACGCCAATGTATAGCGTTGTATTGTGTATATTGGTAATGATGTAAACACAGGGTTGCTTCACAACAAGAATGCCTCGCAATCAAATCATGCAAGCTTAGCGAATTTTCATTTTATTTATACTGTTCTTTGTGTTGGTTTTAATTAAATTTACTATGTTCCAAGGGGGTCGTGGCCTGCGCCACGATGACGAATCTTCGTAGCTAGCTCAATAACGATTCTATGTAGCTAGCTCAATAACGATTCTATGTAGCTAGCTCAATAACGATTCTTCGTTGCTT
>CANMCE010000040.1 GCA_947496235.1 uncultured Glaciecola sp. | reverse complement strand
ATACCAAAGTAGTTTATCCAGCCTCTTAGATATTGGCTGAGCTTAAAGATTTGGTATTGCATAGACACACCCCAGTTGCGATTAGTTAACCTTCTTACCTGTTGCTTAAATTTCTGCACGGTCTTCGGGTGCCAATGAATCAGCCCACCCTTGAATGTAAATCCAAGGAATTTGCTTTCATTGGTTTTCACTACGCGGCTTTTTGTTTCGTTAACGACCAGTTTAAGTCGATGAGAAATAAAGTAGCTAATACTTTTAAGTACTCGTTCACCCGCTCTTAGGGACTTCACAATAATAGTAAAATCATCTGCGTAGCGAGCGAACTTGTGCCCTCGTTTCTCAAGCTCTTTGTCCAAAGGGTCGAGCATGATGTTTGCCAAAAGCGGCGATAATGGCCCGCCTTGAGGAACACCTTCTCGGCTTTCACTATAAAGCTGGTTATCGATAACCCCAGCTCGCAAGTAACGTTTGATCAGTTTAAGTAATCGCTTATCCTTCACTTTGTAGCCAAGATAAGTCATAAGTAAATCGTGATCAACGCGGTCAAAGAACTTGGACAGATCTACATCTACAGCAAAACGGCGTCCCGTTTTAATGATGTCTTGTA
>CANMCE010000039.1 GCA_947496235.1 uncultured Glaciecola sp. | reverse complement strand
AGTGAAACGCCCTGTGCGGAGCCGCATGCAGGGTGTTGTGGGGGCTGAGGGTTAGAGACCCTTGGCTACCCGATTATGCCTGAACATTGAGCGACATTAGCTTGGCATTTGTGCCGTAGCTTGAACAAATAGATGCATTATGAACCTCTCGGAAGCCAAACTTGGACCAATAACCCCCTGATCCTTGAACGGCGACAAGAAGTACACGATTGAATTGCCTCAATTTAGCTACTTCTATGAGCTTACTTGACAGTTGCTTCCCAATACCTGACTCCCTTGCATTATTACTTACCGCCAAATCGTGAAGATATAAGGTATCACCAGCAGACTTACGAGGAAGCTCTTCAAATAATTTAGGTGGCTCATCGGAATTCCAAGGGTGAGCGAGCAAGTACCCTAAAATCTCATTGCTGCTGGATTGAAACACAAAGCAGGTTTCTGGCGATGCTTTCCATTTGCTTTTAAGTACATCGACTTCCTCTGGTGGAACTCCTGTATATGCTTCCTCTTGCACCTTAAGGATTCCTTGCCATGACTTTTCTGATATTTCGACTATAGACATTACTTTATTCCAAGGATGGCATAGACACAATGACTCCCTGTGAAATGCTAGCCTCCGCATTTTCGTGGGTTAGCTGAAAGCCAGTGCCATAATTA
>CANMCE010000038.1 GCA_947496235.1 uncultured Glaciecola sp. | reverse complement strand
AAAGACAACTAATTATGGGCTGAAAGAGTGTCAGGAAAGCACTCGTTCAGGGTTGACAAAGGGAGTCATACCAACGCCGTGGTAAGGGGCAACCGAAACGCAGTGTAGGTTGTCCCGCGCAGGCCGCGCTTTTTTGCGGCCGGAGTGTACTTGACCACTTTGTTATGTGTTTGACTCATATTCGCGCTTTATTTCTGTGGCAAGCGACCAGGCTTTGCCTTGTAACTCACTGAAATTCTCATTAGCCCTTGTTACTTTTTTAAGACAAACATCGTTAAATGAGCCCATGCCTCCATAGGCATTTAAAACTTTTTCAATGCCACTAAAATAAGACGATTGAATACAGCCTTTTGCCTGCCTCATCCATTTTGACCAATGCGACTGGCCATCCTCGTCCAGAATCTTAATCAGTTGATCTAGAACTTCAATTAATTTCTCGGTCTTTGGTCCCATCTTTATTTACACATAACAATGTTATTAACTACACTTCTAGATATGCCCAAATTGGCAGACGCTAGATATGCTTATATGAGTCAATTTCATGCCAAACCAGAAGAAATGTCAATGTAAGGCTTATTCTTTCGCTTCGACCACAGGGGATAGATTATCCATACCGTGAATTCTCGCTTTTAACAATATCATTAAAACCAGATGGTTACTTAAAATTTATAACTACTGGATACGTGAAACCGAGACTTGCTGTATTTTTGAGTCGCTTTTCCCGTAAAATTAAAATGAAAGTTCGGTAAGCTGGGCTTAATTTAGTTTTTAATTGTAGCTGCAGCTATAGAAATATCGTTGTGTTCCAAGGAGGTCGTGGCCTGCGCCGATGTATGGACTCCCTCCCTTAGAGGGAGTAGCGTAATAAGCGACAAAACCTTTACCTTGG
>CANMCE010000037.1 GCA_947496235.1 uncultured Glaciecola sp. | reverse complement strand
ACCCTGATCCGAGTGAAACATTATATTCTTAGGCTTTCCTCGACTTTCGTACGCCATAATTAATGCTTGGCATGTTAGATTACTGTCAGGCGAGTGGCTCATTGCCCAGCCCACAGGTTTTCGTGCGAACAAGTCGATTACCACGGCCAAATATGCCCAACGATGACCTGTCCAAATGAAACTCACATCACCGCACCAGACTTGATTTGGCGCTGTAACCACAAACTGCCTGTCCAGTAAATTCGGAATGGCTACATGCTCCTTTATGGCCTTTTTATAAGCATGTTGCGGTAACTGACAGCTGACTAAATCTAGCTTCTTCATCAGCTTCCCAGCGCGATAACGCGACAAGCTCACTGCATGAGAATCATCATTGGTCACAATATCGGCAATGGTTCTCGCTCCCGCTGAGCCATTGCTCAGGCGATGCGCCTCACGTACCAAGCTGTGCAATTTGGCAGCCTCAGGGGATAATCGTTTATCTCGCTTATCCCAATATTTAAAAGTGCTCCGGTTGACTTCCAGTACCTCGCACACCATTTTCACCGAATAACGGGTTTTATCGCTCTGATGTAATCGCTTAACTAACGCGAGTTCTTCATGGAGTCCGACATCAACAGAGCGGTAGCTTTTTTTAATATTTCCTTTTCTAGTTCAAGCCGTTCATTGCGTTTTTTAAGTTCACGAATTTCAATTTGCTCAGGCGTCATAGGCATTTGTTTTACCTGCTTGCCATCACGTTCTTGCCGAAGTTGTTTAACCCATTTCCCAACCGTTGAGAAACCAACGCCCATTGCTTTGGCTGCTTCATCATGAGTGTATCCCTGATCGAGAACTAGCTGCGCTGTTTCCAATCGAAATTCAGGGCTAAAGGTTCGTCTTGTTTTTTTGTTCATTTTTGTCACCTAATCCTGATATGCTAAACAGCATACCATCTCTTGTTAGGTGGCCAAACTAACTATGCCACTACA
>CANMCE010000036.1 GCA_947496235.1 uncultured Glaciecola sp. | reverse complement strand
TGTAGTAGCTCAGACTTGATCTGACAGTTACCCGAATTTTAGGGTGCCAGTGTCAGTTTATATTTGAGCTAAATTCTTTTCCGCCCAAATCGATTTCCCATCTAGTAATGTTGCCATTGGCGTTCTACCACAACACATTTTACCTTGATGAGTGCGATCATTGTTGTAGGTTTGAATCCATTCGTCCAGATCTTTTTGTAATTCCTCCATTGTCGAATAAAGTTTCTTACGGAAAGTCACCTGATAAAACTCGTTCAATATTGTTTTATGAAAGCGTTCACAGATACCATTCGTTTGCGGTGACATTGCTTTGGTTTTGGTATGATCAATGTCGTTAATAGCGAGATAAAGCTGATAATCATGCTGCTCCACTTTACCACAATATTCAGTGCCCCTATCAGTGAGTATACGAAGCATCGGTAGTTCTTGCTGTTCGAAGAACGGCAACACTTTATCGTTTAGCATATCTGCTGCTGTGATAGGTGTTTTATTGGTGTAAAGCTTAGCAAAAGCTACCTTGCTGTATGTGTCGATAAACGTCTGCTGATAAATCCTGCCGACGCCTTTCATATTACCAACATAGAACGTGTCCTGTGAGCCTAAATAGCCGGGATGAGCCGTTTCTATCTCGCCGCAAGCTTCGTCATCGTGTTTCTTCTTTTCCAATGCAGCTATTTGTTCATCCGATAGGATAATACCTTCATTGGCTACCTTTTCTTCAAGCGCTTTGAGTCGCTTTTTAAAGTTTTCTAGGTTATGACGTAGCCAGATTGAACGAACACCACTGCCTGAGACAAATATACCT
This sequence comes from uncultured Glaciecola sp., assembly GCA_947496235.1. Taxonomy (GTDB): domain Bacteria; phylum Pseudomonadota; class Gammaproteobacteria; order Enterobacterales; family Alteromonadaceae; genus Glaciecola. The sequence goes on along the minus strand of CANMCE010000036.1, from coordinate 397 downwards.
GTTTTACGCAACTCATTACTGGTTCGATGTTGGCCATAGGCTGGAAAGTCAATCGCAGACTTAATGACTGCTTGTTCAGTTTCAACATCTACTCTGTTTTTCATATTAGGCGTTCTACGACTACGATTGACTAATGAATCAATACCGCCGTCTTCAACCAATTCTTGATACCGATAGAAAGTGTCTCGTGAGACGCCCATGACTTTGCAAGCTTTGGAAACATTTCCCAGTTCTTCAGCTAAATTGAGCAAACCTGCTTTGTGTTTGATGATTGGATTGTTAGTATGCAACATGAGAGTTACCTTTTTGTTTTGATTTAAAGATTCGACACCTTTATCAAAACGGGTAACTCTCTCTTTTGCAAGAAGAAGTGTCAGATTAAGTTGAGACTATTTCA
>CANMCE010000035.1 GCA_947496235.1 uncultured Glaciecola sp. | reverse complement strand
TGATCTTCCCCTAAATCTGTAGACACTCAACTAGCGAATTTGTATATTTCTTCAAATTCATGGGGCGACTGCTGACCAAGATGGCTGTGTAGTCGAACTCGATTGTAAAACGCTTCTATATAATCAAACAAGTCTGCTTTAGCATCGCTTCTGGTTTTATAGATTTTCTTTTTAACTCGCTCTGTTTTTAGCGAATGGAAGAAGCTTTCTACCACTGCGTTATCAAGACAATGACCGCGACGACTCATGCTGCTGACTAAATTATGTTGTGATAAATAGTCTTGAAAATCGTCACTGGTGTACTGACTTCCTTGATCCGAATGCACTATCACCTCATTCTTTGGTTGGCGTCGCATGACTGCCATCATGATGGACTTTATCACCAACTCTCGGCTCATTCGCTCACTCATTGACCAGCCAACGACTTTTCGTGAAAACAAGTCTACGACAACTGCTAAATAGAGCCAGCCTTCATGCGTTTTGATGTAGGTAATGTCGGTTACCCACGTGTGATCCGGCTGCATCACTAGAAACTGCTGTTGAACATGGTTATCTGCTACTATCGATGGCGCTGAAGACTTAAAATACCGACGTTTATATCCAATATTTGCCTTGAGTTTGGCAGCCTTCATTAATCGAGCAACGCGATTTTCACTCACTTTTATGCCCGACTTATTGAGCTGGGCAGTTATTCTAGGGCTACCGTAAACACCACCAGATTCGACGTAAGCAGATTTAATCTGTATGGTTAACCTCTTATTTTCAATCGCTCTTTTTGACTCAGGTCCCTTACGCCACGCATAAAATCCGCTACGGTTTACATTGAGTAATCGACAGAGCTTTTTCACATTCCATTTATTGAGCCGAGACTCTATGAACGCATACCTTTCCTTGACTCGCTTGCAAAGTATGCGGCGGCCTCCTTTAAGATGTCTCGCTCCTCTGTGACTCGTTTGAGCTCCTTCTTCAAACGTTTTATTTCATCTGAATCATTTACCTCTTGAGGGCTTTGCTTCGCTTTGGCGACCCAGTTATAAAGAGATTTATCAGTGACACCCAATCGTTTTGCAACACTGACAACACTATGGCCTTGCTCCAATACTTGGCGCACTGCTTCATCTTTGAATTCTTGTGGATATTTGTTTCTCATAACACTTCCTATCATACTTCATTTTGAACATAAAAAGTGTCTAGTGTTTTAGGGGAAGATCA
>CANMCE010000034.1 GCA_947496235.1 uncultured Glaciecola sp. | reverse complement strand
AGAAAGGCGCATACGATAAGTATGTAACTGCCGAACGACGAACCCAAGCTGACAAGATAAAGACAATGAGGAAGGCAATTGAGGGTTGTATGGTTAAGTGACTAAGCGCATACGGTGGATGCCTAGGCAATCAGAGGCGAAGAAGGACGTGTTAATCTGCGAAAAGCTGTGGTGAGGTGATAAAACCCGTTTTAGCCACAGATATCCGAATGGGGAAACCCACCTCTTAGAGGTATCGTTACGTGAATACATAGCGTAACGAGGCAAACGCAGGGAACTGAAACATCTAAGTACCTGTAGGAAAAGAAATCAACCGAGATTTCCCTAGTAGCGGCGAGCGAACGGGAATTAGCCCTTAAGTTTTATACGAGTTAGTGGAATGAGTTGGGAAGCTCAGCGATACAGGGTGATAGCCCCGTACACGGTGATTTGTATAGAGTGAAAACGAGTAGGTCGGGACACGTGTTATCTTGACTGAATATGGGGGGACCATCCTCCAAGGCTAAATACTCCTGATTGACCGATAGTGAACCAGTACCGTGAGGGAAAGGCGAAAAGAACCCCAGTGAGGGGAGTGAAATAGAACCTGAAACCGTATGCGTACAAGCAGTGGGAGCATGGCTTGCCATGTGACTGCGTACCTTTTGTATAATGGGTCAGCGACTTATATTCAGTAGCAAGGTTAAGCCAATAGCGGAGCCGTAGCGAAAGCGAGTGTTAACTGCGCGTTTAGTTGCTGGGTATAGACCCGAAACCCGGTGATCTAGCCATGGGCAGGTTGAAGGTTGAGTAACATCAACTGGAGGACCGAACCCACTAACGTTGAAAAGTTAGGGGATGACCTGTGGCTGGGGGTGAAAGGCCAATCAAACCGGGAGATAGCTGGTTCTCCCCGAAATCTATTTAGGTAGAGCCTCGGACGAACACCATTGGGGGTAGAGCACTGTTAAGGCTAGGGGGTCATCCCGACTTACCAACCCTTTGCAAACTCCGAATACCGATGAGTGCTATCCGGGAGACACACGGCGGGTGCTAACGTCCGTCGTGGAGAGGGACACAACCCAGACCGCCAGCTAAGGTCCCAAAATATTGCTAAGTGGGAAACGATGTGGGAAGGCTAAGACAGCTAGGAGGTTGGCTTAGAAGCAGCCACCCTTTAAAGAAAGCGTAATAGCTCACTAGTCGAGTCGGCCTGCGCGGAAGATGTAACGGGGCTAAGCAATATACCGAAGCTGCGG
>CANMCE010000033.1 GCA_947496235.1 uncultured Glaciecola sp. | reverse complement strand
GCATAGACACAATGACTCCCTGTGAAATGCTAGCCTCCGCATTTTCGTGGGTTAGCTGAAAGCCAGTGCCATAATTAGTTTGTTCAATACTAAATCAATTTGGAGGCTAGCATGAACAAACATAGCATGATTTTTATCGGGTTGGATACGCATAAAGAGTTTCATGAGGTTGCTTATTGTGAGGAACAGCGTGGGGCGAGTCCGGTTCACTATGGCCGTATCTCTTCTTCCAAAGTCAGTGTCAAAAAGCTGTTACGTCAGTTTGAATCTAAATATCCCAGCGCGACACTGCACGTGGTTTATGAAGCTGGACCGTGTGGTTATTGGATTTATCGGCTGATAACGAGCTTGGGGCATTGTTGCTATGTTGTGGCACCGTCTCTTATTCCAAAAAAGCCAGGAGAGCGAATTAAAACCGACCGACGGGATGCCCTTAAGCTCGTTAGGTCACTAAAGTCTGAAGACCTTACCCCCATCTATGTACCAGAGCCGGAAGATGAAGCGGTGCGGGATTTATCCCGAGCCCGAGAAGCGGCAATGAAGGATTTAAAAGAAGCAAAGTACCAGCTTAAAGCGTTACTGCTTCGCAACAACATACGCTATGAAGGCACTGCTAACTGGTCGAAGAAGCACCTTCGCTGGCTAACGGAATTGATATTGCCTCATCCGGCGCAGCAAATAGTTTTGCAGGAACAATTGCAAACCATAGAAGAGCGCATCCGGCGACTGGAAAGGCTAGATAATGAATTAACTCACCACGTTCACCAATGGCGTTATTATCCGGTGGTGAAAGCCGTTCAGGCGATGCGCGGTGTTCGATTGCTCGTTGCTGTTGGCGTGGTAGCAGAGCTTGGCGATTTAAACCGCTTCGACCATCCAAGAAAACTCATGGCATATTTAGGTTTAGTCCCCAGCGAACAATCATCAGGCGGAAAGCGGCACTTAGGTGCTATTACAAAAGCGGGAAATGGCCGAGCACGGCGTTTGCTGATTGAAGGTGCGCACAGCTACCGGTATCCAGCGAATGTCTCTACCGAGTTACAGTTAAGGCAAGAAGGCTTACCCAAAGACATCGTCGATATTGCTTGGAAAGCGCAATTGCGTCTGTGCAAACGCTATCAGCGCCTGAGTAAAAAGGGTAAACACTACAATTTAATCATTACCGCGATAGCCAGAGAAATGGCCGCATACATCTGGGCTATCGCAAAAGAAGTAGTACTTACACCGGTTAATCCAAAATTACGGTTAAGTAGAGTACCTGCATGATAAACGAGTTTGAGCTAACGCATTCGGATCAGGC
>CANMCE010000031.1 GCA_947496235.1 uncultured Glaciecola sp. | reverse complement strand
CTACGAAGAATCGTCATCGTGTATATGGACTCCCTTTTCAGATCAAGGATTATTTGGACATTTTTAGGAAGAATGCATGCGTATATTCGGACTCTTGGTGAGTTGCGAGCTCTGGCCCCGGATGTATTCGCTCCTTCGTGCCTCCCCGACGCAACGGTATAGTTCATACCTCCACGATGATCAGGCTCTCGAAGGTCGGTCTTACCTATTTACTGTCCGCATATCTTTGATTTGAAATTAAACTAATAGTGGCTGCTTTTGCCCGTCTTTTTAAGTTGCATTGGGAGCTCGATAGTCTTCACCATGTTTGAGTATTGCCCATGCGGTTCTTATCGTCTTATTAGCGAGTGCTACTGCTGCTCTTCGTTTTCCGGCTCGTTCAATGAGCCCTTTCAACCACACTTCTTTTGCATTCCTAGGTATTCGCTTTTCAACGACTTTGACGACCGCTAATGCCCCTTGAATAAGCGTCGAACGCAAGCGTTTATTTCCGCTTTTTTTTCCTATGCTTCCTAGCACCACAACACCACCCGTGGAGTATTGTTTTGGTGTTAAGCCGATACAAGCTGATGCTTCTCGACCATTTTTAAAGCTAGCGCCTTTGCTGCCCAGTGCTAAGATAAGATTTAACGCGTTGATAGGACCAATGCCTTCTAAGGCCATAAGTTGCTGACACTGTTCATTTTGTTTAATTGACTGAGAAAGCTTTTTCTCTACACTTGCCAGATGTTGCTCAGCGTCAAGGTAAGACTGGTACATATCAAAAATTTGCGGTCTAAGTATATTTGGCAGCCCATTCTCAGCATCTTCTAGGATGTCAGGAATATCTCGTTTGAACGCACTAATGCCTTTGCTAATCACTATCCCAAACTCATAAAGCAATCCTCTTATCATATTACTGACAGCGGTTTGGTTATCGATGAGATGCTGACGGATACGCTCGATAGACTGAAGCGCTTGTTGGTCAACGGTTTTAATCGCTACGCTCTTGATGTTTGGAGATGAACTGGCAACGGCAATAGCCAATGCGTCGTTCTTATCGGTTTTATGTCCTTGCCGGAAGGCTGAAACATGCTTAGGGGTAATTAGTTGCGCGCTGTGACCATATTGCCTAACGTATCGAGCCCAATAATGCGCAGAGCCACAAGCTTCAATGACCACATGCGCTTTAGTTTGCTTGGCTAACCATGTTTTCAGTTGCTGCCTATTAAAAGCTTTATCCGTTGTCACCTTATTATTAATTAACCGGACGGCATGGAATGAAGATTTTGCGATATCAATAGCAATGAGGTTATGATGATTCATGTATGGACTCCAAGGTAAAGGTTTTGTCGCTTATTACGCTACTCCCTCTAAGGGAGGGAGTCCATACATCGGCGCAGGCCACGACC
>CANMCE010000030.1 GCA_947496235.1 uncultured Glaciecola sp. | reverse complement strand
TGCCTTCCTCATTGTCTTTATCTTGTCAGCTTGGGTTCGTCGTTCGGCAGTTACATACTTATCGTATGCGCCTTTCTGACTCCTCACGTCGCTAACAACCTAAAACCAATGACTCGGCAATTCCTCGTTTTAGCATGAGTGTCTAAAACTTAGTTTTGCCTCCGGTGTCTTGCAGCATCGCCTTTTTATCCGACGCTGTTTGATTGTATGAATGACTTGCTAATTACGTGCAAAATTTTATCTTCGAAGAAGATGAAATTCTTGCGCAAGGAGGACACTCGTACTCACGAGGAGTATGACATGACCACTATACGCTACACGTTTATTGTGTCAGATAGAGTCGCTTGGTTGCCTTTCGGCAACTGACTCTTTCATTTCATAATATAAATTACTATCAGCTTTCCAAATTGTTAAAGAGCACGAGCTTCGCTCGTTTAGAGTAAAAAACCCTAATGAATAACTTCTTTTCAGACCTCATTCATTAAGGCTTAGTAACTTCCTGTTGCCACCACACTTAAATTTCTTATTTTGCAATTTAGGCAAGGCGGACAAGTGCGTAGCGTGCACAAACCCCTGCAATTGCTAATCTAACCACTACCTTTAGCAAGTCGATAAATCATCAGCAAGGTCTCCTTGCGGTTAAGTGATTTATCACGCCACTTGCAATGCAAGTGTTTGTGGTAAATGGTAGGCTTGGGCAGACTTGAACTGCCGACCTCACCCTTATCAGGGGTGCGCTCTAACCAGCTGAGCTACAAGCCTATTTTACTTCTCACTTTGGCTTGACTGCGCACCTTGGTTTCATCGTTTGTCGGTTACATACTGCTCGTATGCGCCCTCCGCTCTCTTCAAGTCGGCACTCATTCAAACCAAACTGCTCGCAAAATCAGTCTTCTTTACCACTCTTGCTAAATCAATGACTTGCAATCAGTGTTTTTCTTACGTCGTCAAAAACAAATACTTCTTTTTTGCCTGCCGACATAAAAAGTGGTGGAGCTAAGCAGGATCGAACTGCTGACCTCCTGCGTGCAAGGCAGGCGCTCTCCCAGCTGAGCTATAGCCCCACTTAATTCTTTGCTTGGGTGTTGTTGGCTCTTTCTTTCAAAACAAAACAATCTGTGTGAGCACTGCATTAAGCAGTCACAACTGTCTTTGGTAAGGAGGTGATCCAACCGCAGGTTCCCCTACGGTTACCTTGTTACGACTTCACCCCAGTCATGAAACACAAAGTGGTAACCGTCCCCCCGAAGGTTAGACTAGCTACTTCTTTTGCATCCCACTCCCATGGTGTGACGGGCGGTGTGTACAAGGCCCGGGAACGTATTCACCGCAGTATGCTGACCTGCGATTACTAGCGATTCCGACTTCATGGAGTCGAGTTGCAGACTCCAATCCGGACTACGATAAGCTTTTTGGGGTCCGCTTACTCTCACAAGTTCGCTTCCCTCTGTACTTACCATTGTAGCACGTGTGTAGCCCTACACGTAAGGGCCATGATGACTTGA
>CANMCE010000029.1 GCA_947496235.1 uncultured Glaciecola sp. | reverse complement strand
GAAAGCGTAATAGCTCACTAGTCGAGTCGGCCTGCGCGGAAGATGTAACGGGGCTAAGCAATATACCGAAGCTGCGGCAGCAGACATCACTTAAAGCTTCTTGCAGTTGGAAGCTAACAGCGACGCGCGAAGCGCCCGCTGGTAAAGCGTCCATCAGTAGTGGAGTGGCTTTAAGGATGTCTGCTGGGTAGGGGAGCGTTGTGTAAGTGGATGAAGGTGTGTTGAGAAGCATGCTGGACATATCACAAGTGCGAATGCTGACATGAGTAACGATAATGCGGGTGAAAAACCCGCACGCCGAAAGACCAAGGTTTCCTGTCCCATGCTAATCAGGGCAGGGTAAGTCGGCCCCTAAGGCGAGGCAGAAATGCGTAGTCGATGGGAAACGGGTTAATATTCCCGTACTTATATAATCAGTGATGGAGGGACGGAGAAGGCTAGACAAGCTTGGCGTTGGTTGTCCAAGTGAAAGTGCGTAGGCTGAGAAATTAGGTAAATCCGGTTTCTTAAGGCTGAGACACGAGACGAGCCACCAAGGTGGTGAAGTTGTTAATGCCCTGCTTCCAGGAAAAGCTTCTAAACTTATGATTATGTGAACCGTACCCCAAACCGACACAGGTGGTCAGGTAGAGAATACTAAGGCGCTTGAGAGAACTCGGGTGAAGGAACTCGGCAAAATTGTACCGTAACTTCGGGAGAAGGTACGCCTCTGGCTGTGATGAGACTAGCTCTCTAAGCGGTTGGAGGTCGCAGTGACCAGGTGGCTGGGACTGTTTATTAAAAACACAGCACTGTGCTAACACGAAAGTGGACGTATACGGTGTGACACCTGCCCGGTGCCGGAAGGTTAATTGATGGGGTTAGCTTATGCGAAGCTCTTGATCGAAGCCCCGGTAAACGGCGGCCGTAACTATAACGGTCCTAAGGTAGCGAAATTCCTTGTCGGGTAAGTTCCGACCTGCACGAATGGTGTAACCATGGCCACGCTGTCTCCACCCGAGACTCAGTGAAATTGAACTTGCTGTGAAGATGCAGTGTACCCGCACCTAGACGGAAAGACCCCGTGAACCTTTACTATAGCTTGGCACTGAACATTGAGCCTACATGTGTAGGATAGGTGGGAGGCTTTGAAGCGTGTACGCCAGTATGCGTGGAGCCGACCTTGAAATACCACCCTTGTATGTTTGATGTTCTAACGTTGTCTCCTGAATCGGGGATGCGGACAGTGTCTGGTGGGTAGTTTGACTGGGGCGGTCTCCTCCCAAAGTGTAACGGAGGAGCACGAAGGTTGGCTAATCACGGTCGGACATCGTGAGGTTAGTGTAATGGCAAAAGCCAGCTTAACTGCGAGACAGACACGTCGAGCAGGTACGAAAGTAGGTCATAGTGATCCGGTGGTTCTGTATGGAAGGGCCATCGCTCAACGGATAAAAGGTACTCCGGGGATAACAGGCTGATACCGCCCAAGAGTTCATATCGACGGCGGTGTTTGGCACCTCGATGTCGGCTCATCACATCCTGGGGCTGAAGTCGGTCCCAAGGGTATGGCTGTTCGCCATTTAAAGTGGTACGCGAGCTGGGTTTAGAACGTCGTGAGACAGTTCGGTCCCTATCTGGTGTGGGCGTTGGATGATTGATGGGAGCTGCTCCTAGTACGAGAGGACCGGAGTGGACGAACCGCTGGTGTTCGGGTTGTTTTGCCAAAGGCATTGCCCGGTAGCTACGTTCGGAACGGATAACCGCTGAAAGCATCTAAGCGGGAAGCCGGCCCAAAGATGAGTCATCCCA
>CANMCE010000028.1 GCA_947496235.1 uncultured Glaciecola sp. | reverse complement strand
GATGTTAAAAGACGGTGATTTTCCTACAGAGGACTTTCACCTCATTAGTTCATGCCCATGCTGGGCGTACACAAAGCGCTTAAGACCACTCCCTTCGGTCGCTCGGACGCATTTACGCGGGGCGGCTTCGCCATTATACCCCACGCAACTGCGCCGCTTAGCTTAATGTTATGAAGCTAAACTTGGGCCAACAAGTAATCTATGAATGCTCTTGTTTTAACAGGTAAGAAGCGTCTGGATGGATAGACTAACCAAATCGATGTATCAAAGTCTGCACCAGCCACTTGCCAATCTGGCAAAATACTAATCAGCTTTTTAGTCTTCAGCTCATCTTTAATGGCCCAATTTGGTAGTAATGCGATACCCGTATCGCTCTCGGCAGATTTTTGGATGGCAGACGCTGTAGTCAATGTGAGTACTGGCTCTATCGGAATCGATTCTATTGATTCGCCTTTTTTGAAACTCCACTCGGTATTGAATGAGCTGTACGCAAAACTAATGAGTCGATGTGCAAGAATATCGCGTGGTTTTTCTATTTTAGCTGATCTTGCTAAGTAGTTTGGGGATGCAACCAGTGCATAGCGAACGTCTATGAGTTTTCTCGCAACCAAGCTGCTATCACGAAGGGCACCGTGGCGGATCGCCAAGTCAAATCTATCATCTATCACATTGACTTGAGCATCGCTTAACACTAGATCAAGTCGGATTTTAGGGTATCGATCGAAGAATCCATTAAGAATGGGAGAGAGCACTTTTTCGCCAAATGAAGTTGATGCTGTCACTTTTATGCTGCCAAAAGGCTCTGAGTTCTGGTTGAAGACCTCGTCCCTCGCTAACTCCAATTCATGAATAAGTGCCTCTACTCTATGAAAGTAATCCTCTCCTAATTGAGTCGGCGTTAATGTACGGGTTGTACGTTGAAATAAGCGCGCTTGTAACTGCTCTTCCAAACCTGCGATGGCGCGTGATACTGAAGAGGGAGCGACGTTTAACTTTTTAGCAACGCTGGCGAAGTTTTTCGCTTTGTATACCAGTATGAAGAGCTGGATATTGTCGAGATTCATTCGTGCGACCGATGCATTAGTTAATTGCTTTTTATGTAGTTTATCAGTATTAGCGCATTAATTACCATTTCCTTACTTATTAACCAGAGTTAGGAGAGTAATAAATGCCGTCACTACTACGTATAGACTCCAGTCCACGCAGAGCTAATTCTCATTCCAAATTTATTGCTGATGCCGTGCAAAAGCAGCTCGTTATCAACACCCCTGATATCGAGATCTATCAGCGTGACTTATCGATCCAAGAAATCTCGTCTATTTCACAAGACACAATTACCGGCTTCTTCACCCCGAAGGAAAGCTTCACGCCTGTGCTAGAGAAAGCCACTTCGTTATCGGATCAATTAATTAAAGAAATTAAGGAAGCAGAAACGCTTGTTATCAGTGCACCTATTTATAACTTTGGGGTTCCATCATCACTAAAGGCATGGATTGACCAGATTGTTAGGGTCGGCGAGACCTTTAGTTTCGATGAGTCTGGCTTCTCTGGTTTAGTGAGAGGGAAAAAAGCGATTCTGGCTTTGTCTTATGGCGCACAAGGTTATACCGGGAATGGCGATCTAAGCTCAATGAATTTCTTAGAACCTTACCTTGTAGCGTTGCTTAAGTTTATTGGGATAGAAGACATAACCGTATTTCGTATAGAGGGCACATCTATGCTCGACGAGGAAAGCTTGGCTAAACAGAAACTTGCATTGCAAGCTCAAGTAAAAAATACATTAGAGGTAATTTAAGGTGGCGCAAACGATAGATTTTACCAATAAGACCGCCTTAGTTATGGGGGCGAGTAAAGGGATAGGCTTAGCAACCGCGGAAAAGCTGGCTGAGCTCGGTGCAAGCGTAATACTTGCCGCACGTAGTATAGATAAACTAGAAGAAGCCGTTTTGACGATAAATAGCAAAGGAGGAGCGGCGAAAGCTCACGTATGTGATGTAAGGGATTACTCTTCTGTAGAGGCTGTTGTTAAGTACTGTATTGATCAGACAGGTAAAATCGATTTTCTAGTAAATAACGCGGGTGTTATCGATCCTCTGAGTCACTTGGTTGATAGTGATCCAGTTGAATGGTCTTTGGCAGCAGATATCAACTATAAAGGTGTTTACTACTGTATGCGGGCGGTGTTGCCTTATATGATTGAAGCTGGTGAAGGGGTAATCGTTAATATGAGTTCAGGTGCTGCCAATAGTGCGTTACCTGGGTGGAGTCATTACTGTTCAACCAAAGCCGCGGCAAAGAAATTAACCGAAGTTGCGCATCGCGAGCTTCAAGGCACTAATATACGAGTTGTTGGCCTCTCGCCTGGCACGGTAGCCACTGATATGATGTCTAAAATTCGTGATGCCAAGATTAATGTGGTAAGCGATTTGGAGTGGTCTACACACATTCCGGCAGAATGGGCTGCCAAAGCAGTCGCATTTTTATGTGGTCCAGAGGGAGAAGAGTTTGCAGGAACTGACTTTTCGATTAAAACACCTGAAGGAAGGGAGCGTGTGGGCCTACTTGCTAAATAACTCATAATCGGGTAGCCAAGGGTCTCTAACCCTCAGCCCCCACAACACCCTGCATGCGGCTCCGCACAGGGCGTTTCAC
>CANMCE010000027.1 GCA_947496235.1 uncultured Glaciecola sp. | reverse complement strand
TTTGACGCCAAATGAATCAGAAAAGAGATATTGGAATTACTATAAACCCGTGGCCAAAAACACTTGACCACTACACCTTAACTCAAAAAGTAATTGATGGTGTAAATGGTGTAGTAACTCTTGATTTCAACAGGTTCCGTTACTTCGACATTCCCATAACTAAAAAAATATTAGCTAATAATAGTAAATATGCAAACAGAGATATAGTGGCTTATAAATTATTTGAAGCCATTATGGAGAATCAAGATTATTCAGATCCCACAAAATATGACTTGTTTATTACTGCCAGATTACACTTCCGATTTTGCGATAGCAATGGCTTACTACCTTTAACGAAAGACCCAGCGTTAAAAGAAATAGAATTTTATAAATCAAGACAACGAAGAGGAGAAATTATAGACTCAACGTTAACACAGCGAATATCAGGATTGAAAAATTTGCTCAAAATAATGGAAGTGGAATATCAAAAATGGATGCCAAATTTTTCATTCTCAGGAAAATCTCAAAGTAAACCAACAGCTGCATATAGTGATAATGATCTAAGAAAGCTATTAGCATTACTACATGAGATTTTTAAACAACTTCACCAGCAATTTATCATCAGCCCACAGTTTCATATTGATGCTGGGCACAAAAAGCAGACAATGGTAATAAACCTAGCTGATAAAAACCTTTCCGTACGGGCAGGTATTACCAAGCTTATGTGCTGCGCTACTTTCTTACTAAGTTTCTATACTTGGTGCAATAGTTCGATATTGTTTCAGCTAAAACGTCCAGAAAAACTCCGAGATCAAATATCTCCTTGGTATAAAATGTCAGCATTTAAGAGAAGAGCATTTAAAAACATAAGTGTTGAATTAGGTGATAATCAACAACTAGAGATACCAAAATATGCTAGAGATTTTTTCACTGACCTTATAGATATTTCAACACTGATTGATCCAAGTTCTGACGCATTACTTTTTCAATATATCAATAGCGGAAAACCAAAGCCTATTACGGGACATATATTAAATGACTTCATTCGGAACTGGCTATCAAAAAACTTTCCCTTGGTAGATGACTCAGGTCAAAAACTGATTCCCGTGATCAGGAGATTTAGAGTCACTGGTAGTTATTTAACACTTGCACGAGGAAGAGAAATTGAGGCTGCACTATTACTAGATAATACTCCAGAAGTAATAAAGCGTTCTTACAGTTCAGGGAACCCATTAGAAAACAACCTAATGAACAGGGACACTTGTTTGATACTTGAGCAAACAGTTCGGGATGGAAATGGAGTTGAAGCAGCCAAAAAAGTTGTTAAGGATACATATAAAATTGAAGTTCTCACTTACGAATCTTACTTGAACAGCTCTACCCCACCAATCAAAAGCGCAAATGGAAGTTATTGCAAAGGTAACAATGCTCAAAAAAATAGAAAGTTTACTCGTCGAGCCAATTCTCATGGTTTAATCGGAGATGGCGTAAAGCTAGCCTGTGCCGAGCTAAAGCAGTGCTGGGAATGTTCAAGCCAAGTCTTAGTAGAATCAGTAACAGATATATGGTGTATATTAAGTTACAGAGAAAACTTAGAGGAATCGCACTATTTACATATCGATAAGAATCATCATTCTGATAATTTTGCTGAAATTATTGAAAGCATTGATAAAAAACTAAAGAAAATTAATCCAAAGGTTTTACGCCAAGCTCAGAGGAAACTCGATGAAGATGGGCGACATCCTCTTTGGCCCGACGCAGCCAGCGAATTATAATACTGGGATTTCACTATGGAGTTACAAATCAATCTACCGAATGACTTCCTCGATCAGGATATCCCAAAATGCAATATAAAGGTTAGTGAACTTTATATTAAAAAGGATTTCAAATCTTTAAACAATATACCAATAAGTGTTGACACTGAAGGAAATATCGTATCAAGATTTGGTGACACCATCTGGGATTGTTCGACCTTTAGAAGTGATATAGGGGGAACTAGAAATCAGAGTGAGTTTAATTTTTCATTTTTAACCGAACACCCTATATTACTTATGCAAGCTAAACTCATAGCATATGGCTGGTTGTATGCTATAGGAAACAAATCAGGAAAAGCCTGCAAGATAACCACACTTACATCAAGATTTAACATTCCGCTCAAAAAAGTCATTTTATCTCTAATCGCTCAGGAGAAGTTTGACATTACAGAATTAAATAATGATGAAGTATGGTCTAAGCTTGAAGAACATTTGGAAGGACTTAGCAGAAATTATATTATACAAATATTTTCCTCCCTAAAATCAATCGTACGACTAAATTACTTTCTACCATTTAAAATTACATTACCTGAAATAAATTTTTCCACAAGAGCAAAAAAGCTATCTTGCACCACTAAAAGGGATACAAAACAGTATTTAGCCATCCCTCAAGACATCGTCGATAAAATCTATAGTGAAGCGGTGCTGCTTGTTGAGTCAGCATGGAAGTACCGTAAAGAAATCTCTCAACTAGAGCAAAGTCTTCAATCTAACTATGAAGCAGGTCGTACTGTTGTTGACGATTTAATCGCAACAGGTAAATGGAAGTGGCTACATGATGAATATGGAAATCTGGATCGAAGGAATTACGGACATGAAGTAAACAATTTTCTACCAGAGCCTTATCGTGACATCATTCATAGAAACCTTTCAAAAACAGGATTACTCCCCGGATGTAACGAAGACGGTAACTGGTACGCAGCTTGGCGTGGACAACTACAAGCAGCATGCTTTATTTGTTGTGCCGCTTTCACTGGCATGAGGGTGAGCGAGCTATTTGAATTACGGAGAAATAGCTTCCATTCATATCAACTTGATGGGCAAGACTTTCACGTAGTTAAAGCTAGTACTCATAAGATGGCCGCAGGCAAAAAGGCCGAGGAATGGCTATGTAGCCCTATTGTATCAAAGGCGATAGATTTAGCTTCGGCTTTGAGCGAAGGGTTACGTAATCAGCTCTACGACAAAGCTATAAATTCATCAAGTAATAGTGTTCGAAAACAGCTATCAGAAACAGCTGAATGTCTCTGGTTGACTCAAAAAGAACGTATGAATGCGCCAAAAATAATCGCTCGAGACAGTTGGAATGAACGGCTAAGACGATTCTCTAGGAATGCAAAAGCTGTGATTACAGCCGATTCTATAAATGAATGTATACAACTAAACCCAAATAATAACGGCACAATTGTTGAAAGAATTATATTAGGGGAAATTTGGCCTCTATCCACCCATCAGTTCAGAAGAACTTTTGCTGTATTTTCGGTCAGGAATAATTTGGGTCACCCCATTGCGATTAAGCAACAATTCAAGCATCTCTATTTGAGAATGAGTGATTGGTATAGTTCAGGAGCAGTTCAAGCTAGGCTACATGATATCCATGCTGACCATGATCTAATAAAAATTTTAAATGAAGTGTCGTTGATTCAAACCACAGCTCAATTTGATAAATGGTTTAATGGTGATGAAAAACTGTCTGGTAGTTTCGGAAAGATGATTGTGGCGATGAGGGATAGGAAACCTGAGATATATAGCAGTTGGGATAACCTTTACAGGCTAGTCAAGGCAGGCCGAATGACATTGCACGGTACATTACATAGCTACTGTAAAAACGGTTATGACTGCGATATGGAAGGCATATCTAATCCATCTTTCTGTGTGGATTGTAAATCCAGCGGCAGTGTAATTGACGGAGAAAAAGCACAATGGTGGAAAAAGCGCCATGTGGCTCTTACCACATATCTAGTTAAGCAAAATGATGTCAGTCCAGGTGAATATTCTCATTGTATAACTCAAATCAGGGCCGCTGAAAATGTTATGCGTGATTTTGATATACCATTTGAAGAATATGAACATCCCATAGAGGTTGTCAATTTATGAAAAAATCAGAAAATACCTTGCTTCAACTTGAAGCCGCACTTCAACGAATCCTAAATGGGAAAACAAAACGAATACCAGAGCACCGGAAATTGTCAGTTCGTGCTGTCGAAGAAGAGGCTGGACTTGGAAATGGAAGTTGCTATTACTACAAAGAGTTTAAGCTTAAAGTGCAATCGGAAGCTGCAAAGATTAAAGCTTCATCATCCATTACACCAATCGAATCCGATCTTGAAAAATTAAGATTCAAACGCAACGAAGAAAAGCGGATTAAAATTCAGTACCGTGAGCAGGTTGATGAACTTAAAGCAATGGTCGCGAAAATGGCGGCTGAGCATCATCAGCTATCTCATGCCTTGCGAAAAGCTCACCTCAAAATTACACAACTTGAGAATGAGCTAATTGAACAGCAGAGGAAACAAATTGTTAGAATAAAATAACACGATATTAATCATCTAAGGCTTGTTCCCCCTCGCTCCACAGAATAAAGTTGCTTTGGGATAAGCTAGTTTAAACTGTTGGAATCTCAAGAGCTGTAGTCGTTTTATAAAGAGGGGCTGAATAACTTAGAAATATATTGTTGTAGTGCTCGTGGCTATCTAACAGAAAAGTCACTCTGACGTGATCCACGAAAAAAGTAGTGAGTAGAGAACGGAGCCAACCAGCTCGCGAAGTGTCCAAAAGAGCCTCGCAATTTATAAACCAGATCCATGTCGGCTGTTCATGGTTACAGATGATCTTAGTTAGCTGCAACTCGTTTTTTTCATTTTCACTTAATGCCAGAAGATCGATATAAATGGTTTGAACACCTATTTCATGATTGATGAGGTTGTACGTATCCCTAATATCATCTCCGCATTCATCGATGAACGCATGGAATCTCATCATTCTCAATTGCCAACTCCAGTGTATAAAACGCTCCGGCGAGCCCATTGGGAAACTATCAAAATTTGGGGAAAACCGATTTTTAGGCACATTGTGAGTCAACGATATCACCTTTCTCTTATAGCTATCGCCCTAGAGCATGGTCAGAGCATAGCCCAAAAGCATATCACTTATTCTTCTAATCAAACATTAGTGATATATGTGAAAGAGTAAGCAGTCAGATTTAATTGCATCAACTGTTAGCTATAAGCTGTCGCCGAACATTAAAGTTTGGTACCTCGACAATAAAGCTCGAAACTTTTCGATGCTTTTTATCGTCGTTTGTCTTTCGCTCTGAGAAGGTTTTGCTCCATTCTTACTTAGAGTCATTACTCGCAACATTCTTGAATCTCATTATTTGACCAAATTTCCTTTATGACTCAATATGCTAATAGTTGGGTAATCGTACAGGCATGCTTGTGTCCATCGATTTCGTAGCGGTTCAGTAACGAGCTAAATTTCCACTTTATCTATAAGGTACTTCAATTGATTGAACAAGCACAAGTTGCGGCAGACATTCTGAAAGAAATGAAAGAACTTGCGGCCAAAATACGTCTTTTAGTAAATGGAATGCCACCAGAAGAACTCCTAGGGTACATCTATGCCCAACTGTTGATGATGAGTAACAGCACTACTTCGCCTGAACTCGATACAGAGTTTCCTAGTGAAGAAAGAAACGAAGTTCAGTTTTTATTGGAATACGTTCATGCGGTTCTAGCATCAGATGTTGCTCCTGATGATGTAGAGTTCGATGAAACTAAATGTAGTGAACTGTTTGCACTTAGTAGGAGTTTACGAGAAAAAGCAATGTTCTTTGCTATGGTGTCCTCTGCAAACACTGATAATAAAGACTTCGGTTCTGATACTGCGGATATCGAATTTCACGCAAAATCATCTTGGGTGATGCTCAGAGGTAATCGATATCAGGTTTTAGAGGGCGAGTTTTATCAATACGTGCTCGCTCAACATGATGACATTTTAAACGATATTTATGGTATTGGAGCTGTTGATATTGCAGAGGGATTTCAGCAGTTAGCTAATACAACTCGTACAGGGCAAGCTAACGCTATTGAAGAAATGCTTAAGCAATTTGAAGCCGCTCAAAGGTTTGCGACAGAGAAAGGAAAACAGCTCGAAGAGGTTATGGAAGAGTGGGTTGAAGTAAATGCGCAACAAACAAAGCGTGCAGGCTTAGCCGTAGATGATATGTTGAGAGGTGGCATTGCAAATGTTAGCAGGCATACAAAATTACCATCAGAATTTTTAGCTGATCTGGCGTATCAACGTGGTGAAGAGGTCGATTTTTTCAGTGATGGTGACTACTCAGGCACACCTTACAGGACATTACCTGCCAGAAAAAAACCTCTAATCAAACTTAATGAAGACTATTATGCGGTAGACCCCTGTTTTATTCGAGATGCTGGCTACCGTTCACTTCTTTTCAATTTATTGCAAAAGAAACCTGAATATAAAGAACAGTTTAAAGAGCGGCAGAAGGTCATGAGCGAAGCTGCCTTTCCTGAAATACTTGCTGAACAGCTCGCTAATGCTACCGTTTATCAAGAAGTCTATTATAAGGATCCCAAGACTAAACAATGGGCAGAGAATGACACACTAGTTTTAATTGATGATGTACTTTACCTTGTTGAGGCTAAAGCGGGAGCTGCTGCAACAATAGCGTCACCCGAACTCGATTTTAAACGCCATTCACAGTCTATAAAAGACTTGATATTAAAAGCTTACAAACAATGTGAGCGTTTTTTTGAATATTTAAAATCTGCGGATGAAGTCTCAATATTCAACCTAGTCAACGGAAAGTATGAGGAGATAGGAAAACTTCGCCATTCAGATTACCGTGTAATGATCCCTATTGGATTAACAGTTGAATCATTCTCTCCCTTTTCAGCATTTTCTAAAAACTTACCACAAGTAAAACCGCTCTTAGGACAACATAGCTTTGTATCAATTTCAATCGATGATCTTTTTGTTCTAAAACGGATGTTGCCTACACCAGGGATATTTGCGCATTACATGGAAGTGCGTCAGGCAATTGCAGGTGTAAAACAAGGGCTTCTTTTTGATGAGTTTGATCATTTAGGAGCATACCTAACTAACAATCGGTTTGATCAGGAAATTATTGAAAAAACTAAGAGCGAAAATTCTGGTTTAGTCATATGTAACGGATTAAGTCGTGTTGTCGACAAATTTTTCGAAAGCGGGCAATGGGACACAAGCCCTATACCTACTCAGGAGTTCCCTGATGCGGTTTCGAAGGCACTTACGGCACTAGATGTTTCTCGCAAACCTGGATGGCTTTCTGTGGACAGCCTTATTCGAGATTTTGGCGAGGAAACTCGTATTAGCTTTGGAAAATACCTTTCTGATTTAGATAACTCTATAGAAAAGCACCCTGCACGTTACTTCGCATTTGGCGGAGAAGGAAAGCCAATTTTTGTTTGGATACAAAACTCCAAGTATGACGTTGAGTGGGAGAAGGTCAACGATACGGCAAGTGCAGTTGCCATTTCTATTAATACGAAAGAACTAATGGGAATGCTTATTAAAGTTGGGAAAGGCAGAGTTTATGAAGCTGCCCAATATTTCAGGGTTGATGTGCCGACTGAACAAACTGAATCTAATGAGCACATTTATAAAGAAGCCCAAAGCATGAGAGAGCGTACCAAAAGCCCAACCTCTGTTAATAAACAACATTATTTAGAACCTAAAAAAAAGCGGAAAATAGGCAGAAATGAACCATGCCCTTGTGGAAGCGGAAAAAAGTATAAAAAATGCCACGGTGGTTAGCAAATATGAAGTTATCTTTCTCTTGAAGAGATATTTGTCGTGGTACGCTGAGTTTAGTCACTGAATTAGGTGTGAGCGATGACGGCATCTAGCCATTTGCATTACTTGACATTATCCGAAGACAAATAGAAGAACTTAGCTTCTAAGTAGCTTTTGTTCAAAACAGTTCTAGCAAAGCTACAACTAGCACGTTCCTGCCCCATTCCAAGTTAGTACCAATATGAGAGTAAGCCACAGTAACTGTTTTTGCGATACTTAGGCTAATGGAAAGGCAAAAAGTAAGACGTTCTCCATTGGTTGGTCCTACATATTAGTGTGATTATTTACTCAGCATCAACAAAGTAAGCAATTGATTACAAAGATTAAAAGCCAAAAAACAATAAGCTATTCTACACATACTTGACTTTCACATGTGAAAGTCAAGCATTGAGACCGCTATCAATTGCAAAATTAGCTAACTTTGCTAAGTTAGCTATAACATCAGACAAAAGATGAGAAATAGCAATGAAAGAGCAGATTTTTCTCGCAATACGCAAGACCCTGGAAAATGCTCCACGTAACCAGTATATGGCAGAGTTGCACCTTCAAATGATCAAATATGCTGATGAGCTTCAACACATCACAGCGAAAGAGTTTTGTGAAGAGGTCGGTCTCAAGCCGAGTTATGGCACCGAATTTAGCAAGATGAGAAACCTTACAGGCCGATTGAAAAAAGCTGGCTTAGATACAAACAAAATATAAGTAAAAAGGTAACTATTTTGGCTACGATAGATTTCCATCAAATTCGATCTACACCTAAGAGTAAAAATGACAGCTTTGAATCGCTAGCGATTCAACTTTTTAAAGCACATTGTAAATCACCACAAGGCTCTTCGTTCTTTAGTTTGCGCGGCGATGGTGGTGACGGGGGTGTAGAAGCTTATTACAAAACCCCCACAGGCGATATTCTAGGAATTCAAGCAAAATACTTTTTTAAGCTTGGCAATAGTGAATTTGGCCAGATCAAGAAATCATTAACCACTGCATTAAAAAACCATCCAACATTATCTGAATACTGGGTTTATATACCATTTGATCTAACAGGCAAAGTCGCGGAAGGAAAAAGAGGAAAAAGTGAAGTTGAAAAGTTTGAAGAATGGTGTGATGACATCAAAACTCAAAAACCGAATCTTCATATAAAACTGATTACAGCTGAAATATCTAGACAGCAGATATTAGAAATAGACAAAAGTGGTGGTTTTGTAGCCTACTGGTTTAACGAAAACACATTAACATCTCAGAAGATACAAAACTGTATTGACTCAGCAGCAGCCTTCGCTGGTCCAAGGTATTGCAGTGATTTAGATATAATTACAGAAGCCCATGATGCTTTAGATTCTTTTGGAGAAGTTTATGATTTTAAACAGTGGCTCGTTAATATTTGGAAACCATTAAAAATCAGCTTCAGGACAAAAGCTCAATATTCAGAAAAGGTATTCTCCCAGACACCTGAAAGCGAGAGAGTACAAGCCATACAGCTACTAGAAGTACTTCTAGAGAAAACTTCTAGTAAGCACAACATTATTGACCAAACAGTTATTTGTTCAACTTTAGATACCATAAGATCACTTAAGCCGCTCTGTGAAAATGCTATAAGGCAGCAAGAGAATAAGTTTTTTGCAGAACACGGTGAAGGTAATGATACGCCTTCATTTAGACAATTCCAGGCTGAATATATGTGTGTATTCCCTGCTGAGAACCTAGATGCCTCGAGGGAATTACTTGCTTCGATAATAGATATTGAAAATTCTCTCAACAGCCCTCTGATTCAGTCTTGCCACGCTCGATCTTTCCTACTAACCGGTCCAGCTGGTGCAGGCAAGACACATTCTATCGTAAGTTTTGCGAAGAGAAGACTCGACAAAGGCGCTCATACTCTAGTGCTATTTGGAGAAGATTTTGATAACGCGGAACCTTGGGATGTAGTAAGAAGCAAACTAGGCTTTGGATCCGATGTTGGTCGAGACAAATTACTATCTTGTCTTCAAGCAAGTGCTCAAGCCAATAACCATTGTTTTGTTATTGCTATCGATGCGTTAAACGAAGGAGCCAAGGCAAGAAAGTGGAAAAACAAACTGCCAGAATTAATCCAACAACTAAATGAATATCCTCGTATCAAGATTGTTGTGTCTAGTCGCGATATATATGCCAATTTAGTTGTTGATGAACGATTCCCTGGCTATGCATATAGTCATATTGGATTCACTAGGAATTTTCACGATGTCCTCTCTTCGTTCTCTCAACGCTACAATGTTGAAAGTGAGATAACACCTATTTTTACAGATGAGCTACGAAACCCATTACTCCTACATTTGGTCTTCAAAACTCACAAGTCGGAGGACTCTTGTTCTCTTGATGTATCGACTAGTGGCTTCTCAACCATTTTTTCTAAACACCTCAAGCAAATCGATGACTCATTGAGAGGGCGATTAGACTACGTTACTCCTAAAAATATCGTTAGAGCGGTAATGAGCAAATTGTCTGATGTTCTAGCTCATTCAGAAACCCAAACTATAAATTGGGAAACTGCCGTAAATACAATTAAACCTATTCTAGGAAATGAGCTACTTCCAGAAAGGTTTATTGATGAGCTAGTTAAAGAGCAACTACTAATTTTATCAGCAACTGACGATGAAGATTTTCTTATTAGGTTTGGTTATCAAAGGTTTGGAGATATGCTGCGCGCATCTTCAATAGTTCAATCCTATCAAGAAACTGGCAATAGTGATCTATCAATCCTTGCAGGAAAGCTGGCGATTTTAACAGATATGGAGAGTGGCGTCTTAGAAGCTCTTGCAAGCATTCTCCCTGAAGAGATCGGTATCGAAATCACTGATAACCGCTTAGGCTTAGACAAAGATTTAGCACATAGCCTTTTTGTAAAGTCACTAACTTGGCGTTCAAAGCAAAGTGTTACCCCTGCTATTGAAAAACATATATTTGGGGCATTAAGAACGGGCGGATTGTGGCAGACAGTTTTTGAAAGCCTATTCCAACTATCTATAGTTCCAAGCCATTATCTTAACGCAGAAAGTTGGTTTGTAGTGGTCAAGTGTTTTTGGCCACGGGTTTATAGTAATTCCAATATCTCTTTTCTGATTCATTTGGCGTCAAA
>CANMCE010000026.1 GCA_947496235.1 uncultured Glaciecola sp. | reverse complement strand
TTACAGAAAAGCTCGAATCCGTTGAGATAAAAAATAATCAACTCAATAATAAACTTACAGAAATGTCAGGCACTCTCTTAATCCGCGAAAATAGAATTTCTGAACTAGAAGAAGAAGTATCTTTAAAGACTTCAAATTGTAATGAGTTAACAGAAAAGCTCGAATCCGTTGAGATAAAAAATATTCAACTCAATAATAAACTTACAGAAATGTCAGGCACTCTCGTAACCTGCGAAAATAGAATTTCTGAACTTGTAAACGAGGTTAATTCAAAAATAGCAGCAAATACCGATTTGACTAACCAATGTGTTTCGTTAAATTCACGACTTAATGAAATTGATAAATCATCAAATCAAGTGAAAGTTGAACAAACAAAAACGTTAAGAGATTTAAAGTTAAAGGAACAAAGAGTTAATGAGCTTGAGTATGAAATTAATAAACTAACAGATAAAATAACTGAAATGAATCAAAAGTACGAACAGATTAATCTTCAAAATTTGGAACTAGAAAAGCAAAACCAGCAAACAAAATCGTTGCTTGAAAATTCGGAAAAGCTTAATGAATTAAACGCAAAACTGTCAATTAAAATGCAAGTAGACACCGAAAACCTAAGAACCCAAATAATAGAAAAAACAGACAGGATTGAAGAACTTACTAATCTTATAGGTCGATTACACAATAAATTAGAGAAAGCATCAGAGCTATACCTTCAACTTAATCAGGAACATCCAGAACTAGGATTGGAGAAACTTTAAGATGCTCAATCTAAACAATTTACAGGGGGTAATGATTGAGGTAGCAAAAACGCTTACTGAAATAAAATCGGACAAAACGCTCCCCCACAATAATTCATCTGAATCTCAAACAGAGGTCGATTTAATTTCAGTTTGCAAAAAAGAACTCCAAAAGCAGGATCAAAAGCCCACAATCAGAATTATCCATCACTTCGCTTGTAGCGGCGGCACCTTAGTATCCAAGTGTGTTTCAGCCTTACCAAACACTTTTTTATTAAGTGAACTTCATCCTACTTCAACTCTTCATATCTATAGCGAAAAACCTGCTTTTATGCCAACAGATGTAATTACAATGTCCCGTCACGCAAATATACCAGATTTAGAAGATCTGGCTTGGAAGATTTTTAATGCCAACATCGCAATTGCGAATACACATGTAGAATCAAGAGGGGGTCATTTAGTCATTAGAGACCACACTCACTCTGATTATTGTGTAGGTAATAAATATGTAAAAAGATCTTCCATTGTGACAAACTTGGAACAGGATTTTAACATTCTTCGAATCGCTACCATAAGAAATCCAATAGATAGCTATGCGTCACTTATAAAAAATGGTTGGGAACACCACTCTCCCAAAGGATTCGAAGAATACTGTAAACGCTTTAATAGTTTTGTAGCAGAATTTAATCGGCATGATATTATTAAATACGAAGATATAGTCAGAAGACCTAAATATTACATTAAGAGAATAGCTCGAAAATTAGACCTTCCCTATAATGATTCATTTATCGATACTTTCAGTGCCTTCAAAGTTACTGGGGATAGTGGAAGAGCTAGTGAAAAAATAGAACAACGACCAAGGAGAGAAATGTCTCCAGAATTAAAAAAGGAAATTCGGCGTTCAAAATCATATAAAAAAATTGCTAAAAAATTCAATTATAACTAACTAGAGTTTTTGACATCTGAATAATATGATTTATTGACTGTCAATCTTAGAAAGATTTTAAAGCTTAATTTTCTTTGATTCGGATAAATTTACCACATGTTTCTAAAAGTGAATTGTAACATTATAATTCCATAAATTTTTTTAATTTAATGTTTAAATATCTAGAATGTTAATCAAGGATTGAATGGACAATTTGAAATAGAGATAAATAATCAAAATTTAGATTTTTCGAATTTTAACTCCCTCTGAATTCAAATTTAAAAATATAATAATATAGAGAATTATATCGTGAAAAAAGCTTTAATTACTGGTGTAACCGGACAAGACGGTTCATACCTAGCCGAGTTCTTATTGGAAAAAGGCTATGAAGTACATGGGATAAAGCGCCGTGCGTCTTTATTTAATACCGAAAGAGTTGATCATATCTATGAAGATCCTCATAACGAAAGTCCCAAATTTCATCTACATTATGGAGACCTAACAGATACTTCTAACCTCACCCGTATATTACAAGAAGTACAGCCAGACGAAGTCTATAATTTGGGCGCTCAATCACATGTAGCGGTTTCCTTCGAATCCCCAGAATATACCGCGGATGTTGATGGAATCGGTACCTTGCGACTACTAGAAGCTATTAGGTTTTTAGGACTGGAAAAGAAAACAAAATTTTATCAAGCATCAACATCTGAACTTTATGGTTTGGTTCAAGAGATTCCTCAAAAAGAAACGACACCATTTTATCCTAGATCACCATATGCAGTAGCAAAAATGTATGCCTATTGGATAACGGTAAACTACCGTGAATCATACGGCATGTATGCTTGCAATGGCGTTTTGTTTAATCATGAATCTCCACGCAGAGGCGAAACTTTTGTCACTCGAAAAATTACTAGAGGCATAGCTAATATTGCTCAAGGGTTAGAGCCTTGTTTATATTTAGGGAATATGGATGCCTTGCGTGACTGGGGTCATGCGAAAGACTATGTAAGAATGCAGTGGATGATGTTACAACAAGAAAACGCCGAAGATTTTGTCATAGCCACAGGAAAACAGATTTCAGTGCGTGAGTTTGTTAGAATGAGCTGTAGTGAAGCAGGAATCACAGTCGAATTCAGTGGCGAAGGTGTTGACGAAATAGCAACCGTTGTAAATGTAACAGGTGAAAACGCGCCTGGGGTATCTAAAGGCGATGTAATTGTTAAAGTTGACCCAAGATATTTCCGTCCAGCTGAAGTAGAAACATTATTAGGTGATCCAACAAAAGCAAAACAAAAACTAGGCTGGGTTCCAGAGATTACAGTCGAAGAAATGTGTGCTGAAATGGTTCAACACGATTTGGAAAAAGCTAAGCAGCATGCTTTATTGAAAAAACACGGATATACAGTTTCTGTTGCTAAAGAATAGCTATCACTAAAAATAATAACTGACGCCTTTATTTAAGCTAGCATTAAGGCCAAAAGGAAATAGCATTGAGAAGAATATTCGTTGCAGGACATCGAGGAATGGTTGGAGCAGCCATTGTTAAACAACTCGAGGCGAAAAGTGATGTAGAGGTCATTAAAAAGACTCGCTCTGAATTGGACTTAACAAATCAAGCTGATGTATCTACTTTTTTTCATGACAATGAAGTAGACGAAGTTTATTTAGCCGCGGCCAAAGTTGGGGGTATCTTTGCAAATAATACCTACCCTGCAGACTTTATATATGAAAATCTTATGATTGAGTCCAATATTATTCACTCATCACATGCCAACAATGTTCAAAAGCTACTTTTTTTAGGTTCAAGTTGTATCTATCCGAAATTTGCTACCCAACCCATTACGGAAAATGCATTACTTACCGGGACACTTGAAGAGACGAATGAGCCCTACGCTATCGCTAAGATCGCTGGCATAAAGCTTTGTGAA
The DNA here is from genome assembly GCA_947496235.1 of uncultured Glaciecola sp. Lineage (GTDB taxonomy): Bacteria > Pseudomonadota > Gammaproteobacteria > Enterobacterales > Alteromonadaceae > Glaciecola. The sequence goes on along the minus strand of CANMCE010000026.1, from coordinate 9,576 downwards.
AGTTATAACCGTCAATATGGCCGTGATTACCGCTCGGTGATGCCCACCAATTTATATGGCCCTAACGATAACTTTCATCCCGAAAATTCTCATGTAATACCTGCATTAATCAGACGTTTCCACGAGGCAACATTAAGAGGAGATAAAGAGGTAGTTGCATGGGGTAGTGGTAAACCTATGCGAGAATTCTTACATGTAGACGATATGGCCTCGGCAAGTATTCATGTAATGGACCTAGAAAAAAATATGTATGACACGATTACCTCTCCAATGTTAAGCCATATAAATGTAGGTACTGGCGAAGACTGCACCATTAAAGAGTTAGTGCAAACAGTAGCTAAGGTGACAGGTTTTACAGGTGAAATTATTTGGGATACATCTAAACCAGATGGTACACCTCGAAAGCTAATGGACGTTTCTAGGTTACATTCGCTTGGGTGGAAACATACCTATAATCTTGAGAAAGGATTAAGAAATGCTTTTGACTGGTTTTTGTCCAATCAAGATGATTTTCGTGGATAAATCATCTTAATCAAAAAGTCGTTCAATTGAATTTTTGGAAATCTACTATGAAACGAAAATTAAAGAATTTTATTAAACGCCTGTTGGGTAAAAGTACATTAAATTACCACATTGATGCTGTCTCAAATGATAGGGTCGTTGGCTGGGCCTTAAATGCAACCAGACCATCGGATCCTTGTCTTGTTGAATTGAAGGATGGTGAAAAGACATTAGCCAAAACTAAAGCTGCAACTTTACGTGAAGATTTAGTTTCGGCGGGAATTGGAAATGGGTGTCATGGTTTTACATTAGATTTGGAAATGCTGCCCTTTTCTGCAGATGGTAGAGAAGCCCACCTGTACATTAATGGAAAACGTGTGACTAACTCTCCAATTTCTATTAAGAGTAGCTTTACAGATTTGCTTGGAGATTTTTCTATCGAAATGGAACGAAGAATGGATGCATTACTTGCTATTCAAAATGAACGAATGCAAAGAGAATTCGATTATCTAAAGCAACAATTAAATACCGATAAATAATGGACAATAAACAAACTGAGGTTGTAATTTTTTGCCCTCTACCTCCAAAACCCAATGGGATCGCTGATTACTTAGCCGAACAATTACCTTATTTTTGTAGAGAAATAAAGGTTAACGTTGTGGTTGAAAATTCACACCCAACGCCGGTTGGTATTCCGCTCTCGGTTAGCATTGTTAGACTAGAACAATATTTATGGGGAAAGGAAAAATTTTCGAAGATTCCTCATATTTACCATGTTGGTAATAATCCTGATACGACCTATATGCTACCTGTGCTGCTTTCCAGACCAGGCTTGGTTGTTATTCATGATCTAAATCTTCATTATTTAATTGATCTCACTAACTTATCAAAAGGAGATAAAGACGGTTATACCTTGGCACTTTTTAATAACTATGGTGAAGCTGGTGCTAGACTAGGTAGCCAACTTAAAAAATTTGGTTGGAAAGGTCAGTTCATGCCCCACGAACTCATGATGAATGCTAGCATTGTAAATGCTGCAGAAAGAATCATTGTTCACTCAGAGTATTCTGCAAATAAAATCAGAGCATTAGGCCACACCAATGTAAAAGTCGTTCCCCACCATCTTTCCCCAGCGGTTAGACAATATCAAACAAAATTAAAGATGCGGTATAGAGGTGAACAAGGAATTCCCGGTGATAAGTTTGTTATAACATCTTTAGGATTTATTGCAAAAGCTAAGCAAATTAAAGCTGTTTTGACTGCACTTATGGAATTGAAGCAAAAGGGGTATGATTTTGTGTACATATTGGCAGGTCAATGCAAACCTCACGAATATGATGTTTACCAAGATATTGCTGATTCCGGATTGCAAGAAAATGTTCTAATTACAGGATTTTTAGAAGAAGATCAGTTCTTTAAACACTTGGTAGCTTCTGATTTAATAATAAATTTACGCTACCCTTCCGGGGGAGAAACGTCAGGCACATTAACACGAGCTATGGGAATGGGGCTTTGCTGTATTGTCGTTGATATAGGTCCTTTCTCAGAATTACCCAACGACTGTGCAGTTAAATTAGTATGGAACTCAGACTTTGCTGAGGCTCTCCAAGAGAGTATTAAGCAATTGATGGATAACCCTCAAAAAAGAACCATGATAGGCTTAAATGCAAAAAAATGGACAGCGGCGAATCAAAATATTAATTTGACAACAACCGCATACATGGAAGAAACACTTTTATTACGAGAACATACCTCTCCAAAAGGTGAAATCCAAGAATATCGTTTTATAAAATACTTGAAGCAAGAAGATATTTTGCGTTGGCAAGAAGAAACAGAAAATGTGCATAATATCCACGATAGATATTGGTGGAAGGTCAATCTTTTCCCCATTAACAATGATTCTGTAGCTTTAGTATCAGAGCATTTTGAGCGTACATCTTTTGTGCTTTCAAATCTCTACAATTACGCGACCGACCAACTAACAAAAATTGAATTCAACGATATTGACTATTCTAAAAAGATAAATAATTTGTATTCTTCTGCTGTCGTTGAAGTCTCTTTGTCTTTGCTAGCTGAAGATCCTGTCAAATGGCTTGCTGGACTTAATAAATTGATTGCCCTATCTGGAGTTGTAGTGATTTCACTTGTTTTGGATGATACGAAAAATAGCGACATTTCACTCACTAGAAAACATATTGAAGAATATATGTCAGCTGCGGGTTTTACAATTGAAAAGGTAATTCCAGGCCCGTTAGATATTGATATGTCAATGCCAAATGACAAACTAGAAGAAGAATGGGTGTTTAAACTAATAAAGCGCTCATGGATGGTAAACCTTAACCCGCCATCTTATGAAAATGGTATGAGTGAATTGCTATGGCTTTACAGCGGATTGAGTGATCAAAGTGAATAATTCGAAGTTTCAACTGCCCTTACCTCCATTACATTATCTAAATGCGAAACATTCTACAAACGCAGATATCTTAGTCCTTTCAGCGATAGTAAGATCATTAGGGTTGCTACATCATGTTGTGTTTGAAGGTCAACCACCATATTTCTATGAAGAACTAGTCAAAATAAGTGGGGCCGAAATCACTTTAGTTCCTGAGTATAGACTTGTTTCTAGATTAGGGTTTTCATTCACTGAATTGATGACTTCTCATCCTATATTACCAGTACTACTATCGGATACAGAGTATAACATTGAACTAACACCTCGCGTAGAAGCGGGGTTTGAAAACCTTGGAAAAAAACCATTTTGCGTTAGTGCTTTGACACCGGATTCACTGATGAGCGGCAGAAAGTATCTCAGTTGGCTGGCGCTTAAAACTATACGTCAAAATTTGCTAGGCGCTTCAAGTAGCATTGTTCAAACTCACAGACCATTAATAAGTGGAAAAATTCATCAAGCAGAACTCTCTGATATAGAAAAATGGTGTCATGAAAATGACTACCTAATAGTCAATAATCTTCTTGAAAGTGTGCGTTCAAATGTGGATGAAATATTTTGTTGGTTATTCCCTAACAAGAAATTATTAGAACAATCCAAATCATATTTATCCGCTGGCAATGATCAAATTAATATTAAGCAAACAATCAATAAAATTGTTCAACAATATTATTCTTCACTAACAAGTAAAAGTGATTTATTGGGTCAAAAGACTGCAAATTTGTTATCCGAGGGAAAATTAAATTTTGGCTTAAATGACCTAGTGTGCATCGGACTCCGAGAGCTCGAGCATGAGCAAAATAATTATTGGCGCTGGATAGCAGGAAAAGAGGCTAGAGTTTTTATCCCGATTGGTCCAAAAGGGCATTACAAAATATCGGCGAAAATCTTTTCCTTGGCAGAAAAGATTAAAAGTCTCAATTTAACTGTTTTCATAAATGGAAAGTTGCATTCTCAACATCCAGTCGATTCAGGTAGCGAAATACAGCTTCCATTCTACCAAGATGAAAATTACGAGTCGATTGAATTACTTATAGTAGCCGACCAAGCAGCGAATGTTGAAGGGACATCGTTAAGCGCATCCTTCTCTGAATTAGTTTTACACTGGGATGAAGATACGATATGACTAAACATGTATTAGTGGTATCCCCAATCCCATCGCACCCACAATTTCAAGGCAACAGTGCTAGAATCTACCGTCTCAATAGGATGTTTCAACTATGCGGTTATAAGCTTCACTTTCTCTATTTTGGTATGGAAGGTTTAACTAACGCACAAAAAATTGCTATGCAATCGCAGTGGGATTACTTTCATTTTATAAAACCCGAAGGAGCAGCATCTCAACCATCCTATGGCGACTATTTCGATATCGATGATTGGTATGATGAGCGTGTATCTGAGTATGTCGACCAGCTATGCCAAACATGGAAATTCGAAATATGTATTGTTAATTATGTATGGTTCTCAAAAGTACTTGAGGTACTTCCTGAACATGTTCTAAAAGTAATAGATACTCACGATGTGTTTGGAGATAGACACTTAGTTGCAAAAGCAGCAGGTCTTGAGCCCGTTTGGTTTTACACTACAAAAGCGCTAGAAGCTCAAGCTCTTGATAGAGCTGATTTAATACTTGCGATTCAAGATGAAGAAAAAAAATATTTTGAACAAATCACAAAAAAACCGGTAAAAGTGATGGGGTACGTAGTACCCTATCATCCCCTATTCGAACAAAACAAAGAATCAATTACTATAGGGTATATTGGTTCAGGTAACCCATTTAATATCGAATCACTTCGTATTTTTCAATCATTTATAATGCAACAGCCAGAATTAATGGGGCCTTTCAAATTTGTTTTGGGGGGGACAGTTTGTAAAGACTTTGCAGAGCACAACCAAATTTTTGATTTAGTTGGAAAGGTAGAACATTTAGATGAATTCTACCGAGAAATAGACATTGCTATAAATCCAATGATCGGCGGAACGGGATTAAAAATAAAGTCGTTGGAAGCACTTTCATTTGGAAAACCACTTCTTGCAACTAAAGATGCTATGGTTGGGATTGAGGGATTAGACGACTATCATAATTTTGAAAATATTGAGACAATGGTCCAAGAAATTAAAAATCTTTCTAAAGAAAGGATTGAAACTTTAAGAATAAACTCGAATCAATCATTCAAATTATACAATGAAAGGTTTATAGGAGAATTTAAAATAATTTTTAACTGAAGTGTGTAAAAACAAATCGCTTACGTTCATATACAATTTCATTAAATGACATCTAGATTACTCTTTGTTTACATTGACCAATAAGGTTTGTAAAATCGCGCCAGAAATTAATCAGTACTTGCTTTTTATTCTCTGGAGCATTGCGTTTCTTTTGTAACTTTAACGATGCTTTGTAAAGAATTCGCCCATAATCTAACTCGAATTGAGAATGTGTAAAAGGTATAATAGCAAAGGGTTTACCGATCGTAGTAAGTGCATTTTAGGACTTAAAAAAATAATATTAATAAGACTACTTGGCTAAATTGATGGATTTTCAGTTATATAAAAAAATGCTGGGAGAATGGGCATATAAGCAGGAACCAGTATTCATTATGGGACCGGAAAGAAGTGGAACAAGTCTGCTTTTTCAGCAAGTATCTAATCATCCTGATTTCTGCGATTTTTCTCACGCAACGGTAGAAACTTTTTGTTTTGTTAAGCCTTGGTTATTACTTCAAGAGTCGTCCCCAGAAAACTATGAAATACGAGTCTATTTAGGGAAGAATCAGTTAGAGCAGTTTCAAGAAAGTATTTCTCCGCTAATAGAAAGAAATAAGATGCTCAACGAGCAAGGGATGTCACTTGAGTACCTAAATCAAGCAAATAAGCAAGAAATTTGGTATGAACGTAGATACAAGCATGTTATTAGGGCATTTTTCTACCACTCATGGAAAAACCTTGGTGAAAAACGCTTAGTAGAAAAAACACCTGCACATATAAGATGTGTCAAAGAGATTTTAGACGCCTTTCCAAAAGCAAAATTGTTAATTTGCACCCGAGACCCATCAGAGATTATAGCTTCTCATAAAAAACGCTATTTGAAGGAAATTGAATTAGGAAAAAGAGCAGACGATCCATCTATTGATTGGCTTTCTCATTCAACTGAAAAATATTTAAAATATTTTTTAAATATTGATCGTATAATCAATATATTAAAGAAAAACGATAGCGATAAAATGAAGCTTGTACCTTACGGAGATTTAACTCTTTCTCCAACCAATACACTTCAAGATGTTTTTACATTTATTGGATCAAATTATTCAGCAGTTAACTCGGTTAATACTAGGCATCGGAATGAACAAGCTTGGGATCCTCTTCTAAACCAAGCTCCACAGAAAAATATTATTAATGTAAATGACTTTATTCCAGAGTATGAAAGGGATTTAATTGCTGAAAAAGCACATTTATTTTCAGATTTTTGGCGTTGAATTTTCCTGACCTAGTAGTCTTTAAAATCTATTTATTAGAATACAATATTTTAATACGGCGAAAATATAATGAAGCGGGAAACTCTAGGGTATTTTTGGATTGAAAATTATGATCGTAAAAAGAAATCAGTTGGAAAAATTACTCGTCATCAGAAAAACTACGATGGAAAACGTACCTCTCTGGTACAAAAAAATCCATGATAGTTTTAAAAAAGGTACACTTATATACAGTATGAAATTTAATGGTTATGCAGTGGCCTCTGTATATAAAGCTCCATCTACGTCTTTTCTAAAAAGAGGTACATTTGTTAACTTGTGCGAATACTTTAGAGCTGAATTTGGTTTTTTCGGAATTAATAAGCTCATGGTAAATTTTGCAAAGCTTACACAACCAAGACCTCGACTTTGGAACAACATCGATGCATTAACAGTTTTTTCCAAGAGTCGTTTAATAGGCATAGGTCACAAATTCAAACGTGATTTGAGAAGAAATGAAATAAAAAGCATTTTGCTTATAAATATTACTAATTGAGCCTGCACCTTGAAAATAATAATTCACATAGGCCCTCCAAAGTCTGGTACTTCAGCTATCCAACAATGGCTCCTAAAGTATGCGGATTCGTTAATAGATTATGGTATTTACTATCCACCTCATCACATCGACTCTAATGGTGTTAGTTCTGGTAACCTATTGTCATTATTTGATAGAGATGAAGATGGAAACCTTTCTTTTTCGCCAAAAAAGAAAGACTGTCTATTTCAATTTGTTAAAGAAAAAAAGCTGAGTACTTTACTTTTATCTTCAGAGTTTTTCTTTAAACAAACTGAAATATTAAAAACTCATTTTCCTGGTGCAATATTTATAGCTTATTTAAGATTTCCATTGGAAGTTATCGAGTCTTCCTATAATCAGGGGGTAAAGAGGCATGGTGAAACGCGTAAATTAGGTGTACCAATCAAACCTAAATCAATACAACTGAACCTCTTAGAGTCTATTATCAAAACCGTAGGGAAAGAGAATTTTATTTTAAGACCATTTGAAAACGAATGCTTCGTAGGTAATTCATTAATCAATGATTTTAAAGACGTTCTAAATTTACCTTTGGAATCATTCCCTAAAGATATTGATTCCAAAAAAGTAAATACATCTTACTCTTTAGATGCCCTTGAATTTAAACGTTGGTTTAACCAATTTCCTCTAGGGAATCTGCAAGCGGCATTAGACAATTTTCTTCAAGCATACTCCATTAACAAACCAAGTTTTTCATTAATTCGACCTAATATTTTTGTTCAATACAAAAGTGATTATATTAATTTAATGGAGCGGTTTTGTTCAGAGTATAACGTGCATAATAGTCAACACTTTTTAAGGTGCTGTAGACAAATTTCTCAAAGAAATATAGTTAGACAAAATATTTCAAACCAAGAGTTTGAACTATTATTACAACAATTTTTAAAATTTGATTCCAAAATTCCGTCCCTTTTATATACTCAAATTAGCAATGAATGGAATTTATATGCCAATATAAAAGAACCCGAAAGACTAAAAATAATCAAACAACACATTTCTCCAGTAATAAAGTGCAGCACTATTGTTAGAAAATTTTTATTTAAATGGCTAAAGTAAAACATAAGAGGGTAGATAGTTACTTTTAAATCATGGATATTTTTAATCACTACCTTCCTTGGACGCAAAAACGAATCTCCTTGTTGTCACCTGAAACTTGGAATACTCTGTTTAAAACTCGGACAGATATTCAACAAGATCAAAAAATCCCTATTACCAATCTTGTTGTTTTATTATTCAATAAACTTAATCCACCTGTTGATTTAACCCTGTTTAAAAATCGGGTAACTATCGTAAATTGGTACCTGTCTTATGGGAGAAGTATATTTAATATTGATAGTCTTGAGGCCAGTCTAAATCAGAATTCGCCAATCACTACCACAAGAGATGGAGGTGGTGTTAACTTGGTAGGCTATTCTCGGGGTAGGCTAGGCCTTGGAGAAGATATTCGCGGTTATATGCAGCTTCTAGATAGCAAAAAAATACCCTATTGTGTTGTGCATATTGGGCACCCAACTGATGATCCTAATCAATTTAATCACCCCTCTACTAATTCGCCAATTTATGACAAATCAATTTTCTTTTTGAATGGGATAGAAATTGGGAAATTAATTAGAATATACCCTAATTTTTCAGCAACTTTTGGCCGGTCAGTATTAATTCCACCATGGGAATTGAACATTTGCCCTACAGAATGGGCAAATGCTTTTAGCCACTTCGAACATATCTGGGGAATTTCTAAATTTACCACAGCAGCGCTTCAAACCGTTCATAATGATGTCAAATACTCTCCACCAATAATGCTACCTGTTGCACAAAGGCCAGCATCAAACCAGCCTAAGAATAAACGCAAGTTTAGGTTTTTATTTATTTTTGATGTAGCTTCTTATATGGCTCGCAAAAATCCAATAGCGGTAATTCAAGCTTTTCAACATGCCTTTCCAAAAAACACCGATGTTGAATTAATTTTAAAAGTAGCAAACGAAAAACCATCTTCTTCGTGGGAAGAAATTGAAAAGCTAAGCAAGTCAGACTGTCGAATAAAAATAATAAATAAATTAATGACAAGCCAAGAAATAAACGAGTTATGGGTAACCGCTGATTGTTATTTGTCATTTCATAAATCAGAAGGATTTGGCAGAACTATAGCGGAAGCTTTATTGAGAAATATACCAGTAATCGCCACAGGTTGGTCAGGTAGCAATGATTTGTTTCCAGAAAATTATCCTTTCTTGGTAAGCTTTGAATTAACAGATGTCATGGTAGATGAATACCCGTTCAGTCAAGGCGCCGTGTGGGCTGACATTAGTATTGAAGACGCAGTAAATAAGCTTCAACAAGTGTATGAACGTAAAAGTGATGAACGTCTGACGAAATTAATAGAATCTGCACGTTTAAATCTTTTAGAAAATTTTGGTTTAGATGCTAAACGCAATGTTTTATACGATTGGCTCTCAAACTAGTTACAGTCTCTTTTGGCAATTTGTAAAAACTTATTAATTATGTAATTTGAAATAGTCTCAACTTAATCTGACACTTCTTCTTGCAAAAGAGAGAGTTACCCGTTTTGATAAAGGTGTCGAATC
>CANMCE010000025.1 GCA_947496235.1 uncultured Glaciecola sp. | reverse complement strand
AAGTGAAACGCCCTGTGCGGAGCCGCATGCAGGGTGTTGTGGGGGCTGAGGGTTAGAGACCCTTGGCTACCCGATTAGGCATTTGCCTCTACCGCCCACTTTTTAAACCACTTTAAAGGTAACATTACAGACTCAAAATTTAATTTACGGAGTTCTTCGATTGAGTATGCGTTTGCCAAATAGAGGTCCCATTGTGTTTCTACATCAGCCAGAATCGGCATAATATCTTCTATTTCTTTTGGCGCATCTAGCTCACTGTATTTATTCCAGAACATCTCACACCACTCAGCTATTTGCTTATGCGAATAAGGAGACTTATCTGGTATCGCGCCGTAACCGAGTAAGACCAGTAAGTTTTCTTTGCAGTACTCGAGTTCTATTGGATTGCTTCGTCATATGAAGCCATTCGGTCAAAAACACTATCAACTTTAAATTCTGAAATGTAGATATTCATTTATGTGCATAACACAACAACTTATTAGCGAGCATCTCGCATATGTACAAAAGTGCAGTAGATTCGTTGCTAAAATCCTTTTGGTCTAAACTCCTGTTATACAACATTTAATTTTAAACGGTCAACTTTAGTTTAGGTTTGATTTGGCTGGATTTCGCGAGCCTGTATTTAGAGGGTTTTCTCGATAAATACGGATTTCTTTGTTATCTACTGATTTTATTAGAAGTTTAAATAGTGTATAGGATGCCAATTTGGCTTGTTTTGTGTTCTATAGCGAGCTTATATCTGAGTGCTATTAAAAACCAAATTGTTATGACGGGATAATTGGGATTTTATCGTTTGGCGAAAACAAAAAGGCCAGCATAAGCTGGCCTTTAGAATCGATTAGTAGTTTCGAATATTAAGCTAAGATTTTAGCTACAACACCCGCACCTACTGTACGACCACCTTCACGGATTGCGAAGCGTAAACCTTCGTCCATCGCGATTGGTGCAATTAGCTCAACAACAAACTTCAAGTTGTCGCCAGGCATTACCATTTCTACGCCTTCTGGTAACTCTACAGCACCAGTTACGTCTGTTGTACGGAAGTAGAACTGTGGACGGTAGCCTTTAAAGAATGGCGTGTGACGGCCACCTTCGTCTTTACTTAGTACGTATACTTCTGCTTCGAACTTAGTGTGTGGGTTGATTGAACCAGGCTTAGCCAATACTTGACCACGCTCTACGTCATCACGCTTAGTACCACGTAGTAGTACACCAACGTTCTCACCTGCACGACCTTCGTCTAGCAACTTACGGAACATTTCAACACCAGTACAAGTCGTTTTAGTAGTCTCTTTGATACCAACGATTTCTACTTCTTCACCTACTTTAACGATACCTTGCTCAACACGGCCAGTTACTACTGTACCACGACCTGAGATTGAGAATACGTCTTCGATTGGCAAGATGAATGGCTTGTCAATGTCACGCTCTGGCTCTGGGATATAAGTATCTAAAGCTTCACCTAGCTCTACGATTTTCTTTTCCCACTCTGCGTCGCCTTCAAGAGCTTTAAGTGCAGAACCTTGGATTACTGGTAAGTCATCGCCAGGGAATTCATATTCTGAAAGTAATTCACGTACTTCCATTTCTACTAGTTCTAGTAGTTCTTCATCATCAACCATGTCACATTTGTTCATGAATACGATGATGTAAGGTACACCTACCTGACGACCTAGTAGGATGTGCTCACGCGTCTGAGGCATTGGGCCGTCAGTCGCTGCTACTACTAAGATTGCGCCGTCCATCTGTGCCGCACCAGTGATCATGTTTTTAACATAGTCAGCGTGTCCAGGACAGTCTACGTGTGCGTAGTGACGAGTAGGTGTGTCATATTCAACGTGTGAAGTTGCGATTGTGATACCACGCTCACGCTCTTCAGGTGCGTTATCGATTTGGTCGAATGCGCGGGCACTACCACCGTAAGTCTTTGCCAGTACAGTAGTGATTGCCGCTGTTAACGTCGTTTTACCGTGGTCAACGTGGCCGATTGTACCTACGTTTACGTGCGGTTTCGTACGTTCAAACTTTTCTTTTGCCATTTCTATTTTCCCAGCAAAGTTAATTAATTTAATTCATGTAGGAGAACAGAGAATGGTGCTGATAGGCAGATTTGAACTGCCGACCTCACCCTTACCAAGGGTGCGCTCTACCAACTGAGCTATATCAGCATTGCTTATCATTGGAGCGGGCAGCGGGAATCGAACCCGCATCATCAGCTTGGAAGGCTGAGGTAATAGCCATTATACGATGCCCGCAATCCGCTATTCTCTGGCCACCTCATGAGAAAGTGGTGGAGGGGGCAGGATTCGAACCTGCGAAGGCTGAGCCGGCAGATTTACAGTCTGCTCCCGTTGACCGCTTGGGTACCCCTCCAGAGATTGATGGTGCCGGCTGCCGGAATCGAACTGGCGACCTACTGATTACAAGTCAGTTGCTCTACCAACTGAGCTAAGCCGGCACTGCATCAAGTGGGTGCGAATTCTAGTGTAAGGTTTGATGTCTTGCAAGCATGTTTTTACAAAAAATGAAGTTTTTTTTGCAAAAAAGTTCGAATGACTAAATATCGTACTATTTTAGGCGCTTTCTTCTGCTAATTTGCCATTCACCGACACACAGGCAAGTCCAGTTAATACTATGTTTGGATGAAATTCCGCCAATTGTTTAATATTTTGCGGCAAATTATCAAAAATTACCCCGCCATTGCCGCCACTGATAATTATTTTAAATTCTGGTGTCGCCGATTTTATCAATTCTACCGCCATTAGGACTGTTCCAACTGCTTGAGCAATTGCGCCTTGGGTAACGCAAACTGAGGTATCCTGTCCAAAATTCACTTTGTGTAATACTGAGTCATCTTCAAATACTCTCTTTGTGTTTTTCAATAAAGCAGCTTTGGCGGTCTCTATTCCAGCGGTTATCCACCCGCCCAGATGATGTTTGTTTACCACTGCGTCTATTGTAATAGCTGTTCCTGCGTCTATCACAAGAAAGTCTTGATGGGTTAAAAAATGTCCGGCAACTATTCCCATCCATCGATCACTTCCCATGTTGCTGACAGTTTGATAACTATTTACCAGACCGAATGCTTGTTGTTGAGAACTTACCAAGTGACAATTTTCTTTTTGTTGTTTTATCTTTGCTAATAAAACCTGAATTTGTTCATCGCTTTGCACGCTGCACACATAAACGTCTTTCGCTTGGGAGACTAAAAGATCTAGTTCTTCAGGCGTAGTGTATTTGGGTGTGATGGTTCTAATATCTTGATCAGCAAAAAAATGCGCTGTTTTTAGGTGAGTATTGCCTTGATCAATCAACAGACTATAGCTTTCTGACACTGATCTCTCCCCCGTGGTAGGGCTTTATTTCACCATCGACTTCTAGCAATAAAGCGCCGCTTTGATCAATACCTCTATTGATGCCAGTGGTTTTATAATTGCCTGATAACAGGGCAACTGGTTGATCACGAAACACATCAGCGGTTTGCCATTCATCCACAAAGGGACCTAGCCCTTGTACTTCGAACTGTACTAATAAGGATCGCAATTGATTAATCAATTCGCCTGCCAACAAATTACGATCAACTCTGTGTTCGGAAATTTGCATAAGGTCAGTAAATGCCTGATCAATGCCAAGATCATCTTTAGGTAAATTGACGTTTATACCTATGCCTATAACCGTTGAGGTTACGCCTCCCACTTGGCCCTCAACTTCGATTAGTATCCCGGCCAGCTTTTTGTCATCCACATACACATCATTCGGCCACTTAAGTTTCGCTTGTGCGTAACCTAAAGTTGATAAGGTGCGTTTTACCGCAAGCCCTATTAATAAAGAGAGTCCTGCAATGGACTGATATCCGCTTTCAAAACGCCAGCTCATAGACAAATATATACTTGTACCAAAGGGTGACACCCATTTGCGCCCTCGTCGTCCACGCCCTTGCGTTTGGCATTCTGCGATGCACACTGCGCCTTTAGGCAAATCTGCCAACTGTTGTTTTATTTCGTCGTTGGTTGAACCCACGATATTGAGAACATTCAACCTGTGCTCTTCAAATGTATGGAGATACTGTTCTATCTGATTTTGATCTAATAAGGTCAAGGGTTGCGCAATTTGATAGCCACGGCCTTTTACACTGAAAACATCAAGTCCGTAATCTTTTAAGCTTTTCATATAGTTTGATATTGAACTACGGGTGATATTCAATTGAGCTGCCAATGATTCACCACTGACGAACTGACCTTCACTTAACGCTCGTATAATCTGTGTTCTAATTTGATTTGGTGACATTTTTAACGTCATAGTTTACAAAGTTACAGGCCCTGACTTTCCAATAAGCTGGACTTCATTATGCAGGGCGATATTAAAAGTCGCCAACACTTTGCGTTTAATTTGTTTGGCCAAGTTAAGCAAATCATTACCATTCCCCTCTCCTGTATTCACAAGCACCAAAGGTTGATTTGCATGGCATGCAATATTCCCAATGTGATGTCCTTTAAAACCTAACTGATCAATTAACCAAGCTGCGGGGACCTTTATTTTACCATCGGGTGCGGGATAGTGAGGAATGTCAGGGTATACCGATTGAATATGAATGTAATGCGGCAAATCAATCACAGGATTTTTGAAAAAACTACCTGCATTGCCTTGCACCTTTGGATCTGGCAGTTTTTGTTGGCGGATATTAATCACTGCGTCAAAAATTGCCTGAGGTGTTGGATCCGTTAATTGATTCAAAGGCGCATAATTAATGCAAGCTTGATAATCTTTGGGAATCGCAAAATTTACCGAGGTAATAATTCTTCTTCCCGGACGATCTTGTTTAAAAATACTATCACGATAACCAAATTCACATTCTTTATTGTTAAAGTAGCCCATGCGCTTACTATCAATATCGACAAATTCCACGCTGTGAATAAATTGATTCACCTCGACACCATAAGCACCAATATTTTGCATAGGCGCTGCGCCCACTGTGCCAGGAATGAGTGCTAGGTTTTCTAAACCGTACATCTTATTTTTAAGGCAATATTTAACAAATTGATGCCAGTTTTCACCTGAGGCTACGTTTATATGAAAAAAGCCTTCGTCTTCAAAAACGCTAATGCCGGTTAACTTGTTTAGTACAACTATGCCATCAAAGTCATCAACAAAAACTGTATTACTGCCTTCGCCGAGAAAAATAAAAGGCGTTTTTTCAAATTTATCAATGTTCTGCATTAAACCATCTAGATCTTCGATGGTCATAAACTCATTGCAAGAAGCTGATAAACCAAAAGTGTGGAAGGATGCTAGTGAATGCAAATATAGATTTCCTATATCGATTAGTTGAGAACTAGATTGTTTTCATAAGTTTAACGCTATGTTAGCAAAAAATACACTGGGGTATTGCAGCTAATCTAGCGAAAAATTTTGTATTGGACAATACTGCACATATTAAACTTGGAGAAGTTCGCCGTAAATGCGTTTTATTATTAGCCTAATAATCATCTGCCAACTTTCGTTTTTTAACGCGGCTTCTGCTCAGCCAAATCTTAGCAGTGGTTTTTTCAATCAAAACTATATTGAAGCGCTTAAGCAAATGCAGCGAAATCCCAGTGCCTTTTTAACATCAACTGAAAATCTGCAATATTCCGCCATACAAGACTTTCAAACCCTAATGCTCAGAGCCAAAGCTTACAAAGCTCAGGGCAACAATGAACAGGCGATTATTGAGCTCAAAACAGGTATAGCCGCTAGCTACACAGATGCCTTAACAAGCGCTTCAGTGATCCGAGCCATCTTATATGAATATTTAAGTGAATTGCAATTAGAGCAAGGTAAGTTGCAAGATGCGAGAGAGTCCATTACTCAAGCCATAGAAAAAAGCAATAATAACGCTAGTTTGAAAGAATTGATTACGCGACTGATTAAACGAGCCCAAATTGATTCTCAATTAGATGCCGACATGAGTGCTTTGCAAGATCTTCAACTTGCTTTCAAGCTTGCTTATACATTAGAAGACAAACCGCTTTTAGCTGAAATTGCAGTGTTCATAATGACCATTCATCAAAAGCGAAACGAGCACAATATCGCCGTATCTTATGCTACCCAAGCCATTGAAATTTTACGAAAAGTTGGCACTCAAAAGCTGTATGCAGAAACCTTGTTGCAAGCGGCAGAGAGCTTAATAGCGCTTGATCAGCTTGAATTAGCAATTGGTAATTTAAATGACCTAGCGCATATTGAAAGGGAATTAGATGACAAAAATCTAATTGCGCTGGCCAGTTATTTAAAAGCAAAAATTGAGTTGCAACTGGGTAATCCAGAGCAGTCGATAGTTCTGGTTAATCAGGCATTGAATTTGTTTTCCGGCTCTCACTATAAGGAAATCGCAAGTGCTCATTTGCTGCTTAGCAGAGCTTACACACAGATGAACGACATAGACGCGGCAATTGAAAATCTTATCGTCGCATTTAATCTCGTTAAACAACAACCTGACGTATTTAAATTGCTGCAAAATCTGCATTTACAAAGAGCGGAGTTATTAGCGAGGCTGAATCAACCTGAAGAAGCCTTTAATGTGATGAAAAATCTAGTAAAAGTAGGTCAGCTAAATCGCCCTATAGGTGAAATTCAAGGTATGTTAGATATGCATGCAAATTTTCAATTGCAAATGCAACAACAAGAAAATGCTGAACTTAAATTGCTTAACCAAACCCAGTTAAACGAACTTGAAAATCGTAAAATGCTATCGCGTTTATATTACGTCATTATAATTTTGCTCTGTGTTGCCTCTATTTTATTATTTTTGCTTTTTGTGCGCACGCGGCACCATCGACAAAAACTCGAGCAAATCGCCCATGTTGACCACCTAACAGGGGTCTTTTCTCGACGACGAATATTTGAAGTGCTCGAATATCAACAAGATATGTTTGCCAGAAACAAACAGGCTTATTCTTTGGCAATTGTGGACCTTGATCATTTCAAAAAAATAAATGATGAGTACGGCCACCAAATGGGAGACGAAGTGTTAAAAGCTTTCGCTCAATTAGCCAAAGAGAGCTTTCGTAAAACCGACAGCATTGGGCGAATAGGTGGTGAAGAGTTCTTATTTATTTTTCCGGAAACACCTATGGAACAAGGCGAGAGGCTACTTAATTTGTTTAGTGAAGAAGTTAAAAATATTTCTTCAAACCTCAAACTTAAAGAAGCTGTGACTATTTCTGCTGGCATCGTTCAGCCGCAAAACGATGAAATTCCGAGTGATGCAGTTAGGCGCGCAGATAAAGCGCTATATCAAGCCAAAAATAATGGTCGTGATCAAATTGTAAGCAATTGATTCAGTAGGCTAGATTTAGACGCAGACTTGTAGTTTACTAAATAAAGAATTCACTAGTTAGCTTGATTATGTCATTTACCAATCAAACCATTTCCACCCAAGATATCAGTATTACTGAGGTTGAGCTTAATCCTTTGTCACCGAAATATATGCAAATTAATCTTGCGCTGGTGACCATTTTTACCGTTATTCCTATTACTATTTTAGTATTTTTAAGCTTTAACTGGCTGTTTGAAATGCCTCAAGGTTACATGGACAATTTGCTATGGTTCATTAGTATTGTTTTTGCTTTTGGTGCCCTATTTTTTATTTATCATTGGCTTGCTGATCCGAAAAAGGGCTACGCTTTGCGCGAGCACGATCTGCATTTTCAAACTGGCCTAATTTTCAGAAAACACATTTGCCAACCCATTTTGCGCATCCAGCACATCGAAATTAAACGTGGTCCAATTGATAGGAAAGCCGGTTTAGCAACCTTAGAAGTTTATAGTGCTGGCGGCGTTCACCATACCTTTCATATTCCAGGCTTACCTCACGAAACAGCGAAAAAGTTAAGAAGCTTTATTTTAGATCATACGGACTTGACCCTAGATGAGTGATGAACAAAACAGCAGTGCTGTATTGCAACTGGATGATTCAGAAGCCAATTGGTCACGAGTTGCACCCATTGCCATGGCCTACTTTTTTATTAAAGGCTTGTATCTGTTTGTGACAAACGGCCTGCTGTATATGCTGCCGGTGCTAGTGTTACAGCGTGATAAGATTCTTGAACACCCGATTATTTTAGGCCTTGTGGTCATCGGCATAATCTTGTTTTTCTTGGTCATGTCTGTGCTGCGATATTTCTTCTATTTTTATCGTCTTAGTGGGGAAAGAGTCGAAGTTCGTCACGGCGTTTTTAAAAAGTCTCATTTAGATCTTCCTTTTAATAAAATTCAAAACGTTAAAATAGAACAGCCTTTTTATTATCGATATCACAAGTATGCGACCGTTGAACTTGAAACGGCGGGCTCTGCTTCTCAAGAAGCCAAAATTGTTGCTCTAAAATTAGATGTGGCAGAAGCCTTTAAGCGCAAAATTCTGAATATACAGGATAAGCAATCCAGTACTTCTGCCACAGCGACTGCAAACTCAGATAATTCAACTTCCACTCATCACTCAGACGATGAAGTGGTATTAAACACACGCTCCATAGTGGATTTAGTGATTCATGGCATTACTAATAACAGAGTTTGGATTTTTCTTGGTGCTGCTGCTCCTTTTTACCAAACCATAGCTGAAGATATTGGCGATATATTGTTGTCTTTTGGTTTTGATATAGCAGCCTTTCTAGATTTTGAATCCCTTAGCATGGGTATGTTCCTGCTACACGCGTTGTCCTTAGTCATGATCATTATGCTGTTATTGGTGAGCTTGTCTGTAATTGCTTCAATTTTTGTTTTTTATAATTATCAGTTAAGCAAACATGGAGATCGCTATATTCGTCGTAGTGGCTTGATCACTAAACAAGAAGTCAGTATGAAAGCTAGCCGCATTCAGGTGGCAACACAACAGCAAGACTGGCTTGATATTGTGATCGACCGCGCAAACGTTCGACTGGAACAAAACAGTTCAGGTGTACCTACTGCCAATCAAGCAGGACAGTTGAGTAGTCCAAGTAAATTGATTGTACCTTCGGTGACTCGCAAGGAATCAGATTTCATAATCGGCGATGTTTTTGGTGTTGAATCGTTAAATGCCATGCATTTTACACCTGTAAGTAAAAGACTCATGTTGCGCTATCTAATCTGGCCTGTTGGCCCTATATTGCTAATTTTGCTTGCAGCATTTATCGCCATTAATCCTACACTTACAGGCTGGTTGGCTTATTTGGGTATTTGCTGCTTTGTTAGCTTTTTAGCCTTTATGCGCTGGTATAGGTGGGGCTATTGCATCACTGAAGACTATATTTGTGTAAGACGAGGCATGTTAGGGGTAGATTTAAGTATTTTTCCAAAACGCAAATTACAACAAGCCAAATTTAAACAAACCATTTTTATGCAAAAACATCAGCTTGCGAGTATAAATTTTGTGTTGGCTTCCGGCGGACAGAGTATTCCTTATATTCCAGCACAAACGGTGGCTGAAATTATTGATGAAAGCTTACTTTTAGTCGAAAGAGATAAACCCGCCTGGATGTAAAGTTAACGACTAAATATCCATTGACCTTGCTGGTTAACAGTTCGCTCTAACTGTCCATCAAAGTACAAGTAATTTAAATGTGATAACGCCTCTGCAATCGCAAAGAACATATTGTGCTCATTTAGAGGCCGTTTGAATAACACAGGTAAGCAGGCTTTTACAGTTTGTGGCTCTGTAGCACAAAAAGCCAATAAATTATCTAAAAATGTCTGATGATGTTGCAGTAACTCATTCACCCTTTGGTGCAAACCAGTAAATGGCAGCTTATGAGCAGGCAATACTTGGGTATTTTTAGGTAAGTTTAGAAATTGTGGTAGTGTTGATAAATAAAGCGCTAGCGAGTTAGCGTTGGGCTCTGTACTGTAGACCCCGATATTTGGCGTGATATCAGGTAAAATATGATCACCTGATAGTAGCGTATTGATTGCCTCAGAATATAAACAAAGGTGTTCCGGCGAATGCCCTCTTCCAACGATTATTTGCCAGTCGATGCCCGCCATTCTTAATGTTTGCCCATGGGATAAACGTTCGAATTGCAATGGGATTGGTTTCACCACTTTACCAACGCCACCTTTTTTCTCTTTGGCCTGTGTTACATATTCATCATCCATGCCGCAAAGTGTTAAATAATTTAAGTCTTGCCAGTTACTCGCCCCATTTGGGCCTGCCGATAGACTACGCGCCATAAAATACTCAGCAAAACTCATATATAAAGGCACTTGGTATTTATCAACGATATAACCGGCCATGCCAATATGATCTGGATGCATATGGGTCACAATCACTTTAGTGATCGGTTTATCTAGCGAAGCAAAAATCGACTCCCATAATGTTTGCGTACTGCTCATGCCAATACCAGTATCCAGCACAGCGTAGCCACCATCATCTTTAATGAGATATAAATTGATATGATCTAATGCAAATGGCAATGGCATTCTTAACCAAAAAACGTACTCGTTTACCTTAGTTAATTGACCAGATGCTGGCAGTGGTATATCTAATGGCGTTACATGCATGCGGTGTACAAAAGTTGATTTGACAGCCTGCTATCTCACAATAGCGCCTGTTGTTTATCAACATTTTTTGCTGAATTTGCAAATATAGGCGCTATTGATAGATGAGTTATTGTCTGGAAAAATCAGTCGCTATGTAAGGCGTCTATTGGGTTCAGTTTCGACGCTTTTATGGCAGGAAAAACGCCAAACCCAACGCCAACAAACATACAAATACTTAATGAAAGTACAATGGCAGGTAGTGACCAAGATACCGCCCAACCTGAATAAAAGCCGATGATTTCTGATAAGACCAAACCAAAAAATATGCCTAACAAACCGCCCATCACAGAAATAGTGAAACTCTCGGCGATAAACTGTAATCGGATATCTTGTTGAGTTGCGCCAACTGCTCGTAATAAACCAATTTCCTTGGTTCTTTCCATCACGTTCGCCAACATGATGTTCATAATGCCAATGCCACCCACCAACAAGGAAATACCTGCAACACAAGCCATAACGATATTGAATATTTGTTGCGTTTGTTTTTGTTGTTCTAAAAGAGCAGCAGGAATTATCAACTCATAATCATTAAGTTCGCCGTGGCGTAAACTTATAAGACGATTAATGGCTTTTGCTGCAATCACAGGGTCAGTATTTTTTGCAATATTGAGTTTAATATTATCAAGTTCGCTGGCAAGGGTATCGCTAGCAAATTTTTGTGTACTGGTCTTTAACGGCACAAAGATTCGATAGCGGTCACCGCCTATTTGCACCCCTTGAAACTCGTTTTTATTGCCCTCTGGTGCATTTAGCACACCAATTACCTTTAGCCATACATGATTAACCTTTACGTATTTGCCAAGAATTTGCGTTTTGTCGTTGATGTAATCGGGAAACAATTCATTGGCCGCATCTGCGCCTAAAACTGCCACTTGAGCTATTTTTCTGTTGTCTTCATCACTGAGTAAACGCCCCTGATTAATGGTTAAATTTCCATTTTCAAAATAAGAGGTGGTTACCCCAATTGCGCGTGCATCACTTTTTGCGTAGTCACTGTATACATCATGCATTTCAATATTTTTAGATGCACTGTAACCTTCTACAAAGGGTAAGGTGGCTAGTGCCGCATGAACATCACCTAAATTTAATCCTAACGACTCTTCACGAATCTCAACTAATTCTTCTTTTTCATATTCTTTGGCGTTCACTATGATGTTATTTACGCCCATAGAATCAATAAGTTTCAACGCTTCGCGTTCTGCGCCTTCGCCAATGTTAAGCATGGCAATAACAGCACCCACACCGAAAATCATGCCTAATAAGGTTAAAAATGTTCTGAGTTTTTGAGATGATAACTCTTGGATTGCATCCGCAATCAGCACTTTATAATGAGCAATTGACAACATTAACCTTGTCTCACTTTGTTAGCTTCAGGCTGGCTAAGGGCGATAACATCACCTTGGGACAGTCCTTGAGTAATTTCAACCACATACAGATTTTTACGACCACTTGAGACTTCTTGTCTAACAAAATGGTCGCCATCTTTTAAATACACATAGGTGTTGCCATTTTGGTGATGCAAGGTTTGAATCGGAACAACTATGGTTTCACTTGGTGCTTTTACAAAAATCGTTGCGCTCAATTTGCGACCAGGTTGCATAATAGATTTATCTTGCTGATCCAATGACGCTGTCAATTCAAAATAAGTCACTGGATTACCTCTTTCAATAGTACGAGGAAAACCTGACACATTGGTTAACTTGCCGGTGAATTCTCGATCAGGATAAGCATCAAGTTGAATATCAACAGTCTGACCAATTTCTAAATCTATAGCATCGTTGGCTTGCACATAAATCTTGGCCTGCATGTTTTCTAAATTTGGAATTTGTGCAATTGCTCGCCCGGGAAATATGGTTTGTCCCACAGAAGGTTTTTCACCTCTACGATCTTTTTCATATACCAGTAAGCCAGCATAAGGCGAGACTACCTCTAAACTAGAAAGGGCAGATTTTAACATTTGATATTTAGCATCCACACCAGATTTACGAATATCCAATACAGCCATTTGGCTATCGTGTTCTTCGTCAATACTGTGTTCTTTCCAATCAAGGAAGCCGTCTTTTGCTTCTAAAAAGTCTCTATTGGCAAGAGTATCTATGATTTCCAACTGGGAATAGATGCGTAAATCATCTATTGCGAACCTATCCACAAATTCAAATTCATGTCCTACATAGGTTTGATCTGAAGATACTTCCTGTTTTTGTTCTCTTTGCTGTGCAATACTCTTTAAAATGTCTTGTTCAAGCTTCAACAGTTCGAATTCTTCTTCTCGGCTATCTCGTTGAATACGCTCAGCATCAAAACGCGCGATAACTTCGCCTTTTTCAACATAAGAATTTTCATCTTTCAGCCATGCCAAGGTCATAGGTTGGCGGCCTGGACTTAGAATTTTTTGCGATTGGGCAGCTTCTACTTCCCCGAAACCAGACACTTGAATACTAAAATCAGAGGCTTTTACTTGATAAGTCGGAATAGATTCTTGTGGCGCTTCACTGCATCCTAACAAACAAAACGCAGCTAATGTGAGTGGTAAAACGAACTTCATGCTTTGTCACCTGCCAATTCAACTGTAGCCTTCATACCTGGACGCATGATAGCCAAGTCCATTTGATCTAGCGTTACCCATGCATCAAATACGACTTTAAGGTTATTCTGAGATTTAAACCGATACGCCTGACCTAATTCAGTAATGCGCCCTTTAAAGGGTTTTTCTGGAAAAGCGACTAAGGTGACCCTTACTTCGTCACCTAGTTGTACTTGTGAAGTAACAGATTCATCAAATTCTACTTTTACAGCAATATTATCGAGTGCTGGTAGCGACATTAATCGGCGACCCATAAACACAGTATCACCTATAGCTGGCTTCTCGTCTTCACCGTCAGGGATCAGAGTGACCATACCTGATTTAGGCGCTGTTATGCTAAGTTTGGCAATACTGTCGTTGATTTGCTCGACTCTAAATTTGGCTTTTTCGATTTTAGCTTGTTGCACTTGTTCGCTTATTACCATGGCGGTTTTATGCTGCTCAACTCGCTGAATCGCTTGATTGTATAACTCTGTGGTAATTTTAAATTCCGCTTGCTGCTTTTTACGTTCGATTTCTGATCGAGAAACGTCAGTAATCTCGACTTTGCGTTTGGCAATATTCATATTTTTCTTAGCTTCAGCTAGATCTAATGTCAATTGCTCCAATTCGGCATTATTTTTTAACTTTATTTGTTCAGCTTCTTTTATTTGCGCCTCTAGCTCACTGTTTCTGCCGATAAGATCATTTCTTAAGCTTTGAGCATCGAACTTAACCACCAAATCCCCTTCTTTAACAATAGAGTTTTCTCTGGCCAAAAATTCAATCTTGTATTCCCAAGTACGAGGAATATTCGGTGGCGAAATAGACACTTCTTGCAAAGATACCAGCTCTGCCGGTGCCGTAACCGCCCTTTCAACGGATTCTTTAGTAGTTTTAGTTAGGTTTTCTTCTTCACCACAGGCTGTAAGTCCAAGCAAAGCACATAACACTAATAAAAACTTAAGATTTGCCTTAAACATTGTTGCCACCTTTAGTATTTTTGGCCTCAGCAATGGCTTGTTCTGTCAGTAACAAACGTACGCTCATACCGGGTAATAAATCCAATGAAATATCTGAATCAAAGGTAATAATTGCTGGGAAGTAAGCACTTTTACTCCAATTGGGACGGCTTTCACTTTGTTTTGATATTTCTGACAAGGTGCCTGAAAAACTTTTGTTGGGAAAAGCATCTAAGGTAATTAGTACTTTTGTACCTTCAACTAAGCCAACGGCGTCTATTTCATGGATCCAGGTTTCAATTTGAAACTGATTGGTAGATTGCACATCCATAATCGTCCAGCCCGGACGCACATTCATTCCTGCAGCAACCTTTTCGCCAGTCCAAGGATGAATTGCATAACTTACAGGTCCAGAAAATTGCGCTTCAACTCGCAGCTTTAACATTATGTTTTCTAAATACTCTATTTGGTCTTTAGTCTGCATAATATCAACGCGTTTTTTAGTCATTTCTGCTTCACGCTCTTGTTTTGCGCGAGCCAAAGCTTCCTCTGATTTTACTTGTTCTAATAGTGCTCGTTGCAGTTCTAACTCATATTGTCCTTTGTCATAAGCACTGACTTCTCCATCAGGGACTGATGCTTCAATACGCGCTTTGTCGACACGCATTTTTGCCACTCTAAGGGCACCATCTGCATCAATTACTTTTTGTTCTTGTTCAAGTTCTAGCTGTTTGTATTCCAGCTCCAGACGGTCTAAATTTTCTTGGGCTGTTAATAGTTGGTTTTGTTCTGTTGCCCCATCAAAGACGATAATTGGATCGCCTTTTTGCACGACTTTACCTTCTTCTTCCATCCACTGAATTTGAATTTGCCAACGGCTACCTTGAGGTGAGTTTACTAATTGTTTTGCCGAAGACCCTATGCGTCCAGTCAACAGCAAGTCGTTAGCTTGAACCGTTAGACTAATCATACATAAAGCTGCCACCATTACCTTATGCATGAAGTTAAATTTATTCATTGATTATCACTCCGTCTTTCATCCGGACAACCCGTTGAGCAAATTCAGCTATATCATCTTCATGGGTCACCATGACTATCGTCTGCCCTTGCTGATGTAATTCGGTTAATAGTTCCATAATTTCATGGGAGGTTTTACTGTCGAGGTTACCTGTAGGCTCGTCAGCCAAAATTACGGACGGTTGATTTACCAGAGCTCTCGCGATAGCGACACGTTGACGTTGACCGCCTGACATTTCAAAGGGTTTGTGATGTTTACGATGAGACAGACCCACCCTATCAATGAGTGCATTTGCCCTTTTATCTGCTTCTTCTTCTGAAACGTCGGAGTAGCGCAACGGTAGTTTCACGTTGGCAACCACGTCGAGTTTTGGCAACAAATGAAAGGTTTGAAAAATGAAACCTATGTGTTTATTGCGCACGCGAGATAATTCGCTGTCTGTCATTGATGCAACGTCTGTATTGTTAAGTTTGTACACGCCTGAATTTGGCGTATCCAAACAACCCAAAACGTTCATTAGTGTCGATTTGCCTGAACCTGAACTTCCCATGATAGCCACGAATTCGTTCTTTTCTATGGTCAAACTGACATTATTGATTGCCGTTACAATTTCTTCGCCATTTTGAAATGACTTTATAATATTTTTTAGTTCTAGCATGAGTTCTCATCGATAACACTATACAGCTACATTGCAAAGGTTTTGGTAAATATGCGAGCCATTGCAATGGGTTATCCGCTTGGACACACTAAGGGTGTCTCTTGGTTTTAAGAGTTTAAATTATAATCGAATCAAGGCTGATTACACTACTTATACAGCAATATCAGCATGTCCGATCTATTTGGTTATTTTATTATAAATATCCGATAGTTAATGAATTTTATTTGGTAAATTAATTATGTATTAATGCTTTGTAACAATTTAATCACGAAAGTTCATTCTCGTTGGGACAAGGTTTTGCTTGATTTGCACAAACTTCCTTGCCAGAGTAATTGGGTTAGCCATTTTAGAAGAGGATACGGCCATCGCAGGTTCAACTTTACTTACGTTATTAGATGACATCGCTACCATGCTAGATGACATCGCAATTTTGTCGAAAGTAGCAGCAAAAAAGACGACAGGCGTGCTCGGCGACGACTTGGCACTAAACGCCGAGCAAGTGTCAGGCGTCACCGCAAAACGAGAATTGCCTGTGGTATGGGCGGTCGCCAAAGGCTCATTTTTAAACAAAATAATTTTGGTGCCCAGCGCGCTCTTGATTTCGTATTTTGTGCCTTGGTTAATTAATATTTTACTTGTCATTGGTGGTTTGTACCTTTGTTACGAAGGGGCCGAAAAGCTAGTGGAAAAATTTCTTCATAAAGCAGGGCCGAATCATCACATGGATATTTTGACCAATCCCGATATTGATGTCGTAGCTCTGGAAAAGGAAAAAATAAAAGGCGCGATAAAAACCGATTTTGTGCTTTCCGCTGAAATCATCGTGATTATTTTAGGTACAGTACAGGAATCTTCATTTTCCACCCAAGTAACTGTATTAAGCTTTCTAGCAATTATTTTTACTGTCGGTGTTTATGGATTAGTGGCATTAATTGTCAAGCTTGATGATATGGGCTTGTGGCTTCTGCGTAAATCTGTTTCTGGTAACTTCAATACACTACAACGCAGTTTAGGTCGAAGTATTCTTATTATTGCGCCTAAATTAATGGTTTTGCTGTCTATTGTAGGTACTGCGGCCATGTTTCTCGTTGGCGGCGGCATTATTATTCACAGCATAGGATTTTTACATCATATTCAAGAAGCATTTCAACAGATGTTAACAATGCATTGGTTATTAGCCAGTAGCATTGATTTAATCGCAGTGGCTATATTTGGTATTGTTGCGGGAGGTGTTTGCGTGGCAATAATTGAAGGGATTAAAAAAATAAAAGGCTAGCAAGTTGCTAGCCTTTAGGTCTAGTTTATTACAACTCATCCATAGAGCGAATTTCTGGAGTTCCCAAAGCTTCTTCTACTTCTTGTTTGATTTTCTCAGCATCACCGATAATCACCCAAGTTAGTTTATTTGGATGTATCACTTCTGCTGCGGCTTTTTCTAAATCATTCACAGAAAGGCTATTGTACTTCTCTACCAGCGTTTCTGGATAGTTGAATTCTCTACCGAAACGCTCGCTTGATAATAGGCTTCCGATTACAGAACCTGCCGTTTCAAATTGTCCAGGCAAAGAACGCGTGCTGTCTAATCTTGCACGTTCAAGCTCATCTTCCGTAGGTGGTTTATCACCTTTGTAAGCAACCAATTCTTTCATTAATTCAGAAAGAGATGCACCAGTCTTATCAGTCTGTACAGGCGCATAGACCATAAAGGGTCTTTGACCTTTTGCATCCTGAAGGAAAGTGTAGGCACCATAGGCCCAACCTTTATCTTCACGCAGATTCATGTTTACTCGTGCAGTGAAAGCTCCACCAAGGGTCTGGTTCATTGCATCAATCGCGATATTGTTTTCAGCCCCAGTAGAGGGTGCTAAATGAGCGGCTAGAATCAAAGATTGCTGAGATCCAGGTCTATCTACAATAATCACTTTTGATTTTTCAGGTAAGGCTACAGTTTCAACCTTTTTGCTTGGTTTGCTGCCTGTTGCTTCCCATTGACCAAAGGCTTTCTCAAGATTTGGTTTGATTTCTTCCATGCTGGTATCACCAACAACAAATATAGTGGCGTTGTTTGGCCCCATCCAAGTGTCTTTAAATGCAACCAAGTCATCACGTGTGATAGTGGCCACATCTTCTGCTGTACCTGTGCCGGTAAAAGGCAAACCATAAGCATGGTCTTCACCATAAATAAGAGGCGGAAGTACAGTTAAGGCAATCGACATTGGGCGTACTTTTTGTTGAGCAATGTCATTTAGAATTAACGCTCGCTGCCGCTCGATTTCTTCGTCACTGAACGTAGGACGAAGAAGTACGTCGCCTAATATCGCTAAAGAAGCACCAGCGTTTTCTTTCAACATCGACATTCTAACTGTAGTTGTATCTAGGTTTGAACCTACAAACAAATTAGTACCAAGTTTTTCTAGCTCTGCAGACAATGCCAATGCGTCATATTTACCTGCGCCTTCATCTAACATACGGCTGGTAAAGTTCGCTAATCCAAGTTTACCGCCAGCATCAGCAGAATAACCCGCATCAAATTGAACAGCTACGTTGACCACAGGAATGGTCGAGCGCTCTGCTAACACAACGTTAATACCATTTGTTAATGTAGACGTTTGAATGTCAGGGAATGTTAATTGCGTTTCTGATGTAATATCTGGTATGCCAGTACTACGGTCAATACCTTCACCCTTTGCCGCATATTTAGGGAAAGGAACAACAGTAATTTGATGCCAACCGTCACCTAACCAAGTTCTGGCTGCATTTAATACATTTTTCACATTGGCTTGATCAAGTTCTTCTAATTCTTGTTTGAAGAAATTAGGATCCCCAGCAATCATTTCACCTTTAGCTAGCGTATCAGCTTTACCGCCGAACCCACCAACACGTTCAAGACCACGAATGGTTGCCGCTTTTGTTTTGGTCGAAACTAACTTAACTTCTTCTTCAGTTGGACCGTTGATTAAGAAATTATCGATGATTTTATCCATTTCTTTCTCAACAGTAGCAGGATCTTGACCTGGCTTAACATCTACGATGACACCAAAAACCGATGCCATTTGTAATTCCATGTTAAACACAGATGCACTAGTAGCGATCTGTTGATCATATACTAGCTCTTTGTACATGCGAGAATTTTTGCCGCTACCTAGAACACTAGCTGCAATATAAAGATCCGTTGAAGTAGGATCTGTGTCTTCTGGAGAAACCCAGACACGGTAAATACGGGTTTGAGGTACTTTATCTTGAATAACTTCACGAGAGTTTTCTTTGCGTTTTGGTACCCAAGATTCCCATTTAGTTAATGCTGGACCTGATTCAATGTCTGCAAAGTATTTCTCTACGAGCGGCTTAGCTTGCTCAGCATTAATATCACCACTTAGTACGAGAATTGCGTTAGCGGCACCATAATATTGTTTAAACCAATTTTGAACATCTTCAAGAGAAGCCGCATTTAAATCATCCATTGAACCAATTGGTAAATGAGAGTAAGGATGCCCTTTAGGAAATAAATTTAAGAAAATACGTTGAAAAACTTTACCGTATGGCTGGTCTTCACCTTGGCGTTTTTCATTTTGAACCACGCCTCTTTGTTCATCCAGCTTATCTTGAGTCACAGCACCTAAAAAGTGGCCCATGCGATCTGATTCCATCCACAAAACACGATCAAGCGCTGGTGTTGGGACGGTTTGAAAGTAATTTGTACGGTCAAAACTTGTCGTACCGTTAAGTCCGGTTGCCCCTGCTTCTTGCAACGGACCAAACCATTCATCGTCATAGTTCTCAGATCCGTTGAACATTAAATGTTCAAATAAATGTGCAAAACCCGTTTGGCCATCCGGCTCGTCTTTCGCACCAACTTTGTACCAAACCGCTACAGCTACTACTGGCGCCTTTCGATCTTCATGCACAACAACCGTTAGTCCGTTATCAAGCTGAAATTTTTCATATGCGATATCAATATCTTCAGCAATCGCATTAAAACTACCACATAAGGTTAATAGTGCTGAACCTACTAACCCAAACATTTTTTGCTTACTCATAGAGTCCTCTTGATTATTAATAAGGCAATCTATGTAAGTATCCTAAATTTAACACTTTGATGCTGAGTAATTATGTAACGATTTGTTGCAAAAACAACTTAAGTGAAAATATTAGTTAAAACTCTTATTTGAATAGGTATCGCAACGTTTTTTCCAACCAGGTAGCCATTTCAATTCCTTTTCTTTTTGAGGGGAATTATTAACTCTGTTGGTTAGCACTTGCTTGCATGCCTTGGTAAAAGCTTGTTGAGTATTATCATCCATTGATAATAAAACTTGTTGTAATCCCCACCCCTGATTTTCGTACCTTTCATTAGGAGAGATTCCCTCGCCTTTAAAGTTGATGTAATCAACTAGTGAATAAATACCTTCAGGGCTACTAAGAAGCGCATTGTACCTTTGTTTAAACAGATCGCTCTGATCTTGGCGTAATTGAATCGCTATTTTGTTAAAAGCAGCCTGCATTCTTTTAGTAATAAACGATAATTGTATTGAAAACGTCGATTTTAGAAGAGATTTTAGTTCAGCTTTTTGAATTTTAGCTTGTTCAGACATGAATTCTACCTTTGAGCTCCAAGGGCAATCCGCATTATCATTTAACCATTCTGGCAAAGAAATACCTTGGGATTTCATGTGAAGCAATAAATCTGGAAATGTTTCTGTAAAAGGGCTTTTTAGCCCTTCGGGGAACCAGATAAAATGCCCTATACCTAAGGATGCAAAGTCTTCATTGTCATTCCAAGCAACCAAATATTTATCGTTTCCACCTGTTTCGTTACGAAATATTTGTTCACCTATTGCAGTTAACTGTGCTTGTGACAAATCGCCAACGCCAGCACTAGAAAATTTTGAAAAAAGAAAAAATACTAAAACCACAAAACAATAAACAACATTATTCATTCAATTAAATACCAAAATAAAAAGAATCCCTAATACATTAACAAAAATGGAGCCGTAGTTCATTTTTTTAAGCCCCTACATCCCACGAACGTCAACGCCTAGCACCCCCCACTAACAATGGAGTCGTAGTGCATTGTTGCTATCCCGTGATTTAAATAATGGAGTCGTAGTTCTTTGTTTTTGCATGGCCGGAGGCTTGATGCTTGTTGGGTTACAGAGCAGTGTAATTAATGCACTACGGCTCCATTGTTTTTTATGCATAAAAAAAGCCCCAGTCTCTCGACTAGGGCTTCTTCTGAATTGGGAGTCTGGCGATGTGCTACTCTCACATGGGGAGACCCCACACTACCATCGCCGCAAATACGTTTCACTTCT
>CANMCE010000024.1 GCA_947496235.1 uncultured Glaciecola sp. | reverse complement strand
GTGTGTTATTAATTCAATTTTAACTTCCTGCAAAATTCCACTATTGATTAATTCGAAAGCTTAAGTGAGCAGTTTACATGAAGTTAATTACGAGCTCTGTTTGAAGGTATCGAGCGAATAAATTATTGTCTAGAAAGCTAGGAAATTTTTGTTTTGTGGTCATTGTACAATTGTCTTCATTGATCCCAGCGAGCCCGCGAGCGACTACAGCAGATTGATACTCATTGAGCCTCCTCCTCAGATAAATTTGAGTTTATCCTGAGATGGCAACCAAACCAAACGTAGAAAGCTCAATGAACTTCTGTACTAATACACATCCTTACTGTCATGGAATCGATTTACACACAAGATTACTTTACGTTTGCATTATCGATAATGAAAACAATGTCCTCGTACATGATAAAATTGATGATTCACCTCAGAAATTGTTAGCACTTTTAGCGCCTTATCGTGAAAATATCGTTGTTGTTGTAGACATACCGTTTTAAATTCACAAGTTAGAGGCAAGTGATCGTAACCTTTATTTTTTTGATAAGCCGAAACTTATGAAAGCGAATGAAAAATCCTTAACAGACTTAACTAGAAGACGCACAAGCAACTCATCTCACTCTTGCCCTGCTTAGAAAAACTATTCTGACTCGGTTCGACGTGCTGTTGCAAGACCCAACTGAGTTACCTTAACACCACTCATAAAATCATAAAACGCTTAGTCTATCCACTCATAGCCATCCCAATGGACAATCAAAACGCTGTGCATTCTCGAGACTAAAAATTCAAACAAAAATAGCGATTGGGAAATCAGATGATAAGTAGGAATGAGAGGTAGACGAAATAGCCGAAAAGGTAAAGCAAAATAAGTGTAAACCGCCAAAGTCCCACCGTTCTAATAATAGCCAGATACTACCCGTGCAACTGGTTGTGAAACTAATACTATGGCAACCCTGCTATTTGTTGGGTTGATTGATTAGGGGATTGAAGGGATAAATTCACAAGTTTTCCACTCTAAGAATTGGGTTACTCAATTTTATGCGCCATTCCATTTCGGTTTCGCTCCCAAATCTCACGGATTCGCCTACCATTGTTGATTAAATAAGAGCTATCCAAATCGATCGGATTATGGAAACCATGTAAATAGAAACACTTTAGGCCATGTTCTAAAATCTCTGTCGCCCATTTGACTATGAAATCAGGGGCACAATGAGTCCCGAATGTTACGCCCGTTGCCTTTAACGCGCTGGGAATCGGGACCAATTTGCCCTTTTTTTGATTCATGTGCTCATCACCTGGGAACTCACAATAGCGAACCTCGCGTTCATAACTCCAATCCGTATGTTTGGTTAATAACAGCTTGTAAAACAATTCATGTGATTTGAAAAGTACATCAACTAGTGAGCACTGTACCTTTCGATCAGAATATTCTATGTTCCTAAAAAACTTTTTGTTGTTACCAAGAATTGTTATTTTGCGTTCATAGTGCACGCAAATTCCTTGGAACTCATTACCATAATGAGCCCACATTAACGAATTGTTTTTAAGCGGAATAAAACATTTGATTAATGCTCCATTAAGTCTTTGGTGAATACGCTCCATGATATCTCTTGTTGTTGCTAGAATAGGTTCGCTTGTAAGCTCTAGTTGTGTTTTAAAAAACCTCAACATGAATGTATGGATTTCTTCATTAAGTAAGTAGTTATCATGGAGTTCATGAAACGGTTTATCGTAAATGGTTAAAAAAGCTCGAAATAAATCTTTTTCATTTATTTCAAGTAATCCGCTAGACGAATATTTTAAGCTAAGTTCATTTACATCATTAAAAACTATTGGTTTAGAAAGATATAATTTTTCATCTAGTACTGACTGTAGCCGACAATCTTCAGCCCCTGAATAAGAAAACAGCTCTTGAGGCGAGAAAATATTACTTGTTTTTTGCTGTTCCATCATCAAATTAAATTCCATATCTCTATTGTTCGATAGTTTAGATTGTGTCGTATAAATGCTATCGCCAAACAACTACCAACATTTGAAAGCAGCATGTGTGGGTTACCGCGCTACTTTTAGTATATGCAAAAAAGAGTTTTTTTGCCAAAACATACATAAAATAGCTTTCTTTGAGCACCTTATATCTAACAAGCTCTTTGATTATCAAATTTTTTCACGATAAACCTGACATTTCATTTTCCTGTACTAATATTAAATTTAATAATTTCAACAAAACAATAGTTAACATAGTAATTAAGGGAAAATCACATGGAGGCGGCCGCTGTTAAAGGGGGTGAGACCACCCCACGAACAAGTAGTACAGGTAATTGTTGGTTGTTGTATGCAAAGCCGGAGCACGCGGGCGCTAAATGGTTAGATGAAGTAAGAGTCGGTAGATACGCCTTCTGGTTGCACGGCACCGATGCACATACACGGTCTATAAGGCCTGGCGACACTGCGATAATCTACATCGCTTCAGATATTAAAAGCAGTGGACACATTCATTGTTTGGGTGTTATACCATTTATTCGAGAACCGTTTATTTACGATCGAGAGCGCAGCCGACAACGCATCCCCGTGATGATCACTCACGATTTTCGAGATAAGCCCATTGAGTGGAGCGCCCTAGTTTCCCAAGCCAACCAAAATTTGGACGAAGCAGAAGTCTTTAGCGAGTCGCTTAAGCCAGTGAGCGGTAATGGGGCCGTTCATAGTGTTGCAGCACCTATTCAACAGGCACTCTGTGAATTGTTGTCAATTGCAGTACCACTCGTCGGATATACAGAAAATTTTAGGGCTGAATTGCTTTGGAAAGATATCTTAAATTTTGAAGGCCGGTTTGCGGTGTTTGCGAACTACGTGACAGCAGCAACACGGCGCAAAGGTGAGGCAGACAAAATTACCCCCATTAAAGATTTCCAAACCTTTTCAGCGTTGGCAAACCGTGACATAAACAAATGGCCTACTACCGAAGCGGAGCCGACAGCTGAATCAGCCGCTAATGATGTTGCAGACAAGTTTGCGAATGCTCTCGATGATAAGGTTTCAGTCCAAGACTATCTCAATCGGCACCACATTGTTGATAGTATTCAAGCAACGATACTAAGAGACCGCGATAGTAATAACAACCCAGATGGAAAAAGTAAAACAAATCATTTGATCATCGGTCTATTTGGCGATTGGGGTAGTGGTAAAAGCACGGTTGTCCGTTTCTTAGAACAACGATTAACCAAAGGCTCATTGATAGAATTCATCAACTTTAATGCCTGGAGAGAGTCTCATAGCCAGCACATGTCTGCCTCTATCGTACAGTTTATTCTCAACCATTTGTTCAACAAGCTCCGGTTCTTCCCTCGCACGATACTAACCATCCGAACATGGTATCAGCTCAACAGACAAAAGCTAGGTATGGATGCATTTATAGCGCTGTTCATTTTTATAGTGAGCTTGCTAGCCGCAATATGGTCTGCGTTAAGTCTTTATAATTTACCAACTGATGCAGCTAGAAACTCCCCGTACCTGATACTTTTTCCTTCAGGTTTGGCCGGAGTATTAGTTACTGCCGCCATCTTTCGAAAAAAATTATTGGAGTCTAATTACTTAACATCAATCCTAAGACAGGCTACTCAGCAACCTGATTTTAATCAACACATCGGTATTGGGTGTACCATGAAAGATACGTTAGCTGCAGTGTTGGCGTCATATAAAGGCGAGCTTTTTCAAAAGAGTAAAAACAAGTACGTTATTGTTATCGACGACTTAGATCGGTGTTCAGACCGTGTTATCGTTCAAACCCTAGAAGCTGCACAGCTTATTGTGGATGTAAAGGGGGTAACAGTTATTTTTGCGGTGGATTTTCAGATCCTTATTCGCGCCGTAGCCAATAAGTACTTACAACAATTAGAAACTTTGACCAATAAGGAAGCCTTCGAGTTGGCAAGACACTATCTAGGTAAGCTGTTTCAAATATCCATATCGTTATCAGAGCCTGACGAAGAGGCCTTAGCACTCTTTGTCCGAAATAGGATTTTTGGATTGAATGATGCCGGCGGTGAATTAAAAGGCGGAGCTGTACCTACAGATGGTCCTCAGCCTA
Organism: uncultured Glaciecola sp.; assembly: GCA_947496235.1. GTDB lineage: Bacteria > Pseudomonadota > Gammaproteobacteria > Enterobacterales > Alteromonadaceae > Glaciecola. Next base: position 29,385 of record CANMCE010000024.1, on the reverse strand, counting down.
GCGCCCTTTCCGTATATGAAAGGCCAACATCAATTATAACAAATGGCAAGTCAACTCTAGCTGTTGACGAGGGTCGAGATATTGGTAGCGAAGATTTTTTGACGACCAATGAGTATGAATTTGAACAATTCATAAACTGCGCCAGAGCTTTTAATATTAACAATCCACGTAGCCTAGTGCGCTTGTATAATGTAGTTGCGTTTTCTAAGTCCAGCGAGCCATTGCTAATTAATGACGAGGAAGCATTGAAGTTAATGCTATTTATCGCCTTCTATTGGGAAAAACTAACAGCGCATTCAGACACCATTTCAGACGCAAGAAGTCTTTTCAGTGAGCCAACCTCATTTATTGCACATGCCAAGCAACATGCTCTTTTTAACGAATACGATTTTAACAATATAGATGTTAGCACAGTAACGTTGTTACTCCGAGCGTTGCGTACCTACTCGATGCCGAGTTATGAGTTACCGCCGGAAGGATAGCTCGCCGCCGCGTCGCGCCTCATTAACCGTCACTAAAAGTAAATGTATACTATTGATTAGTAATAAAAATTTTAACTTTAGAGAAAAATTGCTGCCGTGGTGTAGTATTGTATTATGAGCTTCAAGCGGTCACTTTTAGGGCATAAAACAACAAGAAAAACACATTGCCATCGATGTCAGTGTATTTCTTGTCTCGAAAAGCCATTGTACGCCATGACTTCCGTTTCTTTATTATTGCGAATATGGCCAATCAGGATTTAATCCTCTAAATTCAGCATTATCGACCACGCAAACCTTCTGTTCTAACCTTTCGTCTATCCAGTTTTCAATAGCTTTTATGTGAGATTTTGCAAGTATGTAAGCTGCATTAGATTTAACTGTTTTGGTATAGGACGCAGGAATGAAAATGTGGTACGAAGCTCATTTGTTTCTCGGAGCAAATCATACACTTTTAACTTTACAACTTCGTTTATTCGTATTCCCGAGCCAAATAACATACGTATAATTGCAATGTTTCGCTTTCCTAAACTACCATTAGAGGCCATCCACAATATTTGTTTGAAGCGCTTCTTGGTTGAAGCTTCGATACAGCTCCGCGTTGTGGTAGACGAATCGTCCACTCGCTTCGAGAACGGTTTTGAGTACCTCAGCAGCATATCTGATATTATCACTCTGTCTTTCTATATGCTGAATATCTTTAACACCTTGAAATAAATTATTCCGTAGACGATAAGTTATAAGCAGAATCGCGTGAATTCTATCGACCGCGCTGTCATCATTTTTGAGAAGGACGTTTTTTACCAAAGTTTCGTGGTGTGGATGTTTTAGGTTAAGTCTTACAAGGCGGGGGTCGCAAGTTCAAGCCTTGCTGCGTCCACCATCTGCCCCAGCCCTTTAAATTCAACACATACAGCAATTTAACAATAAAATTTTTTCAACCGAATTTTAATTTGCGGACTTCAAACGTGTCAAATCCGTGCCGAATCCGTGGCAAAAACGTGTCAAATCCGTGCAAGCACACCACTCTACTCCACGTCATTATTGGCTTATAGACCAATCTTATTTGCACCGTTAAAAACACGTGAAAATGGTATTTTTGTGCTTGTATTAAGTTGTTGCTCTGTAATTTTTTGAGCAAAGATTTTTGAATTGAATTAATTTTATAGCTTGCTAAATAAATACAATCAACGCAATTTTTAAAAAATTTAACCGAACTTAATTGCAAAAAGTAAGTTTTATTTCAATTTTTGACTTCCGCCAAAATTCCAATATTTTTTTATTCGAAGGCTTAAGTGAGCAGTTTACGTGAAGTAAATTACGAGCTCTGTTTGACGGTATCGAGCGAATTAATTATTGCTTAGAAAGCTAGGAAATGTTTGTATTGTGATCAATGTACGATCTGCTTTATTGGTCCGGTTCTGACAACGAGCGGAAATTCATCACTTATTTAACAGTCGCGAGCTTGCGAAGCCCGAATTGACTTGCTTGCTATATTTTTAGTACCAATCATGACCGTTTTCTTCAATAGAAACCTCAATGCCACCGGATGTTCCTGCCACATAAAGACCGTCATCCTCAGCATTTTCTAAAACTCCTTCAATAAACTCATAGTGTAAGAATATTTCGACGGTGAATGTGGTGGATATCACTTCTGTCCTTGAGGTGCTATCAAACGCATACATTCGGCCATCTTCGCGGTCGTATATGCCATTGTTAAAATCTGGTCCTGTAACAGTTACTTCAAACTCTACTTCTATGTCGAAGGTAATTTGGCTTTCTTCATCGTCTATATATAGTACTGATGGATCAATATCGCCTAGATTTAAAACAGATAAACCATCATCAACTTCAGCATCCTCCCAAGTTGAAGAGTTGTATACCTCGCAGTTTTCTAGGAACTCTGTGATTTTTAGCTTTATAGCTGCTTCGTTTGCAATAAAGTACTGTTTAACCTGTTCGTGCCTTACGGTATTGTGAGTTGTATAGATATCCAGAAGTTTGTCTAATGAATCAACCGAAATAAAGTTCGGATTACTGTCGCAATACGCTTTTAAATCTCCATCATCTGATACCACATAAATCTTTTCATCATCTTCAAGATAGGATTTCAATGATAAAATTGAGATTGCATCAGGGAACTCCGATTTTTTCTTAGCATTTCCAAACGGCGCTCCTCTATTGAAATAAAGAGATAATAACTCTTCAGCGTCAACGTCTTTTGCTTCTACAATTTCTGTAGAACAAGCATTCATAAACTCCTCAAACACCTCTGCCGATTTTTGATAAATATCCTCATCTGGAATCTCTTCAAACAATCCCTTTATCTTCTCATCATCTAAAGACGAAAGGATGCGAGCTTTCCTGCGAAAGGTTTGAATGGCGCTTATCGCATCCTTTACGGATGATTCAATCTTTGATTTTACCTCACGCTCAACAACACTAGTAGAGACATGATCTAGCTCGTTAGCTTCACAGTATTTCCTGAATGATTTAAATGCGGGGCCATCAAAGTGAAGCCCGGCTTTTACGAATGACTGAGTATCAATAAATACTTTTCTGGTCTCTAGCACGATGCTTATTCCTGAAATTTAAGTTCCATTTTTGTGTCCCAGCGAACGCAGTGAGCGCCAACAGCTGTTTTATGGCTCTACCATTTTAGATTCTTCAAAGCCGCAGGTAGAGCACTTATATTCTCGTTCCTTAGCACCTAAACGTCCGAAAGTCGGATGAGGGCGTGTGGAGATAATTTTGAAGGTCCTGTTATTGCAACTTGGACAACGTTCACCCGTTGCACTAGTCACTTCATCCAGCTTTTCTTTTAAATAAGCATTTTCTGAAACCAGATCCGCGATTTTTAGTTTTGCATCAGCAAGTTCGAGGCTTAAATCAGCTAGCAAATTTTTGAACTCGGCGTCCTCAATATTCTTACCAATTTCTCGAAGGCGACTCGCTAGAGTTATTGCTGTTGATACTGTAGTTAAAATATCTGCCACAGAATTTCCTTTTTCTTAATTGAAACCATAAAATTTAAATGATGCGGCTCCTAAGATCCGCAACCAAATTTTAATCAAACTGGGATTACTTCTGCTATCCCTTGCTGCGCCTGCGCTGTCGATGCTTATATTATTTTGCGAACCCTTTTATATGCGTACAAAAATTCGCATATAAATAAATCACTATTGGTATAATATAGCTTTATGATTGCTAAGTCATTCACTTATGACGGCAGCTAAGCGTAAAAGTTGCCTAATAGCGAGTAGTCACGGGCATCAATAGACATGGAGCGGACCTTCGGTTTATGCGGATCTTGAATGCTTGATAGATCACTTTCTACGGAAAGCGGACGCTCGAACTTTTATTATGACCAGTCTTGTCATACGTTCGCGGATTGTACTCCCTTACAAGTCGCAGTTGGATATATTGGACATTGGATGCAAGTAATACAATAGCTTTGGAGGACGAGGCGGTTCCATACTTACAACAGGTGACGCCTACCAACAAGCATCAAACCTTCAATCGTAAGGTACTAACCACTTTACTCAAACATCCGTGAAGAAATTTGCGCTCCCTGCCCAAGCATAATTTCAGTTGCAGATAACTTACCTTTACAAACAGAACTAGATATGTCAAAACATCGGAAGTTCCATCGTCATTAAATTTTGCTGCAAAAATCTAGAACATAAATTATCGCGCTTCTAACATTTAGGCGCTTAAATGGAGGTAAAAGGCTGTTCAAAAAATTATGAAAAACAATTTTGTTGTCTATAAGCACATGATTTATGAAGCACCTAACCAATAAATCTGTGCAGACTTACTATAACGTTTTTGTGGGTGTAGCATGAGCAAAAAACAATTTTATAAACAAGCTATTAAAAGCATCAGGCCATCAGACTTTATGAAAATCAGGCGACCTGATGAGTTTTCGGACTCAGGTAATAGGGCTTTACAATTTTTACCTAAAGACGTTTTTGAGTACAAACTCGCTACGATTACTGAACGTTCACAAGAAAAAGAGTTTGAATTCTTTTGCAGGCGTTTAGCAGAAAAAGAGTTGTGTCCCAATCTAATTTTTCAAACTGGGCCAACGGGGGGCGGTGATAGTAAAGTTGATACCGAAACTTACCCAGTTGCCGACTCCATTTCAATAAGGTGGTACGAAGGTATAGGTCGCGAAGCCAGCCAGGAACGTTGGGCTTTTGCAATAAGTGCAAAGGCTCAGTGGCGTTCAAAAGTAAAAAGTGATGTCACTGGAATCGTATCTACGAATAGAGATTATAAGTTAATTTATTTCATGACTTCCCAATCTGTATCAGATAGGAAGCGGGCTGAAGTAGAAGACGCCCTAACGGAAGAGTTTAGTATCGATGTTCGTATTTTAGACAAAACATGGCTTGTAAATAAGGTTTTCGACAATGAGCGTTTTGATTTGGCAGCTGCTACCCTTGATTTAGATATAAACAAATCAGAATTTAAGCTCGGTAAAAATGACTCGGTAAAATCACAAGAGTTAGAGGAATTGGAAAAAGAGATAGAAGAATTTGACAATTCCATCTCCACGTATTTTGAATTATTCGAAAAATGTTTGTATTCAGCGGTTTTAAGTAGGGAGATAGAAAAGCCGAAAGTTGAAGTCGTGGGTAGGTTCGAAAGAGCGCTCTCAGTAGCTCGGGAATATAAACTTACCAATTGCATTAACAAAGCACTTTATCAATATGCATGGACTTCATTTTGGTGGCATGACGATGCTAGAAAGATGAGTAAGCTTTACGATGAGCTTGAAAAATCAGTTATTGATGCAAACTCCGTTTGGGAACTGGAAAAGTTAGCAACACTTTGGATTACGCTGCAAACGGCTCTCATTCATTCCCACCTTAATAAAGAAGAAGCAAACCTCAAAGCAAGATATGGCGTTCTAACAAAAAAATTACAGTGCATCGCTGATGATAAAACTCGGCCTAATGCATCCCTAACTGCATTGATTGAGCTCAGCTTCTTAGGATTGTCCAAAAGCATGATGCTAAATGAACCATTAGATAAATGGTTTGAAGAGCTGGTTTATGTTTTGAAAGCAGCTGAGTTTATGATGGATGTTCCTGTAAGCAAGGTTATTAGATATGTAGATGAACTATGTGACATCTTAGACGAGCAATCCAAGTTTGATGAGTTAATGGAAACAGCGACAGAGGTCAGTAGTAAGAGAATAAGTAACTCAAAAAAAGGCTCGATGCTTATAAAAAGTGCGTATAGGAGTATAAGGCTTGAAAATAACTACAAAGCATTAATTCAGTTTAGTGAAGCTTCTAGGTTGTTAGCCCAAAAAGAAAACAGAGACGATTTTATAATTGCACAAATTGGACTAGCGCAAGCATATGAAAATTTTGGGTTGAATTGGTCAGCAAGAAGCTGCTATCTGACTGCATTAAGTAGATTAATAGTAGATTTTGACGAAACCAATCAATTGCCGCCTATCGCAATAAGAGTAATCAACAAGCTAATCTGGACAGAAGTTAAGTCAGGAAGAGTTCCAATCATTTTCTTTTGGATGCAGTTTAAGGTTTTTTTAATAAACAAGCTTTGTAATCCCGTTGACCCGCAATCTGAAGACGAGGAAAGTCAACTTTTAGACGCTATATTGGGAATTCTAATATTAAAAACACCATATGAAGACCTTTCGAAATTAGAGGCTTTACCTTCATTTATTGATGAGTGCGGTTTAGCTGTGTCTTGGGTGGCTGCTTTATATATTCTTGGCTATGAAGAGGTGATAAGAGCTGAAGTAAATGAAATGGGTAATTTGGAAGAGTTATGTATTGGCTGGGTTAACCAGCCTGCAAACTCAGATTTGCCTCCAGTCACTCAATGGGGGATGCGTGAATTTTGCGAGATTAGAACATCAGTCATTGGAGTGACTCTGAAAGTCTCTCATACAAATCAACGTTCGGCTGCGTTGTTCGCTGAGAGTTTGATTACTGTCGTAGAAAGCATTTTTGCCACAGCATTAACACATAGTGTTTTTCCTCATGTTTCTGAGTTCGTGTGCCACATTGATATTGACGAGAGCAAAAAGGGACTTACTTATGCAAGGCAAGAGAATGATGAAGGAGAAATTTCTTTATCTATAACATTCCCAAGCGAGGATATTTTGAAGCTGGTTCATAATTCTGATTATAAAGAATCCATTATAAAAATCGCTAGTGAAATCTTCGGACTAATAGTTGTTAACGTTGAAGAAAATCAATTGAAGGAACTAATGGTAAATGATTTGGCAATTGAGAGGATGAATCAATCAATTTTTTTACCTGTTCTGGTAGATAACGTCGGGGCTGGCAACTACAAAATGTCATGGAATGATTGGGAGCACAGTGACTTAGGCAAGTTTAGTTTGAGGCGTGCCACTACATGGAGGAATGATATTTTTCACTCAAATAGTGTTTATGATTCGACGAGTGAAGAACAAGATTTCACAGTAACAAAGCACAATGACACTAAGGTATTGACTGTGATAAACCAGAGGTTGTGGGATAAAGCTAAATGGGCTGGTACTGGTTTTATAGGAACAGTAGAAAAGACAGCAGAACTTCCAGTTATCGCATTGATGTTTGCTGACGAAGAATCAGCAACGAAAATATTTAAAGGCTGGCAGAAAAAGTTTGGAAATGAAGACGACGAAAATATGCTTTGTATTACTTTGGTAAAAGGCATATACAAATCTTCTCCTTGCCATTATGCACTCCAAGTAGCCCCTAACGTCAAGCAGCTTTCATTGAAGGGTAAGAAAAGCTCTTTTATGACTGTAGTAAGAGGTAAGGTAATGACTCCTGTTACTTCCGAAAACCTTGACAGATTCATAGATGCGTATGGACGGGCAAATGAATACTTCTTAGCTCCTGCAATTATTGAAGAAAATAGTAACTCCCCTAAGTTTTCTCCACCAAGTTTATGGATAAAGAAGGCTGACATAAGAATTGTGGATGCCTGGGAGGTAGGAGAAAATGATTTGGCCTTTATGTCGATACCAGCGGATGCAGATCCTATAATCCCTGAAAATATCGATACCCCTCCAATCGTGCATGCTTTAAAAATACGAAAAAGTAAAAATCAATAATACTTTGTCTCTTGCAGATGAAAAACTTAAAAGTCTGAGTGACAGCTAAAGTTCAATTGGCGATTGCAACACTATCCTTATTATGAAAGGCCAGTATCATGAAACAAAGAAAACACATTTTCTACACCCCAGAACAAAAAGTTCTTATTTGGATGAATACAAAGCTGATTTAATCTAAACTTAAAATTCAATTAAATGCCGTAAATCTTTATAAGGTAAGAGTACGAACCACTCCTGAATTGAAAATCTTATATAAAGAAGTTACCGACAGTCTTTTTATAACGACTGTATTAGGAGACTATTTTTCATTTATATATTCAAGAATTTCCTGGATTTCACAATCAAAGAACTCACAAAGTTTATCAACATTATCTACCCCAACGTTCTTTCCTTTATTGTTCAATATTGCAGATAAGGTTGTTCTGCCAATTCCTGTTTTTGAACATATCTCAGCGACGCTTACAAGTCGCTTTTCTTCAAACTCTTTCTGAGCAATTAATTCTTTCAATTTAAATTTAAGCATAAATAGCTTGCAACAAACTTAAATGTTCATTATATTGAACATATATTTATTATTACGAACAGCAATTCACTTTAATGAAGGAATAGCCAATGAATAAAACATACATTACCACAGAACAATTATCGGAGCGAATCCAATTTCATCCTAAAACCATTCGACATGATTTGGTTGATAAACACCTATTTGAAGGGGTGCATTATATCCGTGCGTTTGGGCGTAAACGATACTTATTCATTTGGGAAGAAGTTGAAAAGACTATGGTGCAAGAAAGTAGCACAGCGATTGCAATGCCGGTGTAAGAAGAGGTAGTGATATGTTAGCTAAATTATCCGTTCGTAAAGACAATAAAATTCTACTCATTGAGTTCACCTATCATGGTATTCGTTTTCGAGAGCATCTGGGGCTTAAAGAGTCTCGAACCAATCGAAAAATCGCCAAGATTAAACTTGAGCAGGTAAACAAAGCGCTGATGGAAGGTGCTTTTGATATCAAAGAGCACTTTCCTAATTCCAAAAATGTCGAAAAGTTTGAAACCATCGGTCTTGACCAAAAGGCCTTAATGGCCAAACAAAAGCGCTCCAGTGCAGAAATTGAATCGGTAGTCACCTTTAAAGCGTTTACAAAAACTTGGTTAGATGAAAACGATATTCAATGGCGTGAATCTCATCGGCAAAACCAAGTGAGCGTAATTAAGAATTATTTATTGCCGAAGTTTGCGGATAGGCCTATTTGCGATATCAGGCGCAATGACATTCTAAACTTTAGAGGCTGGCTTGGTACCCTCTCCACATCTAAGGGAGAGCGTTTATTAAGTAATGGTCGCATTAATAAAATAATGGCAACGCTTCGCGCCATTATCAATGAAGCGTCGATACGCTTTGATTCACAAAATCCGTTCAGGGGCATTTCACAACTGAAAAACTCCCCGCCTGAGGTACATCCGTTTACCCTCGCTGAAGTCTTTCATCTATTAAAAAATGTACGCGCGGACTATAAAAACTATTACACGGTACGCTTTTTTACCGGCATGCGCACAGGTGAGATTGACGGGCTTAAATGGAAGTATGTGGATTTTGACAAAAAGATAATTCAAATCCGAGAAACCATCGTCGATGGCCGTCAAGAAAAACAGGCTAAGACCCAGTCCTCTATCCGTGATATTGCTATGAGTGATATGGTCTTTGATGCACTGCAAACCCAATTTAAGGCCACAGGCAGCATGTCCAGTTATGTGTTTTGTAATGTTAAAGGCGACCCTCTTGCACATCGAAACGTCACGCGCAGAATTTGGTATCCCCTACTTAAAGAGCTCAAACTGAAAAATCGAAAGCCTTATCAAACGCGGCACACCGCTGCCACGCTATGGTTGGCAGCAGGCGAATCCCCTGAGTGGATAGCCCGTCAATTAGGTCATGCCAATACCATGATGTTATTCACGGTGTATTCACGTTATGTGCCTAATCTCACCCGCCAGGATGGCAGTGCGTTTGAATCTCTAATCAAAGCCAATTCTTAGTGTTTTAATTACATGTAAGGAAGTAACTAAATGACAACAGCAAATAGACTCACCCGACTGCAAGATATGTTTAATGTGAATCGCTTCATTGGCCAGTTTTATCTCGTGGGCTTTGTCACAAAAGTAGACATCCATGGTAAACCCTATGTGCAAATTACATTATCCGATGCCACGGCCAATGCGCAATTATATTGCATTGACCAAGCCTGCATCTACGGGGATATTCAACCGGAATCCTATGTGGATATTGAAGCGCAGTGTATATCAGCGTCAAAAATGCCCTATTTTCGTTGTAAATTTATTCAACCTTGTGATTTGAGTACGCGGCGTATAAGCAATATCTATAAACTGCCAGTAGCACGGTGTGCTTACCCACATGTATTAGCACAGTTCATTGAGTTGGTCGAATCAATTACCACCCCTGCACTTTCTGATTTTTTATCCAATGTGCTGCTAAACAATGAATTGGGGTTTAAGTTCATTCAATGCCCCGCTAGCTTGAATCATCATCACAACTACCGAAGTGGATTGTTGGTGCATTCAGTTGAGGTTGCCAAGCAGGTTGCCAATGATAAAACGCTTAACAAAGAAGAGCGGGAGCTGGGGATAATCGCTGCGCTTTTGCACGACATTGGCAAAACCCAAACTTTCACTGCTGATATGACACGCTCAGATTTAGGCTACTTGGTCGACCATAGTGAGCTCACACTTGAGCTGTGTGCTCCTGCCTTGAATGTATTATCAAAAGCCCATCTAGGCTATGCCAATCAATTACGTCACGCATGGACATGCGCGTCCCCCAACGCACGTTACGGGTTTAAGGCCAAGACCAAAGTCGCTCAGCTTTTACAGCATTATGATGCCAGTAGCGCTAATCGTTAGCTGAATACCCTATTGGATTCATGTAACTAACGAAACAAACTAAATAAATCAAAGTAATTAAACAAATGTAACTAACGACAACAATTTTAACGATGCTGCAGCACGCTTACAGGAGAAGATAATGGCCAGACCTGCCGACGTAAAAGAAAAAGACATTATTGCCGCGGGGCAAGCACTTGAGCAACAGGGCAAAATCCCCAACCCTGGCGCAATTCGCGCCAAACTTGGTTTTAAAGGCGGCATATTACGTATTCGCAAAGTATGGGATGCACATGTTGCCGGTGATGCCATTGATAATACATCAGCGTCACAAGATGAGATGGCATTTCAACAACTGCCAGATGAGCTTACCGATGCCATAAGCGCCTTGATTGATAAACAGCGATATCACCTTGAACAAATTACCGTACATGCTTATCAGCGCGCACAAGCGTTGTTTGAGCAGCGCTTAGATGATGCTACCCGCAAGTTTAAAGATACGATGGCTTATTACGAGGATTACGAGCTTAATGCGGATACGTCCATTCAGCGGTTAGAAGATGAAGTAAAACAATTACAGCGCGAGGTTAACCATAACCAAAAACAAACCAGCTCACTGGAAAAAGAAAATGCGCGGCTTCAAGGAGCGCTAGATGCGCTTAACTACGCCATGCGCCAGCCTCTTTCGCAAAACGAAACCAAGACCACAAACAATAAGTCACAAGCGGAAAAACCGTAAACGCTGAGCATAACGCTAATTTACTAGCTCCACCCCATTCTCAATTTCTACGGGACGAGGAAAGTCCCTTACTTTAAACCACAAAAGGAAACTCATATGATGACATCATCCACAATCACTCAATTACTTTGCTCGTCTAGTTTACCGAAAAAGCATCAGCTTCATCCGCTGACCGGTAGACCTAATAAGAACCATCAAGAGAATATTGGCTTCGTGCTGGCCAATGCCGATATCGAAATGCCATCCACCTCGCTAGATGATTTCCACACATTAGGCGATGAATTCCATGAGCCTAACTACGTATTGGCTGAGCTGATTTGCATGCTAAGCCATCTCTCACCCGATTGTGATGGCGATGAAATTAATCATTTTATAGCGGAATGCAGTGCCTATATCCATTCACTAACAAACATTTCAACGGTATCCGGCACGTTACTTGAAATTACTCGCTACCTTCTAGATGCAATTGTTGATGGTGTTACGCTATTTGAGGAGATTTGCGAGCTAGCATTGCAAAAATCGCTTTACTGGTCTTTAAAAGATTGTTGTTTTATTTATTATTCGCTAAAGCGCGACTCCTTGGGGCATCAATATGAGTCGCCATTAAACGCGTTATACCACTGCAATTTGCTACCTATGTTTGTGCCTGCTGCCTTGCCCTTAATCGATATCAAGATTAACTGCGTCATATGTGAAGACAGTGGTCAAGACGTGGTATTAATGCATCCAATTACCTGTCAGCAATGTGTCTTGTTAGAAATTGCGCATGGCGTGTCATCACACCACTAAACTCTCTCATTTTTTTCAATCTTGGAGTACTCAATATGTTAGATTCGATAAAACAAAACTTAATTAATGGGCACCTTTATTATTCCCCTACCAGTGTAAGCTTTTATCTTGGGTTTTACGGCGGTCTAGGTAATACAGATATCAGGGAATATCCTTCAACTTACAATACCTACTTGCATCAGTTAATTGACACTACCGCATTGCCAGAAGAAGAAGCTTTTCACTATGCGTGTATAGGACGATTTCGAGATGAGCATGAAGGTGACGAAGGCAGTTTTAATGCCAATGGCTATTTCACGAATTTAATACGCATTGAGCTTAGTGATGATACTTCCCTTGAAGGCTCAGTACCGCTTAAAACTTCGCTGCGATTAAACAAAGCATTACAACTTGCCGTAAAATCCCACGCCAATCAGGTCAGAAAAAGTGATGGAGCACCCTATATTAATCACTTGCTTGAAGTACAGGATATACTGGTAACAGTAGCAAACGTCATTGATGAAGATATCATCATTGCAGGTTTGCTTCATGACGTATTGGAGGACACGCCGGTCACCCATGATGAGCTAGTGCAAAACTTTGGGACCCGTATCGCAAGTATCGTAAAACTGCTCACCGATGACAAAACAAAACCTTTGGAAGAGCGGCGCGAGCTAGCCCTCACAAAACTTCACGACGCCCCAACGTCCGTTAAGCTCATCAAATTAGCCGATATATGCTCTAACGCCAGTCACATCCCTTCCAAGTGGTCAGAGCAACGAGTAATGGAATATTTTACATGGCTCGATAAAGTGGCCGATGCCTGCAAAGATGCAAGTGAATTATTGTTTGATAAGTACACTGCCGTTACAAGAAGCTAGAGAATAAAGTTTATAGCGCCTTTATGGCGCTTATGTCTAATCAACGGCAGTTTGCCTATAACTCGCCACAAATTCCATCTTGTTTATACTGACCTATGCGGAGCCTTAGAGAAAAGTTACAAAAAAACACAATCCCCCCTTGAAGCTCCCCAATCCTGATACTTGTGAAGGAATTTCCCGAATATAAAATCAGATACACGGATTTGCCGTAAACTATTACTAGCTTAGGTCTTCAACTGAATTAACAAAAAACAAGTACTGTACACCGATTAGATGTCCTAAAAACGATGATAGCCATTGTAGATATACTGCATTTAGTTATAAATAAGCGTTTCAAATCTGGACAAAAAAACATCATAGATTTCCCAAAGTAGAAGAAATTAAAGCGACAATCTTAGGTGTCTATTTCAAATTTCACCTGACCTAAAGTACAGTTTCAAAATTTTAAAAATTCTGTAGATTGATTATAGATTTTTTGACCATGGGAAAGGAATGAAGGTAACTCTCAACGACGCTCAAAATAACCTTTCAAAAGCAATGCAACTTTTATCACTTATCAAAGAGCAGTATATTGAGCCTCAAGCGATTTCAGAGTTAGAAAAGATTTGGTTTTGGCTAGATGATGCCAGAGGAATTATTGATTCAAACAATAAATCTGAATAGAGCAATATTTTTTAGTAATTGTCCAATGAGTCCCGTTTAGTAGTGGCAATTCAGTCATTACATTTCACTAACGCCAAAACGTAAAAAAATGATATAGTCCTTAATTACGTTTAATAAAAAAAAGCAACTTATTGTTCTGCACAAGGATTGGAAAAATCATGGAAACACTACGAATTAAATTTCCGCAAATCACAGACAAGGACGTGAAATCGACACTTGTCAAAGAAATATCAGAACTAGACTCAGTTCAAAACGCAATCGAATATGAACCCCCAACTGGTGCGTTTCAGTCTATTGACCAAGCGTTAGATATCTTTATTCAGATTCTAAATTCTGGAGCTCTCGAGCACACTGTTTCCGGAATTTTCGATTTTATAATAGCAAAATATGCGATAGACCATATCAAAATTAATGGGAAAGATATAAACCTTAAAAACATAAAAAGTGCGTCTGATTTCTTAAAGGTAGTTAAAGACATTCTAAATAAGCAAGATTAAGGAAAGCAGCAATGAGTGGGTCAAACGGTTTTTTCTTAATCAATTCTCAGACAGTTTATTCAGATGCTTCAGTTGATACGTTAATTAAATCTGGAATTTGTGATGAAAAGAGAAGAATAGTTAGCCCGCTATATGCCCCAAATTTTTCAATTTTGACGGACTCGGAGAAATTTAGCTGTTTGTCATTCATTCACGAATTGAAGCATTTTTTCGACCTAACCTCTATTCACAGCGGAATTTTTTATTGGCGTCTTGGGTATGTAATGTATGAGCTCTATAATACCCCCTTTCGACTGGCAAGTGAGTTAGGCATATTAACTGAGATGACATTTCCAGCACAGGAGTGGTTCATAAAAAGTGCAAAAACGTTAATTAAAAAGAAAATTGAGAGCGCTGGCGAAATCTTCGGGATGTCGATTAAAAATGAAGATATCGAACATGCTTATAATTTTTATGTTCGTGATAACATTAAGTTAGCAAATAATTTAAGATACTTTTTCGATATTATTCTGAATGATCCTTTTCCGACTCCTTTAAAGCGAATTGAAAAAAAGAGTTATCTAAAAATTATCAATGAATCATATAAAACAATAATTGAATACTTTGCAAAAGCTAACGAATCCCCGTTACGCATGAATCATTTTAACTATCTACCTGAAGTCAAATGGGTTGCAGGTAACAAGCCTGAAAAAATTTCAAAGAACCTTTTTTTGTCTTTTAATGAAATATTCGAGTTAAGAGCTTATTTCACAGAATACTCAAATATATGTAACAACTCATCAATATTTGAAGAGGTGTGGATAGATAGACTAACAAAAATTAAAATTTCAAATAATCTACGTTTTATAATCTCTAAACTTATTTCATTGAAGATAGACAAGTTTCAAGTGTTATTCATTACTGATATTGCTTTGTCTGGAACGTTTGAAATAAACAGTCTTGTCAAAACTGAAGCAAATGGCGTCGAGACACTGAAATTCTATGATACGTGGCCAAGCTACAGATTAGCAAAGTTGCTAAACATCATATTTGAAAACAAAACTATGTTGGATAATGATTGGCTTTTTGAAACGGCGTGTTATTGTTTTGGACGAGATTGGTTAGGGTATAATGGTTTTTTTCTAAGGTTTAGAGAAATAATACCTAGATATTTACGTGATCCTGATAGGATAAGCAAGATGACGGATTTCGTAAATTACAAAACGCCACCCTTAATTCGTGCTTTTTTTCCAGAAAACATTTGGAAGAAAGATATTTGGGATGATAAGAACCACGTCGATTCCATCAATTCTTCATTTAGAAAAAACTCATATTCGTACTACATTTCCTTTCATGAAGTAGAGAGCAAGATTGGATATTCGCTTCCTTCAACTATTTTTTTGAGCGACACTACGATTTCAAACTCTATACCGCATCCTACTGCTGCGAATCCGTCTGAACAGTGGGAAAGAAATTTAAAAAATATTAAAGTAGCATCTTTATTCAAAAGTGTAATCCATCCTCAGATTTTGCATAAGTTGTTTACGACATCTAGTGTACCCAGAGTAATGCTACATCAGTATATTTCGAGCTTTGATGAAGATACGCTAACGTTTTTGATTGAGACTTTAAATGACGTATATACCTTAGGACTCACTCAATCTATGTTTCCTGATCTACCAACATAATAACTTCCTTTTTCTTTTTTTCATTTGTTTAAAATAAGTACGTTATTGAAACTAATCAAATGGGCTTAACAGTTTGATATGATTCTCCAGTAACTTTACTGATCGATAGGGTGGAAGCTTCCCAGCGTGAGGGTCTGGTTCACGCCTTGAGTCATTCAACAACCTTTTTATGCAATTAGTAGAGATGAATTTCTCTCTTTTAATGCTTTTAAATATCGAGCTTCATTGTAGGGCATTTTTGTTTGCCAACATTTGAACACGATTCTCGCCCATTTAAATGCTAACGCCCTGACAGCTGCTTGATATGCTTTGCTTCTTGCCTGTTGTTTTTCGTAATACAAGCCAGCCCAGTAGGATTGATGGACGCTTTTCGCGGACCATTCAACAAACGTTTGTCTGATGAATGTTGAGCATTGCCAGTGAATCCTCTCTTTGTTTCCGCTTCGCTCTGTCACAGGAGATAGGCCTGCGTAGTTTTGGATCTCTTGAGCACTTGAGAACCGGCTTCTATCCTCGCTAAACGCGGCGAGTAAACGAGGAGCCAAGCATGGTCCGGTGCCTGGCAATGAAGCGAAGATGTCAGCATCAGGCATTTGATTAAATAGTTCGTCAATTTTGACGTCGAATGCCTTGATGCCTTAGTTCAAGAGCATTACTTAATTGGAAAGTGTGACTGATAACAAGCTAATTTGCTCAATAATACTGCTATCTTCAGTTAGCGCCATAGCATCGTTAATAGCCTTGATTCTTCTATTCGTATTAGCCACCGCATTGCCGCCACGATTGCTAAAAAATGGTACTGACAAGTTAAGTTTTGGCATTCAAATAATCCTTCAAGCCTAAATACTCAATTCGTTGTTATTTTCTTCCAAAACACACTTGCCCTACTCCTCAACATTTTATAATGAGTGGCAGAGATCATGTGTCTTCCTAAATTGAATAAATTCTGAACTTCAGAATAAGTACTCAGGAATCGCGGCCCTTGTTTAATGGATTTGAATTTCCGCATCACCCTTTCTTAAACCAGTGGGCTGACGAAAAAACTCGGCTTTATTGTTCGCACACAAAGATGTGTAACGAATAGTACTTGGTATCAAGGCTTTGTGAGCTACAGGATAACTGCGTAATTTGTCGATGACTATCTACCATGGAAGTGATTTGTTTATGTAAATTAAACGCTTAAAGAAGCGTTTAGTAGCCTCACTATCTCGCTTCTCTTGGATAAAAATATCAATGACATCCTCATCGTTATCGACGGCTCACCAGAGATAATATTGGCTCCCATTTATTTTTATAAAAACTTCACCGATGAAAAATGTATCACCAAATCCATTTCGTTTTCTTTTTAATCATTTGACGTAATCAAGGCCAAGTTTATTACACCAACTTCGAACTGCTTCGAAACTGACATCTATACCGCGTTCGTTTAGTAAATCTTCAACATCCCTTAAACTGATATTGAATTGGAAATAAAAGCCATACTGCGTGTTGAATGATGTCTAACAGAAAATCTGAGCCGTTTATAAATATTTATACGACAACTCTGGCTTTTAGAGGCTTAACTTGTCAATACCCAAATCACTGTTAATTCCCTAAATCCAAATTTAATTATGGCAAATATTATAATTTTTAATAATTTGTCGAGTTTCTTCTTCACAGCGCTCCAAAAAGCTCTTAGGGTCCACTTCTTCATCTGACGCTATAAAGCATCCAACATCGTCAATATTAAATATGCCATCATACTCAAAACGACCAAAAATATTCCCCTTATTCATGTTCATTTTCAATACAACATCATCATCTTGTACTAAAAGCTGCCAATTAAATGGAGTATTGGCTTCGAAAGTTCCATCAAAAGTAGAAGTTTTCCGACTTCTAAGTAAGTTATACCGCCAAGCTTCATGCTCGAGTTCCATTTGTAAGTAGTTATTATTTTCTGAATTTTCCGCTAACAAAAAATTTATTGTAGCTTCTGATTCAGGCGAATAATGACCGTTATTGTTAAAGACGTCGCTTCCTTTAATTTTATAGCGAATTAAATAAGAGCCTTCATTTGTTGTTGACTCAAACTCGATGTTAAATTCTCCTCCCCTTGTATAACAAGAACTGTACCAAAAGCCAGATAAAACGTGGGAAGAACCAAATGATATGTTAGGTTTCTCCTGCCCTTCAGCTGAACCCAAGTTAGACACGATAAGCATTAGAAATAAAATAAGTTTTTGCATAAAATGCCGAAGTGTTGTACGTTTTTTGTACTGATTGTATGGTGCGTTATAAGGATTAAAAATGCAAGACGGAAATATTGCCAGTCCCGATCTATTACAAGTAAGTATTGAGCTGTACAAACATGCCGACAGTGCTTACTTTAGTCAGTGGGAAATGTTAGGTGCCATCTCGATTGCCTATCTAGGGTTTATTTTTAGTGATTTATTTAATAAGTTAAGGTTAATTGGACATTATTTGATAATGATAATGCTCGGTTATTATTTCTATCTTAATTCTTTATGGATATTGGTAAGTGTCGATGTTCTTCGCGCAAATTCAAAAATTATAAATCTACTAACAGATAGATACATCGCTAACGAGTTATTTTTACTTGATTGGGAAATAATTACTATACATCTAATTTTGGGCGGAATATTAATTTGCATTGGCTTTGTTAGAATTCATTTTGCAAATAAGGTAGCTTTTACTCCCACTTCCAAGCAAGATACAGACATATCAACGCCTTGACCAAAGCACTAACAAATTTCAATAGGTGTAACATTTTTTAAAACAAAACTATCACGGTTACCTGATTTTTTTAATGCTTAATAGTGATCAATTGACTAATTTAATTAGACGCCATGCATGGGCAACTGGGTACTGACAGGTTAAGTTTTGGCATTCAGATAATCCTACAAATCTAAGAACTCTTTTCGCTGTTACGCTGCTCCAAGACAAAATTGCCCTATTCTATAGTGGTCAAGTTAAATTGGCCACTGCTTTATAGTTTGGTCAGTACTTTTTCTCTGACTTGACTGGTGTCAAACTGGCATTATGCTGATGCGTACTGAATGATATCTGGAGGAAATATATGGCACTTATATAAGTGTTATTCTGAAAACTACGTTTATCCGCGACTAATCTTCTTAATACCAATGTTAAAGTTTAATTTTACCAACAATGTTATAAAAAGAACTTACCAACTGTACAATTCCTATTACGGCAATAAATCCTGCAAAGATGCTAAAACCCCAAGCAACATTTATTTCCCAGTAATTATCCGCATTGTTATCTATTACACGATTGAGTAATAAACAACTAATTAGTGGCGCAAACATTACAAGACAATACCCCACTATGCCACAAAAACCTTCAAATGTCCTTATCACAAGCGATAACACTGAGCTACGACGATTCACTAGAAAACTTGTTAACATCCATAGGTGACATTCATCAACAGTTAATTGGGCTCTCAGTATTCTAATGCGCGAAATGACATGTATTAATAGAACTATGCTAATCAGCTGAAGCAGTAACAATGCATAGCTCGCTGATAAAGAAATATTAAAGGCACTAGCGTTTGTTTTTTTATTATTATACTCAATGCCGTATTCCATAATTTGTTCTTCAATATCGCCATGTACGTTTATTCCTTTCATTAAAAATTCATATGCACTGTTTTTATCCATATCGACAGAAGTATAAACGTCGTCTTCTATCAGTTGTTTATACCTAAATGGAAATCCACGTAAGTAATTAATAATAAAATCTATTTTTATTTTGTCATCATCATCGCCATATATTTTTTTGATTAACTCGCTCCCATTAGCTTCATCTCTATCATGTGTGAGTTTTACTAAGCTGCACGAATTAGGATTTTCAGGCAGGTAGACAAGCGCGAACAGGTTATCGCTAGTTAGAGAGCGAACTGGGTAGTGAAAAATAAAATTCATATTCAATTTTGATAATACCAGCCCGATCTCCGCCCCAACATTTTCTTCTAAACTTGATAGATCAATTTGGTCTGCGTCTCCCCCCTCCACGTCCCCCCTAAACCTGCGTAGCTGATCTACTAGCTGTGGCCCACAAGATATTGGTAAGTAATGATGATAATGGTTTTCTCGGACTGTAAGGGACTTAAGATCACCTTTGTAGATGGCTTCCGTGGCCGCGTAAGTAAGTAATGCCTTAAAAGTTATATCTACTGATTTGAACGATTCGTATTGAGAAACGGAAAAAAACAGTATTAATACAATAACGAGTGATGATTGTCGCATCGACACAATTGTATTTTCCATCATAAGTAATTCGCACTTTCCAATGTAATTAACTGGATTTTAAAACCAAAAATAGTTGTAGAGTTGTGCTAGCACATTAACCTTTATAAGAACTTTTCTTGATTGAACCTAACCATCAACACTGTTTAAAATTCGTACTATTCATTTTTATTAATGTGAAATCAAGGCGTACTTTCTCACAGTTACTAACAAATTAATTTTTCGAATTAAAAAATACTACCAATTTAAATCCCCTCTATTAAACTCGCTCCTCACCTATTCAATCTAGATTAAAAACAAAATTCTGGGGAAGTTCTGTCTTTACTCTTCTCCCATTTGTCCAAGTTACACCGGAAGTCACAATTTTATAATCCGTTGTCCCATCCGTAGATAAAACGATGTCTCCACTGATAATATTGGAGTTATCACTTAAAGAGCTTAACTCAGGACCGCATTGCGTGCTCCCCCTATCGGTTTGAAAAATATGGCTGACTGGCGTTACATCATCACAACTCTCTTTATCCAATAAGTCAGGATCCAATGAATGTTTTTTTAGTAAAGTATAAATTACGGATTGTCTTGGGTGTTGGTATTTGCAGTTTGGATTTCCAACGCTGATTAATCCAATCTCAGGTTTCAACTGACTAAGATAACGCGCAGGTGAGCTGCTCTCACTTCCATGGTGGGCGACGTGGAAAACATCGACACCTTTCACTGCTGAAATCTCCCCTCTTTCAATCAAGGACAGTGCCACTTGTGTCTGAACATCTCGTTGGTTTGTTTTATGTCCACTACAAACTTCAGCCCCACCTCCAAGGTCCCCATCCAAGATAAATTCGAATTCATTGTATTTAATAAGTATGGAAACTGACCGGTCATTTTCATTAATAACATCAATTTTAGTACCATCAAAAACAACGCCATTTGCCGCAGCTACAAGTAACTCTGCACCGCTTCCTAATGAAATTCGCATTCCAGGTCGTATTTTCGATACCGCTCCTGCGGTTGTTTTCGTTGCAGGTTCAATCCAACGTTTGCTTAGTAAGTTAGAGCCACGGTTACCGGTCAAGGGGCCATAATTCGCAATTAAAACATCAAAATCATTATCAATTAAATCCTTGAAACCATAGTAATGGTCTCTATCTCTATGACTTAAAATAGTATAGTGAAGCTTTTTTTCCTGCTCCCAGTTAAGTGACTCAAAATATGGAATTAGAGAATATAATCCGCTTTTATTACCAAAATCGTACAGGATCCGGGTTCCATTTGGCCCTATTATAAGAGTGCTACCCCCTTGACCAACATTTATATAATGTATTTCAAGCTCTTTAGCGATACCGATAGTATCAGCTCTAGCTAAGTAGCTAACACCCAATAATATAAAGAATAAAATATACAATCTTTGCTGTTTATCCATCGTCTTTTGCTTTCTTAAATAACTCTAATAATTCTTGAGCTTCAGCACTTGTAAGCTTACCGTTTTTGACGGCTTCGACAATTTCCTCTTCAAACGATTTTTTATCTTTTGTTGCACCCTTAATGTTGGAGAGATTAAACCTATTGGCTATTTCATTAATGACTTTTTCAATTGCACCGTAAAATATTTTTACCGATAACCCAATTAAGAACGCAGCTGAATTTTCATCAACACCAGTGTCTGAAATGTAGTTAAAATCAAATATTAAAGGCGAAATACCACCTAGTACGGTCCCTAAAATTACCCTTGGAAGCCATCCATTCACACTTTTGTGTAATTCAAATTGGTAATTTGCGGCCAAATCTGAGTGTTTTTTAACTAGAAATATGCAACTTCCAAGCATTGCCCAAAAGAAGGCTAGATGTTGATACGCATATCTATCAATTAAATATAATGTTGGAAAGATTTCATCTGCATCTGGTATTTCTAAGATAAATTGCCGTAATACCTCAAACGCAATTAAGGTTGGAACTAAAATTATAATTAGGTAAAAAAGTTGCCAGACTCTTGGGGAGTCTTTTGAATCAATTATCGTTTTTCCCGTTACGGGTAGCGTCTTTTTACACAATTGCGTGTAGGCAATATGAACATCTTTTAAACAAAAAGCACTTTGTTTGAAATCGTTATTTTTCCAGTTAGCTTCATTAGCTTCACGGCTATCGAAGTGTTCAAAACTGTCTTCTTTTTTCATTTCCACATATTCACATAAAATGGTCAAATGTGGCTCGGAAACGGCGATATCGTTTTCTTGTGCAAAAATGAGTAATTCAGAAACTTCTCTAACGGATGGCTCAATACTATCTCTGAAATCTCTCTTTTTAAAAAAAGAAGAAAACAATGGAATTTTCATGAAAAAGTTTCCTATTTGGTTCCAATAAGCACCGTAACATCTTCTAGAGGGTCTTGTTTGCCACCAGCCGAATATGCATCGTACGTGAATTTTTTAACTAATTTAGAAGTAATATCTTCGAAACCTTCTTTCAACATGTCAGACATAACGTTGTTTATTTTTTTATTATCATCTTCATCTTTACCACTCATTTTGATTACTTTTATTTTCATGTCCATTCGGATCTCCTTTTAAAATGTTTCTGCAATAAGGGCGTCTAGAGGGTGTTTCTCACCATCTCTAGCATCTATTGAGGCAATATCTCCAACGACTTCTTTTACTTCGGCCACAGTTGTCGCTGATATCAATTTATTAAATGAGCCTATATCTGGATAATCTCCTTTAAGCTTCTCACCAATAGTTTTGAGTCTTTCTGTTTCGACATTGCCGTCTTTAGATAATCTTTTAACGATTTCGTCTACCAATACTTGCTTAGTTTCAAATCTTTTAGTGGCTTGTTTAAGTAGCTCTTGAGATTCTTGCTCTGAAAGGCCCCTTTCTTCCATTAAAACTTCGACAGCGGTTCTTTTAGGTTTGGTATTTCCACTTTGAACCGTCACCAAAGACGCACCACCTTCTGCCGCTAATTTTTGAGCCGCTAATCCAGTTGCAAAATACTGAGCTATTCCTCCAGAAGCTTGAGCTGAGCCTTTAGCTAAAGACTGACCGTCAGAACCTGATGTGGGATTATTAACGTCAGAATCCGCTTCTCCCCCAAATTTAGCGCCAAAAGAAGCCAACACAGAATAGGCATCTTCTGAGTTCGTTGCCTGGAATTTACAATCATTCAACGTGTTATCACTAGAGCAAGGTGCAGGAGTAAATTCATCTTCATTTTTTTGATTTGCGAGAAGAGGAAGCCATACAGCTTCAGTTCGTTTATACCCCACTGTAATTTCAGGTAATTGCGTTGTTGATGATGAGCTGACATCAATAGCGAATTTAGTTTCAGTTCCAAAAATGAGTGTATTGCTATGATCAGGTGTCGAAAAGCAACCTGTAAGGCAAGCAATGCAAAAAAGCGCTACTAAGATGTAGGATTTAACGCTAAACATAAATTTTCTCCGTCCTTGAAATTAAGATGTTGTTTATAAAATTCATACTCGCTTCGAGTTTGAGCTAGTATGAGAACTGTGCATTCGCTGCCACTAGAGATAAGGGATTTTCGACTATGGCCTAACACAGAGGTATCACCAACCATCATTCCCCATGAGCTAAACTCTTGGGCTTTTAACCCACTTTTCGGTGGGAAAGTAAGAGATTGAGTGATTTTAGTGACACCCAAATAAACTGTTTGAGATTCTTTATCAAACTGATTTTCTATTTCTTTATCCGAATCTGCGCTTACTGAACAAACTTTATGAAAAGGAATTGAGTTAACTGTTGTAACAACCTGTGAGTGATCTGTTTTATCATCAGTGATGATAAGGGCATTACATCCTAATTGAATTTTATGTTCTTTTTTATTCTTGTATCCTAAAGAGATTGAGCCGTCAGAATACACACCGAGTAGCGTAGCGTCTCGCAAATCAATTACGGAAGACTCTTCTGGGTTAGGATAAACATGTAAAACGCCAAAGTGAGAAACACTTATTCTTCCATCTCTATCTACCTTGGCGGACGATATGCAACCAGAAACAAGCGAGCAAAAACTAGCAATTAAGCCCAAAGCTAAAAGTCTTCGAAATTTAGAGTTAGAGTGCGGCTGAAAAACAATAGAGAAAAGCATATTCGTCCATGGGTTATCAATGCTTATTGGTTTCCCCTGAGACCGCTGAATTCAGAGAGTTAAGTCCTTTCTGCTAAGTTTAATATAGAATACTGTCAGTAACTGTCAAGAATTTTTTACGTCTTCTTTTAGAGACAGGTTTCTCACCACACATAAAAAGAAAAAATATTAAACGTATCACTAACTTAATTTCTTCGGACTCACCTGATTTTAGTCTTTAAAAACGTTGTGCAATTTTTAATCATTGTTTATTTCAATATTTTCTGGCAAATTAAAAAAGAATTTACACTACTAAGTGAGTTGTAACTTTAATCAAAGTTTGACTTTGCGCTTTGGACGTACATTTATTTTTGAGCTAAATGATTAAGCTTAAGGTTAAAAATCACATGGAACGTCCCTATGAAAATAATTAACCGTAGCACCTCAATAAATCAACCTGCACCAATTCGTTCGGATCCCTCACGTTGGAACCTAATTCCACATAAAGTTACCACTGAAACTGGACAACTATGGGTTGGGACACTTGATGCTAATCAATACAAGCCGCTTTTAAGTCGTGTTGTTATATTTAAAGATAATGAACAAGTTCAAAGTATCGATATTGTAAGGGTACAATGGGAGAAGCCCATTGAGAACCTCAGCAATCGATTCTTTACTTTATTAACAATTGAAGGTTTGTCGCCCAATACAAAATACACCGCTGTTTTTTACAGACAAATTGAACATGAAGCATCTGAATTTGTCGGTGATTGGCTTCAGTTAAAAACAGCATACTTTACAACCTTGCCTTTATCCCTTCCCACTGAGGAAAACACCGCATTTACGCTTTCCTTAAGTAGCTGTTTTTACGCTCACAAAGACGATGGCAATACTGCAAATGCTTTTAAAGCACTTTACCATAATGGTACGCAAGCCGTTCAACCCGATATAAAATTCATGGTAGGGGATCAGGTTTACCTAGATATAGGTATTGATTCACTATCCCCTCTCACCAACGAAGTTCGCTGTCGTATTGCAGATGATTATCAAGAGCATTGGAAAGTTCTAGACAACATGTTACGAAGAGGCGGTACATGGATGTTGCCAGATGACCACGAATATTGGAATGATTACCCATTTTATGATGGTTTTATTCCTACTCTTTTCATGCTGCGTATAGCGAAGATTCGAAGAGCTTGGAAAAAAGCCTCAAAAAATGGGGTTGAAAATATTCAGCAAACGACTAAACCGCTTGAGTTCTTTAAAATTGGAGATGATATTTCATTTTGTATTGCCGATTTACGCTCTACTCGTTCAAAGACCCAATTTATTAATAAAGAAAACTTTTCCAAAATGATTGAATGGGCGAAAAACCTAACGACTCCAGGCGTTTTAGTTATCCCGCAAATATTAATAGTTGAAGAAAATAAAACCGAACGAAATCTACTCAGTTTCAAAAGCCAATATACCAAGTTGATAAATGCGCTAGCAGATGCAAAAAGAGATATCGTTGTATTATCGGGAGACGTACATTTTGGACGAATTTCTTCAGTCAAAATTGGAAATCATGGTAAGAAGTTAATTGAAGTAGTTGCCTCACCCACTTCCAACCTGACTGGCGTTAATTCTGTAGCAACCGCAAAACCTAAATATGACCCTGAATATTTTCCAGATCGCAAAGCGAGAATAAATTGCTCATGGGAACCTGAAAAAGTCGAATACCCCGAGGAACCTTTTAGAGTAGGCACACAAAATGGTAGATGGTTTTCTACATATTGGAGACCACGAACCAAAGAACATTTTATGACTATCGGCTTTAGAAAAGACGGTGAAACGGTAAAAATGCAAGTCCAAGCATGGTTGGTTCGTCAATTAGATAACAAAGGAATGCCTAAACCTCAGTTTGAAACGCCGTATGAATTTACTTTAAATAAATAAACAAGCTTTGTCAGACTATGTTTTAACTTAGGTACTACACAATTAACTGGTTGTATTTTTTTAACTTCGGTCATAAAAGCAAACTGTGAATTCGATGATATCTAACGGAAATCTGAGACATTTATAAATATTCATCCGGTAAATATGTCTTTCAGATGGTTAAATTGTCAATGCTCCGTTTTATCATCAACGTTCAAGGATAAGCCATCTTGAAATCGAATGATTTTCGTTCTAATTTTAACTTGATAATGAGTTCCAAAAAAATTTTAAATTACCTAGTTTTACATTATTTATAGATACTTTTAATGATGTTTAAAAGGACTTTTACATGAATCAACAGCTATATAAAAAAAAATGGAAATCTACTTGGAAGGTAATCGTTAGAAACCCTAAAACTTTAATAAAGGCTGCATTATTTTCTTTTTGGTATAATCTCCTCTTTGGTGCAATGAAATGGTTGGCAAGCGTTACACTTTTATTTCATTCAAAACCACATCATAAAAGGCAACGGCTTTATTTGTATCTGCAGCCAATTTATAGATATAAAGACGAACCTAAAGTTATCCTTAATGCGATTTTTAACAACCCTGAACGATTCCTGACGATGTTAGGTATTGTGATCGCTTTAGTTGCCTTCGTGGATCTAATGCAACTTGAAAAAACTAAAGATAGTCACACGTTATTTCAAATATTCGCTGTTTTACTCGTTTTTCCCACCATATTTGCAGCGCCTTTTCTAGCGTTAGTTCTCGCTCGCTCAAATCCGGCAGAATATGTTTCGATCATCGCGGGTTCTAATATTTCAAATTCCGATCTAATAAGATTTACAGCCTATGAATGTTTGAGGATAGCTAATCATATCGGAAACATAGAATTAAAAAATGAATACGTAAAAAATGATGCTGAAAACATCCTACAATGTATTCGGAATATGCAGAGTTCGATAATGATAGTAGATCAACTTAAGCATGAAATAGCCATTCGCCTAAAAGTTACTCATCGAGAAATTTCAGATGATTTTTTTAATTTTAGTCCTAGCATTTTTGTAAATAGAAACATAAAGCTAAGTGATTTAATCAATCCTGAATACAAAAGCAAAAAAAATGAATCAAATAAAGAAAATAAAATAAAAGTTTCTAATAGAGACATTAGAGCTACAAATATTATTAAAAATAATTTAGCAATTATCTCCCACTTAAAGTCAATATGTGATCTTCAATGCGATTTAGAGCAGTTCTCTTTAATTTATCAAACTCGTTCAATATCAGGGGCAACTCAACTTTTTATTAAATTTTTACAACAACACGTTACTAAAGATGAATCATTGTTTGAAGGAAAGGTCAGATCTATAAATACGCCAAAGGAGCTCTTGACATTAATTCGAATGCAAAATGCGCATTTTACTGGTGCAGCAGTGCATCGAATAACCTCTCTAGCTATTTTAGAGTACCTGTCTTCTGCAATATCTAATAATGGAGACTTACTTAGCTCAATAACACCTGTTAAGAATATTAAAAAAAGAGGTGAAGTAAAAATTCTATTGAACCGAATTAAATATATGAATATTGGAGAATTGATTGCCCTATCTAGTAAAAAACGCCAAGTTGGTGATGAAAAACATTTCAAGACTGAATTAAATGAAGCCTTTTATAAGTGGACATCTTATTCTTCTGATTTAATTCAAAAACAACGCCGAAGTATAAATGAACAAGCTATTGAGTTTTTTAACAAGTTCATGATTAAACATAAAAAAAATAAAAAAGGTGATGTTTATATAGTTCTTAATGCATACAGTAGAGCCGTTAGAGCCATAATAAGAGATATAGTATTAGAATATTATTGTGAGGATGTTTTCTTAGTAATATTAAATAGTGAGAATGATTTCGATTCATTTAGTGCTCGTCTCTTATATCATCAAATCATCAATGAACTAGACGAGATTAAAATCGAGTCAAATTCGATTGTCGAGGTCAATAACAATAACAGCGATGGAAAATATTCTCAAAAACAAAAATGTGAAATATTACGAGACAGAACTTGGCGAAGTGATTTGAATAGCTTTTTAACAAAACTTAATCCAACTAGAGATACAGTTCTTTATTTAAGTGGAGCGGATCAACTAGATTTTGAAAAAGAAAATAATGCTAAAGAGCCAACTGTCGTTGCTTACAAGACACCTTCTATGTATTTTTTAGAATCTCTTTATGAGAGAGTGAAAGGTACTCATGAAGATAAAACAGGCTTCATCAATACATTGATAGTTGCTGGCGAATACAAGTTCCGTAACGATAAATTGGTATTTATACTTAATCAAATTATTAGAACCACTCCCCTATCAACGTATAAGAATAAACCAAGGCGATCAGGATTGTATAAATGGAATTCAAATGAACTTATAGATGTTGAAATAATACATAGTGACCTTGTTAATATCCCTGTTCTTTTAAAGAGTTATTCGTATTGGGATGTGTGAAGAGTAAAATTTTAAGAAATGTCGATTATATTCACTTGTATGCATTAGCTTAAAGTGACTTTTTAAATTTCATATATGCCCGTAAGTCCTAGTTAATGCATCAATAAAGAATTTGAATAGGCGACCCATTTTGAGACTTAATAATAAGCGTTATTTAAAAAATTAACCAAATTTTGCTGTTTCAATTTTTTAAGTGTAATTCAATAGATCTGTCAGATAATTAATTTATATCAAAGGGGAATTCATGGATTCAAATAATGGAGAAATATCAGCTGGTAATTATAGGGTCAGCATTCCAAAATATATAATGTCTATTAGTATTTTATTAACAGTTGTATTTTTTATCTATATTGCAATTTCTAAAAGACAATGGGGTTGGGATCCTTTTGGGTTCATTCCCGAACAAAATGTAAACACAACTCAAAAAGAAAGTTTGCCAGTTGGAACTGTTTTAGCTTCAACTTTAACCGAAGTTCAATTTAATAAGGAGCAGAGTGGTCAATGGGTTATTGCTGATGGGAGATCCGTTGAGGGCAGTAAATTTGCTGCGCTGACTGGGCACAATATTGTAGTGGATTTAAGGGGTATGTTTTTACGAGGATTGGATATTAGAGGGACTAGAGACCCTGAAGGTAATTCTAGGGAATTAGCGTCTTTTCAACAGATGGATGCTTTGGACCATATTCATAAAGAGACAAGGCTAGTCCTTGAAGGTAACCATTGGCAGCATGCCAGAAGCGATCAAGGTCAAAAAGGTCACAGCAATAATTCTCAGGACGCTACATACATTTCAATTCCAACTGGAATACCAGAATATTCAGCAATTAATATTCAAGGTAAAGAAGTAAGACCCATAAATTGTAGTAGCTCAGACTTGATCTGACAGTTACCCGAATTTTAGGGTGCCAGTGTCAGTTTATATTTGAGCTAAATTCT
>CANMCE010000023.1 GCA_947496235.1 uncultured Glaciecola sp. | reverse complement strand
ACCGGTTAATCCAAAATTACGGTTAAGTAGAGTACCTGCATGATAAACGAGTTTGAGCTAACGCATTCGGATCAGGCCGCGGAATGTGGCACAACCTACGAGGGCGTTATGATGGCAATCACTTAACCGTGATTGATCCACGAGCATAGACTGATGAGAAGGTGCTACGGCGGAACATGTAAGGTCAGCTCTGCTTATTCGTTGAATAAGTAACCTACGAATACCAGCATACCAACCGACGACATTACTGCCTCATCCGGTGCGTTAGCTCATTTATTTTGAGTGATAAAGACAACTAATTATGGGCTGAAAGAGTGTCAGGAAAGCACTCGTTCAGGGTTGACAAAGGGAGTCATACCAACGCTTTACAGAGAGGCAGGCATCGCACAACAATGACTGTCCTGTGGAGGTCTGAAAGGCTGAAATGCACTCTAGTAACTTGTTAGGCATTTTCATCCCAACTCTCAAAGTCCTTCTCCAACAAAACACTTTTAGTTAACGGCTTATCAGTCTTCGGAACATAAACCTCAACCGCCCCAACTGCTATTACGGATTCTCTGAATGCTCTAGCCTCAACATTGGTGACTCCTCCGTCTATTTTATCCAAAAGCTGGATAAATACCGTTGGGCCCGGTTTGAAAAATTTCTTAGGAGCCACTTCACTCAATATTTCATTCATACATTTTTCAACGCCAAAGAAATCGCCCATTAGCATTCTCGGATGAATTAGCGCTTTGCAAGTTCGTGTGACCGAGTGACCGCTTTCCAGATTCTCCGCGGATATTTTTCCACTTCTAACTATTAAACTTACATGTCTTTTGGAGAAGAACACTCTGAGCTACCTTGACGCCTAACGCCTTACATAAGCGGTTTGGTAGCGCTCTTCTGACAAATCTGTCTTCATGTATTTGTTAGCTCCATTTAACACAATTTAAACGTTCCAATTCTTTATCCTTCCATGCTTGAATGGGATTTGAACCCTCTTGCTTATAGTGTTTTAGCATCCAATTTAGAAATCTAGATTTTCTATTAATAAACAGATCTAGCTCATTTATTAATTTGCTTACCCGATCCATATCCACTAGGTATTGATCGAATTCTCCTTTTGTAGCGGGCTGACCGTCAATAATATAAACTTCGATTCCGTCTTTATTAGTGCGGGTAGCGTTCTTACAATATTTAGTATTCCATTCGGTCGTAAGGAACACAAATTGTTTGATCTTCGATTGAAGGTCATCATTTAGGATATAAGCTCCAATCAATTTCCATATAAGATAATCGCGAAGTATTAAAAATGCTGGTAAAACAGTGTAAGTCCCAAGACCTGCGATTATCACCTTGAAAATTGCACCCCAAGTTAAATCCATAATCAATCCTTTCGATGAAGCTAACAATCTTTTTATCTGCACGTCTAGATTTGCCCGAATCGACTTATGCTAGATATGCTTACATGAGTCAATTTCATGCTAGTTAAGAATAAATGTCAATGTAAGTCTGCTAAGAGCCGCTTAATTTGACTGTTTAAAATAATTCTTGATATCGAAGCATCTGCTTAAGCCAGGGAGGTAGTGACTTTCGTCACTATGACGATTCTTCGTTACTTACTTACGATATACCTCGGTTAACCATTAAAATAACAGGTAAAACCTCATTTAGTTCGGTAGCAATGTTTGACGTTAGAGTTGTGATTCAATTAATTGGAACCCAGTATTTTTTGCATTATGAGCGCATCGTCTGCTTCACCATTTGCCTTTGTATAATAGTTTTTTCTGGTATCAATATGCGCAAAACCCAAAGTCGAATAAAGAGTTTTTGCACCTAGGTTATTGTCGGCAACTTCTAATAAAAGGCTCTGTACCCCTTTTTGAATCAATTCGGCAAATGCGGTTTCAATTAATGCAGCTGCGATGCCTCTTCTTCGGTATTCTGGCGATACGCAAACATCTAATAAATCAGCTTGTTCAAAACAATAAGAACAAATAATGAGCCCAACGACCATTTCGTCGTCTTTGGCTATGAAACAAACGCCAGTCTCGACTGAAGATAAAAAACTTTCTTGCGACCATGGTGTGTCGCGCATCTGACAAAATAACTGATAAGCTTGACTAGAGTGTGAGCGGGAGAATGAAATTATTTGAAAAGCTTCAGCGTTCGACATAAGCTCGGCAACATTGCCAAATTGATTTTTTCAATTCTGAATCTGTCATTGTGGAATTTTCCGGTAATAATAAAACACGCTGCTTATCATCGAATTCGGGAAGTTCGCTATTTCCAACTTTGCAAGCATCAGTATCAATATTGAGTAGTTGGCAAACTTGAGACAGCCAAACTTTTTTTAACACCTCAGCTTTATTTTCATACACAAAGGTTTGGATACCCATGGCATGTAAACAAGATTTTTGGTACTGAGTTAAAGTCATTTTGAAAACTGCCATGTAAAGTGTCAGTTAAGAAAAGTGGCAGGGGTGGAGGGACTCGAACCCCCAACCATCGGTTTTGGAGACCGCTGTTCTACCAATTCGAACTACACCCCTAAAAGCCCAAGCATTATAGCCATAGAAAAAAATTAATAAAGCCTTTATTTAATCAGAAGTAGGGATTGCTGTAAATTTAAGCAAATTCTAACTTTCATCTGCGTTTGTATTCGCGTACCACCAAAGCTGATAAGTGTAATCAACAAAAGGTTTGGCTTTTGTAACCGCTTCTACCACTAGATTATTATCTATTTGTACATTCTCAGCATAATGCTGTAAAAACCGTTGCTCTAACGCTGGTGTAAATTGATTGCTGACAGATGTACAGGCAAGATCAAAGTATCTATAGTGCCGAGCGGAGTATTCCCAATCATAACAGAGTGTATCTTGACCACTTAAATGATTGATGTGAAGGTCGTGATGGCATAAACAAATATCTGAATATTGTTTTGTATATAAATTCCAGTCACTTAACATTCCTTCAGCATCATGCTTTAAAACATGTGAATCTGGAATGTAGGCTAAATATTGTTTCCAGTGAGAAGATAAATCCATCAACGGTAAATTGAGTTCTAATTCTGAAGCATGAATTTTCCATTGCACATTTGCAAGCCTTTCCAATAATAACGTACTGGGAATAGCCTGTTTAGCAATCCACTGTTCAATGTAAAAGCTTTTGTCTTTGGCTATATATAAAGGTTTTGGGGCAAAGTGATGTCTATGCAACACTGCTTGCAGCAACAATTGGTCTTCTCTATCTACCGGTAAAACTTCGTTATTGGCGAAAAATTTCAGTAAAAAAATATTATCCAGGCATTCTAATTTGTAATTAGTATTAATTGCTCCTTCATCTAGAGATGTGAGTGTAAATTCACTGCCGATAAAATTCAGCGTTAGAATTTCATGACGAATATCTTCGGGCAATTTATACATGCTGTGCCTGTTCCAATGAGAGAATAGCGCTGTTTCGCCATTGTAAATATCCTTTGACCGCAATCATAATGTAAATGACCATTAAGAAACAAGTGAAGTACAATTGTGCTTGAGCAAATAGATAGATACTGGCTGCATTTATTATTGTCCAATAAATCCAAGTCTGCAGGTATTTTTTCACCGTTAACACAGTCGCCAACAAAGAAAATACCGTAATGCTAGCATCTAAAATAAGTTGATCGTAACTAAGCCAACTTGCAGCAAATATCACCAAAATACTTGTGATAATAACGCCTATGGAGATGATGATAAGATGCTGTTTTAGTGACATAAATTTCACTTCCAACTGTTGGTTTTGCTTTCCTTTGTACCACATTGACCAGCCCACCACTGCCATCACCATGTAATAAGCATTTAACAACATTTGGAAGAGATAACTTACGTCCCAAAAAATATAGGTGTACAAGGTTGTTGAAAGCAAAGCGGCTGGCCAGCACCATACAGATTCTTCGGCCGCCAACCACACATAAGCAACAGACAATGTAACAGCAATAATCTCTAACAGATTTTGCTGTTGCCATTGTGCAATTATGGTTTCAAAAATTTCCAAACTAACCCAAATCCATATTAGTCGCGTTTAAAAACTTACAGACAAAAGCTGCCTGACCAACTGCTTCAAAAGTGGTTTTAAATTCATTTTGCAATACTTGCATAAGATAATCATATTCACCAACGACTAGGGTGCAAGTAGCTGTTGTTTTTACAAGTAAGTTTTCATTTTGATTTAGACGATCAATAAAATCTTTGATAAAAGAGACGTATTTTTCATCTAAAGGATACAAGGTAATTTCTACTGCTAGTTTCATTGGTTACCCCTTAAAATTGGTATTGATAACTGACGCCGATTTGGCGCGGTTGTCCAAATTGAAAATACGGCTCTTCAAATGCATATTCATCTCTGGGATCATTACTAAAGCCGCCAAAACCTCTGGTGTACACAGTTCTATCGAATAAATTTTTAACCCATAGGCTTAGAACATTTTTACCTATTTGGTAGCTAAGATGTGAATTCACCACCAAGGTAAATGGAGCTTTTTCGTTATGGCCATCTGAAAAACGATATTCGTCTTTTGCGTCCAGACCTATAAACCAAACTAGATTTTCATTTAATTCATAATTTGACGAAAGATATAAAGTGTAAGTGGGTGCTTGAGCTTGATCCTGCTTAGGTACGAAATCACCGTTTAGTAAATTGTAATCGCCGAAGGTTGCTCTTAGAAGACCAAGATTCGCCTGCAAAGTCCAATTATCCTTAACGAAAAATTGGCTTACTACTTCAATTCCTTTATTTATCCCAGTATCTGTATTGCGTATTGCATCTGCAAACGACGTAATAACAGTTCCCTCATCAGTAACAGTTTCGAAAGTCGCGAAATCATTAACTTGGGCATCTTTTCTACGCATATAAAACACACTCACCGCAATGTCAGCGAGTCCATCAAGCGCCTGTCCTTTGACACCAAATTCTGCACTCCAATTAAATTCAGGCGCAAAAGTGCGATTGCTACCCGTTAATCTTTGGTCAATATTAAACCCGCCAGCTTTATAGCCTCGTGCTATGGTTGTGTAAATGAGTGCCTTTGATAACTGATATTCTAATGAAGCGGACGCTGCTACTAAGGTATCGTCAATTGACTCACTAAAACCATCACTATCGACATAATCCGCATCAAATAATTCAACTCTTGCCGCCGTATTGATTCTTAGGTCATCCGTTAGCGACCATCCGTATTGGCCAAAAATTGAAGCCGATTCAGGTGCATAAAAGCTTGTGAAGTCACCCTCGTTGTATGTGTATTCTCTTAATAAGTCTTCCTCTGTGTCAGTATAATTCACACCCACTAACCAAGGAATATCAGTTGCTGTAACCGAACCTAATTTAACTTCAGCCGAAGTCCTTTCTACATCACGTAAATAACGATCAAATGAGGTATAGCCCCATGGATGAAATCCAGTGTACGTCCAGTCTTCATCATAACCATAGTCAAACTCACTGGTAAGATAGCTAACCTTTGTCTGCACACTAAAATTCTCATAATCGCCAGTATATTTCAAACTCATAGCATGAGCATCAGCGCGGTCAAAACCGGGTTCATCTGACAAGGTGTGATTATCGTTATCTAAAGAAAATGCATCATACCCATTGTCAATGTCAAAACGGTAGTAGCGGAGATCGATTTTAGCCTGCTCTCCAAGTTGATAATTCAAAAACACACTGGCCGTTAATTCGTCGATACCATTAGTATCATCCCGATTTAGGTAATCGTTCGTCACAAAGCCGTCAGAGCTAGTTTGTTGGGCACTGAGGCGTAAATTTGCTTCTTCCGTTATGCTTATGCCGTGAGCAAACCCAATTTGCTTCTCACCGTACTCCGCGTAACTTGCAGCAAATCGACTTGATGAAGAAAGTGAAGCGGGCTGACTCACCAACTTTATAATCCCTGCCAAGCTATTTATGCCAGATGCAACAGATTGCGGCCCCGAAAGTAATTCGACTTGCTGTATGTCAAATACAGTGGCCAAAGCACCTAATCCAGAAATATCGATATCGTCCAACAAGAGTCCAACTGATGGGTTTGTAGGCTCTGAAAACTGGCTACGTTCGCCAATACCACGAATTTGAATAAATTTTCCACGAGTGGCCCCTGCGCTAAAATTTACATTGGGCAGCGCGGGAATTAGATCTTGTAAATGACGGGCTTCTAGTTTTTGAATAGCTAGCTCATCAAGAACTATCGCTGAACCAGGCAATTGCGATAAATCTCGATGCATGAGATCTGCAGTTACTGTAATGCGTTCCAAGTCAGACGTTGATGAGTCTTCCTGTGCGGATAACAGCGAAGGTGTGAATAAGGTAAAAATACTTGTTAAAACTAAACTGTGTTTCATTTGGATCCTTTCTGTTCGAAAAGATCCGGTTCTGCGGCAGGTGTTGGAAATTTTAGTTAACCATTCCTACGCCGGTACTAACCGGATCAGGTGAATAAGGGTTTTCAATTTGAATCTCAGCAGCCTTAGGCTGCACCCCTTGGTTTATTTGTTGAAATTACTTGAATAATGACAACGGACACAATCTTAACAGGGTGTTTATCCCAATTAAAGTATTAGAGCGTCTTTATTTTTAAATAAATTTTCAATTTCTTGTTTATTCTGCTGATGAATGATCTCTAAGGTTTTACCATGAGGTTTCGGCTTGCGAGTATTAGGGTCAAGTGCCACAAATACAATGTCGTCAGCTAAACAGATGGTAGATTTTGTCGCTTTATTGCGCACTAGACAGGTTACTGTGATAGAAGAGCTCCCTACCCGCTTAGTTTCCAACCCAAACTCAACTATATCACCAGCCACTGCAGGTGATTCAAAACTAATCTCGCCAATGTGTTTAGTGACTAAACAGTTGGTTTCAAGTTGACTTATAGCATAGATAGCAGCTTCTTCGTCAATCCACTCCAAAGCTCTACCGCCGAATAATGAATTGGCGTAGTTTAAATCACTTGGCATTACTAATCGTCTTGATAAAAATCGCATAAACTTTTTAAATTCCTTGTAGAATATTGAGATAATACCCTTTTATAACAACACCAAGCAAAGTATTAGAGCATGAGCCTTTAGATGAACTATGAAATGACATCATTCTTGACTTGGTTACAAGCACCATTAAATGAAGGTGACCATCGTGATTTTGCCGTAGTTGAAGGGTTGCAAACGGTATTCACTCATTCAAAGCAGCTCCCCTTGTTGCAACAGAAAAACGTGCTTGTAGTTACTAAGACCGTCTATGAAAATTTCCAAACAGTCACAGCCAAAAATATCAATGCCTATTTAGGCCAAGAATTTGATTATCTATTGTTTGATGCGACCAATGATTTTGATGCATCACAATTTTTTGCTGCTTTAGGTTTACTTAAAAGCCCAGGCAGATTTGTTCTACTAGTCCCAGCACTCGCATCCATAGATTCGCAATTTTTACGTCATCTATTAGATACCGCACGACAGCAACCAAATACTAGCTGGTTTTCTGCTCAATTAATCGATATCAAAGCATCGTTAAATATCCAACAATATGATGATTCATCGACAAGAGAAGAGCTGCTTAGCGAACATCAAACATGTGTAATAAAAGAGATAGATTCTAGTCTTGAAAACGTGCAGATCCATGCGGTTTTAGGAGAAAGAGGCAG
Source organism: uncultured Glaciecola sp. (assembly GCA_947496235.1). Lineage (GTDB taxonomy): Bacteria > Pseudomonadota > Gammaproteobacteria > Enterobacterales > Alteromonadaceae > Glaciecola. The sequence continues at coordinate 30,518 of CANMCE010000023.1, read as the reverse complement.
AGGAAAATCCACCTTACTTGCTGAGCTAATTACGTCTTTTTTAGAAAAAAGTATACCCATTACCTATACCTCAATGGGTCGCTCAAACTGTCATGTAATCGATAAATTTATCGCCGAACTTGCCCCTGAAATTGGTAGATTAGCTTCTTTTGCGGCTGCAGATATGGCTGCACTCAATCCGAAAACGGATATTTTATTTATTGATGAAATAGCAAGCATTTCACCAGTGTTGATCAGTCAGTATCTAAAACTATATAAAACCATCATTTTTGCTGGTACTTCCCATGGCTATGAAGGGACAGGTCGAGGTCTAATTAATCGGCTAATTCCATCCATAACTAATATAAAAATATATGAATTAAACACACCTTTTAGATGGTACATCGACGACCCTTTGGAACAATGGGTTAATCAGTTATTGTTTCCCGTGAATACTAATTTGCGCAGTCATGTAAAGGTGCAAACTTCTGATTTTACTTTCATTTCGCTTAACAAAGCGGATGTATTGGCGTCAGTTTCCTTATATCAACAATTAGTTTCACTGTTAATTAACGCTCATTATCAGACAAGTCCAAATGATATTCAGAGGATATTTGATGATGATAGCTACCATATTATGGCCAGCCTAGATAGCAAGAGAGATTCAATATTAGGTGTCTGCATTCTGATTGATGAAAGCATGGAAATAGAACAAGCTCTAGCAACTCAAATTGCACTAGGAAATCGCAGATTAAAAGGGCATTTGTTTACCCAAAATTTAGCTTTACATATAAATGAACCCTCAATTTGTCACCTGAAATTCTTTCGTGTGTTAAGAATTGCAATTCAACCAGAACTACAAGGTCTTGGGATTGGAAGCAAGTTATTAGATTATGTGAGAGCTACAACTGAACAATCTAATTCAATACTCTGTACAAATTTTGGGTTCACTGATCGTTTACACAATTTTTGGCAAAAAAATGATTTTGCTTTAATAAAAGTTGGACAAAAGATTGATAGTGCTAGTGGCACCTTTAGCTGTTTTTACATCGCTGCCAGCGCATTACAACATTTGCCCCAAAAACAAGCGCTATTAGCTCAGCTTTTGTTAGATCTAGACTATTTTAAACAGTATTCTAGTCTCAATAATAAACATCATGCTCTCTTAGCGAACTTCGAAGAAACCCCGAACTTTCAAGACCTATATGAATACAGCCATAAAAAGCTGCACCTTTTCTTAAATCAAAAGATAAGCTTAAACAAAGTCATTTCAATCGTCTTTAATATTGCTATTAAACAGTCTAGTACAGAGCTCCAAACACTTATTAAGCAATGGCAAGCAAAAGGGATACATAAAGAAGTGAGAATTCAGCTAGAAGAACAAATTCGTTTCTTGATTCATTCAATAATTTAACCTGTAGATTAACAATAAAAAAACCCGCCATTTTAGGCGGGTTTTAAAATGCTAATTTAACAAAGCGCTTAGATAGATATACCCCTATTTTTGGCTTTATTTTTAATTAGAGCAATCCACGCGTTAACGTTTCTACGAAGACTATTATCTTTACGAGCCTCAACAGCGCTGCTATGAGCTTCTCTGTAATTACCCGCATAATAATTAGCTTGCATGAGAGCAAAATGTACCCTTTCAGGATCATCAACTCCAGCATCTATAGCCTTTTTCAAAGCATTAACTGCGCCACGATAGTCCTCAGCACTCAATAACAAGTTACCTTGTTTTTTATAATAATCCGGATCAGGGTCAGTTTGAGCTGCCTTACCGTAAAATTGTGCTGCTAATTTGAATTCTTTAGCTTGGTGATAAACATTTGCTAATGCAGCATATTCGTCAGCAGTTTGATCAAATACACCTGAATCCAAATATTTTTGGAAAATTCTAGCTGCTTGCATTGGCGCGTCTAACTGAGCATATAACTGATAAAGAGCTTTAAATTCGTTCTTTTTCGTTAAATATCCAGCGCGATGAGCCGCTGAGAAAGTTTCTAAAGCTTTAGGATAGTCTTCAACCATCATGTACATCATGCCCAATTGTGACCACCATAAACGGTCTGTAGGGAATAATTGTACAAGTGTTTCCGCAACCTTAACGGCTTTTAAAAACTCTTTGGTCTCAATAAACGCATTAAGTTTTAGAATGTATGGATTTTTATTGGGTTCTTCTTGTAAAGCAATGGCCTTATCAGCAGGTGAAACTACCTTACTATATTGCTTAAGTTCGTTGTAAGCTTGAGCGATACGCACCCAAACCTTTTCACTTTCCTTACAAGTGAAGTCCATCCATTTGTTATACCAGTCAATAGCATCTGCGTATTGCTCTAGTGCTAACGCTAAATGACCGTTAAGCTCTAACAATTCTGCATGGTCTTTGTCGTTAAGCACTTTATTTTTTGTAGCACCAACGAAAAGATCATAGGCATCTTTCTCTTTGTCATCCATGGATAACAAAAGCTGCCCTAGGAAACGGTCAACTGAAGCTTTATCAAAATCTTCTTTTGGGTCTGCATCTCTTAGGATTTGAATCGCTTCTTCTATTCTATCTTCGTTATAAGCGTCAAAAGCATTTGTGAGCTTTTTGCCAACTCTTTCACCAAGTAAAACAGTTTTAGGCGCTTGATATCCAGGACAAGCAATTGCAGGCTCTTGTGCAGAAACCACTGCAGAAAAACTTGAAACAGATAATACAGAACATGCAATAAATACTTTTTTAAATGATTTCATAATTAATTGTCACCTAAAGTAAAGTCTAGTTGCACTTGAAGACCAGGTTGTCTAACTGCTACACCATCGACATATTTTGGATTGTAACGCCACTTGCGCAGTGCGCGTTTGGCTTCACGGTCAAATATACGTTTTGGTTCAGCGTCGATAACTTCAACATCTTCAACACCGCCAATCTCGTTAATAGTGAAAGAAAGTAAAACCCAACCTTCTTTACCATCACGGGCGGCTTCTGGTGGATATTTAGGGTCTTGTCTAAAGATTGGTGTAGCATCACCATCTTTAATTTGACCACCAAATCCAGAAATATTAACACCTACTCCACCTGTATCCACACCTGGAATTGATAGACTGAACCCAGAAGCGTCAGGCTCTGCTGCTTCTGGTTCTACCAATTCAACCTTAGGTGGCTCAGCTGGCGGAGGTGGTGGAGGTGGCGGCTGACGCACACGCGTTTGAGTCGTATCGTCAGGCTCTTGCATCACGATATCAATTACCGGAGGTGGCTCTACCGCTTTTGCCGGCTCACCAGTATTTTCAACTAGTTTTGCCATTACAACAAACAATGCAAAAGCAACAGCAGCACCAAGAATAATGGAAATGATTAGTCTTAACATTATTACTCCCTCACTGCCACGGCTACTCGATCAATACCAGCAGCTTTCACCTGATCCATCACCTCGATTACAAGGCCATGTTTGGCTTTTTCGTCTGCTTGTATAAATACAACCTCAGTTGGTTGCTCAAGTAACAGTTTTTCTAAATTAGCACGAACTGCTTCTGCTGAGATTTGACGTCTGTCCATCCAAACATCACCATCTTCAGTAATCGCAATAAAAATGTTCGCCTTTTTGTACTGAACTGCAGTTTCGCCTTCTGGTTTTAAAACTTCTTGACCAGCTTGCTTTACAAATACAGTAGTTACAATAAAGAAGATCAGCATGATAAACACTATGTCAAGCATAGGCGTCATATCAATCTGCGCTTCCTCTTCGGGTTCTCTAACTTTTCTAGCCATAACTACCTCTACTGATGATGTGGCAAGCTATCAATCAATGACTCTTTCAGCATTTTAGCTTTAGCTTCAATTCTTGAACTGAAGAAAATGCCTGATAATGCTGCAACCATCCCTGCCATAGTAGGAATAGTAGCCATTGATATACCTGCCGCCATCAATCTAGGGTTACCAGTACCTTGTGTAGACATTGTCTCAAACACGTTGATCATGCCTGTTACCGTACCTAACAATCCTATTAGAGGACACATAGCAACCAAAGTTCTAATAATTAATAATCTAGCCTGTATTTTATCAGAGGCTCTGGAAATCCAAGCATCGCGAATTCGTTTTGCATACCATGAGGTAGTATCGTTTCTATTTTCCCAATCACTGATAATTTGTTTTTTCTCAGTTGGAAAAACAGAAGTCAAATACCAATAGCGCTCAATCATTAATGCCCACATGAAAAAGAGCGCCAAGGCGACGAAATACAATACGTCGCCACCAGTAGCGATGAATTCCCTAACAGATTCCCATAATCCAATTAGGGTCATCATATTATGCTTTCTCCGATTCTGCGTGCTCTGCAATAATACCAGCAGTTTGTTCATCTAGAATATGAACAATAGACTTACTACGCGCAGCTACAATGCTGTGTACCAAAATTAGTGGTAGTGCAGCTATGATACCCTGAGCTGTAGTTACAAGTGCCATTGAGATTGAACCTGCCATGATACGAGGGTCACCTGTACCGAACAAAGTAATTTGTTGGAAGGTTGCAATCATACCTAGTACTGTACCTAGTAGACCTAGTAACGGAGCAATTGCTGAGAAAATCTTAATGATATTGATTCCAGCTTCTACCGTTGGAAGTTCTTTAAGGATAGCTTCGTCAAGTTTAAGTTCTAAGCTCTCTGTATCTGCAGTTTTGTTTTCTTGGTATACCGTTAAGATACGGCCAAGCGCATTTTTAGAAGATGGATTGTCGATATTATTCAACTGAGACTTCATCTTAGCAGCCATAGCACTTAACTGGATAAGTTTAAATACACCAATTAACAAACCGATTATCAACATAACAGTAATGATGTAACCAACGATACCACCCGCGTGATAACGTTCCATCAAGGTTGCTTTTTGCTTAAATAGGTTAAGAATCGCGCCACGAGAAGGGTCTACGTAAGTTGGCGTGAAACCGCTCTGTGCGTCACGTAGATCTTGTGTAGATGCTACTTGATAGCTTTCTGGTTGACGACCTAAAGGTTGAATTTTATCTGACTCGTCATTATAGATTAAGTAACCTTCTTCGCCGATTAAGTTGAACGTACCGATACGCACTACGTTTTGTGTTGAAGTACCACCATCTAGGTCAACAACTTCAGCTTGGAAACGAGACACTTTACCTGACTCTGTCATTTCTTTTTGAAGTGCAAACCAAAGTTCTTCTAATTCTTTGATATTAGGAAGACCTTTTGATTCATTTGACATTTCAGCAAGGAACTCGTCACGTCCAGGATACTCTGCACTTACGATTGAAGTAGAAATGTTACCATATGCATCTGCAGACGCTTGTCTAACAACACCGAACATCTCACCTAAAGTACCAGAAGCTTGCTCTAACTCATTTTCTTTATCAATGATAGCTTGTTCATTGGTTGCGAATTGAGCAGCTAGTCTCTCGCCTCTATTTTCTTCAGCAGTAAAGGCTTGTTGCGCCTGTCTCAACAACGCCTGCTTATCAGCACGATCGCTTAAGAATTCACGTTCTCTTGCTTCGTTGATTTTACGTTCTGAAATACGATCTTGTTGCACCTTTTGCAACAGTTCTTCAAGGCTTGCAGGCTCTTGAGCTACCGCAGACCCCATTACCAAAGCAACAGATGCAGTGGTCAAAATAGTTTTTATCATTTTTTTCATTGACGATTACTCCGCAGCACTGATTGGTAATTTGATTAGGTCTTCAGGTACTAAGCCCTGCGCCATACGAACAGCCTGAATAGCAGAGTCAAGGTACTCATCACCTAACTCTTCCCATACACGCGATTCATTATTCCACGCATAAGCAGAAGATTGGTCTAATTTAAGTGCTAAAAGAGCAGTTCTACCAAGGTTGAAGAAATCAACAGAAACTTTCTCGCCACCGAAGTCAATTTCACCTTCGTAGCTGCTGATCGTGCGACCATATTGATTTTCTACAGAGTAAGCTTCAAGAACTTGTCTAAATTGTTCTGAAACAGTTACGTCAGAACGTGTCATAGTGTCACGTAAGCGCTCAACTCTATTCAAACGTTCTTCTTCGTGGATTGGAACGTCTAGCTTGATGAAGCTTTCAAGAGTGTCGATCATTCTTGTCATCAAAGGCACGATGTTTTGTTTCGTTTCTTCGATAGAATCAATCTGAGACTGCAAAGAATCGATTACGCGCTGTTGGTCAGCCACTAGACCAGCCAAGTAATCGTTATAAATTTTTAAATTTTCTGTTTGATCGACAACCGTTCTGTATTCGACAAGTAGTTCTTGCGACTGGTCTAATAATCCGTCTATCTTTCTTTGTGATTTAACAGCATCTTCTAAGATTTTGCGTTCTTCGTTTTGAACATCTTCAAGCGGGTTTGCAAGTGCGTTTGAAGTAGTCGCAATTGCTAGTGCGCCTACCACTACCGCCGCAATTTGAGTTCTCTTGCTCATTTTGGACATATTCCCAACCATAAGTTAATTGTCGAACGGGTTTAACGCCGGTCCGACTTGTTTATCATTATTAAGTTTTTGCTTCTTTATACAGAGGCAATCCCCTAAATAGTCACAGGATGTTACATAAATGTCAAGGTCGGTAATACTTTTTAGTAAGGCATTAATTGTCTATGGTAATAAGGCGCCCAACATATACGATTAATTTTTCGCCAGCATGGAGATTGCGCTAATAAAAAAACTAAAATAAACAAATAAATAAGCTGAAAAGCTTTGATGGGTTTATACACAAGATTTAAATTTAAACTTTAGTATACTTTTATTGTAAGCTTTAAAATCCAGTGCTTGTGTACAATTTTCAACAGATTTCAAATCTTATATCGATAACACCATTAAATTTTTGCGCAGTTTTGCAGATATATTGTAAATAAGAATTTAATTATCTACGGTTATAATTATGAAGATTGATAACGACATCCATAACTATTATGAACATTTAGTTTCTGAGAAGATTGACGAGTTAGGTATTGCAGATACGCATTCTGCTGATTACATTGCCGACATAGTATGCTTAGCATTAAATCAACTCCCTCCTCGCTACATTCGATATGAAGTAGATATGGCATTTTATTTACCTAATTCAGAAAGACTTCAAATGGCAATGAATGTCGAGAATGCCGTTAAGAAAGCAGTGAATTATTTGAATGGTGCCGGTGAGAAAAGGCCTAAAGAGGCAACAAAATAATGGTGGCGAACTCCAGCTACATCTCGGCACATAAGTCCCGTGGTACGGCTGCTCCCTTCCGGGCCTGACCGGGTTCCCACGCTATCATTGCGAGAGAACCAGAGTTCACCATAGAAAACTAACGCGACGAATTATGACGGTTAAGCCTTTCGCATGCAAGCGCTAGTTGGGTAATTGATGTTAGTTGATGAATCTTTGTTCAGCTAATTCGTTAGCAACATCTTCTGTACCACGCTGTTCTTTGTTCGCTCTTACTAAAATCTCTTGAACAGTGTCACCAATTGCTTCGAGTTTTTGTTTAGTGATCTCGGCCGTCCCCTGCTCATCTCTTTGATAATAAATATCTATGATGCCACCCGCATTGATGACGTAGTCAGGTACATAAGTGATGTTTTTGGTCACTAGCGCTAAATCTAGTGATTTATCCGCCAATTGATTATTAGCGGCCCCTGCCACTATCGGAGCCTTAATTTGATCTATGCTGAACTCATTTATTGCGCCACCTAAAGCGCAAGGCGCGAACACATCACATTCTTGCTGGTGAATCTGCTCCACTGCCACTATCTGGGCACCGAATTCAGAATGAGCAAGCTGTACATTATCTTCAAAAATGTCGGCGACGATGAGTTTCGCTCCTGCTTGGTGCAGATGTCTAGCTAATCTAAGACCAACGTGACCAATACCTTGAATAGCTACTGTTTTACCTTTCAAATCACTTGATAGTTTATGCGCAACAGCAGCTTTAATGCCACAAAATACGCCATAAGCGGTAGCTGGAGCAGGGTTCCCGTCTGATGTTTCATGCGCTAATGAAAAACGTGCGAAATTACCCGCCACATTTGGCGTCCTCTCCCCCATGGCATTAATATCGGATACCGATATCCCAGAATCTTCAGCGATGATGTAACTACCATTTAACTTGTTAACACAATCTCCCATTGCGCGCATCAAATCAGGCGTTTTATGTTGACGCGGATCGCCAATGATTACCGCTTTGCCCCCACCTTGGGGTAATCCCGCCATCGCCGCTTTGTAGGTCATTCCTTTAGATAATCTAAGAACATCTTTTAATGCTGCAGCCGTGTTTTCGTAAGGCCACATTCTGCAACCGCCCAGGCTGGGCCCTAGGTTAGTATTATGAACAGCAATTATCGCCTTTAATCCAGTTTTTTTATCACTGAAAAACGCCACTTGTTCGTGCTTATCAAAATCTGGATGCTCAAAAACCGCCATTTTAAATACCTTATGATTATTGTTTGCATAATAGTAATGCAGACTGCTGAGGATGTTTGTTGCGTAAATACTTACACTAAAATATTGTCTAAAAGACTTATGCGAATAACTGTCGCAAAACTAGGATAAACATCCTATAATATGGCATAAATTAAATTGTTCTTTTTAAAGTAGTGTTTTTAAATCTAGACTACTCAAGGTAAAAACGAAAATGAAGTTGGATAAATTTGATCGCGAAATTCTTCGTGTTATGCAACGAGATGCTACTGTTTCAATGGCTGAATTAAGTCAATACGTCGGACTTTCTCATACGCCATGTTGGAGACGCGTCAAACGCATGGAAGCCAAAGGAGTGATTCGCCAAAAAGTGACGCTCCTTGATGCTAAAAAGTTGAACTTAGGTGTGTCAGTGTTCATCTATGTTACATTAAAAAATCATGATGGCGATTCCCTGACCAAATTCGAAGCGGCAGTGCAAGATATTGATGAAATAATTGAATGTCACACTACTAGCGGTGATAAAGACTATTTACTGAAAGTTATTGTTAAAAGTATTGAGGAATACGAGCACTTATTAAAATCAAAATTAACCAACTTGCCTTTGGTTGATCACTTGAGCTCTACTTTTGCCCTTAAGCAAGTAAAAAATACCACAGAGTTGCCTCTTTAAACTCTGTGACACTTAAGCGTCTCACACCTTTACTGCGTCGGGTTGATTATCTGGCGCAGCCTTTTGAAACGCATCCAATGCCATACAGTTGTTGTAGACTTTATTAATGATTGGAAATTGCCCTAAATCAACGCCAAACCTGATTGCGTTATATACTTGAGGCACGATACAAACGTCTACCATAGTCACAGCAAAACCATAGGCAAATTTACCCGCTCTGGTTTCCAATTTTTTAGACAAGCCAGTAAAGCCTTTTTCAATCCAATACTTTCCCCAACTTTGTACTTGATCGTTGTCAGCATTGAAGTCTTGTTTAAGTTTATTTAACACCCGTAAATTGGCTAGCGGTTGGATATCACAGGCGAGATCTTGAGATAACATTCTAACGCGAGCTCTATCTTGAGGATATTGAGGCAACAAGGGTTCAGTTGTTGGATATTTTTCGTCTAAATACTCAATAATAGCAAGCGACTGGTTCAATGTAATATCCATATCATCATCAACAAAAGTGGGCACTAAGCGAGATGGATTCAATCTCAAATAATCTTCAGAATTTTGCATCCCACCATTTTCTACTAAGTGCACAGGGATATAGCTATAGTCAATTTTTTTCAAATTTAATGCGATTCGCACACGGTAACTGGCAGAAGAACGCCAATACCCATATAGCTGTATGCTCATGTAAAATTCCTACTAATGCTTAACTGTACTTTTATTGATACCGTATTCGCGCAACTTGTTCGCAATGGCGGTATGACTTAAGCCCAATTTTTTGGCCAACTGTCGAGTACTAGGATAGGACGGATATAGCCTTTTTAACATATCTTTTTCAAATTTTTTAACTTCTTGCTCTAGGCTTCCATTAAAATTTTCATCAATGTAAGTTACTCTTGTATTGCACACAGGTAATTGAATTGCCTCTTTTGTAATCTCTTTTCCTTCAGATAATGAAATTGCTCTATACAACGCATTTTTAAGTTGTCTGATGTTTCCCGGCCACGGATATCCCTGTAAATAATCTATACAAGCTTTACTGCAGTTCGGTGGCTGAATACCAAGGGTTTTGCTATGTTGAAGAAGTAACTTATTGGCCAAAGGCACAATATCTTGTTTTCGTTCTCTAAGAGGAGGAACAACCAATGACAACACATTTAATCTGTAATATAAATCTTGTCTGAATTCACCTTTATCTACTTGATCAGATAAATCTTTACAACTAGTACATATGATGCGGCAGTCAATAACCTTGACTCGACTATCCCCTACCTGATGATAGGTGCCATATTCGAGAACTCTCAACAATTTAGCTTGCAAATTAGCTGACATTTCACTGACTTCATCAAACAATAAGGTTCCACCAGCAGCCTGTTCAAATAAACCTTGTTTACCCTCTTGCTGACCAAAAGCACCTGGCGCATAGCCAAATAATTCTGTCTCTGCAACATCATCAGGTAAGGACGCACAGTTCAATGATACAAACTCACCGATGGCGCGTTTACTATTGTCGTGACAGGCTTTTGCTAATTGCTCTTTACCTGTTCCAGTTTCGCCTGTTATGAGGATGTTGCCGTCAAGTTCCGACATTCGTTTAGCTTCTCTTAATACCTTACGCATGGCAGTGGATTTTGCGACAATGTTGGTGAAACTATCCCCCGAAGAAGTATTTAATAACGTGTATTGGAGACCAAGGCGAATTTGAGATTTAAGCATTACAACTGCCCCAGCATAAACCGCTTGTTCATTTTCTTCAGAAACATCAATCGGTAGTAAATCACAAATATAGTCTTGTTCTAAAAAGCCTACTTTCTGCGTTTGTGCACTGGCCTCATTACCTTCTAACCACCTAGGAATATTGATGCCCTCAAGGAATTCACTAATGTTCATGGCTAAAATAGCTTCGGATGTCATCTCAAGCGATCGTTTGGCAGCATCATTGAATAAAATAATCTTGCCATTCGTATCGACAGCGAAGACTGGATCAGGCAGAGATTGTAGAATTGCTCTTAGTTGATTTCTTTCCCTTTGTATGGGCATAAAGGCAGTCGTTTTTACATCAGTAATTCCATCAACTCGCCTAAGTTTGGACATTAATGTTTGAAAATCTGTAAATTCGATAGTTGGAAAATCCAAGAAAATTTTCCCCAACGCATCAATTTCAATGCCGCGTAAATCAATGTGGTAATCAGTCAGAATATTTAGCACATCTTGAGTTATACCAACTCTATCTTCACATGATATTTCTAAACGCATTTCATCAGAGTCCTAATGTTAAAAATACACACCAAAATTTCTCGCAATAGCCAAATAAATACGCGCTTCAAATACATTAGATCAACATACACATGGACTCTGCCTAACTGGCATTTTTGAAATTAAAGGGAAATTTTGGCTCGTACAATCCCAAGGATTTAGCTTTTTCTACAAGAGACATTACATTCATTTCCGCTAATTCATACAGATGTTCGAAATCAGCTAGCACATAATATATGGGTTGCATTATATCGATACGATAGGGCGTTCTTAACACATCTAGCGGCTCTAAAGGCTTTCGTTCTGGTTCGTCACTTTCTAGGGCATACAAGGTTTCACCTGGAGATGACAAAATCCCACCGCCGTATATTCGTAAACCTTCTGATGAATTCACAAGACCAAATTCAACTGTGAACCAATACAATCTAGCAAGATAAGCTCGATCTTCTTTATTCGCAGCTAACCCTAACTTTCCGTAGGTCTGAGTAAAGTGAGCAAAAGCGTGATTGGTGAGTAACGGACAATGGCCAAATATTTCATGAAAAATATCAGGTTCCTTTAAATAATCAAATTCATCTTCACTGCGAATAAAAGTGGCCACTGGGAATTGCTTATTGGCAAGTAAAGTGAAAAATTCAGTAAAATTGATAAGGGCTGGCACAGGCGCAGTTTTCCACCCTGTGGTTTGTTGTAATACCTCGTCGACATTGTATAGTTGTGGAATCTCCTCACTAGACAACTGAAGCATCTTAAGTCCATCTAAATATTGCTGGCAGGCACGTCCATCTAACAAGGCACTTTGTTTGTTATATAATCGATTCCATCGTTCATTTTCTTCTTCTGTCCACTGGATATAGCCTTTGCTATCAGGTTGACGTGACAGGTATTTTGTTGTTTTTGACATAGTTGTTTGTAATTAATAAAACACTGGCAAATGTTAATAAAAAGTGAATAAAAATCTAAGCATTTCACTTCTCATTAAACTTATATTACCAGTTGATTTTGTAAATATTTAATTACATTTAGGATAATAAAATCCCCAGCACCTAACGCAGTGCTGGGGAGATTTGTCATTCGAAATTGAGATAAATGTTTTGCTAAAGCTTTTTGATTTCGCGGTTTAATTGAAATTCATTGGAGGTAACATAACTTTCTATTTTACGTAACCTGTTTTCGGCTCTTATGAACTTCTGTTGCACCTGCTTAAATGCTTCTCTTGGCGCTTGGCCTGCTCGCCATACTGTATCTTTAACTGAAACTTTGTCACTATTTGGGTTTACGTACCCCTTGTATTTCGCATCAGAAGGACTTTTAGGGTTACTGGCATTTTCTTCGTTGTATTGATTATATTCATAATCTTCAGGCTTTTTGTCTAAAATTGCCCACAACAACACGTAACCAACAAAAATAAAGGGACCTGTCGTAAGTAAAAACGCTGTTACGGTTAATATACGAACTAGCCAAGTTTCTATGTTGAAGTATTCAGCTATCCCTGCACAAACACCTGAGATTTTACCTTGTTTGGGATTTCTAAACAGGTTTTTACGGTAATTCATGCTCGCTCCCTCCAACTTGGTGACTCTGAATCTAATATGGCTTCAAGGGTTTTAATTCTATCGCTCATATGTTGTTCACGTTCAACTAGCTCTTGTAACACGTGGCGCTCTCGCTCTGACAATCCCTGCGAAACCACTTTCTTGCTACGATAGTGAAAAAACAACCAAAGGGGCGCAACAAAAACCATGAATATGATAAAGGGAACACCCATAAAAATTACAATCAGTTCGTCCATTTGCTGTCTCCAATCAATTTATTACAAGGAGCGAGCTTTTTCTTTAAAAGCTCGCTGAGTCTCAATCAACTAAGCCTTTTTACTTTTTGGCTTAACTTCAGAAACTGAAGCTGACCCACTCTTACCCTGCATTTTCTTTTTCAAAGCAGCCAACTCATCATCAATTTTACCATCTGATTCTAAGTCTGCAAATTCGTCCTTAAGTGACTTCTTACCTAAGTCATAAGCTTCGACTTGTGACTCTAAGTCATCGATTTTGCGTTCAAACTGCTCAAAGCGTCCCATAGCTGCATCGACGGCTGAAGAGTCCAAGCGCTTTTTTACTTGGAGTCTTGAGCTCACTGTCTTCTGACGCATAATAATGGTCTTCTGACGGCTTTTGGCATCGGCCAATTTTTCTTGAAGCTGTGCCGTTTCGTTTTGTAGTTTACTTAATTCGTCTTCAATAAGTGCTAATTCTTCTTTCAAAGCATCAGCAGCATCATTGGCTTTTTGTTTCTCTTGCAAAGCAGCTCTAGCTAAATCTTCACGATCCTTACTGATCGCCAACTCTGCTTTACCTTCCCAATCTGCAGCTTCCTGCACATATTTGTTAATCTGATGCGAAACATCTTTTTTGCTCGCTATTGTTTTAGCTGAAGCACTGCGCACCTCGACCAAAGTATCTTCCATTTCTTGAATGATTAGACGCACCATTTTTTCTGGATCTTCGGCCTTATCTAAAATCGCGTTGATATTCGAATTGATGATATCGGTAAAACGTGAAAAGATTCCCATAATTGTTACCTCAGTTATTTATAAATCCCATCGTCGGGGTTAATGACTTACTAACACTATACAAGTAGCTTGCCAGTTTTTAATTAAATACTATCTAGTTGTTTTTAATACTTATTTTGCCAATCGAAATATAACTGGCTTAGGATTTTATTTTGAAGTAGACTAGATTTTAGTGAATTTGACCAACTGTTAAGGAAATCCTCAGTGAGTAGGTTTTCAAAAAGTGACAACCTTATTGGTGAAGCTAACAGCTTTCTAGAAATACTTGAACAAATTTCTCAACTTGCCCCTCTTAATAAGCCCGTTCTAGTTATCGGCGAACGTGGAACTGGTAAAGAGCTTATTGCTGCTCGACTGCATTACTTATCAACTCGATGGGAGCAAAATTACGTTAAACTCAATTGCGCAGCCTTAAATGATAACTTATTGGAAAGTGAACTATTTGGCTATGAAGCAGGTGCGTTTACTGGCGCTGGTAAGCGCAAAGAAGGTCGCTTTGAATATGCCCATGAAGGTACACTTTTTTTAGATGAACTAGCAAACACCTCAGCTTTAATTCAAGAAAAGTTACTTCGCGTCATTGAATATGGTGAATTTGAACGCGTTGGCGGCACCCGTACAATTAAAGTAGATGTTAGGTTAATTGCAGCAACTAACGAAGATTTGCCGAGTTTGGCTGAAGCCGGTGAATTTAGAGCGGATTTGCTGGACCGTTTAGCATTTGATGTAGTTACAGTTCCACCTCTTCGAGAGCGTCGTGAGGATATAATGACGCTGGCAGAACATTTCGCAATTAATATGGCGCGAGAATTAGAACTCGAATTTTTTAGCGGATTTAGCAAAAAAGCCACTCAAACACTCATGGATTACCATTGGCCTGGTAATATCCGAGAATTAAAAAACGTAGTTGAGCGTGCGGTATATCGAAACTCACCCCACCTACCTGTGCATGATATAGTGTTAGACCCTTTTGAATCTAAATTTAGACCTCAGCAACGCATTAAGGCAGCCGCACCTCAAGCCACGTCGGACAATAAGGCTGAAACGCAAGAAACTAGAGTTGCAAAACCTGCAGCAGAAAAGACTGAAAGTACTCAGGAAGATAATGACAAGCTATCTGTTATTAGTAATTTAATAGAATGGCCTATCGATTTAAAACAAGCAGCGCAAGACTATGAAATTGATATGATAAAAAAAGCCTTGTCTGAATCTCAATTCAATCAGAAAAAAACTGCAGAAAAGTTATCTTTGACGTATCATCAACTTAGAGGCTATTTAAAAAAATATAACTTACTTGATAACAATAGCATTTAGCATGAAATCTTATCTGGCAAACTTGAGTAGAATTCTCATCGCGTTACTACTTTGCGGTTGTCTAGCGGCCTGTGAAAAGCGTGATATTCAACATATAAAAAATGCTGTGGTTTATTGTTCGGAAAGTAATCCATCAACCTTTAACCCTCAATTAGATACTTCAAGTACCACTGCTGACGCAACAGCTCATCAAATTTACGATCGTTTATTAGAATTCAATCCGGAAAATGGTCGTATTGAACCTGGCTTGGCAAGTAGTTGGTTAGTCAGTGATGATGGTTTAACTTACACCTTTCAACTCAGAAGAGGCGTAGAGTTTCATACTACTGCCTATTTTACCCCATCACGTTCTTTTAATGCTGATGATGTTATTTTCAGTATTGAACGATGGAAAAATGAATCTCATCCTTATCACCATGTAAATGGTGGAAGTTACCCTTATTTTGATAGCTTAGGCTTGGCCGATACCATTAAAGAAGTAAGACGCATTAATGGTTATAGAGTAGAAATAACCTTAGATAGTCCAGACAGCTCGTTTTTAGCCAATTTAGCTACTGACTTCTCAGTGATGCTTTCCGCCGAATATGCCATGAAGTTGTTGGCAGAAGGCAGTCCAAGTAGGCTTGATCGATACCCTGTAGGTACCGGCCCTTTTAAATTTGTTCAGTTTCGGCAAAATCAGTTTATCCGATACCAGCGCCACGAATCTTATTTTCGACCGTCTCAAGGGATAGACCAGCTGATTTTCGATATCACTCAACGTAGTTCTTTACGCATGGCTAAACTTATCACCGGTGAATGTGATGCAGTTGCTTTTCCGTCGCAAAACGATTTGGTTGTGATCGAAGAAAGAGAAGATTTAAGCCTGTACGAAGAGCCTGGATTAAACATAGGTTATTGGGCATTTAATACAAGTAAACCTCCGTTTGACAACCCAGAAGTGAGAAAAGCATTAGCCTTGGCGGTTGATAAAACCTCACTAATAGATGCTGTTTATTTAGGCCAAGCGACTAGAGCTAAGAGTATAGTACCCTCAACCTCTTGGGCATACGAATCTGGCGCTCGCGAATTAGGCTACAACCCAGTTAGAGCCCGAGAAATCCTTACTGAAGTTGGGTTACCAGCAAACTTTACCATGGATATTTGGGCCATGCCGGTTCAACGAGCATACAACCCTAACGCGTTGAAAATGGCACAATTAATTAAACGATATTTGGAAGATGTCGGCATTGAAGTAAACATTGTTAGCCAAGATTGGAATTTATTTCGCCAGAATTTAACCAATGGTTTTCACGATTCCGTACTTATAGGTTGGAAAGCTGACAATGGCGATCCAGACAACTTTTACCGCCCTTTACTTACCTGCGATGCCATACCTTCAGGCACAAACAGAGCACTTTGGTGTAATAAGGATTACGACGCGTTAATTGAACAAGCCTTATTGACGGATGACATAGAAAAACGTAGAGCTATTTACCACAAAGCAAACTTATTAATCTTTGAACAGTTCCCTTTAATGCCTATTGCCCACGCTTATCAATATCAAGCGACAAGAGCAGATATTACTGGAATGGAAATAAACCCTTTTGGTGGTATTAGTTTTGAACGAGTAAAACGCATCCAAGCGATACAGGAAGCAGAGGTGCGTAATGATTAAATTGAGTATCCGTTATATCAATTTAATCGTGCTGACAGTATTTGTGTTGCTGGTATTTTCGTTTTTTCTTCCTTATTTATTTCCTGGTGACTTACTTACTAATATCACCGGTATTACCCCAGAAACTCAGCAACAACGAGAAGCGCTGGAAATAGCCTTTAAGTTAGACAAATCTATTTTTCACCAGTTTGTGTTTTATATAGAGAACTTGTTCTCTGGAAATTGGGGTGTGAGTACTGCCACTCAACAAAGCTTAAAAACTGAAGTAGCTCTATTTTTCCCGGCGACAATTGAACTGGTTGTGTATGCTCTTTTGTTTTCTATTTTAGTGGGAATTCCACTCGGTTTTATTGGTGGGCTGCGCCATCATAAAGGGTTTGATTTTCCCATAGTAACTTTTTCTATCGTAGGCTATAGTTTTCCCGTATTTTGGATTGCGCTAATATTCATAACGGTTTTTTGCCTTCAATTAAATTGGCTTCCAACCTCAGGAAGATTAGATTTACTGTATGATCTTCCTTCAGTCACTGGGTTTGTGTTAATTGACATTGCTTTGTCAGATATCGAAGACAAATCTGCTGCATACAAAGATGCCTTTCGCCACCTTATATTGCCAACACTAGCAGTATCTGTAGTGACGACAGCTTTGTTTGCCCGTTTTGTTCGGCGCAGCATAATGGATGTGATGGAAAAATCGTATATTATTGCGGCCAAAAGCCGAGGCTTCAGTCCTTGGCAAATATTTTTAAAACACGGATTTAAAAACGCGCTAATTCCTATTTTGCCCATTTTGGCGTTGCAAGTATCCACCTTAATCACTAATGTAATGATTGTGGAAACAATTTTTTCTTGGCCGGGCATTGGTAAATGGTTAATTGAAGCAATTTACCAACACGATTATCCTGCCATTAGAATAGGTATGTTAGCCGTTTCTATTGTGGTAATGATACTTACTATTTCAACAGAGTTTTTAACTCGAGCCATAGACCCAACGAGAGAGAAGGTAGAGCATGCAACGTTTTAGTCACTACCAAGAAGAATACTACCCTTCTCCACTTATGCATGTGTGGATTGAATTTAGACGATCCCACATTGCTTTGATAGGTTTTATACTGCTGCTAAGTTTCTTTACTATTGCGTTAATTGGTCCACTTTTAGCGCCTTTCGACCCAGATTTACAAAATACCAATGCCATATTATTGCCCCCTGCATGGGAACCTAACGGTACTGTGGTACATATTTTAGGGACCGATGGTTTAGGCAGAGATGTGTTATCCAGATTGCTGTACGCAAGTCAAATAACCTTTGGTAGCAGTTTGTTAGTGGTCATAGTCGCGGTTGTTGTAGGGGTGAGTTTGGGCGCGATTGCTGGACTATTAAGCGGTGTCAAATCGAGCGTTGTGAATCATCTATTTGATAGCATAATGTCGATTCCCACTTTACTCATTGCCATAATTATTGTGGCAATTCTTGGCACTGGTTTAGTCAATAGCATGTTAGCCATCACGCTTGCGCTTATTCCTCAATTTGTGCACCAGACTCGTACCTTTGTCAAAAGTGAACTGCAAAAAGAATATGTTTTGCTCGACAAGCTAGACGGTGCTCGGCCATTACAAATATTCACTCACTCAATACTACCAGGTATGGTTGAGCTTATTGTTGTCCAAGCGTCATTAGCCCTGTCTATTGCAATTATAGACATATCAGCACTTGGCTTTCTCAATTTAGGTGCGCAGAGTAATTTTATCGAACTTGGTCAAATGCTGTCGCAAAGCTTAGATGTTGCCTATGTAGCTACTTGGTTAGTGGCGCTTCCTGGTTTTTTCATTTTACTTATGGTGTTAAGCGTTAATATTGTGGGTGAAGGCCTACGTTCTGCCTTAAGAAACAGGTTATCTCACTAATGGCATTATTAGATATAAAAAATCTGAGTTTATACATTGATACGGGCAACGAATCTATCAAGGCCTTGGATAAAGTAAGTCTTACATTGGATGAAGGTGAAATTAGAGCACTGGTAGGCGAGTCAGGTTCAGGAAAATCCTTGATTGTACGTAGCATAATCGGTGCCTTGCCCAGCAACTGGTCAATTAAAGCTGACCGAATCAATTATAAAGGGCAAAGTTTACTGGGCATGTCTCGAAGTAAACGAAGAGAAGTCATGCGAAGAGAAATCGCCGTGGTTTTTCAAGAGCCGACCTCAGCTCTTGATCCTTCGGTGAATATTAAAGAGCAAATCAAAGAAAGTATTCCTCCAGAACTAATCGATAAAAAATGGTTTTGGCAACGCAGTAAACAAAGAGAGCAGCTTGCTATTTCTTTATTGCATAAAGTCGGTATTAAAAATCATCAGCGATATTTAGATAGCTATCCACACGAAATACCGACCGACGTTAGCCAAAAAATTATGATTGCTATGGCCTTGGCTTCTGAACCGAAAATTTTGATCGCAGATGATTCTACTCGCGGAATGGAAAGTACCACCAAAACGCAAATATTGCGTTTATTGACCAAATTAAACAAAACCAAGAAATTAGCTATTTTATTTGTGAGTCATGATCTGTTAGCTATCACAAGTATGTCCCATACGATGACAGTTCTTTATTGTGGTCAAACCGTAGAGTCAGGAAAAGTAAAATCCTTATTAAAGCGCCCTCTTCACCCTTACACCAAAGCTTTGTTAGACAGCGCGCCTAGCTTTCAGGTGTCGTTAGCGCCAAAATCACCATTGGTGGCTCTTGAAGGCACAATTCCAACCCTTCAACATTTGCCAACTGGCTGTCGATTAGGCCCGCGCTGCCCAAATGCTAAGAAAGATTGTGTTATTGCCCCTGTTCCACGAAATATTCAAGAACACTATTACAGCTGTCATTTTCCATTACATTTGCCTAATGTGAAAAAGGCTGATCGTGAGGTGCATTTGTGAAGCCAATACTTGACGTAAAATCAATCGAATATACTTACGTCAGTCGGCGTGGTTTTTTTAGTCCTGAGCAAAAATTTCATTTAGGGCCTATCAGTTTTCATTTAAACGCCGGTGAAACCATTGCTATTGTAGGGAATAATGGTTCAGGGAAATCACTCATTGCCAAAGCATTGGTTGGCGCTATTAAGCCTGAAAAAGGTGAAATAGTCATATTAGATGATGACGACATAGGACAAAATTCAAAATTCCGGACTCGCGCCGTTCGCATGATTTTGCAACATAGCGTTAATTCGTTAAATCCGGCACTTTCCATTGGCAGTATTTTAAACAAACCCTTGCAAATAAACTCAGATTTAGGGGTTGACCAACGTAGAGAAAAAATCGAACGCACCCTAGTTCAGGTTGGATTACTTAGAGAACACTACCACTTTTATCGCCATATGTTGTCTGATGGTCAACAACAGCGGGTGGCCTTGGCTCGAGCTTTGATTCTTGATCCAAAAATCATAGTCGCAGATGAACCTTTCGCCGCATTAGATCCTTCCGTGCGTTCACAAACTGTGAATTTGATTTTAAAATTGCAAAAAGAATTAGGCCTAGGTTTTGTGTTTATTTCACACAATATCGGCATCGTCCGGCATATCAGTGATCGTGTATTGGTGGTAGATAGAGGAAAAGTCATCGAAGAAGGAAGTACTCAAGAAGTATTTGCGAACCCTCAACAAGCGGTGACTCAAAAACTGGTTTATTCACATTTTAATTTGGTTGAAAAACATTTTAGTCAGATGTAAAAAAGCCCGCTTTATTGCGGGCTTTCGAATGACGTCGTTTCGCGCATTTAAACGTTTAAATGCATAACTTCTTAGTATTGCACTTCCATTACGAAAGTACCTGAGTAAGTACCGTCAGAATAGTTTGTTTGCGCAGTAGTTGCGTCGTCAGTTTCTAAAGTTGCACCTAAAGTAAAGCCAGCTTCACCGTTGATGTCAGTAGTTACTGAAGTGCCGTTTGCAGTTGCACCTGTTTCACGGAAAACTACAGAAGTTACACCGAATACAGCAGTACCAGGAGCAGCAGCTGAGTTAACTAGATCGAAGTCAGAAACTGCGTTTAAAGTAATTGAAGTAAATGGCGCAGCATTAGTAATTGCGAACTCTGCTGGTGTACCTGAACTGATTACACTTAGTTGAGCTACAGTAGTAGCACCACCAGCTACTGCTACTGAACCAGTTGTACCTGCTGGTGAAAGAGCGAAACTAGCAACACTTACGTTAGTTGTGTCGTCAGTTGGGTCTGAATCTACGGTTGCGCGAACTGTTCCGAAATCTAGAGGCGCTACTTCAGCTAAGTCAAAAGCGTTTTGAACTACTACTGACGCACTAGAGGTTACAGACTCTTGTGCCATTGCTGAAGTCGTACCCAAAGCCGCAGCGGCCGCAAATAATGATACATATAATTGATTGCGTTTGAACATGGATTTTCTCCGTTTGCTTAAATAAAAATCAATGACACAGTACGCAAGACAGCTTGCGACAACTCTGTCAGCTTCTTTCGAAGCAGTTAAGGTTTTATGACCTACAAACAAGCTATCGGCATTAATTTACAAACCTTAATATTTTTTTTAAGTTTTTATTTTACATACGCAATTTTTGGTCTATGAACACAGTTCCACTGTGCTCTTTCTCACCAATGTACTTCAAAACAAATTCACTCTGATTGGCATACTGGGCGTACTCTGGAATTCTAACAGTTGTCTTTGCGCGGTCGAGTTCTTTAAATATACTGATGTTATTTGCTAATCCAACTCTTTGCCCATCTTTGGTATAAATTTCTAAACGGCCGTAGGCAGATTGCTCACCTCTTTTAGCCAACGTAAGTTTTAAATCAGCACCGCCATCATTTCTTCTATCTATAGAATATTCAACAACAGACGCTTCAACATGGAGCTTTTTTGGTTGATAAACAACCGGAATGCTATAACTCACCAACATATTGATCTTCATCTTCATACCTTCTGATGTATCTTCAGGTATAGTCTCGTCTTCAGGCGGCAGTGCAATGAATTTCAAATGCGAACGATATTCGCTGTCTGTCATGCTACCCTTTTTACGCAGTTGCAGTTTTATCGTTTGTCTTTCACCTGGTCCTAGGCGGACTTGTCTGGGTGTCATTCTAACGTAAGGACTGAGGGCTGAAACTTCAGCAATGGGCTCCTCAAACTCTTTATAACCACCCTCTTCCAAGGCTAAGTATTCACCCCACTCAATTCTATAGACTCTAGCCTTGGTGGTAGTATTGATAAGAATAACTTCTTTCATCCTTTCTCTATTATCGAAATTTACTCTAGTTGGTGAAATAAGTAGATTGGCAAAAATGTTCTGACAAAATAATAAAATTGAAAGAAAAATTACTATTCGCATAAACTGAACTTCCTTAATAATTAACAGTAATAACTAAACGACAGCTGTAGGTGGTATCACCAAACACTAAGCTACCTGAACCTGAGGTTTCTAATCTTCCCCCAACGCGCAATAATGCAGTCCCATCGCTGCCTATATTAATAACAGAAACTGTATTAACAGCGGTTAAGGTAAATTGCTCTGGGGAAAATGCGTCACTGGTGGTTTGCGCTTGTACAATACCGCCGGTAACAAATAAGTTAGCGTTTACCGGATAATCCACTAAACGAAACTCTCCATATTGCGGAGGCTCTAACACAGCAAAGTTGGTACTAATACTAATATTGCCTAAAGAGTCGACTTCAATATGCCCGACTGAAGAGTTATCCAGCACAGCCACGGAACCAAAAGATAAAGGCGTTACTTCTATTATTTCTTGACCATGACTGACAAAAGAACAAATAGCTAGCAGGCTTGTGATCAATAAATAACAAAGTCGAATTTTCCAAGTCATCTTGTTAGCCATTTTTATAAGGTACTGCCTTCAAACTTGGCACTGGCGCAATAATCACCTTGAGATTTAATTTGTTTGCACACCTGCATGGCATCATCTTTAGTTTTAATTGGCCCTAAACGTAACGATAAAAACGTTTTATCTCTGACTTTAACTTCAGCGACTTTAGGACTTAAGCCACAGATATCATCTTTATATTTTTCCACTAGTTGCTTATAACCTGTCTTAGCACTATTCATAGTGGAAAATGAAGCTAGGTGAATCGCAAAGGTGCCTGATGTACTAGTTGCACATTTATCTGAACTAAAACTATCTATTGATGCTGAGCTAGCCGGTTGAAATTTAACAAGCTGCTCACTACTGGATGCATTAGGCTGCATCGAGTTTTGACGGCTATTAACTGCATTAGCATTTGAAAATTTAGCATCCACTTCTGCTATTGTTTGAGAAGTATCGCCAACACTCATCACTGGAGCAGCTGATTGCACTTTAACTTTATTATTTCCGGAAGCATCTGCAGCTTTACTGAATTTATCTACATCACTTGTACTAGGTGTGACATTTTTTATTGGTGTCGAAGCTTGATTGACTATTAATTCTCCCAGTTCAGGTAGTCCTTCACTTGTTGTGGTCTCATCGCTGGGAATAAAAGAAGGTTTATCTTGCTCTTTCAGTGTTTGAGATAAATAGGCTAAATCTGACTCTAATGCAATAAGTCTAGCGATATCTGGTTTTAGGGCTTTAAAATCGGCAATATTGTCTTCGATTTCCTGTTTGGTAAAGCGCCCTTTCTCGTCACTACCGTATTTTTCCTGATTGTAATTAGAAATTAATTCTGTTTTAAATTCATCAGTAAGTAGACAACCATTCAACGTCAGTACTAAAGAAAGTACTAATAACTTGGGTAGTTGTTGTGTCAATTTCATAGTTTGTCCACCTTTGCATGGCTTATTAATTAATTTCCAAGAGTCAAAAACCCGACAAAAAATGGTTAATTTTGACAGTTTTGACCTTACAAGGTGGATTTTGCAAATACCGATCCAAATCTACTTATTATTTGCAAAATAAACGGTATGGGAACTGATCTGGCAATCAGATAGGATTTGTTTTAATTGTTCACAAAGGAAGTCGGCATCTTGTTTATCACTGACGAAGCTTAGTCCTAAAGTTAAAGTGTTATCATTGAACTTATGCTGAAAAGGAGAAACACTAATATTTTGATTCAGTGCAGACAATTTATTTGATACCACTTCATAATATAAGTTGAGATAGGTGGCAGTTTCAAACTTACCAGAATGAACAACATAGCCCTCCATGCTTTGTTTTTTATTTAACTTAATATTGAAATCAAAAAACTGCATGCCTTGCTCGGCAACATTTAACGCCATAGGTTCAAAATCTGTAAACGCATTTTCTAACAAAAAGTCTTTATTTATTGTCAGCGAATAATTGTGGGGTAGTAATCCAAAGAAATAATAGTAACCGTCAAACCCGGACTTTATGCGATAGACAATTTTACCTTTAGCATCTCTAATTTCTATAGGTACATTCGGCACCAATTGCACTCGACCGTATTGATCAACGTAAGATACCTCACCTTCTATTTCTCCTCCTTCTAATAAAGGATAATTAACCAGTGCAACGAGTCCAGGTCGAGGAGTTACCGAAGTGTCTATAGTTGATTGAATAAGTAAAGGATCGCTAATGGTTGTTCTGTCTAACTTAATATCTGTTTTGTTAAAATTACGAAGGTTATCTAGCTGCGCGATACCAATCACGTCTGTATCGGCTACCTTTCTTGCTTGAGGTGCTTCAACCTTAACTTCGGGAAGCGCAATATCGTCAGCATCATAAACCCTGTTGTTATTTACATCATGGTAAACACGAACCAGTATGGTGCCAGTATTGGCTAGGGATAACCTATCTTGAATATAACCAAATTCAGTTGGTGCTTCAGACATAGAAATTCTTGCACTCAACATTATTGATGTGTCAAATAAGTCTGAATGTTCTATCCTCGCGTTAAGTGCGTAAAGATCACTCTTCCAATCAACACCTAAGCTATAACGTGTATTTTCTACAGCAAAAGAATGTGCAATTTCAGCACGCAGAGATACTTTATTAAAGGCGTACCAATTGGTCGCAATAAAAGCTGAATCAATATCAAAACTTTCATCCACTTCTTTCGAGTATGCAATACCTGCCCGGGTAAACACTCTACCAATTGGAGACACTAAACTTAAATTACCTATAGTACGGTCTTCGGTGTTGCCAAATTCATCTTCCGTATTTTGATAACTCAAGCTGTGATTTAAGGACACCTTTTTAAATTGCAGTGAAAGACGATTAACTGCTGCTATTGCTTGCGTACCCGTTAGGTTTTTTGAATAACGTAAATCCGTTTGTTGAAATATCTTTAACCATTCGCTTGTTAGTAAACTACCGGATATTGAAAAAGATGAATTGTAACCTACATCTTCGTTTCTACTCTCAGTTGTATCCTTGATGACACCAAGCCTTGCGGCCATAGTTTGCCCCCAAAATGCAGTTCGAGCGGCAAATTCCATAGAATGAGAGTTATTTTCTAAATAACGATAATCAAAATTCAGCATCAAACGTTCGAAAGGTCGGTAAGCGAACCCTGCAGTGTATGTATTGTCTATTGCTTCAGAGCCAAATCGAAGACTGTGTCCAAGATTAACCGAAAAGTTGTCAGCTATGGCCATATCGTAACGACCATTTAATGCATAATCTTGTACTGCCAATTCAGAAACATCTTGAAAATTAAACAGTGTTTCGTTGTTTTGGCTTATGGATATTTCATAAAATGGAGTGAAACTATCGCTGAAAGAAGCACTTAATACCTTTTCCTGGGTCTCTCTTTCAACCTGACCTTGAGGACCATATTTCACAATCTCAAATTCATTTAGTCCTGAATATAATGGAATATCTAAAAACTCATACCGACCGCTTTGTTGATCAAAGGCTTGTGCGACTAAAATACCGTTTTGATAAAGCTCTACATCCCATCCTGCCTGAACAAGCCCTGTTATATTTGCTTGCTCCTGCAAGGTTTCATTATTTAGTGGTTTGTTTGAAATTGCCACGCCTCGGCTAAGAGAACTTGATTCTCGCCCAACCCTAACAGGCTGAATATCCCCAAAGTTTAAATTAGTCATCCCTAGAGGACCAGAATTTCCATCTAACCAATACTTGTTAAAATCTAGGGTACCTTGGTTGACTATATCGTCGTCATTACCTGCAAAATAAAATCCAGCTGAAAGACCGAGCAAATCCTGCCGACCAAGTAAATTATAACCAGCATTAAAATCACGATCCTCACTTTCGACTCTTCGGCCTTGTACCGTAGTAACCAAATCCATCGTTTGCGGCGATCTTAAGGCATAACCAAAATCGTGATGCTGTTCTTTTGCGTCACCAACGCGATTTGAACTATATAATTTAGTGGCTTTCCTTTTTTTAGCTTGTTGAAACGGCCACAACACTTCATTTTTTGATAAGAGCTCTAGTCGTTCTTCATCAAAGGTAAAACTCGCTTTAAACCATTCCGCCAGCACGTCCGAACGTACAAATAGTTCATCGCCTTGAATGATTAAATCTTGTTCGGTTAAAAATCCTGCATTGCCATTAACGTCTACAAAAGCGATAGCTCCTGCTGGATAGCTTTGAATATTGGTGATATCCGGGCTGGCTTTTAAACTAAAGGTGTTATCTTGGGTTGCCCACCAACCTGCATATTCCACACTTGCCGAAGTACTTAAGTTTTTGATAGCAAAACCAGCAGAATTGGTAAAGTCATCTAAAAGGATATAATAATGATTATCTTTAACAATGGTGTAGACTTCACCATATAGGTATTTATCAGCAATAAGAGAGAATAGTAGCTCTTCTCCGTCTGCATATCTTAAGGCACTACCTTGGGCTTCAGAGGGTGATTGAGAATAAACCGGCAACGCAATGCAAAGCGCAATAGACAACGAGACTATTGTTTGTTTAATTATATATGCGACATTTTTAGTGTTGTTTTGCACGCGTCAATTTACACTCGGATACTGGATTTAGCTATCCGAATGCAAATTGTGTTCCAAACAACTTTGTTTTGCTTTTAACCCACCAGCGCGAGCAGAATACCAGCGGCTACGGCACTGCCTAATACGCCGGCAACATTGGGGCCCATAGCATGCATTAGTAAGAAGTTATGAGGATTAGCTTCTAGGCCGACTTTGTTTACCACCCTTGCCGCCATAGGCACAGCGGATACGCCTGCAGCCCCTACTAATGGGTTAATATTATCCTTACTGAATTTGTTCATAACCTTGGCCATTAACACACCAGCAGCTGTTCCTATACCAAAAGCAACAGCACCTAAAGCCAAAATCCCGAGGGTCTCAACCGTCAAAAATTTATCAGCGCTTAACTTGGAGCCTACGGCTAACCCAAGAAAAATTGTCACTGTATTGATCAGTTCGTTTTGCGCCGTATTACTCAATCGATCAACTACTCCACACTCTTTTAAAAGATTTCCAAAACAGAACATGCCAACAAGCGGTGTAGCCGATGGAAGGAAAATCAATGTCAGCATCAAAACAGCCATAGGAAAAAGAATTTTTTCTTTTTTACTCACAATCCTGAGTTGTGCCATAGGCAATTTACGTTCTTCTTCACTGGTCAAGGCTTTCATTATTGGCGGCTGAATGATAGGCACTAACGCCATGTAAGAATAGGCAGCAACGGCAATTGCACCTAAAAGCTCAGGTGCTAACTTCGAAGCTAAAAAGATAGCTGTTGGTCCATCTGCTCCCCCTATTATGGCAATTGCAGAAGCATCTTTAAGACTAAACTCGAAACCTGGAATAGCGTTTAGCATGATGGCGCCAAAGAGTGTGGCAAAAATGCCAAATTGAGCGGCGGCGCCAAGTAACAACATACGAGGATTGGCAATAAGGGCGCTAAAATCTGTCATAGCGCCAACGCCCATAAAGATAAGAAGTGGGAAAACCCCAGTATCAATACCTACATGGTAGACGTAGTACAATAATCCGCCTTCTTCGCTAAAGCCAGCTAAAGGGATATTGGTCAGCAAGGCCCCAAAACCTATAGGAATAAGCAGTAAAGGCTCAAACTTTTTTACGATGGCTAAATAAAGTAATACACAGCCAACCAACATCATTATGACTTGGCCAATTTCGAAGTGAGGTAGCGCTGTGCTTTGCCACAGCGTCATTAACTTATCCATAACCGCTACCTCAACCTATTGCCATTAACGCTTGTCCGCTTTGCACTGTGTCGCCTTCTTTGATTGAAATAGACTGTACAGTACCCGAACAAGTGCTTCGCACTTCTGTTTCCATTTTCATAGCTTCGAGGATTAAAATAACATCCCCTTCATCTACTTGGTCTCCTTGATTGACCAACACTTTAAATATGTTTCCGGCAAGTGGAGAATTAATTGCCTGTACATCGGCAGCGGGTGCAGGCGTTGTGTTGGTTGTCATTTGAGCAGCCTGATGAGCCCCGGTCGCAGGTATTATCGACGCAAGTTCACCACTTGCAGCCACTTCCACGCGATAGACTTTACCTTCCACTTTTACATCATAACTTGCAGCTTCTCCAGCGACAGGTGATGTAGAGGATGCATCTATTTCTTTTCCTGGTTCTAATGGAGCAGGCTCAAAGGCCGCAGGATTGTCGCGGTTTTCGAGAAATTTCAATCCAATCTGTGGGAATAAAGCATAGGTCAGAACATCATCAATCTTTTCATCAGCAATCTTTAAGGATTTTTCTTTGGCTATTTCATCAAGATCAGTTTCTAGAGTTGCTAGTTCAGGTTTAAGCAAGTCTGCTGGACGACAAGTGATTGGTTCCTGCCCTTCTAGCACTCTATCTTGAAGCTCTTTATTAACAGCAGCAGCCGTAGCGCCATATTCACCTTTGAGTACGCCTGCGGTTTCTTTGGATATAGACTTGTAACGTTCACCCGTTAACACGTTAATAACAGCTTGAGTACCAACAATTTGCGATGTAGGTGTTACTAGAGGAATAAAACCTAAGTCTTCTCTTACACGAGGAATTTCCTGCAACACCTCATCAAATTTATCTTGAGCGCCTTGCTCTTTTAGTTGACTCTCCATATTGGTCAACATGCCACCAGGAACCTGTGCTGTTAAGATACGCGCATCAACGCCTTTTAGGCTACCTTCAAATTTTGCATACTTAGCTCTAACATCTCTAAAATACGCTGCAATATCAGATAAACTTTCTAAATCAATGCCAGTGTCTCTTTCTGTTCCTTCAACAATTGACACCATAGTTTCAGTAGCGGAATGGCCGTAGGTCATCGACATTGAAGAAATAGCGGTATCTAGCATATCAATACCAGCGTCAATAGCTTTTTGGTAGGTCGCTGTACTTAACCCTGTGGTTGCATGACACTGCATTGCAATAGGGACTGTTACCGTGCGCTTAAGCTCAGTGACCAACTCTTCACAATCATAAGGTTTTAATAGGCCCGCCATATCTTTGATACAAATTGAATGAACCCCCATGTCCTCTAGTTTCTTCGCCATATCTAACCAGAAGGCTAATGAATGTACTGGACTCACGGTGTATGCAAGGGTACCTTGTGCATGACCACCTACCTTTATAGTACTGGCGATGGCAGTTTCTAGGTTTCTTACATCATTCATTGCATCAAAAATTCTAAAAACATCAACACCATTTACATGTGCGCGTTCAACAAATTTCTCAACAACATCATCCGCGTAATGACGATAGCCTAAAAGGTTCTGACCTCGTAATAGCATTTGTTGCTTAGTATTTGGCATTGCTGCCTTCAGTGCTCTAATTCGTTCCCAAGGGTCTTCCCCCAAATAACGTATACAGGCATCAAAAGTAGCACCGCCCCAAGTTTCTACGGACCAAAAGCCCATTTCATCTACGCGCTTTGCGATGGGTAACATGTCTTCGATTCGTAGGCGAGTTGCTAAGAGTGATTGATGTGCGTCACGAAATACCAGTTCCGTTAACTTTAGTGGATTAGACATAAAAAGCCCTTATCTAGTTGTGTGTCGATGTACGTGAACAGCAGTGCTTATCGCAGCCACAATGTCTGGGTTTATTTCTGTCGCAGCTTTCGCTTGAGTTTTATTTTTATTGTTATTTGCTTGTTCTTCTTTACTAGGAAAAGCACGCACAAAAGCTTCGATTGACTTAATACCGCCGATTAATAAGGTTAGAAAGGCAAAGACTACCACCATGCCTACTGCTAATAATAATCCTGCTTCCGAAAGTTGATCAGCCATGTGCCATCCTCTTACTTCTTGAGTGTCAAAAATCTGTCATAGTAAATATCACGACAGTTGGTAAAACTCAATCAAAAATAGAGAACATAAAGAGTATAAATACTTAAAATATTCATTTTTTATACAAAGAACTGCGAATATATGCAAATTTAACGAATAATTAACAGTTTTTATTCACTTATCCACGCTTGAATCTTCTATACATGAAAAATTAGCCTTTGCATAGAAATAATGGAGCCGTAAATAATGGAGCCGTAGTTCATTCTCACCAACCAGCGGGACGTTACTTGTCTTTTTACGTTAAAGGTGAGAATGAACTACGGCTCCATTATTAAATGAACTACGGCTCCATTATTAATTTGTCAAACCTGATCCGTTTCGGCACCTGCCAAAGGCTTCACATACAAAAAAACCACCCGATGGGTGGTTTTTTTGTATGTGGCGCGTGCGGAAGGATTCGAACCTCCGACCGCCTGGTTCGTAGCCAGGTACTCTATCCAGCTGAGCTACGCACGC
>CANMCE010000022.1 GCA_947496235.1 uncultured Glaciecola sp. | reverse complement strand
AGTTTGACGCCAAATGAATCAGAAAAGAGATATTGGAATTACTATAAACCCGTGGCCAAAAACACTTGACCACTACACCATTTATCGAAGAGTATTGTATAGTTATTAGTGTCGTAGCATGCATAAGTTCCTATAAATTATTTTGTATCGGCAAGTGATTCTATTTAAACATTAATTTGCATTCAGTTTTAGTCCGTAAAAGTAATTGGATCTTTAATAAATAAACGGAACAAGATGCGTCAGATATGTATGGCGATGGTGGATCAAATGAGATTGTGATTGAGTAAGTTTGTAATTAGGAATAAAAATTGAAAAATAGATTTCTCTGGTTAATAGTTTATAAAACCTTATTAATCTAAAGATGACAAATCCTCTAGGATCTGTCATCTTTAAACGAGAGTTTTTAGCTGTTATAGATTTTCCTTGATCTGTTTTTCAACCTTGTAAGAATGGGCTAACTCTGGAAAGGAACTCACGAGCTCAGTATAAATCGCTTCATCCTCTTGTTTTAACGAAGCCATCAATGCTCGATGGTGATCGGAAAACTTGTCACTACCTTTTAAAAGAAGACTTATATAATAAGAGATAAAATCGCGATTTGCTCTAGAAAAAATAATCGCATTTCCTATAGTGTCTGTCCCAATTTCACTGTAACCATAGGTTGCTTGATATCTATTTACTAGAAATTCGAAAGATTTTGGTTGTATTGGCCCCATCAAGGCTGCGTCAATTACATTGAAATTTTTGAACATTTCTGAATCCGGTTTCATTCCATAATTTTCTAATGTAATGACTGTGTTAAAATCACCGGATTTTATAAGATGTAATATAGATGCGGCTGATATTTTTGCTCCTAGTGTTACTAATTTGAGAATTACTTCAATCGGAGCCTCAACCATTATGGCGGTATTTGCGAGATTACTAATTGAATCTGGATAATCTGCAGAAAAAGTATCAGCGGCACTTAAAAATCCATCCCAGTCTTTTTTTAAAATAAGTCCTTGAAGACGAGCTACATCGGTGCCGATTTTGGATTTGGTATCTTCACTCAATTCTTCAATTCCACTAATTCGATTCAGAACACCGATCAGTTTTGTTCCTAATTGCGTCATTGAAGATTTAGGACTATTAGGAACTGGCACGAATAAAGTAATGTCTTCAACTTCATCAATGTTAAGTCCTCGTTCTTTGTTTTCAAAAGTTGAGTTAATTGAAGGCTCTATTTGCCTTTCACTATAAACGGAAATCGCTTCTTTTTCTTCGTGAATGTTTTTATTATTGTCGCTCTGTAAAGCAATTTCATTAATAGATACTGACGAATACCAAAACAAAAATATAGGAAACAAAGCGGCGATTGAAGGTATTAAATATAAAAACCTTGCATCTTCTTGAATTTCTTTATTTATAATTTTTGACTTATTATTTTTGTACCATTGATATGAAATATGGGCGAATGCTCCTAAAATTAAATACCCAAAAACAAAATGTAACTCAAACGCATCAAAGAATAACGCACCAACCGAGTAAATAATAATAGGAAGGTAGATGCAGTACGACGCTTCTTTTTTGGACATCACAATATAGTTAATCATATTCATCTTCTTTCACACTCTAGATTGCCTTGTGTATTATCTCTCGTACATCTATTTACGTTTTCATTAAATGTATGGGCAGTTTCGGCTGCACCAACAGTTCCAATAAAAGCTGCTCCAACTCCACCTGAAAATATACCAGCCGCAACTGCAAAAATTCCAGTTGCTATTGACTGATAAAGTGCAACATCATTCGCAGCATTCATACAACTTTCGAGATTGTTAGCTACTCTCATTTTACAATCGTACACATCGTCTTGAGGGCCTTCATCACCGAAGCTACCCCCCAAATCCACCTAAATTATTAAGTGTTGCCAAGTTAACGCTGAAATTCATAAATCCGGAACTTGGATTATTGTTAAAGGGCGTCGCCGCTCCAACTGTGAAAGCGCTCCCATAATCAGTATAGCCCCCGCCAATCCCCCACTCAATTGGAGTCATTGACATGGTAGCGATGTCTCCATCTTCTAGCGTTAATTCTTTTTTACTTTCTAAAACCGGATCTATTTTGGTTACATCGGAAAAAACTTTGTAAGAAGTAGTGCCAAGAAAAAATATACTGATTAGTGCCGAAAAGTAGAAGATATGCTTTGTAGTAAGTTTCATTTCTTTGTCCTTGAAATATAGGTTAAGTCCATGTTTGAACTTCATCTTTACAGATGAGGTTTAAACTAAAGTATAATAAATATTTTAGAGTGTCAAATCTTCGTTTGATAAGTAGGTGTAATTCTATAGTATAATGAGCCTTGAAAAGGCGTTGATAAATTAAGGTTCAGACATTCATTGATATCGGATAAAATTTTATGAATATCACAGATTTCCTCCGGATATCATTCGTTAAGCAATTTGGCTTTACTACTGATTCAATTAGAGTTTAAGAGATGTTTAAGACCTAATGAACAAATGTGGTATAGAGATCAGCTACTAATTTATGCAATATGTTGAATCTTTCATGTAATTAGTGATACCGACGGCCATCCAACAAGCGGCAATTCCTGAAGTACTCGCTGGCCATGATGTAATGGCTGGCGCACAAACCGGTACCGGTAAAACCGCAGCCTTCGCATTGCCTTTAATTCAACGTTATTTAGCTGGTGAAGCTGGGAGCCAGATTAAAGTATTAGTGCTGACGCCAACTCGAGAACTTGCTCAGCAGGTGCATCAAAGCTTCGTAAAATACAGTGAAGGCTTAGATCTAAACTCGGTGGTTGCATATGGCGGTGCTAGTATCAATCCGCAAATTGATGCGCTAAATGCAGGCTGTGATGTTTTGGTTGCAACCCCAGGACGTTTACTGGAACTTGCGATTAAAGAATACATTGATCTAAGTGCTCTTGAAACCCTAGTGCTTGATGAAGCCGATAGAATGCTCGACATGGGGTTTATTATTGATATTAAGCGCATTCTTAAACGCCTTCCCGAGCAACACCAAACCTTGTTTTTTTCCGCAACATTCAATGATGAAGTGTATGCCTTGAGCAAAACCATTCTACGCGAGCCAAAATTAATTGAGGTTGCTACACGCAATGCCACAACTACAAAAATAGAACAGCGTGTTTATGAGACTGATAACAAACAAAAGGCAGCATTAACAGCCTATTTAATTGGCGCAAATAACTGGCGGCAGGTGCTTATTTTTACTCGTACAAAACAGGCGGTTGATGCGCTAGCCAAGGAACTTGAAAAAGACGGAATAAATTGTGCTGCAGTGCACGGAGATAAATCCCAAGGTGCTCGTGATAGAGGCCTTGATGCGTTCAAAACTGGTCAAGTACGCGCGCTGGTTGCCACTGATGTAGCGGCCCGCGGTTTGGATATCGAACAATTGCAGACCGTAATAAATTTTGAATTACCTTACAACGCCGAGGACTATATTCATCGTATCGGCCGCACTGGCAGAGCGGGGCATTCTGGCCTTGCAGTTTCTTTGGTTTCCCAAAAAGAGAAATACCTACTGGAACAAATAGAAAAGCTCACAGGTGAGCATTTACCCATTCGATGGGAACCGGGGTTTGAACCAAATCTTGAGCAAATTGAAGCCAGCAATACAAAGCGCAAGCCGTCGAAAAAAGCACTACGAGCTAAAGCGTTAGGGAAAGCTGGTAACTCTAAGTCAAAAGCGGGTAAGCCAAGGCGACGTTAAGAAAAAAAGAGGTAGGTGAGGGCATCAAATATTAGCTTTCTGCCGCTTTCTTAGCGCGTAATATGTTATTTTTTATCCTCAAATGATCCGATCTAAGCATTAATTTGCATTCAGTTTTAATGCTGACAAGTCACTCAATCTTATTTAAAGATAAAGCAACTAAATGGAAAAAGATGAGTCAGATATTTATTGCAATGGGGGATCAAAATTAACCTCAACTTGGCTTTGTAATGTCATTTATTTCAGGGCTAAGAACCAATTTATTGGAATTCACAGATAATG
Source organism: uncultured Glaciecola sp. (assembly GCA_947496235.1). GTDB lineage: Bacteria > Pseudomonadota > Gammaproteobacteria > Enterobacterales > Alteromonadaceae > Glaciecola. The sequence continues at coordinate 43,419 of CANMCE010000022.1, read as the reverse complement.
ATTAAATGGACAATAGTGGGACTTATCATCATCAGCCTGAGCGCATCTTATTATGTGCTTATGGTTCGTGAACCTACAGATAGTACCCAAGAAAATGTCGTCTTGCCAACGGATGCTATCGAGCATCTCGCTAATGAAGTCGAACCTGCATTAAAAGATACTATTAACGTCACTATAGAGCCGTCGATACCAGCCAGTAAAGCGCAACTTTCTGTGAAAGAAATGACAAAACATACTCAACAAGGATTCGTATACGACGCTTCCCTTGACTTAGCGCAATCAAAACAACTAGCTAATTATTTAAATAGGATAGTCTTCGGGCTTATTCAGGACAAGGTAGTGCCTACGATACCTGATAAAGAGCTTCGTGAAGTCGAGAAAACAGTGGATCCTATTGCGTATTGTTTTACAACTAAGCATTGGGATATCTGTGAAGACATGGTTTATCAGGCATTAATAAAATTTGACGATCACCCCCAAAAAAGGCAGCTCTGTCTAACAATGATGACTAGCTCACTTGTTAAAATAGATGGTTCTGAGCAGTTGCTACTGAGCTTAATAAACATGGGAGCGGAAATTCAAACGATTTCATTACTTCCCCTTATCAATAAACATAAGTTTGATAGAGTATTACAACTTGAAAATCTAGGACTTGATCTTGCGGCACTCAATTATGGCGAGTTTACCTTACTCGACATGGTATTAGCGAAAAAGACCAGCCAAGAAGCATTCATGTTTCTGTTAGAACGAGTGGATGATATTAATCATGTAGGCGAGCGCTCACAAGTAGACACTTTATTTATTGCATTGGTTAACGCAAACAAAAATAAGCGTTTTATTACCAGCGCGATTGAACAGATGATTGCCAAAGGAGCGATAATTAATCCTCGCCACTTACAGGCAATGCAAGGCTTAAAAAATGAATCACCAGAGACTTACACCATGATTATCGAGCAATATCCGCAACTTGTTGCTACTCATTAAAGTCGTAATTAGCGAGCCGGACTATAACGTAATCTCTCTACAGGCCTTTCGTCTATAAATACATGGATGACAGCCGTAATCATTGCAATTACACAAGCACTCCACCAAACAACGTCATAAGATCCCGTATAGTCGTAAAGGTAACCTCCCAACCAAACACCACTAAATGAGCCGAGTTGGTGACTTAAGAAAACTATTCCATATAGTAACCCCATGTGAGGTAAACCAAAGAGCTGCGCTACTAGCCCAGAAGTGGGAGGTACAGTTGCTAACCATAAAAAGCCAGTGATGATTGAGAATAAGATTACCGATGTTTCCGTCATTGGCAATAGCATAAACAAAGCTATTGCTATAGCTCTGAGTGCATAGATTATTGTTAATAAATTCTTTTTAGAGTACTTTCCGGACCAAAATCCAGACACTAAACAACCAAAAATATTAAACAAGCCGATAAGCGCCAAACTAGCCACGGCAATATTTGCAGAAAAGCCCCTGTCACCTAAAAATGCCGGCATATGCACTGTTATAAAGGCTAGCTGAAAGCCACAAACGAAAAAGCCAATCACGATTAACCAATAATGTGGATAAGTACATGCTTCATTCAGGGCTTCTCTTACAGTTTGTTTGGAGCTCTGGGTTTGTATCGCTTGTTGAATGCCAGCTTTATCTTTAAATACCCCTGCCATCAATGCCATAGACAGTGCACCTCCAGCTAATAACAGCAGTGCATTACTCCAACCATACGCCGCTATAAAATCTTGAGCGATAGGAACAAATATTAATTGCCCCGCAGAGCCTGCAGCGCTGCCTAAGCCTAATGCAAAAGCGCGCTTTTCAGGTGAAACCATTTTTGCCATTGCAGGTAGAACAACACCAAAACCTGTTGCAGCAATTCCCATTCCCATTAGTAAACCGGCTCCTAGGTTTAGGCTAAATATGGAATCAGATGTTGCGGTTATATAAAGGCCTCCAGTATATAACAGTGCACCAGCAATAACGGTTTTGCTCGTGCCATATTTATCCGCTAAGGCGCCAGCAAAGGGTTGTGATAATCCCCACCATAAGTTTTGCAACGCCAGTGCAAACGCAAAGACTTCCCTGCCATAGCCAAATTCTTCTGAAATCGGAGCCATAAAAAAGCCCATTGATGATCTCAAGCCAAAATTTAAAGATAATAAAATGCAAGTAAGGGCAATGGAAAAGCTCAAAAGTTTGACTGGTAAAGTCATTTCAGTTCCTCAAAACTCTGTCGTTGGCGCATGATTATTCTATAAGAGACTTTCTGCACTGAACTGAGGCTTGATCCTTTAGTCTAGCTTCAGTGCTGGAGTTGAAGGAGCCATTATAAGCAGTGAGACGTTCAGCGAAATTCTCAGATACACAGCCGCAATATTCATCCAAGCTAACACCCTTCAAATCGAAAAATATCTTTCCTTTTAGGCAGCCTTTTTTAACGTTTTCTGTGTTTTTATCGATATTAATGCAAGCTTTCGAATTACCTATTTTAGAAATTATGTGACTTTGATCAAAATCTCTACCTAATTTTTTCCGTTCTTCTTCAAAACGCTCAGCAAGACAACCACATTCAAACGCACTACTTAATTCGGCGGATAATTCACATTTTTGTAAAATCTCTTGGCTTTCTTTTATTATCTCTGCTTGGCTTAAGCTGTCAGCACTGACTTGGCATTCTTGCGTTAGGCGCTGATTGTAAGTGCGGTTGATGTCTTTTAACGCTTTAAGATTTTCGTTACTCATTCGGCTTGTTGTTTGAATGCCATAGGGAGTGATTTTGCTTATCTCTATATTCTTTTCTATTTCAAGTTGCTCATAACAAGCGCAGTCATAGCCCTTCATAGCTGGGGTTTTCTCACATACATTGATACGCATTTTAGCGGCGTCTGCCTTTATCTTGGCGATGACGTCATCATCTGATGTTTTAATCCTGCAGGCATTATCAATCGCAGGGATATCCGCGTTTTGTATGCTGGCTGCTATGCCTAACGCGTTCCATTTGGCTTCAAATTTCTCATGAGCACATGCACAATCAATGTTTTCTTTCTCGCATCGATAAGATGAATAATGATCCTGTAGAGCCTGTTTGCCTTTAGCTTTTATGCCTTCAAGGTCAACAGGTGCGTCGGCATTTTGAGCACTTAGAACATCTTTAAGTGATAGGGCGCAAGCAGTTTCAATATCGCTGATATATTGCGCATGGGACGGGTTGGCGCCTTTTTTGTAATACAGATAATTGGTGTGGATAGGCTGCATTGCGCTATTTTGCGGAGCCGGGGTGAAGCGGTATTTACTCCAACCCCTTGCTTTTTCGAGTGAGCTGATGAGGTTTTTATATTTCTCAGGAATGATCTTTAAGATCTTTACAGATTGCACAGCGCCAACATTATCAATGATAAAGCTTGCATTAAAACAAGTACCCGAAGGAAGATTATCCATTGCCATAAGGCGTATATTAAGTGCGCGCCAGCTAAAATTAAGCGGCTTTTTCTCAATCCAATATTGGTTTTGCTCGCTTTGTTCTATAACCGGTAAGTTTTGAGCAGAGCTCAATGATGTCATGAGCCCAAGGATTATTATCCAAAATATTCGTGAGATTAAGCGGTACATAATTTATCCTTAAATAGTAACCGATAACTGCGCTCCGCAGTTACTTTATATTGTTGCCCGATCGTAGATTCCGAGCGCAACAACTACTTAATTTGCACGCCCTATAATAATTCTTGTACTCAAGAGCGTTATTTGACTGCTAATCATAGCACCCATTGTGGTGATAAGATAATCGCTATCGGTTAACTCATTGCCCTAAAACTACAAAAATAATTTTACAGTTTTTTATAAACTTCCATTTGAAAAAAGTGCATTTAGTCTTGAATGAACCAGCCACAGTAAGTTACCCATAGGTTAAATTAGTCTTATAGTTAACATTCATGCTAAATAAGCTTCAGGGAAGGGGATATCTAATGAAATTTAATACGATTTGGCTTTGCGCTGCATTTGGTTTATTTATGCTACGACGGAAGCGTATAAGGCTAGGACCTTTAATTCGGTGAACTATGCACTAAACTAAAAGCTCAAGAAAGTCGTTAGTCTGACAAGTCTTATTACACTTGGAGCATGAGTTATCTCATTATTCAGTAACGCCTCCAAAAACAAACTATATGAATACTAACAACGCGTGTTTCCGACCTAATGATATAGATGAAAGCTCGAGTTTTAGGTACACTCAAGTTTTAATATTATTATCATTCATGACACAAGGCTTTTCGTGCAACCAGTTGTCTTATCTAATCAGCCAAACACTCTAACCAAATTATCGCTCCCTATTATCATTCTTGGCTGTATTCTAGGGTTGTTTTTGAGTATTGCTGTGTTAAGCGGCGATGCTGAGGGGCGCGTTAATCTATTTTACCTGCTCTTAGTCTATTTATTCATTCCTGTGTTAGGCGCATTAATTTCTGTAGGGTCCTTGTTAGGAAACAAAGGGGTGAATTTTGCTAGGCTGGTAAGTGACCTGCCTATTTGGTCTAGTTCGCAACGCGCATATTTGGCAAAAATCCGACAAATTCGTGTAGAAAAACAATGGTTTTTTCTACAAAGCCAAGCCGCCGCGCTGGCGTACGCAACAGCATCATTAATTACGTTTTTATTATTGTTACTTGCTACAGATATCAATTTTGTTTGGCGGAGTACGGTTTTAACTGCAGAACAGCTCTTGCCTGTATTAAAAGTAGTAGCTTCTCCTTGGTGGTTTTGGGAGGATGCTCAGCCTACCGCCGAGTTGCTCCGCTTAACCCAAGATTCACGATTAAATGCAAGTTATACCAATACTGGTAGTTTTGGCCAGTGGTGGGCGTTTGTGTTAGCAACACAAGTTGTTTACTCGTTCTTACTCAGAGGCCTATTATTACTTTTTGCTAAATGGTGGGTAAAAAAACTGACAAATAGCGAGAGCAAAAACACCTCTAGCCTTAAAACAAAACCCATAGTTAATAAATTTAGCGAAAACCATAAGTTATCGGATATTTCTCGTAGCTTGCCCGCAGAGTACGCCCTGATAAATTGGGCAGGTCTTCCCGATGATATTGTGTCCCAGCTTGCTTTACACCCTAATCAAATACTTGAGGTTGGTCCATTAACTAATAATCATACAGAAGCTGCGTTTGATATCAGACAAATCATATTAGTTAAGGCGTGGGAGCCGCCAATGGGCGAGTTACAGGACTTTATGAAACATAACAAAGGTTTGTTATATCCTGTGAATTACAAGCACAACAAGCTAGTACCTGCCTTACCAAATCACTTGGAAGAATGGCAACGATTTACTGCAGAAATGTCTGATTGGGGTGTGTATCAAGAGCGCGAGACTGGAGAACACAACAATGGCGAGTAATACGGTGCCAACCTTTGCGGTCGTGGGGCATCCCAATAAAGGGAAGTCTTCAATAGTATCAACACTTTCACATAACGACAGTATTAGAATTTCAAGTCGTAGTGGAACAACAGAAAGAGCGGAGCATTATTCTGTTGAGACTACGCATGGAAGGTATGAGCTTGTAGATACACCTGGCTTCCAGCGGCCTGTAAAAGTTTTAGCTTGGCTTAATCAGCATTGCACAAGTGCAAACCAGCGTGCGGCAACTGTCGCAAAGTTTTTGCAAGATGCTGAGTGCCAGCGACAGTTTGTTGATGAGGTTGCACTGCTAGAACCAATAATTGCTGGCGCGGCCATACTATACGTTGTTGACGGTTCGCGCCCATACGGCGCTGAATACGAAGCTGAAATGGAAATTTTGCGTTGGACAGGTCAGCCTTCAATGGCTCTAATAAATCCAATTGAAAACAGCGACTATATTGAAGAATGGAATAATGCACTCGCCCAGTATTTTAAATCGGTTAGAGTGTTTAATCCGATGAAAGCAGACTTTGCCAAACATATAGAACTGCTTCAAACATTTACCCACCTTAATCCCGACTGGGCAAAAACATTAACGCCTATAATTGAAGACTTGCGGGTAAAACGCCAGCATCAGCAAGACTTAAGTGTGAGTATATTAGCGCGATTAATTAATGACTTATGTCAGTATCAGGTTTGCCAAAAAGTACTAACTGAGAAACAGGCTGACATGGTAAAGCCAATGTTAGAAAAGCAGTACAAGCAATGGATGAAAAAACGAGAAGAAGAGGCAGTACAAAAACTACTGACCAATTACGCCCATTATCAAACGCAAATATCACTCGACCATTTCAATTTACCTCCTGATTTATTCGATTGTGACCAGTGGTTTGCATGGGGGCTTAATAAAAAACAACTAATTCTTGCGGCAACGGGCGCGGGCGCTGTTAGTGGTGCTGCACTGGATATAGCGGTAGGTGGTTCAAGTTTTCTACTAGGTAGTGTTGGCGGCGGCTTAATTGGTGCTGGCAGCGCTTGGTTTGGCGCCGACAAGTTAGTGGATATGAAAATTAAGGGATTGCCAGTAGGTGGTTACATGGCATGTATTGGTCCAATTAAAAATCGAAATTTTCCTTATGTCGTCATAGGCCGTTTTATTCATTTGTATAAACAAATTTCCCAACTTAATCATGCTAACCGGCAAGCGTTAAATTTTAGCGCGACGGACTTTCAAGAAAAAGTAGCGAACTTGGAGAAATCAAGCCAGAAAGACTTAAACACAGCATGTGAACGGCTAATCAAACAAAAGCCAGTAGATAACTTAGAAGATATTTTATCGCCATTATTTTCGCTTGAAACGCCGTAACAGCAATTTGAGTCTTTAGACATTTAGGATTCTTTCGATTCAAACACTTAATTTGTATGTCCCTTCGGAGGTCCTTTGTAGCCTGAGTAATATGTTACACAATGTCACGGTGACATTGTGTATATGCCGTTTTTCACAATCGGTAACGTTTAGAATGGGTGTTTTGCGTCTCTGAGGTTGTCAGTATTTTTTACAGATACCGATATCGTACATTTTATTTATAAAAAATATTTATATATATTATATGGTTAGTTAAAGTGGCGCGCTTCCTGCAAGAATGCTTGTAGAATAGTTAATTAGCTTAGCTTGTTGTTTAACCATCGAAAGGTAAAATTTATGAAGTATTTTTCTGCAATTATTGTTTTGGCTTCGACCTTAACATACGCCAACGTAAGCCATTCAGCGGTATTAACCCTCGACTACACAAACGTGTTGTCCAATCAACTCGCAGACACAATGAGTAATTTTGCGCCGCAAGGTCTAGGGTTCGATACTAGTACCAATGAACTGTTATTCGCGCAACAGTCTTCACGAACGATTTACCGCACCGACCTACAGGGCCAAATTTTAGGCTCACTAGCAATAAATTTACACCATACAACCTCCGTTGCAGGTGACGCTAATAATTACTACGTATCCGACTACACAGGTAATGCTAGTTATCAAGATTTGCACACTATAGATAAAACAACGGGTTATAGAACGGATTTATCGTCAGAAGTCGCAGCTTATGGCGGTTATCCCATTGATGTGCGAAACGGGGTTTTATATCGCGCTGAAAACTCGAGAGCATATAATTGGAGTGGGCTAAGCCAGATTAGAATATCAAACCTATCGTCAGCGGATACAATCACACAAACTTTAACACTTAGCACAGCCAACGGTATTGGTGATATCGCAGTAGATAGTGCTCGCAATCAACTTTGGACTATCGACTATACAGCGAATGCCCTTATTAGACAGTTCGATATTACCACAGGACTCGAATTAGCTAATTTCGACTTCGGGTTAGATGGTTTATCTTCAGGCATAACCTACGCAAACGACACCTTATATTTTTACGATTGGAAAAATGGGTCGGGAAGTACATTGAGTGCATATTCAATTGAAACCGCAAATGTTGAAGCTTCGGCTCCAGCGATGCTTGGGCTAGTATGTTTGGGCTTGCTTGGAATGGGATATCGAAGACATAAAACGCTAAATAGCTAAATTTTGCAAAGCTCCTGAGCGAGACACCTAATAAGTCGTAGTTTAGATGTGCTCGCTCTATTATAATAATAGCTGTAGTGGCTCAGTATTATTTCTGGTGCAGAATGCCGCTTATGCTAGAGATGGGGGTTCAAGATATCACCACATGGCTGTTGTAAAAAATGCTAGTTACAGTCACTGATTAACCGCTATTCACAATTACTCTCGCTGCTTCGGTTACTCTCGATAGTTCTTTTATATACCATTCATTGAATATTACATTGTGCCTAAAAGACTCTAAACGTGTCCCATGCACGCCAATTGTTTTGATTGAAGTTGGTTGCGAAATTGATTGATAAATCCGCTCAATATCTTTTTTCTGCGCATCCGACAAGTTCGAATAATTCGAAAAGAATTGATTCATTTTTGAATAAGTACGTTTGTTGTGAAGCTCTGTAGCCTTCGCCATTTCGAATTCTTGATATTCTTGAAAGAACTTATTACCAAATGTCCTAATAAAATCATTCTCAAAGTTTTTGAGGGTCTCTTCAATTAGAAACAACTTTTCATTGTAGTCTATTTCAGAATTTAAAATTTCTAGATCACGAAGTGATTTTGTTTCTAACATTTCTTTAAACTATAGCCTTAAAAAGGGACTATTAAACTCTTCCTTGCCAAGTGAGAGCTTTTTTTACTACATTTATGAAGAAGGCACGTTAGTATTCTCTATACATAGCATTAAAGTATTTATTGCTGGAGAGATTTACGTATATTCAAATGAGCCTGACTTTGTTTCAAAAATTGAATCGTGGTTAACTCAAAAAGGATATAGTGTAGAGGTTAAAAATCAAAGGGGGCGGAGTTAAAGGAGGTAGAGAAATTGATTTCCAACCACTCTAGCTTATTGATCGGATTTAGTTCGGGGGCAACCTAAGTCAAGCAAAGAAAGCCAGCGGGAGCTGGTTTTCTTATTTTAAGAAATAACGAAAGCTATTAAGGAAGTCAAGAAATGAGAGATTTGGGCGATTTAGGTGAGTCACACTTTTATGCATGGTGTTCAGAAGTTGGCTTAATCGCTAATAAATCTACTAAAGATAAAATGGGCTGGGATTTCATCGTTGAGTTTCCATTTAGCAACGAAATCACAGGTCTAACAGTTCATCAGTCTGCTCCAAAGTGTAAAGTGCAGGTCAAGGCAACAGATGGTCAAAAACGAAAGCTATCTATTGATTTGCCTAATCTACGTAAATTGGCTGTTGATCCACTTCCTTGTTTTTACATTTTCATTGAATATGACGCTACTAACCAGCCCATCAGAGCTTTTCTTAGGCATATGGATGAAGAGCTTATTGAAAAAGTCCTTGAATTAGTCGCTACAACAGATAAAAAGAGTTACACCGTTCATTATGATGAAAGCCATTTATTAAGTGAGCTAACAGGCGCATCACTATCGCAAAAGTTAAAATCTTATATTGGCAATCTTAATGATTATACCTTTCGCAAAAAGAATTTTTTGGAAAACGTGGGGTATGATGATGAGCGCTTAAAAATAAAGTTTGACCTAATAGGAAAAGAAAACCTAGAAGCGCTTATTGATGTGCATCTTGGCCTAAAAGAAAAGGCTAACATCTCGAATATAGCTGCTGTAGAAAAGCGATTTGGGCTGTTGCACGAAAAAACTGGCCTGAGTGCAGAGTCGGCTGAGCTGTCGTTAACTCGCCTAGAGCCTACTGCTAAAGCAAAAATGATATTTCGCAAAGGTAGTATCAGTAATGATTACAGGTTTGATGTTGAAGCCTACTTTCCTCAGTTCTTAGGTGACTTTAATCATCCTCTATTTAAGTCACGATATAAGTCTAGCTTTTTTGACCTTACACTTAAGCACAATAGTAAAAATTTAAATTTCAGATTTGATTTCGGTGTAAAGCCCTTTAAATTAAGAGATTTAAGAGATCATTTGAATTTTATTTCTGATGTCTCTAGTGGCGATACTTTTAAAGTTTTAATAAAGGGTGATAGTGGACAGGAGGTTTTGGGAAGTATCAACTTGGAGGAAAATAGTATTGACTACTCCGATAATATTGAGGCATTGAATACGTTAATGCGAATTGCACGATTATTTGATGTCGGAGATGAAATTTATGTTAGCCTCGAAGAAGTTGAGTATTTAGCGCCATCATGTTCTAGTATTTTTGATTTTTTTAGTGGGAATGCTATTCGATTTCGTATTTCATTCAATGTTGTAGATGGGAATTTAAATTTAGATGATGAAATTGTATTGCTGGGCGCAATAGCTTACCGCATAGGTGATGTCATTTTTTATACGTGGTATTCCGCTGAGGATAAAATCGTAAAAAGTGAAGATACGGAGCGAGAATACGAAGTAAATGGCCCGAAAATAACTATCTTAGATAGAATATCAACCAATATATCTTCGCCAATCTCAGTTCAGGAGATATATGATGAACTTTCTAATCTAGAAAGTAATTATGGTGATAAGCCCGTTATAATTTTGCTTGAGTAATTCGTGACTGATTTTGAGAGTATATTGAAGGAAATGGAAGCAGAAGGTATTACTCATGAATCGATCATGGAGAGCCAAGCAGTAGATGATGGTTGGGACCTAGCGCAATATCGGAAAATCAGGGAGCTTAGGTTGAGCCTTCAAGACAAAGCAAAAAATATTATAGACAAGCCAGTTAAATGCTGGCCTTCGTTTGATATTAATTGGGATCTTTGCCCTAATAACTTTAGGTTCGCTTTCGATGGAATGTCACCGAATCAATATGCCAAAGAGTATCCAAATGGCCTTAAGCTTTGCTGGGTGTTTCAAACTGAATTTTACAATAGTTTATGCCACTACAATAAACGCTCACCAGAAGAATTATGGGAACTAGGCTTTGCTGGCAAGCTTGCCCATGTTATAGCTTATTGTAGTGAGGGGAATCCTTTAACCCCTGTAGTTGCTATGCCACAGCCACATTTTGATGGTGAAGTGCTATTACTTGGTGGCAATCATCGTTATGCGATGATTAATGTATTAAATATAAAAGTAATGCCTTTATTAGTGCAGTATGAAGATCATGACGAAATGACTAAGCGACTACCTTCCTTAAGTGATAACATTGAACAAGTTATTGGTGATTAACTGACTTTCTCCTTAGTGAACTCTAACTGGTTTGGTGCCAAATGAGGTGGGCTGGGTGTTAGTTTGCATTTAAAAGTGAGCCAGTTTTAACAAACATTTGCATTAAGAATTGCTCCGTATGACTAATCAAATTTTTCTTATTTATTAATCAATAGAAGGGAAATGGACGGATCAAATATTCAATGCAATAGTGAATTAAATTTTCATGCAATAGAACACTCGATTTCTGTTCTGATAAGTTAGAAGCTAATTAATTTTTGGTTTATTACAAAAGACGGAATTATTTGCCAACTATAGTTAGAACTAGAATACTTAACGGTACGAATTAATAATAGGGAAGTTAAAGTATGCAATGCAATGTTAATTGCCTGCTGATTGTGCTCGTTTTGATGTCATTTCATCTAGCCGCCGAAAATAAACAAGAAATGCAGATTTTTCAGGAGCTGCCTGTAATCGTTCTTGATTATGGACAAGAATGTAGTCAATTGTCTCGTGAAAATCTTTTTGAAATACAGTTGATATTGGGTACTGGAATAGCCAATTCAGCTTACCATTGTTTCATTGCCGATGGAGAATCTCAATATTCAGCCTGTTGATTTCCTCCGGTCGAAACCTTGTTACACCTCAATTACACTTGGTCTCACCACTCCAATTTTCAGAAAATCTAGCGCTATAGTATGTGGTTGTCCAAGATGGACGTTCTAATTCAGTTTTCACAGGATGAAAGTAGATTTGGCTTAAACAACCACCAAATACAAAACCGTTGGCTAAGACTGTAATAGCAACATTGCCTCTATAAAATTCAACTTTTTGAGCACCAGTTTCTTTTAACAAGCCAATATAATTTTGAATCCTTTCATCACTTAACATATAAACTCCGAGAACGACATCATACGACACATACTCTTTATAATTTTTATACCATCCATCCCCATCGAATTTATAGTCGCCAATGCTATCTATTCCTATCTCAAAAATAGCCATTTCTTTTGAATCAGTATTCATCATATCTTTGAGTTTTGAATAGGCACCGCTATAACTTTCATAATTTGATTTCAACTCAACTTCATCAAAATCTTCATCGGTATTTTTAGTGCATGAAACACATAAGAGAATCGATAATAGAACTATAAATTTGAACATCAGTTTATCTTGATGCATCATAACTAGTGACCAGAGTTTGGTGTGACGCTTGCGCATGCGAATGTATGACATGGGCTGGGCATCTCTGTCTAATCGTTGGTTATGCATCAATTTTACCCCAGCCCGAGGCTCCGGTTAAAATTCCCGATTTTTGAATGTCAGGTTCTGCATAAATCAATCGCTCAAACTCATTCACCTGATTGAAGGCATGCTGAACAAACTCATAGTTGCAGTATGGGTCCCATGATGTTTCCATTAGTTTGTTTAATTCTTCTTTTGAAGCCACTTTACCTTGTCGTTCTATTGGTTTTGGATGCACCATATCGTCTCTGAGCGTTTTTAACAAAGCCAAAGTTGAGAATGGCTCTGCTGACTCATCAAACTTTAATTTTAGTGCATCAGCAGTCTGTTTAAGTTTTTTATGGTAGGCCTGTCGTTCTTTCCAATTTTCGACAATTTTATCTCCACAAAAATTGATCAGTCCTTCTACACCAATTGATAGCGCTATCAAACAACTAATGCAGTCCAATGCTATAGCTTCTGAATCAGAATCATTTGATTTTTGCTGAATTACTTCAAAGTGATAAAAAGCCACGTTTAGAAGATCATGATGAGGATAAATATTTGCTACATGTGTCAAAATAAAACCTCTTTTGATGCATAACTGTGTCATTACCTACACGTCTAGATATGCCCGAATTGACAGACTCTAGATATGCTTATGTAAGTCAATTTCATGCCAAATAAAGAGAAATGTCAATATAAGTCAAACATAAGACGGTCAACGCCGCCAGCAGGGGCGGAGCAGGCAATGCGAAAGTCCCTCTAGACGGCTTAGTTAGGCATAAGATTATTTATTGGCACCAGACCGTGTACCATCTATTTTTTTCTTCACACCACTTCTCCAGTACCGTAACATTTGGAGAGCCAAAAACTTTAATTTGAACGCACCCTCCAAGCAATGGGGGATGATCTTGCGTTAGAGGCTCAAAAAAATATCCATAAAAGCCAAAAACTTTATTTTTTGGATCATGATGATCTCCGTTATATGCCATATAAGCATGTTCTCGAATTGTTGCAACTGGCAAAGTAGCTCTCAATCTACAATTACTCCACTCAGGTAGTATTTGCAATGCATCTTGAGTTTCACTAGGTGTAGCAAATGTTAAATAGGAACACCAGTGTACAAATTTAGGCTTTTCTCTGAGAACAGGGGCTGAAGGAGGTGGAGCAAATGGAAGCTGTCCCGTACGCATTATGTATTCTGAAACCAATTCATCAGTTCCACGAATCCTAGAATTAGAATCTAAAACTCTGTATACATGGTCAACAATATTCTCTATTCCTATCATTTTTAACATAGGAAATGCTGGATTTGGAGGATTTATGGACACAGGATATAAAGCAGTAAAGTCCTTATATGATTTCAATACGTTGGATAATTCCAATAAACTTCTCTTTAGACAAGCAACGCCCTCTTTTTTATGCGTCTGGAATATATTCCTTAATTCATTTGTTCTGTGATGCCCGAAATTATCGACTAGGCGCGAACACATTATGAGAAAGCCCTCAAGGAGCTGACCTGTAATCTCTTCATTTAGTATTTCAGAAAGTATCTGAACCTGCTCATTAGTTATTGGGTCATCTCTACGCATAAATGGGATCTCATTCTCCGAAGTTGCCTAACAGCTTATTACTTAGACTTAATAGTAACTCCCGTTTCCACTGAAAAACCGTTTGTTGTGTTTTCATGGGAAAGGTTAAATGTCTGCTCCATGTACGAATGTGACGTTAATTTACAAATATTTGAACGGCAGCTTATGGCACACTCGGAACTTTAAAACCTAAGCCTTGAAGGTCTGCAATTTGTCTGAAGCGGACCAATAAAGACAATTGTACAATGACCACAAAACAAAAATTTCCTAGCTTTCTAGACAATAATTAATTCGCTCGATACCTTCAAACAGAGCTCGTAATTTACTTCACGTAAACTGCTCACTTAAGCTTTCGAATTAATCAATAGTGGAATTTTGCAGGAAGTTAAAATTGAATTAATAACACACTTTTTGCAATTAAGAGCGGTTAAATTTTCTAAAAATTCGCATTGATTGTATTAATTTAACAATCTATAAAATTACTTCAATTCAAAATTTTTCGCTTAAAAATTACAGAGCAAATTCTTAATGCAAGTACAAAAATACCAATCTTACGTGTTTTTTACGGTGCAAATTGCATTGGGCTATAAGCCAATAAATACAAGGGGTAGAGTGGTATGCTTGCACAGATTTGACACGTTTGAAGTCCGCAAATTAAAATTCGGTTGAAAAAATTTTATTGTGAAATTGCTGTATGTATTGAATTTAAAGGGCTGGGGGAGATGGTGGACGCAGCAAGGCTTGAACTTGCCCGCCTTGTAAGGATGTGAAAACTACGGTCCTATTAAATAATCTAAACTACCCTAATATAACTTTATATTCCCTAAAATCACCTTAAACCCCATAAAATAACGATTCTAATTAAAAAATATAGCTTGATTTAAGTTTGCTCCTGAATGAATGCATGGTTTAAACTTTAAGCTATAATTTCTAATTAGGGATATTTGAACATGGAAGATGACATTAGTGGGTTGTGCAAAAAGTATAATCTGTCAAAAGAGTGCGAAGATGAAATTCTATGGCTCTTCGACAATAGTCGTCCTGAGCTTTTCGATTACATGGCCCCTAGAGCATTTGCGTCAAATGTTTGTATGGCTGCAAAAACGTTTTTATCTCTTTATGGCAACGTAGGGAGTAAGACTGAAAAAACGTACAAAGCAATAACTGATAAGCTGGATTTCGGCAAGGGTATAACGCCCCGTCCAATAGGCAAAAATGATGATTCTATCGAGTCAATCATTGTTAAATTTTTTGATTCGAAACCTTTACTAAATGTAAGCGAAGCGACAAAAAAAGAAGCCTATCTCTTCCAGTTCTACGTGTTTCTGTATTACCGAGAAATCAGAAAAGCCAAGGAAGCGGAAAAAGCGAAAGAAAAGAAAGAGGCAAAAGAAACGAAAGAAAGCGACTCTTCGTCTAACTTAAATACTATTGATACTAAAGATGCGAATACTAGGCTGAAAAACCTGTTCACTTGTTATAATAAAATATTGCGCACCAGTTCACGAACGCTTAGTCAAAATATTAGGAATAAAAACTACAAATCGCTATTGTTTAACCTGGAAACAAAACAAAATAAAGATGTTGATTGTTTAGAACATGCAATTCGCGTCTTTATTAAACAAGGTGCAACAAAGGCGCAAATTAGGACGAATGTTCAAGGCGAGCCTAAAAAGCAACATGATGAGCCCGAGCAATCTGAGTCAGAAGTTGAAGATATGGAAGAGGGGAATGGCTTAACTAAAACTAGTACATCTGTCACAAACATAAATGCATCGGTGCTTCCAAAGTATCAGCCTCCTCCAGAGGAAACTGAGTCTGCAATAGATAATTCTGTATTGCAGCCAAAACCAAGGGACTTAAATAATGTCAATTTTCTTAATTACAGAAAAAAGAGTGTTGATGCATTAAACCTTCCCTACATTTCCTATCACCTAACGTTAAAAGAGCGTACTGATATTTGGCGGGAAGTCGAGAA
Organism: uncultured Glaciecola sp.; assembly: GCA_947496235.1. Taxonomy (GTDB): domain Bacteria; phylum Pseudomonadota; class Gammaproteobacteria; order Enterobacterales; family Alteromonadaceae; genus Glaciecola. The sequence goes on along the minus strand of CANMCE010000022.1, from coordinate 27,546 downwards.
AGATTTAAAGGCGTTATCAGGCAAAAATAGCGGCGTAAATCTCGATAGTACAGGTCAAAGTGCGTTTGTAGTTGCGCTGATGATTACTACCGCGTCGACATTTGAACAGATATTATCGTTCCAATTGAAAAATCAATTTTGCGACAATACATATTCAAGCATTCAGTTAACGCCTATTGGTTGGCTGCGAAAATCATTATCTCTTGTTAATGCTATATACTCAGGATCTAACGCCCAACGCAATAAATGGTTACACCCGCACTCAGAATATTTAACCCTACCCATGCCTACGTCTGTTTCTCACTTAGTGCAACAGTTACTTAGAAGCAGCATAAAATGTAATAACTGTTTGTTAGAGCGATTTGTTAACATTAACAGGGAAGACCTTAATAAGTATTTGCTTGGACTAAAAGAAAGACTCGGGTTGTCCATTCGGCGTTTAACAGAGAAAAACCTTAGATATTTGCTGTTTTCTACAATGGCAGAGAGACTTGGTGAGCCTACTCCTTCGGACATCGACATAGCGTCTTTGATATTTGCGACAGACGAATTTTCTAACCCCATGTCATTATATTATCTGAGTATTTCAAGTGCAGAAGCTTCATCACACTATGCTCTTTCATTAAAGCGGCTATCGATTGTTTACACTGACATTGAACATAGAAGTTCGGCCCATATAGGAAGTCGACTATGTATAAACATAGACATGCTTTCACATAGCATTCAGAAATTAGCTAATAAAATTGAACAACTGGTCACAACTACTAAAATGCAAGTTGATGAGGCGATTGAACTTCATAATAGCTTTGCATGCTACGTGTCACTTTCCTTAATGGCCATTACCGGTCACAGAAATAACGAGCAGTTGTTTTTTGATGAAATAACCTTAGATGAAAAGCTCAATTACTGCCTTGTGAGCGATAAATATTCTGAGCAGTATTCTGCGATGCGCTTCTCTGGATTACCCAAAACTATCCAAACCCTGTTGCAAAACTATAGAAAGCAAATGCGCTTTGTTCTGTTCATGTTAAATCGTAAATATCCTGAATGTTTCATCAGTCTTTTTGATATGTACAAGGGGAGAAGTACTAATAAACCTCTGCTCTCTCAAATTAAGGGAGGAAGCCTAGAACCAATTACGATAACGGATATATGTAAAAGTTTAGGAAACGATTTTGATTTACCTCATAACTTTGCTAGGCATTTGTTGAGCTCCAATCTAACACCAAATCAACTCCCTTATCGAAGGCAATTGCTTGGCCATGTTGAGCAAGGACAACACATGCTAGATGACTTTGCGATGGCAAATGGTTTATCAGTGCTGGAAGAGCTTTCAAATGCAAATGAAAGTTACCTTAAGACGTTAGGTTTGCGCCCCATTGAAGGCAGGTATACGCAGGGGGTTAACTTTAAAGAAATGACTTACCACCTAAACACTGAGCCAACGAATGCTTTTTATAGCCCCGCCATGTGGCTAGAAAGAGAAACTAATCGAACGACTGTGATGAAGTTCATACTTGAACAAATAAAAACTGTTCCCGATCTGTATGCCTCAAGGGATGACCGGTTAGAACAAATATTTTCTGAATTAAAAGTCAGGAAAACGCCAGACGACTGGCCGACACGTCATATTAAGCTTTATGGGATATTGCTTGATAATATACAGGGGTACTTCAAAGAAACTGACGATGTAAGGCTTCGTAAAAAAATGTTACGGGCTGGCGGTGCGAAACATTCAGGACATCTACATTCACTATACTGTGCTAAAACCATTGAGATCTTGCAAAAGCAGTTCCTCGAATTTCTGGCCGTGGGTAATGAACAAGACGTCGAAAGATCAGATGAATTTGAATATACCCATGAAACTATATATTTAAGCCTAATACTGTTTCAGCCTGCGGTTATCGAACAAGAACGCCGACATCTGCCTGCTAAACTTGCTATATATAAGTATAGAGATACATTTTATATTCAAGCGCAAGAAGGCAATAAAACTGTATACCCATTAAATTTGATGAGCAGCTATTTGCTGTTAAATTCAGTCAGTAATCATAGCCAAAAGGAATACGAAGGTCCGAGTGTTGACATCCCCCCCCAATTTTTAATTCTCAACAAAAAACATATGGCAAAGGTTTTTAATCAATTTAAACACCACGTCGTACCATATCTAAATGAACAACAAGTTGAGCGAGCGTTGTTACATGTGAATCGGTTGAAGATGTTTATGTGTAGAAATGCTATTTTTCAAAATTCACGGATTGGCTTTGTTAACAGCGTAGCGAAATTTAAGTCTAGTCATTACGCATTTTGTGATCTTATAAAACTGACTCAGTTAGCGCCTCGGTTGATCCTGAAAACCGAACCAAAAGAACAGTCATCAAAAGACAAAAACATCGTCTCCAATTTAATAAAGGTCCCTCAAAGTGTTGGCAACATTGATGTGTATGACAAATTAAAAGAAACGATTGAAAAGTCAGCATATGGTAACCGGTCGAACATTCTTGCATGTTGGGCGGAAATCATTGGTGTCACACAAAGTGACGATATAACTTGGCTTATTAAAAATTCTCAGCAACTTTCACATTTATCGTTAGCACTATTGGCTTTTATGCATGAAGCATCAGGTCGCCAATCCAGAAAAAATCCTAAAAACAAAATATTATCCACCTCTTTAGTTGAGTATCTAACGACCGTTTATAAAACACTTGGACCTGTAGTAAAAGATTCACAATTTCTTTTTTATGATGAGGAAGAGTTTTCGCACTTATATTTTGATGCCGTTAAAAATTTAACTCGTAAGGTTGACGATGTGTTGTTGTCGCGTTTAAGGGACTTTAATGACACTACAGCGAGGTTTTTAAATCCGCCAAATGTCGATCTTTCACATGTTTGGCAGCTATTCAATAGTAATAGGCGTTTCAAGTCCAGTAATTTAAGCAACATCGTCACAGAGCAGAATTACCAAGACGCACTACATGCAATTGATGAGGTAAGCGTATTTAGTGATGATGATAAGCTGGTCCACAAAGCATCATTAATTTTCTGTCAACGCGCAGGATTGCGACCGATGGATTTGAAGCTGATACATCACAAGCAGCTTGATACCAAAAACTGGATTTTAGCTGTGCAGGGGCGCAAATACCTACCGAGTAAATCTGTTAACACACCTAGAAGGATCCCATTGTCGCTTTATCTTAATGACTATGAAAAAGAGATCCTTACAAATCTGGTTGATCATATTAATAGATTATATACACCTAAAGACAACAGAGATTTTAGCTTTCTCTCGTATTTTATGGGCGCTTCTATTGAGCACATCCAGTATGTATTCGAGATTGTCACAAATAACCTTGGCAATATCTTAAAACACGTGAGTAATAATCCATCTGTACGCTTATACGACTGTCGGCATAGCTTTGTCAATTTTCACGTACTGTTTTTAGGCAATGCCCATCAGGATACTCGGTATAAAAAGGTAATGCAAGAGTGGTGTCGCAATGATGACCTTGAAAGTTTTAGAGCTGAATTACTGCGTTCACTCATTTCACAGCAAAGTGAAGTAGGAGGCATAGCATTTCGAGCATTAGCTCAAAGGATGGGGCATTCTCCAATTACCTGCAGGGAGTATTACCTTCATGCGCTCAATATAATTAGTGAAATGGACAGCAACAATGGGGTAAAACGACTCACTCGACACACCCGTTTTATCAAACAAATAACAGCGCAGCAAAATAAAATAAAAGGAACACCCAACAGACAATTTAGGCTCGAGGTTCATGTCAGAACAAAAATAAGAGGAATGCCAAACGTACTTCCTAATGATGTCATTCAATGCTCAGATATCAAAGTAGCGTTACCAGAACTATATAGCTTGGTGTCTTATCCAAAAGCGGTAGAGATACAGTGCCTTCATTTACACACTACATTGCTTGAGCGCTTTGAAACACAAAGAAATAACTTACCTAACAACGTACCCAATGTTCTTCAAAAACAAATTGATAAATTGAAGGCGTATGTAAAGGCAATCAATTCAAGTCATATATTCGCAGACATAGATAATGTAAACGACGCCGATTGTCTGTCCTTTCAACGAACCTTCGCATATCTTGGAAGCCCGATTTTTATTGCGGTTTTCAATAATGCAATTAGGTTACTGGCTGAAACACCGGAACAACTGCTTTATGTAATACAATTTTGGAAAGTGCATGCCAATAATACCACACTGTGGATCAAGGAACTGGAGTTAGCTAGGTTTAAAGAGGTTTGTCAATATTTAGGGCTAAACGTGACGTTAATGGCAGTATCTTCCAACAGCGCGTTAAATAGGTATCACGTTTATTTTATTAATGATAAGCGCAAAAAATCAAAGAGCATAAACCTAAAGATAAACTACCTGTTCGGCTTGCTAGACGCGGTGCTCAGCGGTAGTGAGCTATCAAAATGATAATAGGTTTTGCGTAAACGGAAAAACAATTTGCGAGTGATATATTACTTTTTGAATGACATTTTTTAATCAATCATAAGGATAGTAATATGGAACAAAACAAAACCCTTCTTAGTACTTGCGCCTGGTTTACTTCAGATAGTTGGGATACGAAGATACTCAGGGATAATTCTGTTATTTTGGATGAAATATTTGGTACTTTATCGAAAAAAGTGTTCAACAATCAAAAGATTTATATCCGATTTGAAAATGATAAAATATACCTAGAGATGGAGCAGCAGAGCCAACAATTAGATTTATTTGGTAAACGAATTTACGATTTAAAGAAATTGTTTCGGCTTTTCTTCCGAATTGCGTATTTAAGGTTACTAAAAAATCATGGAGAGAGAGAACTTTCGGATGAAGAAGAAGCACTCTTGCGTGCTTTTCCGACAATGTCTTTGACAGCTGCTGAATATAATCGACTAGTTAAAATCCTTAGCTTATCAAAGGGTATTCTTCGGGAAAATGATTTACAGCAAAATGAATCTAATCAAGATGGACTAAATTTTGATGAACTAGAGCAAAGAGCGGTAGCAAATCCCGAGCATGCCATAGAAGCAACAACAGAAGGTTTTTATGGGGGGATATGCATTTACCAATCTATTATGTGGATTAAAACAGAAGATCGGAAACGACCGTTTGAAGTTAGAGTGAAAAATCCAGTGGACCTGGCTGACGAACTAAGTGAAATTACCAATCGATATAAAAAAAAGTTTATTTGGACGCTCAGTGAGGATTTCTATAATAATCGCAGAGAGTATGTAAGTTTTAGCGAAGTAGAGGATTTGGGGAGCCAACCTGCAAAAGCGGGTCAGGTGCAGTCCATAGATGTTGATGATCTTTTCGGCTCTCTAGGCTTCATGTCAGGTGATATTGATGACACATCTTTGCATGCGAAAAATAAAGCCGAGTTATCTCATTAGCCAACCTGTGCAAGAGACAGGCTAGAACCTAAATTCCAGTTCGTAGTGCAGGTGCTTTGATTCCTTAGAACTCATGCTAACCTGCAAAGTCTGTTCAATTTAGGTAGATACCCGAAGTCTGCTTAGCATTATAAAATGTTGAGAGCAGGGCAGTTGTGTCTGGGAGAAGCGTAACAGCGAATTGAATATTTAAACAGGTAGGGTTATTCGAATTCTAAAATTAAATTGTCAGTACCAAGACAAGCTACAGTTAAATCTGCCTGAAAAATGCTTAAAAGAATCGACGAGAGTTACAAACAAAAAATAATCCGGCAACCAAAAGAAAAATGGTACTTGGAGTGGAGGCAGACACTGGTGGTTGATTGATGAGCGTTGTGGCATCCGCTAAAAAACCTTCCTCAAAGGTTAGTCCTTCTATTTGTGATACTGTTAAATTCAAAAAAGCTGAATTACCGAAATCTACATCATATCCAGTAGATAGGATGTCTCCATTACCAATAATCTGATAACCCGAATTTAATTCTAATCGCTCACCAGGATTAAGTAAAATAGTCCCGTTGATTTCCAGAAACCCTTGATCCGTGATGCTTTCATATAGCGTGGAATCTATAATATTTTGTGAATCAATTAAGTTTTCAGTTTCAAGTTCATAAACTCGAGCAATCACAGCAGCATAGTTGTCATCAGCAACATAATCATCCTCATTTGGCTCTGGCGGGATAGGCAGCGAGTAACTACCTTCCACCAAGAATGAATAATAAATGACAATCGGAACCTCTGGTACGTCTGGTAAAGCTGAGCCTTCATAAGTAATGGATCCGCCAAATGAAACTTCCAAGACTGCAATGCTGGCAGGAGAACCTGTTAAACGAGAGCGAAGCGTGCCAGACGCGAGATTTCCATAAGCATATAGATCTATGAACTGAGGTCCTAAGCTTTCAGTAGTTCCAAAGCACTCAGGTAATCCAGGGCAGTCGTACCGTGCAGTATATTCAAGTTCGTTCATGTCATCTACAGAGAAGTTGGTCTGCTCATTTACTCCATCTAATCCGACAACAGATTGGACGTTGATTACACCAGCAAACGATGTAACTGAATAAATCATTATAAAAAAACTAGCGAATGCAGGAAATCTATTCATTTGGTATGTCCTAGTAGGCTTGATGATTGTAAACTAATTTCACACTAGCTTTGTATAAAAAATACACAATCATTGTGGGCGGTCTGCGTTTAAATGTCAACTTGTTGTTTATCGAAACGACCGTTTGAACATTTGGGTTAACTTTTTATAGTATAGACATGTTGAGCGACTGACAGACATAGTCATCGGATGAATATTTATAAACGTAACAGATTTCCGCGAGACATCATGTACTATGTAGTATGCTTCTAATACCGACTCAATCTTAGTTTGATAGATGGTGAAGATTTACTAAATGAACGCGGTATAGAAGTCAGTTAAGAAGCGATTCGATGTTGGTGCAATAAATTTGATCCTGAGTATACTAAATGATTAAAAAGAAAACGAAATGGATTTGGTGATAAATTTTTCATTGAAGAAGTTTTAATAAAATTAAATGGGGACTAATACTACCGTTAGCGAGCTGTAGAAAAAGATGAGGATGTTGTTTTTCTTGTCATCCAAAAAAGTGCGATTGTGAGGCTTCTAAAGAATTCTTTAAGCGTTTGATTGACGTAAAAAAGTTAGTCACGGATAAATTATGCAGTTGATCTTTAGCAAACTTTAAAGCACTTGTTTTTATATTTCGAGCCTCTGTTACTATGAAACTCAAGCCTTTACTGTGTTGACCTAGGCGATATGCTTTATTAAATGCGTTTATCTTCAAGTCAGTCGTCATTTTCTATTGGTGAGATGAGCAGCAGGATTATGAATGTCGAAACCAGATTGTTTTTTAGCAGCACGAAGAGATTGGCATAAAAGCGGCAGCATTCTTCTAATGTCAATAAAAATGATTAAACGTGATGAGATATTCGAGCTCTACGAAAAAGTTACGAAGGGTTAGATTCACCTCTAACAGTGTGATTTAGGTTTCTTTTAACCTGACGTTTGCCAGCTCACAGGGTAAACAAAAAAGGCGCAGCTAAACTCATGCGCCTGTTCAGTATGTTAAAAATACTTATTCCGAGCCTTGAATGATCAGCTCGGAACGGGGAAGCTCATAAACTTCTCCAGATGCATCAGTTAGCCTTATGACAACATGAGTAGCATTTGGATGTAACGTATAATCCGCCACCCTACTAGATGTGCTTGTAAAGAACCACAGCGCGTTATCTACCTGACCATCAACTAGCTCTATAGTCAAATTCACCGTATCGAATGTTTCGCTGCCGTTTTCGTTTTGCATCAGTATTTGCCCTTGCATTGGGAAGTAGGCTTCGGGAGCGAGCGTTGTGATAAATAAAGTGTTTATACTGGATGCATAGCCAACCTGTGCAAACGGCTCGAGTGGATCAACTTCAAATGCTGGTAAAGTTACCCGGTCACCATCATCGCTTAGCTCATCAAAATTTACTGTATTGTCTACGTTAATTTCGAAAGTATGGAGATCTGAATTGTCAATATCATCGTCAATGTAATCTAATAATGTAGTAAAGTAATCGTAAACTGTAACGTCGGTGTTGCACGCAATATCGAGTTCATAGTCTCCGTTTTCGTCAACGTATGTAAAATCGTAGGTCACCGATACATTGTTGAAGCCAACACCATAAATCAAGTTGTCGACTGCTGGCAAACCATCTTCAAACACACTTCTACCCGCAACCGAACAAAGCGGAGGTCTATCTACGGTAACGATTTGTAAGGGTGGATTATCGCAATCGGTAGATAGAGTTAGATCAGAGCTTTGAGAGCCTAGCTCAACTGTACTGAATACTTGCACTACGGCACTAACATCGTCTGACTGCGATATTCTTACTACTTCAACCGAAGCCCTGCCGTTTTCATCGGTAGAGAAATACTCTGAATTAAAATCAACACTTGTATCTCTGTCTGAAACTAAACCATAAATATTGGCAAGTGTTTCCTGCTCTAAGTTTTGCACCTCAAAATTAGCGCATAAACGCACAGGCTCATTAAATACTAGAGGGTAGTCAAGATTCCACCAGTCGCTTAGAAATATCTCGTTGGTTACCAATATTTCAAGAATATAACTTACGCTTTGACAATCGAAATCACTCTTATCGGCGGCCTGTAGGTTACCACTTCCATCATAAACACTACCCTGACCCAGTAGCTCCCAAAGCCCTGTGGAGGGACTGTAGGTGTACACTGGCACTTGAAAGCCTTCTGTTGACGGGGCACTATCGCCCAAACTATTTAATATACCACAGCTTGAAGCAGGGATATTTCGGTTAATCACGACGGGCTCTTCTTCATTTACTGCATTTTTTCGTTCCGAAACAGTCATATATTTAGTTCTTGTGTTTCGCTTCCTTTCAATTGCTTCTACAATATTTTCACCCGATTGCGTCATAATTTCTGCATAATTAAAGGCTACGGATACTAATGGCTGCCCTTCAGAATCGGCATACTCTCCAGGGAAAAGCTCGGCATCATCAGGATTATTTGGATCAAATGTCTCAACGGCGACCATAAGGCTAGTTGTATCGTTCGGTAAAAGTGAAGATGGGATCCCAATACTGATGCCACCCGCATCGACATTAGACATCATGTCTACATTAAAGCCTGTTACAATTGTACCCGAAATACTTTGAGAAGATGACATACTCACTTCTTCCTGAGGAATTTGAGTCAATTTGGCCTCAATACGATTAACTTCAAGTATATCAAGCCGTCTCGAGAAGCTAGTAAAACCACTTCGGCTTACCGTAATTGCAACCATGCTAGCGCCGCTACCGGTAAGTTCGGTATCAAACCGTAATTCATTAGGCTGTGCTTGGTTAAATATTGCTTCTGGTATGTCGGTGGCAACCACATTGTTATTATCGTCAAGTAAGGTGACCATAATATCAATTTCGTCGACACTACTTTGTATAGCAACATCGTTTGAATCAAAGCTTAAAACAGTGCCTCGTATATCAGCATTAACACTAGGTTGTGGCGATGTTACGGTGATAGTTACAGTGTCTGGTTCGCTATCGGCTTCTCCATCTGATACCACTAAGCTGACTAAATACTCACCTACAGTGTCTGGCGAAAAAGTGGTATCGACGACATCTGAAGACGTTAAAGCAGCAGATGAACCGTTGGGACCCGACAAGCTCCATGTGTAGGTTAACGAATCACCATCGGGATCGGTGCTCAACGAACCACTTAACATTATTTCAGTGTCCACTATTACTGTTTGGTCGCTTCCTGCAATTGCAACAGGAACTTGGTTCACTCGGTTAAGGTTAACAATAAGTGTATCTGATGCTGTTTCGCCATCGTTATCGCTAACAGTGACAGTAAACTCAAGTATGGTATTAGAGTTAATATCACCAGAGGTAAACGTTATTGTTGCTCTATCGTTGGCGTCGAGCATGACGTCTTCACCCGTAGTTTGCTCCCACAAATAGCTGGTAATTGTACCATCAGGGTCTTGCGCAGTTGCGTTTAACGTGACTAGTGTTTGTTCGTTTGCAGTGATTGGATTTCCCGCATCAACTATAGGTGCTTGATTTACTCTTAGTAGGTTAACATTCACTGTGTCACTTGCCGTTGCGCCATCTTCATCTGTGACGGTTATACTAAAAGTAAGTGTTTCATCTGCATTAATATCAGGCGCAGTAAAAGTAGCACTTGCTGCATTACTAACATTTAAGGTTACAGTAGTACCCGCTGTTTGCTCCCATAAATAACTAGAGATTGTGCCATCCGTATCATTCGCCGTTGAAGATAGCGTGACCACTGTTAATTCGTCGGCAGAGATGTCGTTGCCAGCATCTACCGTCGGTGCAACATTTGGGGTAGGTATTTGCGGTTTATCGCTATTAGAGCCACCGCACCCGAATAGGACGGTACTTAAAGCAATAGAACTGAGAAAATAAAGTGGAGTAAAACGTGATTGCATTTTTCTTCCTTAAAAACCAATTACGCAGACTGCAGTGACGAGTAGTCAAACTTGAGGGTGATTTTATGCTTATATAGTTGATGAATTTATTAAGATAAATAGAGTGGCTATTTTTTGAGCATAGTGCATGTTCTGAACAAGTGCAAACGTTCATTTTCTATTCACTTAGCACAGTATTGACATGTTATGTCGCTGACAAACATAGTTATCGGATGAATTTTTATGAATGTCTCAGATTTCCGCCGAGCACCAGTAAGTGCTAAGTAAGGCTCTACTACCGATTCAATTTTAATTTAAAATATGTTGAAAATTTACTTAACGAACGAGGTACAGAAGTTAGTTATAAAGCTATTCGATGTTGTTGCAACAAATTTGGTCCTGCGTATGCTAAAAGATTAAATAGAAAATGAAATGGACTTGGTAATACATGTTTCATTGATGAAGTTTTTATAAAAGTAAATGGGATCCGACATTATCTATGATCTATGGCGAGTCGTCGATCAAGATGGGGATGTCATTGATATATTTATCCAAGAGAAGCGAGATTGTAAGGCCGCTAAACGCTTATTTAAGCGTTTGATTGACGTAAACGAAGCACTTCCAAGGAAGATAGTCACCTATAAACTACCCAGTTATCCTCTAATTCGCAAAGTCTTGATGCCAAGCTCTATTCACTACAAATCTTTATATGCGAACAATAAAGCCGAGTTATCTTATCAGTCCACTCGAATAAGAGATAGGGTCATGTGGATATTCAATTCTATTAAACAAGGGCAGTGATTTCTGATTACTCATTCTGAAGTTCAGAATTTATTCAATTTAGGGAGATTCCTGTTGTTTGCTAAGCATTGTAAAATGTTAAGGAATAGGGCAATTGTGTCTTGGAAGAACATAACAACGAATTGAGTATTTAGACTGGTAGTATTATTTCAAGTCCATAACTTAACTTGTCAGTACACTTAGAAGTATAACCGCACTTCGACAAATCAGTTAATTCACTTTTTACTAACTAAAATCTATTATTGTGATACCAAAGCAATTAAAGAAAGAGTTACAGGTACATCACTACTAAGATCGGTTAGTCATACTTCAGTTAAGGGGCAGTATAGAAGGCTAGCAAAAGGTGGGGCACGATTATCCGAGTATTCATTCTCATATCAATCACCAAAGATGAAAGGCACAGTTGATAAACGAATTGAGCTCGCTTTTGATGTGACTCCAGAAAGTAACCCACCAACAAATATACATGTGCTGATCGGGCGAAATGGTGTTGGTAAAACCCACTTAATTAATAACATGATTAGCTCTCTCATTGATGATGACTCACCTTCCTCTAAAGTAGGTGAATTCGCATCAACAGAAAGTTTTGATGGGGAGCTTTTTTCTAACGTTGTTTCAGTTACCTTTAGCGCGTTTGATGAAACGGAGCCATTACCTGAGAAAAGGGATAAGTCATCGGGAATACAGTTTTCTTATGTGGGTTTAAAAAGAATAAAGAAGGTTGGAGAAAAAAGCCTCCCGCCCAAAAGCCCCGTCATTCTTAAAAATGAGTTTGTAAAAAGTATACTTGCATGTAAAGCCGGAAATAAAATTGAACGCTGGAAAAGGGCAATTGGAAAGCTAGAGACAGATCCTGTTTTCGGCGACATTAATGTTGCATCAATTTTAGAAATTGAAGAAGAGAATGATTTTAAAGAAGTATCAGGGCGAATATTTAAGAATTTGAGTTCCGGCCATAAAATTGTACTTCTTACTATTACTAGGCTGGTAGAAACAATTGAAGAGAGAAGCTTGGTCTTTTTGGATGAGCCTGAAGCTCATCTTCACCCGCCGTTGTTATCTGCCTTTATTAGATCACTTTCAGATCTTTTAATTAATAGAAATGCAGTTTCTATAATAGCAACTCACTCACCAGTGGTACTTCAAGAAGTACCTAAAAGTTGTACATGGAAACTTTGGCGAAGTGGGCACCTATCAAAAGTCGAAAGGCTCGAGACAGAGTCGTTTGGAGAAAATGTAGGTATATTAACTAGAGAGGTATTTGGCTTAGAACATACAGATTCCGGGTTTCATAATTTACTAAACGATGCTGTGGCTAAGTTCGAAGATTATGAGGCGGCGGTAAATAGTTTTAATGGTCAATTGGGCGTAGAGGCTAAAGGGATTTTACGTGCTTTATTTGTCTTGAAGAGAGCCCAAGTATGAGGAAATTGGTGCCACCAAATGAAAATGCAGTTGTTGTTTTTGAGGCGTGTATTGAGCGCGTAATGAATGTTGACCTCAAACGCCGTTTACAATCCTGCTCAGAAGAGATTGGAGAAGCTTCAGTAGAGTTTGACCAGAAAGCTGCAGTAGCAGAGTTACATACAATTAAGACCAAAGATAATGTGGCAGATGCCGTTTCAGTTGATGAGATGAAAAAAGTTTATACTTCGAGAATGGCTAAAAAAATGGCGCCAGGCAGGATTTACTATGACAGGATCATGGCACTACCTGAACATGGAAGGTGCCCGCTATGTTCTCAGCGAGTTGTTTCTGCATTAGATCATCATTTACCTAAAGCGCATTATCCATCATTGGCTGTTTCACCATTAAATTTGATTCCTTCCTGTCAGGATTGTAATAAAACTAAAGGCGAAGATATTCCTAGAAATTCAGAACAGGAAACATTGCATCCGTATTATGATGACGTTGAGGGTTTTACTTGGATAAAAGCAAAGTTAACGGAATCAATACCTGTCGCTATTGAGTTTTATGTTGATCCTCCTAGAAATTGTGATGAACTGTTAAAGGAAAGGTTAAAGCACCATTTCAGTACTTTTAAATTAGCTTCTCTTTATTCTTCTCATGCAGCTGAAGAACTTGCGAGTATTGAGTTCATCTCTAGGAAAATATTTGAAGATGGTGGTGGTGGTGAGTTAGAAAACTTTTTAAGAGATGCTGCTGAAAGTAGAATGCAGGTTAACACAAATTCATGGCAAACAGCTTTGTATACTTGTCTGTCTGAAAGTCAGTGGTTTTGCCAAAATAGGTTTATATAAGGAAGGCTAACAAGTTGCTGCACTCGGATAAATTACTCGCTGCGCTCCTAATTTTTCGGTGAGCAAGGCGTTAGTAGTTAATATTGACTTAACTTCAATTGTGAAATACATACGTAAGACAAATGCAAATAGTAGAGTAAATATCGAGTTAGAGCTAAATGATGGGTATCTACAAGTTAATCCACTAAAAGCCATAGTTGTCGTATGAATATTTATAAACGTCCCCGGTTGAAGTATAACATCATGCAATGCGCTATTTGGATTTCTTAAAAATTCACTTTTAACTTAATAGAGGTTGAGGGGTTTTTGAACGAATGGATATAATTCATCCATGAAGCGATTTGCTATTGGAGCAATTAACCAAGTATTGAGTAACCAAGCTGAATTACATAATTTATTTAAATTAGGAACTCATGTTGGAGTGCATTTAAAAGTGCTCAGTTTTAAAAATCAAATACATTAAGAATTGCTCCGAATGACCAGTCAAATTTTTCTTAATTATTAATCAACAAAACGGAAATAGACGGATAAAATATTCAATGAAATAGTTGATTAAATGTTCATGCAATCGAACAATAGTAGCTTAAGAAGCTAAGTGAACTTGACTTTTGACTTTATAAAAAAGGCTCCTGAACACAGAGCCCTTGCTGGTTACCCAACTTTTAGTTGGTTTTGTGATTGCTCTGAGGCTTTTGTCAGCGTCAATACCATTTTTTCCGCTACGGCATGTATAACGTTCATACAAACCGAGTTTCCGAACTGCTTGTAGATCTGAACTTGAGAAACGGCATCTACGTTAAATTCCGGCGGGAACCCCTGTAAATTAGCACATTCTCTCGGTGTAAGCTTTCGTGGATTTTTACCTAGATGGCTTTGGTCAATTAGGATCTCTGAACCATCTTTATAGTAACGGGCACTTATAGTATTTGTATATTTACTTTCGGCATTAAAAAGTGAATAACCGAAACCATTGCCTTTGGTTTTATGTTCAGCTTTACGTTTCTGATGGCCTTCCCATAGCTTATCGGAAATGGTGAAGCGGTCTTTACCCTGAACTTTTTTATCTGCATCCAGTTCCTGTTGAGTCTGAAGAATATCACCGACACGTGTCGGTGTTTTCGGAGGTTCCGGCCACTGGAACAATTGTTCAAAATCCACACTTGGGAATTCATCTTTATTATATCCAATGATGAAAACTCGCTCTCGGTTTTGTGGAGCGCCAAAATCTGCAGCTCTCAGTACGCGGACATCAACCCAGTAGTTCAGTCTGTCAGATAGGGCATGTCTTGCTTCTTCACTTATAGGGATGTCATCAGGAATTTCTTGATCATGTCTGCCCTGAAGAATATCCAATATTGTCTTTAGTGTACGTCCCTTATCATGGGTACGAATCTGCTTAACGTTTTCCAGTAAGAATGCTTTTGGTCTTTTAGCAGCAAGGATTCGCTGAATCTCGAAAAACATAGTTCCGCGGGTGTCATTAAACCCCTGCTTTAGTCCCGCCTGCGAGAATGCTTGGCAAGGGAATCCACCCAAGAGAATATCGTGGTCGTTAATTTTTGAAGCAGGAATCTTAGTAATGTCGCCATTGGGCATTTCGCCATAGTTTTCTAAGTACGTTTTCTGGGCAAACTTATCCCATTCAGAAGTGAACACACAATGTCCACCAAGCTGCTGAAAAGGATAGCGAATACCACCGATCCCCGCGAACAAATCGATAAAGGTAAACAAAGTGTCTTTAAGAGGCTTTTGTTTTAACGGGGCGTTATCGTAGTAGCGCTGCATTTGATCTTTCAGTTCAATAATACGACTCCATTTAAGAGGTGAAGGTCGGTGTTCACCACTTTCCCATCCTCGGACCGTACGCTCCCCGTCTTTGCCTAACCCCAGCATGTTTGCGAACTCACGCTGGCCTAAGCCAAGATTTTCTCTTAACTGTTTGATATGATGAGAGGTATTTAATATTTCTGCCACGGTGCTTATAATAATTCCGGTTTGTTACCTATTAATACCTCGAACTTTATATACGAGTGCTAAAAATTGCAATAGGTATCCGGTTTTTTACCTGGTAAAAAGAGAATAGTGATGACATATCTGATTAATAACGGTGTTATTGAGTTTGAGAATGTGCCAATATCATCGGAAGAGCTGTACAATTATGGTCGTATTAATGTCATTTTTAATGATGAAGAACTTTCTCTAATTGCTTCAAAGCGCCCAGCAAACATTCGCTTTCATTTCCATATAGAGCCTGCGCCCCATTTTTCTGTCAGTTTTAAAGGTGAGCAGTTGAATGAACAGCAACTCTACTCTTTGAAGTGTCAGGGGTACTTTATTGTTAATGCCAAACGGATTTACTTTGTGAACACAGAAATAAAGGAATACGTAGATACGGCATTTGCTGACTTGCAATTACCTTTACCCTCTTTAATCAAGCTGATAAGAACTTTGCATCAAGAAGGCTTGTGTGAACCGCTACCTTCTAACTTCTTGGAAACCTTGCGAGTAAAAAGAAAAAGTATCTCCCATCACGAGAATCTGTTCATAAAGGACCTATATCCTTATCAAAAAGAGGGCGTAGAATGGCTGAGTTTTTGTGTGGAAAACGGTATTGGAACAATCCTCGCAGATGATATGGGGTTAGGTAAAACTGCCCAAATTATTGCCTTATGTTGCAATATTCTCGAACAGAATCCAGAAGCAAGGGTGCTGATAGTGGTACCCAATCCTTTATTAGATAACTGGATACGTGAATTCGCATTTTTTGCTGCTAGCATTGAACCATACTTACACTACGGGAGCTCTCGACGAGGTATCAGCACTGCTCTTTCCGCGCATAGTGTCGTGATTACGCCATATACAACGATGACTTCTGATATCGCAATGCTAGAAGAGTTGAATTTTGCTCTTACTGTGTTTGATGAAGCAAGCATGTTGAAAAATCCAAACTCAAGAAGGTCAATTGCTGCAAGGCGTTTGGACAGTGGTGTAGTCGTTGCAATGTCTGGAACCCCTGTAGAGAATAGCTTACTGGATGCTTGGTCTCTTTGTGACTTGGTATTCCCTGGATACTTAGGGTCACAGGATAGATTTCAATCACGCTACGTCAACCGTGATTTATCTGAAACGCTCAACAAAGATTTGGGAGAGTTAGAATTATCACTACGTCAGATAACCCTTCGACGGATGAAAAAAGATGTGCTTGAACAACTTCCAGAAAAGTTGGACATACATCTGCCTGTATCGATGGGAGACATTGAGAAGTCCGCATACACTAGTATTATCGAAGAAATGAAGTTTGATGCTGATGCAGGAGGTGCAGGCATACTTCCACTGATAAATAAACTTCAGCAGTTTACAGCGCACCCATCTCTTCTAAATGCTGTGATACCAACGGACGTTCGCTTGTTGTCAAAACAGAGTGCCAAATTTGAACTGTTGCTGTTAAAACTAGATGTCATTGCCCAAGCAGAAGAAAAGGTCATCATTTTTGCAACCTTTCAGAGAGCTATTGATCTTATCAAAGGTACTATTAAAGAAAAGTACGGAGTTATTGCTGGCGTTATCGACGGGAGAACGCCAAATGTGAAACGTCAGTTGTTAATTGATAAATTTTCATCCTCGAATGGCTTTGATGTCCTGATTCTTCACCCAAAAACTGCTGGAATGGGATTGAATATTACGGCAGCTACACACGTTATTCATTACAGCAGACAATGGAACCCAGCTCTAGAAGAGCAGGCGACAGCTAGAGCATGGAGGAATGGACAAAAGTCCATAGTCAGTGTTTATTATATGTATTACGCCGATACCATTGAAGAAACGATTGATGAGCGAATACGCCTCAAACAAAAGCTGAGTGACCGAGTCGTCTCGGTTGCTGATGATAAAGATACAGACAAGCAAATCATGCTTGCATATTTGGAAAACTTAGGTTTATGAGTCAACAACAAGAAATACTAGAAAATGACTTTCGTCCCTCCGCTGCACGTTTAGTAGAAAGTTTACGAGATACTGGTTATACCCGTGAAGCCGCATTTGCAGACATTATCGATAATGCCATTGCTGCTAATGCCACGAAAGTTTCGATAGAGCTTCAGTATATGTATGGTGAGTTCAGAGTCATTTTTACCGATAACGGCAATGGCATGTCTGAAGCAGAGTTGCTAAATGCAATGCGCTACGGTTCGGAGAAACGAGCAAATCCCAAATCTTTAGGGAAGTTCGGTATGGGCCTGAAAACGGCCTCAACGGCATTTTGTCGCCGACTTGTCGTACTAACTCAGAAAGATAGTGTTCAAACTGGTCGTGCTTGGGATATTGACAGAATCATCAGCACTGACCGATGGGAGCTGGAAACTCCTGATGCTGAGGACTATTACGATGATTATGAAGAGTTGAAAGGTTTCACTGATAACGGCGGAACTATGATCATCTGGGAAAATACTGACCGATTAATTAAAAAAGCTAGTGTTCAACAAACTAAAACCGCGATAGACAGTCTTGGACATGAGATTTCACTGGAATTAAGTGCCATATTTTTTAAGTTTTTGGCTGAAAAATCAGTTTCAATTTCAATGAAAATTTGTGATCAAGCTCCTTTCGAATTGAAAGGTTGGGATCCGCTTTGCTCAGATTTTGTTTCGTTAGATGGTGTTCGTTCTAGGATACTTAGAGAGAAAGTTGTTCCTGTCGATTTGAGTGGGAATATGGAGTCATTTACTGTAAAAGGCAGTGTAATTCCTTCTCAAAATGACCTCAATTCTGATGAACAAAAGTATGTCCGGTACAGTCTAGATAATCAGGGCTTCTATATTTACCGTGAAGGCAGGTTAATATGGCATGACGGTTGGCCACATCGCATGTATAAAAAAGAGAGTAAGATAACTCGTCTTCGCGTTGAACTGCATTTTGATCATAAATTGGACGATGTGTTTAACATCGACTTTCGTAAAAGCCGCGTGATTATCCCAGTGGAAATTCGAGAAGAACTTCGACGTTTAGTATCTCCATGGAGACAGGAGCTTTTGAGAGGGCAGGCTCGAACAATCGCTGCAAACGCTAACAGAGCTCATGGTCCTGCCGATAAAGCGATAGATAAACATTCCAAATTTACAAAAAACTCAGAGTTGACAGTTGACGGTGACACCGTAACGATTCGTAACATGAATCAGATGAAACCTGTGGTAATTGAAGGGATCAGGGTTTATGAAGATAAAAAAGTCCGTGTCCATGAAGAAGACTCTATTCTAGGGGATGAACTATGGGAACCATCATGTGATGATGAAGGTAATACGTGTGTTACTCTCGGTAAGACTCACCCTTATTTTCATAAGATGTACAACGTTTGCAAGGACAATGTTGAGGCGGTAAAAGCGCTTGATATGCTGCTCTGGAGTCTAGCTAATGCGGAACATGGAGAATTTTCAGAGGTTAATCAGCACACATTAAGAGGCTTTAGGCAAAAAGTTAGTCAAACGCTTCGTTACCTGAGTATAGAATTGCCCGATGCGGAGGAAGATGAATGAGTTATCAGTTCGATCTAGGGGATTTTAAACGTTACTTGAATGATAAAAACCCTAAATACCGTGTAGACGGGCTGATTTTCTGGCAAAACCGTATACCGATTCCGATAGACTTGTTCAATCGTATTTTTAATGAGTCTGACCAAATCGTGTCCGATTATGTTTATCAGATAGTAGGGAGTGCAGTGACTTTCAGTCATAGAGATTCCTTCGAAATGACTATGGCTGTTGAGGTAGCCGATTTACCTAACGGTGACCTCAAGAGACGAGCTTTGGCGCTTAAAGACTGGTTGAATGAAAACCTTCCTGATAAGTCTCCTGTTGTTCGCATGTCTTATGAGGTTGCCGATATTTTAGGGCTAGATAACTTTATATTTTCAATCGATAAAGTTTCCGAAGCATTGCAGCATCAGGGAAAAAAATATGCTCGTATCTTTATGCCTGTAGAGATTCGAAATCAATTTAATTTAATTCCTGATTGTGAAGGAGTCGGCGCGGATAATACAGATATGTTTGGCAACATTATTGCCGATCGCTACAATATTTATCGTTCAGGATTCAGCGATGCGCTCGCCATTATTTTCAATGCTCTACTTGAATTCAGAATTCTTTGTTCAGGTCGAGGAGAACACCTGCAGCGCTTACGTATTATTACCCCAATATTGGAAGATGTTGACGTTCGATTGGGTAAAACAACAGATGGATCCTTATGGGAGCCAGGTTATGATGACGATCACTATATTACGTTGAACTGCGAACATCCGTTAGTACGCAATCTTTCAGAAGAACACTCAAAACCTTTAGCAGAACTACTGTTCTATATGGGGGAGTTTGAAAACAGTCAGTTTTCTGACGATAGCAAAAAATTCGTCGAAAATATGCGTCAGATTGTATCACGTAGCTTATGGATTAAAAACGATTAAGTTAAGACCTGCGGTGCTGATGTACTGACGGATTCTTTAAGGAAATGGGTAACTATGCTTTCAAAAATTAATGTGGTTGGGAAGTGGTTTCAGGGTGAGCCGGATGAAGGCTGGCGCTTTGATGAAATAAAGTTTGGAGATGAAGCGAAGCAGGAATTTAAAAAGCTCAACTTAGATATAGAAACGTATGATTACTCAGCAAGAGTCAGCGGTGACAAAAATCATACTTATATCCCTAGCCATTACTTTTTGTATGCGATAAAAATTAAGCCATTAGTTGACTTACTTAGTCGTTATATGGAGATTTTTGATAAAGTTACGACAAATGTTTCTGCTACAGAGTTCCATGATCTAATAACCAGCCATAACCCTAAGAATAGTGTTTTAGATACTTTAGATTTATACAGTAAAGATAACTTTGTTAGGGTATTTAAGAACAAGTCTGATCGCTTGAACGCCAAAGATATTATTAATGCCCAAGGTGAATCCAATAAAAAATTTCGCTCTGGCAGTGATTTTTTTCGCTCTATATTGTTGAAGGCTATGCCTGTTCGCGATGTTAGTTCTGATATGTTAGGTCAGCTGATTTATGCGTTTCATGAGTCACCTGACGCTTATGAATATTTGATTAAACATTATTCTTCCAGTGTTCCCTATTTACTGCTGGCGCAAAAGGGTGATGAACTTCTGTTTATGATTATGTCGATCCTTGGCTGGAACAATAAGTTTGATGACCTATTTGCTTCAGAAAGTGATGACATGGTGGACTGGGATGGCATACCTAATGCTTTTCTGCTAAGTCATACTCCTGTAGCTGGCAACTCTTCATACGTAGAAGAACCGGTTCATTACCATTCTGTTCAGAAGAAGTATGTATTTATTAAAAAAGGCTTACTAGATACTGATACCGTTTTTAATCATGTATCTACTTTGATATCAGATCTTTGGCAAAATGTTGTTGTTGGAAAAGATGCAGACAAGTTTTACTTAAGATCTGCAGTTGCGGAAAGGGTGAAAGGTGGCCTGAATAAAATTATCTATGGCGCTCCCGGAACTGGGAAAAGTCACAGTATTAAAAAATTGACTGATCAGGAAGGTACTAGGAAAGTTGTCACTGTGTTCCATCCGGATACTCAATACAGTGATTTTGTCGGCTCACTCAAACCTCATACTGAAAGAATAAATGGCTCACCATTGATCACTTATCAGTATCGTCTCGGACCTTTTGTCAAAGCACTTATAGAAGCGGAAAAAAATCCGTCATATAAAGTTTATCTTATCATCGAGGAAATCAACCGTGCTCCTGCAGCTGCAGTATTTGGCGAAATATTCCAGTTGCTAGATCGTGGCGAGGACGGTAGCAGTAAATACAGTATTGAAGTGTCTGATCCGGATATACTAGAGTTCTTAAAGCAGAATATATCCACATCAATAAAAGAACTCAGGATACCTTCTAATTTGTTCATCTACGCGACAATGAATAGCAGTGATCAGGCAGTAATGCCATTAGATACAGCTTTTAAGCGTCGGTGGTCCTTCGAATACATTAGCCTTAATTTCAATAAGGCACCTGAGCAGCAACTGGAGTTGATAACTACTGACGGTATGTATCATATATCTTGGAAAAGCTTTGCAGATAGTATTATCAACAGGATGCTTAAAGAGTTCAGAGTCGCAGAAGACCGTTTAATTGGTCCGTTCTTTCTAGATAAAGTAGAGCTGAAAAATTGGAAAATGGCTTTGAGCGGTAAACTCTTTGTTTATTTATGGGATGATGTGTTAAGGCACAAACATCAAGACAGAAAGCGTATCTTTAAAAAAGATATTACAACTTTTGGTGATTTGTTTACCGACTTTTCTACGGATAAGCCTATATTTGCTGATGAAACCGACCAATTAATAAAAGAGCATGGCACAAAAGCAGATTCACAATGAATAAGCTGACGTTTCATAGAGACAGAACAGCAATCAAGTTATTGCCTCCACTGCTAAGGGAGAGGATGACTCAGAAAGGCCTGATTGCTCCTGATCATCTTGAAGTTCAGTATTGCGGTTTTGTTTCATGGCATTACGGAATCGCTGTATTTATGCCTAGAAATAGCCAAGAAGGATATGAAACGTCAGAGAATGCTTTTTATTTGCTGCAGGCTCTGATGCGATACTATTTCGGTAAAGTATCAGGAGTTTATGAAGGCAATAAAAATGAACTTATCGGTGGTGATTCATTATCACTAGCTTCAGCTCTGGTCGACGATTATCTAGCGAACGGTTTGTATGTCAGGAGAAAAAAACATTACTCATTAAATTACGGGCGTACCGACTGGAAAAGAACCATTTCTCGCCACACTCCTTTTCCATCTGGAAATAGTCACGTTTATCTATCCTTTGAGTCCAGTTGTACGCGCTATGTTTCAGAAAGTGAAACAGCCAGAATTCACGCTCGAGTTATCAAAGAAATCAGCCGACAATATGGTGTATTGCTCTTTGGACAGGAAAGACTGTTTGATGAACGACTGGAAACACTTCCTGAACCTAATGGTGATTTTGATACTCAGGTTTCAGAGTTGGATCGTGAGTTGACACAAATCTACTCAGACCGAGACATCCAGCTAATTAATATGCTGAAACGCTTTATACAAAAAAGTTCTGAGACTGAAGGTTACGAATTGTTGGTTGGTACAAGGGCTTTTCACAATGTTTGGGAGGGGATGCTGGACAACTGTCTTCCCAATAAAATTGATATTAACAACAGACTCCCTGTTCCTTACTATTTGCAGGATGAGCACTACCATGAAGTCGCTGGGAAAGGGCAAAGGACCGATACTGTCATTGCGAGTAAAGATAATAAAAAGTGGGCAGTAATAGATGCAAAATACTACAAAGCAGCATCTGCTGAATCAGCGCCGGGCTGGCCAGATTTGGTGAAGCAGTTTTTTTATAAGACAGCAGCTGAAGAGATTTGTGGGGTTGATGTTACAGTCACTTTACATTTCATTTTTCCAGGTACGGAACATAATCTTTTAAAGGCGAAAGTAGGTGTACGAGGACAGAGAAAAATCGCTATTGAAAAGTTTGTGTCTGTTGAACAGTATGGTGAAATACAATGTCATTATTGCGACCCAGTCAATCTGATAAGAAAGTATGTTAATAGTAAGAAACTGTATATAAACGATGGCTCTGATATTACCGGACAGATTTTTTGTTCGTATTAAACTAGTATGTAATTAGATCTATATTTAATTCACTAAGGTTGGATTGTCTCCAAATATTCTGAAGTTTTTGTGTCTGATGTTGTATTATTAAGAGCGCTGTGTCTGTGACACTGGCACTGGTGCTGACATCACTTTAAAGCCATGTATCGGCGAGCATCTGTTAGTTTGAATTTAAAAATGAGCCAGTTTTAGCAATCATTTGCATTAATAATTGCTCTGCATGACTAATCAAATTTTTCTTATTTGTTAATCAACCAAACGGAAATGGACGGATCAAATATTCAATGCAATAGTGGATTAAATGTTCATGCAATCAAACAGGATATTTAAAAGCGTCACAAATTTACTCAAGGCGTTATTTAATACGCTATTTGGCCCATCATTATCTATGGCGAGCCTTCGATCAAGATGGTGATGTTATTGATATATTAGTCCAAGAGAAGAGTGATAGGAAGGTAGCTTAAAGAATATTTAGTTGGCTTAAATAAAAAACTTCCACGGAAAATATTGATTGATAAATTTCGCAGTTATCCTGTAGAACTTTAAGCCATATTTGTTGGAACTACATATAAGATCGCTTTGCATACTAACAATAAAGTCTAGTTATCTGAACAGCTCTATCGGATTAGAGATATCTTCATTCGGAAATTCATATCCATAGTACATACAAGACTAGCGAATCCTGAGTTCTTATGTTGAGTTTCAGAAATGAAGATACATGATCTCTGCCATGCATTAAAAAAATGTTGAGGAGTAGGGCAATTGACTCTAAATAGAGAGTGGCTGCGATTTGAATATTTAGACTGTTAGAATTCTTTGAATTTTAAAACTTAACTTGTCAATACTCCACGAACAGGAAGCGAAAACAATATTGCAAACATACGCTGAGTGAAACTGTTCTATTATGAACTACGGGCCATTTCACTGAAAATTTATTTTTAAGGACAGGTAATTTGATTAAAAAGCTGATGTGTTTAAATGTCGACCTACTAAAAACTTTTGAGCCTGCTAGTGCAAGATATTCTTTTTTAATTCCCCGTCCATCACTTTGTAGCGCACTCGTTACATCAACATTGTTAAAGAAAATTGATGAGGGATTACAACTTATTGAATTAAATGGGTTAATTGAGGTCGTTTATAAGATTGAAGACATCAATTGGTTTAGCTCCTTAGACGACTTAATTTATCAAAAAATCAATACAAATCTTCATATTACAAATGGCGCTATTTACTTTTCGGGTGCGTTTGCACCTGAAAAATTACCTGTGTTTGTATCGAAAAGATTACCTTTGTCAAGTGTAATGACAAGAGACTTCACAAAACCTAAAGAACTAAATTTATCATTGTTATCTTCCGAAGCTGCAATAGTTCTTATTCAAGAAATTAAACAATTAGAAAAGGAATTAAATATTGCCTTAGATAGACAATATAGTTTAGACGATTTAGATAATGCGCTCAATAAATTGACATCGGCTAGTGTAATTTCTGAAAGTACTTCAACCAGTGCTCTTGCATACGAAGTAAGTGCGGAAATTAAAATGTTATCGATTGCAAATGAAAAACTGGAATCTTACATTGATGAAAAGTGCAAAATCCTTTGCAAGCAAATACTAGGTATTGGCATTGGCGATTACATCGTAACTCAAAGCCATTTCCAAAATAACATCATTGAAATTCAAATTACGTCCGCTCGATATCATGATGGCGTTATTTACCTAGATGGCCCCAAAGTGCTCAAATCAGGTGAGTTGGGAAAACGTACTGAAACTGCTTCGATAACACTGGTAAATAAAGATGAGCATCTATAAAACCGTTCGCGATTTACGAAAATCACAAAGCCTTTCTCCTATAAGTATTTATTGTAAAGAAGCAGCGCAATCTCTCCCAAACATCAAAGACTTCTTTAAGGAAATTACACCAACACTTAAGTTGATTTTAAAGGCGTTTAAACTAGCGGGGTTTAGTATCTTTGTCTCAAATTGGGGGGGACTTTTTTTATTTAGTCCAGCACTAGGAATAGAAGTATTTGTAAAAATTGAACCAAATATTCGATATATGGCAAAAAGTCCCCCTGAGCTTATTAAACAAAAAGGCTATGACGTAAAAGACGTTCAACTACCACCTGAGCGATTTGTTCTTAAATATTTTTTCTGTGGCACGAAGTCTAAGTGGCGTCATATTTATTTTAATACTGCGCTTGATTCAGTCGATATGGTGTATTCAAAATTCATTGAACAAATAATAAAAGAAAGTAGACCCTTTCAAGGGCGACACGACACATCGTTAGAGCAGAAGACTAAAGAAAATTTCTTATCAAAAAATAGTATTTATGCATTTGCCCTCTTCGCGAAAAAACATGCCTCGTCAACAATTGGACTGAACCGGTTAAGCGGTATTTTCGAGTCTACAAATGTAAACGAGTTTTATATTGGTGGGTATGGTGCAGTAATACTGACAAACTATTCAAGAAGCGTTGATTTAGTGCAGTGGTTCAAGAATGATGTCACTTTTCTAAAAAAGTACCTACCTGAAGTTTTCAAACAACATGAAATATCTTGTAAAACACTTAAAAAACTCGCCCCCAATAACGAAGAACATCAATTTATGGTTGAAGCATTAGACGCCATTTTATTGAAACAATTGAAAAGTCCAGTCTCTGCCGATGAGTATCTTAATGAACACTTAAACTTTAATAAAGAGCAGCCTATACCGAACTTGCTAGGTTCGACTGAAGGTGTAATCAAAATATTATCCCTATGTGGTAGGTGACTATACACTATTTAAAAGTACCAAAGTATTCAATTGTTACAAATCATATGATTGAACTCATTCAATTATTGTTATCTATTGAATTTTAAAGAAAAAAACTGCTATTATTCCTTTTTGAACGTCATTTAGAATGTGACACTCTTAGTGAGGAAAGAAGTAACGGGATATGGATATTTCAATAATAGAAAAACTGAGTGCATTGATAAAAGATCCGACGTTAGAGCAGTTAACATTAAACCTTTCAAAACCAAATCTATTTGAGATTTTGAAAATCTCAAATACCGAAATTCGACATTCAAATTTTTTGGCTTGGTTGTTAAGTCCTTCTCAAAGTCACCAGTTGAGAGATACTTTTCTTAAGTGGTTCCTAAAGGATATTTTTAGTGATAGTCGCGTGGAATGGATTGATGAATTTAGTGTCGATAGCATAGACACTAGTAAGCTCATAATTCACAGAGAGTTTAGACATATAGATTTAGTATTGGAAACAAATGACTTTATAGTCGTTATTGAAAACAAGATGTGGTCAAAAGAGCACTCTAATCAGTTAACTCGATATAAAAAAATCATTCAAAAAGAATTTCCCCTAAAGGAGCATGCGTTTGTATTTTTGACTCCATATTCTCATTCACCAGAGCAAGAAGAAGATAAAGACCTATACGTCTCATACGGTTATGAATCCATTATCAGAATTTTAGATATAATTTTAGGCATCTATGGGCACTCATTGTCTGAAAAAATATCTATATATATTAATGACTACATTGAAATATTAAGGAGAAATGTCATGCAGGAAGATGAAGCTACGAAAATTGCACAAGAGATATATAAAAATCACAAAGAAGCATTAGATTTCATTTTCCAAAAAAAACCAGACCTAGCTTTGAAATTTGGTGAAGTTTTTGACGAGGTTATTCAACACGAAGGGTATATTTTAGGTACACAAGGTAAGGGTTATTGTAGATTTACGACACCCAAACTCAATGAATTATTGCCCAAAAGCAAATTGCCCGGTTGGAATCAAAGCGAATCATTTCTTTTTGAAATTCGATTTTATACTTCCAAAGTCATTTTCACCTGCGTTGTTCCTCCTTCGCAACATGAACTAAGAGAAAAATTATTAAAAGCGCTAAAAACGGTTGAGGGCGCTAAGAATTCAAAAAGTACAAAGTGGTCAACTGTGCATAATCATAATTGGAATATCAATTTGGAAATTGAAAAGTATGATGATTTGGCTCTTCTTAAAGAAGACATAGAAAAAAAGTTGAGCAAAGAACGTGAATTTATATTTCAGATTGAGCAAGCAATAATAAGTGAGTTTAATGGGTATTGACAATTTAAGCCACTGAAAGACTTTGTGAAAAGATGTAGTAGCTCTGACTTGATCTGAGAGTTACCCGACTTTTTAGGTTCCAGTGCAAGTTTATATTTGCGCTACTACAGATTATTTTTTTAACACCAAGACTAAACTTGCAACACCTTTAAGGATAATCTTTGTTCAATTGTTAGTTATATAGTTAATTAATTTTTATGAAGAAATTAACAGCAACATTTATGTGAAATAGTCTCAACTTAATCTGACACTTCTTCTTGCAAAAGAGAGAGTTACCCGTTTTGATAAAGGTGTCGAATCT
>CANMCE010000021.1 GCA_947496235.1 uncultured Glaciecola sp. | reverse complement strand
TTGTCACCTAATCCTGATATGCTAAACAGCATACCATCTCTTGTTAGGTGGCCAAACTAACTATGCCACTACAAGGCCTTTTCTATCTGCGTATGAGTTTTGTATAAATATTGCGTATATTATTTAAGTATGAATAGCGAAAGAGTATTTTTGAAATACCAACGTTAAATTATACTGCTTCACCAAAGAAAAGAACCAATTTATCGATCAGTGAATCTCTTTTAGCTGAGGCCAAACAACTTGGGATCAATATATCGAGTTCTGCGGAAATTGGCATTAAAAACGCACTGTTAGAGAAAAAGAGAAAGTTGTGGTTAGAGCAGAATAAAGACGCACTTGAGAGTTCAAACTCATTTGTTGAGTTACATGGTTTGCCGTTTGATTCGTATCGGAATTTTTAATGGCCAAATACGATGTTTATTGAAATAAAAACGGTTCTGGTTATATTCTAAACGTCCAAACCGATTTATTATCAGGCTTTAATTCTCGAGTCGTTGTCCCATTAATAAGAAGCTTTGAAGCCCCCAAACCTGCAAAATACTTAAATCCTATTTCGACATTGAAGGAAATCAGGTCGTCATGATGACTCAATTTATGGCTTCTATCCCCGAATCTGAATGACAAGATAAAGTAGGCGTTTTAAGCAAAAATCACTTAGAAATAACCAGTGCACTAGACATGATTTTTTTCAGATTTTTAACGGCACACTTCACGCTCTAAAAAGAGCTGTTGATTAATAGTAAATAAAGGCCTGATTTGTAGCTCGCTTCTTAACGTCGTCTTGGCTTACCAAATTTCGATTTCGAATTACCACCTTTCCTTAGAGCTTTAGCTCGTAGTGCTTTTTTTGACGGCTTGCGCTTTGTACTGCTAACGTCATTTTGCTCAAGATTTGGCTCAAACCCCGGTTCCCATCGAATGGGCAATTGCTCACCTGTGAGCTTTTCTATTTGTTCCAGTAGGTATTTCTCTTTATGGGAAACCAAAGAAACTGCAAGGCCAGAATGCCCCGCCCTACCAGTGCGGCCGATACGATGAATATAGTCCTCAGCATTGTAAGGTAATTCAAAATTTATAACTGTCTGCAATTGTTCTATATCCAAACCACGCGCCGCTACATCAGTGGCAACCAGCGCACGTACTTGACCAGTTTTAAATGCTTCCAGTCCTCTGTCACGGGCACCTTGTGATTTATCACCATGCACTGCTGCGCAACTTATTCCGTCTTTTTCAAGTTCCTTGGCCAACTCATCAACTGCCTGTTTGGTACGGGTAAAAATAAGTACCTGTCGCCAGTTATTTGCACCAATTAAATAGGCTGTTAATGCTGCCTTTTGTTTGTTATCAGTCTCATAAACACGCTGTTCTATTTTTGTAGTTGTGGCATTGCGTGTAGCAACCTCAATTAATTTTGGCTCGCGTAGAATGGTTTTGCTCAAGGCATACACTTCATCATTGAATGTTGCGGAAAAAAACAAGGTTTGGTGTTGCTCGGGAAGGCGTTTAAGAATGCGCTTAATATCAATAATAAACCCCATGTCGAGCATTCTATCGGCTTCATCAAGCACTAGGGTTTCAAGAGCACTTAGATCAATGTATTCTTTAATCGCAAGTTCCAGTAAACGTCCTGGGGTTGCAACCAAAACATCACAGCCTGCATTTAGCGCATCAATTTGCGGATTGATACTAGCACCGCCATACGCAACCACCGAGTTTAGATCTAAGCCTTCACTGTATTTCACGAAGCTTTGATGCACTTGCTGCGCCAGTTCTCGGGTTGGGGTTAATACTAAGACGCTAATACCGCTCCCCGTTTCACCAGTTAAATAACGTTGAATCAAAGGTAAGGCGAATGCAGCGGTTTTGCCGGTACCTGTTTGTGCCCCTGCCATCACGTCATGGCCAGCCAATACTTCAGGAATTGCCGCTTGTTGGATAGGCGTTGGTGTCTCATATCCGAGTGATTCGAGGATATTCAATAAATCTTGTTGAAGCCCAAGGGCGGAAAAACTCATCACCAATCAGGCTTTATTTTCATATGCCAGTGCAAGGGCTTCAGCGACGCGAATACCATCTATTCCTGCTGACCAAATTCCGCCGGCATACCCCGCGCCTTCACCCGCAGGATATAGACCTTTCACATTAAGACTTTGATAGTCTTTATCACGTTTTATACATATGGGAGAAGAAGTGCGGGTTTCTACCCCTGTGAGCGTGCCATCGGCTTTCGCAAAACCTTTGATTTGGCGGTCAAAAGCCGGTATTGCTTCGCGAATGGCTTCGGTAACATAGTCTGGCACTATTTTACTTAAGTCAGTTAAAGTGACGCCCGGCGTATAAGAAGGCAACACATCGCCTAAGGAGTCACTTGGTTTCCCCGCCAGAAAATCGCCGATTAACTGGCCAGGGGCATTGTAGTTTTCTCCACCGGCTTTAAACGCTAACTCTTCTAGTCGACGCTGTAATTCAATCCCAGCGAGGGGATGGCCTGGATAATCTTGTTCCGGTGTGATCCCTACAACAATTGCACTGTTAGCATTACGTTCTTTGCGGGAATACTGACTCATGCCGTTGGTCACAACTCGGCCGGGTTCAGAGGCTGCGGCCACAACAGTGCCTCCGGGACACATACAAAAACTGTAAACCGAACGACCATTTTTACAGTGATGCACTAGTTTATAGTCGGCTGCGCCAAGAATGGGGTTACCTGTGTTTTCACCAAATCTACAACTGTCGATCATGCTTTGCTCGTGCTCAATGCGAAAGCCGATAGAAAATGGCTTGGCTTCCATATACACACCCTGCTCATAGAGATTCTCAAAGGTGTCTCTTGCGCTATGTCCCAAAGCGAGAATAACCTGCTTGCAAGCTAGGTATCCGCCGTCAGACAAATGTAGGCCTTTGACGCTAAACTCACCATTATCACCTTCCAAATCAAGTTTTTCGACTCGGGTAGAAAAGCGAATTTCACCGCCTAGGTCGATAATCTGCTGACGCATTTTTTCAACCATATTGACTAATCTAAAGGTACCAATATGGGGTTTACTGACATAAAGAATTTCTTCCGGTGCGCCAGCTTCCACAAATTCGTGTAGTACTTTGCGGCCATAAAACTTGCGGTCTTTTACCTGACTGTATAGTTTACCGTCAGAAAAGGTCCCTGCTCCGCCTTCACCAAACTGCACATTTGATTCCGGGTTTAGCGGTTGTTTGCGCCAGAATCCGAAGGTGTCTTTAGTGCGTTCTCGCACGGCTTTTCCACGCTCTAGCACAATGGGCTTAAATCCCATTTGCGCAAGAATAAGAGCAGCAAAAATGCCGCATGGGCCAAGGCCGACTACGACTGGACGGTGCTTAAGATTTTCTGGCGCCTGCGTAACAAATTTATAGGACATATCGGGTGTCACGCGAACCTGAGTATCTTTAGCAAATTTTGCTAGTAATTCCTGTTCTCCATCAACTGCCACATCCACCGTATAAATCAGTTGAATATCCTTGTTATTGCGAGCATCGTAACCACGCTTAAACACACTGATTTCAAGCAGATTTTCAGCTTTGATACCAAGTTTACGTATTATCGCTTGTTCAAGGGCATTTTCATTATGATCGAGAGGTAGTTTTATATCTGTTAAACGTAGCATTTGGAAGAATCCTGGTTCGCTGGACAGCCTATCTGTCAGAGCGCGTATAGTGTAATGCAGATACTGCTTTTGCGGTAGCTATTTGCAGGTTTTTGTCTTTAGATTGAACGTCAAAACCCTTATAATCGAGCGAAATGGATTAAAAAACCTATTTATCATGACCTTTGTAGTAACCGACAACTGTGTAAAGTGTAAATATACCGACTGTGTGGCCGTGTGCCCAGTAGACGCCTTTTTTGAAGGGCCCAATTTTCTGGCCATAGATCCGGCAATTTGTATCGACTGTGCGTTGTGCGTACCAGAATGTCCTGCCGAAGCCATATTTCAAGATACCGAACTAACCGAAGAGCAGAAACCCTATCTAGCGATTAATGAAGAGCTCAGCCAGCAATGGCCAAATATCACCAAAGTTATAGCGCCGCCAGAAGATGCAGATGAATGGAATGGTGTTCCCGATAAATTGCGATTACTCGAACGCTGAATGACAAAGCAGGTATCCTAGCCTTTAAATCCCGTAGCAACCAGATACACTTCCCTTGAGCGAGGCCGTGACGCAGCGGGTTTTCGAACAACAACTTTATTAAACGAAGTACGCACGTCCTTCATATAGTCATCATAGCCAACGCCCTGAAATACTTTGGCACAAAAACTCCCCCCAGGCTTTAGCACATTTCTAGCCATGTCGAGCGCCAGCTCTACAAGATACATTGAAGCATATTGATCAGTGGTTTTTACGCCACTTTGATTGGGTGCCATATCAGAGACGACCACATCTACTTGATCATCTCCAAGTACTTTCAAGATTTGGTCGTAAACTGCTTCGTCAGTAAAATCTCCCTGAATAAAATCAACACCAATGATGCTGTCCATGGGCAAAATATCAGAGGCAATCACTCTTCCATGGTCGCCCACAATAGGCGCTACTATTTGCGACCAACCACCTGGCGCGGATCCTAGATCCATCACCACGCTTCCGGCGCGGAATAATTTGTCTTTTTCATTTATTTCGAGAAGTTTATAACTAGCCCGAGAACGATAACCGTCTACCTGAGCTTGCTTAACGTAGGGATCGTTTATGTGTTCTTCCATCCATTTTTTACTGGTTTTTGAGCGGGCCATATCAACTCTGCGGTTACTGTGCTAAATCGCTGTGCATTGTAACTTGGCAGTCCTGATTTGCAAATGAGGCTCAGCAACAAAGTTCGTCATTCAACTGACTTCGCCCTGATTAACGGCTATAATGCCAAGCCATCTAGCCCTGTTGATATAAGTACTCGGAAATACCCTAGCCATGAAATTAGACGACGTAAAAAAACTGCATCAGAAAAAATACCGCTCGCAGTTTGGCTTTTATTTAGTGGAAGGCGAACATTTGATACAGGAGCTTCAGCGTTCCCCCTTGATGACTCAAGATATTACACTCTATGTAACCGATGCTTGGCAGGCACGAGGTATAAATTTGGATGAAGGTTTTGACGTTGTATCCGTAACTGAAAGACAAATGGCATTGCTTAGTGACACTAAAACCCCGCAGGGTGTCATTGCCAGAGTGCCAATGCCTGCACTTGGGACTAATTGGGAACCTGTTATTAACGAACCTTGTATTTATCTGCACGAG
Organism: uncultured Glaciecola sp.; assembly: GCA_947496235.1. Taxonomy (GTDB): domain Bacteria; phylum Pseudomonadota; class Gammaproteobacteria; order Enterobacterales; family Alteromonadaceae; genus Glaciecola. Next base: position 48,283 of record CANMCE010000021.1, on the reverse strand, counting down.
GTACAGGATCCGGGAAATCTGGGGACGATTTTACGTTCGCTCGCTTGGTTTGGTAATTTTCGTTTACTTTTAAGCCCAAATAGCGTTGATCCCTTTAATTCCAAAGCCGTTCGCGCCAGTATGGGTGCGATATTTCATTTGCCAATCCAGTCAGAAGTTACACTTAACCAATTAAAGAGTAAATTTGATCGTGTTGCCTATCTTGATTTGAACGGTAAAGACATCACCGATAACTCTTTTAAGGGATATCCTTGCTACCTGTTTGGCAATGAAGCTAGAGGCGTTCCTAAAGAAGCATTAACAGAGATTAACGCCCAAGCCTTTACTATCCGCGGAAGCGGTAATATCGAATCCCTAAATCTAGCCAGTGCAGTGGGTATTTGCGCTTATCAATTGTCGTCAACTGCAAGCTAACTAAGGCTAATTAGAAGTCATTCTCTAGATTCACTCTAAACTCAGCAATCTCAAACTCAATGCGAACAGTCGTATCCCTACAATTTAACGCTCTACCAATATGTGACCCGTACGTTCGAAGTTATTCATGCGCGTTGTTAATGAATTAAGCCCATTGATAGAGTCTTCTGGCAGTGAGATAGTCATGTAATAGGCAAACATGTCATGACTGTAATAAACGTCCACAGGTAAGAAATCTCCATCGTTAATAGAGAGTTCAATTGGCAGTCTGACCTTGTTATTTTGTGGTTGAATACCGCCTAAGCCTTCCATTAATACAAGAATAACCTGACCTGGCACCGCTGGATTATTTTCAGAAATATCGACAAAATTCTGATCAAGTGCATGAATCATTGCGTTGGGCAGAGTTTTGAACTGGGGAATTGGGGGGATCACCGAAACACTTTTGGTCGCACTGCGCACACCGTTTCGATTAATCACTACATGCGCTTTGTCTCCGCCAATGTCATTCGGTGCGGTAAAATAAATAATGTTGGGGGTTACAGCTAGCAAAGGTGCATTAACACCGTTTATGAGCACTTCGGTATCAGCCAAGGTGTTAGAAAAAGGATACACTAGGTCAAATTCCTGTGCGTCTGAAAAGTGTTCCCCGCTAATGGTCGCAAGCGCATTAGGTGATAAGAGTATCCCATCGTCAATAATTGGAAGTTGTACAAAAAACTCAGACTCTACAACAAAGGTGTCAGAAAAAGGACTAAGGTTCCCCGCCTCATCGAAAGCGGCCACTTCAAATTCGTAAGCGGTACCAGCTTGCAGTGGCGGTAAATCAACAAAGGCACTTTGGGATGCATAGGTGAACTGGTCTAGCTCTCCGCCTTGAATGCCATATCGGATCAAATAACCTGCGACCCAACGAGGTAGTGGCGACCACGATAGGCGCGATCCTTCAAGTGAAAGATTTGAAGGTGAGGTTAGCGGAAGTGCTGCCAATTCATCAGCAAGTAGGATGATGCCATCTGCAGGGGAAAGGCTTATCGCTCCATTAACAGCCTCACCAGTATTTACAACTGGGTCTTGAGTGCCATTGATGCGTTTTATATTCGTCCGATTAAAAACGCCTTTTATGTCTGATAGACTGACAACTTTGGTATTTGGTGTAGGGTTAACCAAAACAATTCCACGCTCAAAGTCACGGCGGTATGCGCCTCCGTCACCCTTATAAATTCGTATATTGTCTATTGAAAAAATACCTTGATATGCATTCAAGAGAAGTCTGGCGTCCGGTGAAGTTATTTTCGCGGAAAATCGGATGGTGCCTCTTTGGCCCGGGTCAGCTTCCCAGATAGCTGCGGCTCGCTGCTCAGAGCTGTCAATGTCGAAATTAGCGATTTCTACACTGAGAATTGCGTCTCTGGGCACACGAGATTCGTAATTGAGAATACGATAGTCAACAAAAACTTGATATGTAGCTCCCTGTTCAAAAACAAAGAAGTCAGGATCTGTAGTCAGAATTTCAAACGTCTCATCCTGTGCATTGTCATTTGAGACAATTGCGGACTTGTTGTCTATCGCAAAATTAGGATCGTCTGTGATCCACGGTGTATTAAGAATAACGCCTTCGGGTAATGTTGGTAATTGTTCAAAGTCCACTTCCAATATGATCTCTTGCTCGTTTGGGAGTTCTGTTGGGGCTGTGAGTGGTTGACCTAGATACCCTTTACTTTCCAAACTAGCTTCAGCTACACCCTCTTGATTAACGGCGTATTCATCAAACCATATGGGAAGTGTTGTATTGTCCGTAAAGTCATAACCGAAGAAACCATCCCCCATTAATACGGTGGTTAAGCCAAGTCTCATTCGCTGAAAATCCCGCGGCTCTAAAACCGGAAGTCGACTTTCCAGACTGTTGTCCGTTTCGTCCTCATCTGGTGTGCCTAGTTTATAACCCGTGAACTGGAAATTGATAATTTGCGGGGCACGTAAATAGGTTTCTGCGTTCTTATATTCTTTAAATAATTTATACCAACCTGTACTTATGTCCGTTTCCCAATCGCCATTTTCAAGAATTCTATAGGGACTAGTAAATTCTCTTTGCATACCATTAAGCTTGGTTAAAATAGAGGGTCTGGACGCAATACTGCCTGCATTGCCAAATAACCAAGTGCTGTCACCTATTTTTTCTCTTAAGCCTGTAAAATAACGAATAAACCCATCCATCCATAGATCATTGAGTTCAGGTAATGATTCTTCAACACCGTCTTGATCTACATCCATAGGAGGCAGGTTTCCGGGTTTATCTAAGAATGCATTGGAATCAGCAAGTAATGGATTGGGGTACCATTCCGCCTGATCAAAATGAATACCAGACCAATTAGGATTGATCAGTACTTCTGACTGCAGAAAGTCATGTGCATAATCTACAAAGTCTGAATTCGGATTTAATTGGAAATGATGAGGAAACATGGGCTCCTCCAGTAGATTTCCATCAGTGGAACGTAAATACCAGTCAGGATCTAGCTCTTTGTTAAATCGGTAAATTAGTCCGGCTGCCTCACCAATAGGTTCAACAGGTGTATTGTCCCCCCATTGCGCAACAAAGGTTTGAAAGTAAGGGAGGATGATTTGATTAGGGTTAAGTGTTTTTAGCGGAACTCTTTGGCTAAAAGGCGTTAACGTATCATCAACTTCGTAGCCAGTAACCAAATCGAATAGAGACAGTACTTCAATAACGTCGTCCGTATCTGCTTGATTTCTTATTGCTGTAGCGTGAACAGAATACAGGTTGTAATTTCCAATCCGTGGAAATCCAGCCTTAATTAATTTTGGTTCTGGCACCGTCGCCAAATGATCAATGCGTTCAATACGAATATTGTCGATTAAGTATGTTCCTTCATCAGCTACGATATGAATTTCAATCTCACTTGAATCCCCCGTTAACATAGACCGAGAAAAGGTGCCACTTTCATCATAACTGATATTTTGAGCGCCTGTATAGAGAAAAGGATGCTGCAAGTCGACGCCGGGCCAATAGAAACCGGAAAGAATACTGGAGTCTTGATTGCCTTGAATAAGCAAATAGTCAAAACTTATTTGATAATGTTGATTGGTGAGTAATCCAGCAGCCTGCCATGTAATAATGAGCGAATCTGATTCCGGCGTTAGCAACAATGCATTATCATCTAAGTCAGAATATATCCTCTCGCTTGTTACTGGCCCTTCTAAGGTTTGCAATCCGAGCAATCCTGCGGAGGAGATGTCATTAAAGTCCTGTTGATAAACTTCTACAATTTGTTTGATTACTTCATTATTTTTATTTTTGACAACCTTGGCATAGCTGACGCTTGAATTGCACTGGATGATTAAAAGTAGAAAAACTAGGTAAAAGGGTTGGCTAAAAATACCTGAGGTAGTTACTTTCATAGAATTTTCCTTCATTCATAAATTCCATTTTTCAGATACCGAAAAGGATACAATGATTAACTTAGCATAAAAAAATAAAGCTTTCAGAATTGTCTTTATCTGCAAGTTAGCCAAACAATTAAAGGTTAACGACGACCCTGTTTCATTCTTTGGCTTTGTTCCTGACGCTTTTGATTACGCTTTTCCTTGCGCTCAATTTTATCCGGCGTTAATGAGCCTTCTTTGAACCTTTGTTTGCGTCTTGCTTTATCAGCGGCTTTCTTCTCAGCAGCTGCGGCCATTTCTATTTTTTCATGAGCAATCATATCTGGCGTTTCCAACGTAATCTTGCCCAATTTTCCTGACTGTAACTCAGTTAGCAATACTTCGCAGATTTTATGTAAATTGACTCTGCCACCAGCCATAATAGCCCCACGGTTTTTTGCCGCAGCTTCCAAAAACGCCAGCTCTGTATCTGGTAATTGTTCCAGTTTGTACCGCTCTTTTAATATTTCGGGATATGCCTTTATCAAATAATCAGCTGTAAAAAATCCCACATCATCGAATTCCATTGCGGTATTTTTAACTGCCCCAGAAGCCGCTAGGCGATAAATGGAATTAGGATTTTCCAGCTTTGGCCAAAGCACTCCAGGCGTGTCAAATAGCACCACACCGCCGCCTATATTAATGCGTTGCTGTGATTTGGTAACGGCAGGTTCATTGCCGGTTTTAGCAATTACACGATCAGCCAGAATATTAATCAGCGTCGACTTTCCAACATTTGGAATACCAGTGATCATGGCATTAATTGACTTTACCGACGCGTGCTTTTGCGCACATATAGTCTGTATTAGTTTAATGATTTGCTTGGTGTTTGCCGGGTTATCACTCGAAGTTGTGATGGTTTTAACCCCACGCTCGCTTTCAAGATGCGCTTGCCATGCTGCGGTTAACTTAGGATCAGCCAAATCATATTTATTCAGGATTTTTAAGACAGGTTTATCACCTCTAATCTTTGCGATTTCGGGATTTTCACTAGAATACGGAATTCGCGAATCGAGCACTTCAATCAGAATATCAACCTGACTTATCGATTCTTTTATTTCTTTCAGGGCTTTATGCATATGCCCCGGAAACCATTGTAAGGTCACGTAAACCGTCCTATAAAAATAAATTAAGGACAAGTTTACTTCATTTACAGCCTGAATGGGATTTTTGTGAATATTGAAGTTTATTTACTAGGGTCTGACAAGTTGAATTTTGAACTCCCATAGCTGATTTAAGGTTATTTAAGGTGACGGTAGATTTCACATCCTTACAAGGCGGGATTCATTTAGTCTTAGCGCAATGGGAAATGACTAAGCTCGTTTAAAAAGAATTCTTCAGGATTACCCTCTGGAACGTCCTGAGGGTAATGCTCAAAACTCTCTGCATATTGTGAAGCCAATGCACTATTTTTAGCTTTGTATTGCGGCTGTGAGTAAAGCAACTGCAGTAGTTTAAATGCTTTAGGGTCGGGATGTTCTGAACGCACTGCGCGGAGCAATACAACTGATGCTGAAATGGGTTCATTACGCTGGAGTAAGTATAGTTCACCGGCTTTGGCATGGGCAGAAGATGCTCCTGAAATTCTACCTATATAAGCAAGCATAGGAGCGCTCGGAAGTTTGACTGTGCCATAACCTGCAGCGGCAAACTGTGCTGTACGTAACCGACTCAAAATTCCAGATTCTTCAAATCGCAACAAATGTCGGTAACTGTTTGCTATTTTTTTACACTCAGCGCTATCGCAGGAGGTTAAAGGAGGAGTCTTACCATTTGGAAAGCTAGCCACCTTTGGTATTTGGTGTCGCTTCGTTACCTCACTGCCTGTTGTAATGGAATAACTAATATTAGTCAGGGCTTGCTCTTCAAGGTTAAAGGTCGGGAATTCGCTTAATTCAGTATTTGCCAATTCAAAATATGCGATATCTCTTAGCGCCATTTCGATAGTTTTCCTTATTGAAGAAAACTGTGGTGCCAGCGCCTGAAAATGATTTGGTGCATTCTTTCTACCTGTGCCTCCTATTTCACCAGCAAGCTTGGATACTTTAATGCGTAGCCGATAAGCTGGTAATAATCTGGCACCTTTTGCCATGTCTACGATAACGGGGGCCGTATTATCTTTCAACCGCAACCTTATTTCATCAATGCTCATTAAGTTTGACAATAGGTCATGAATACTTTTGGCACTTTGCGTCGACACGGGAATATCGTTAATGTGGGTGATGCTATCTCCAGCTTTAAGTGACCCGAAAGCTGGACTTTGTGGGTTTATGGATAAAATTTCCAAAGATGAGTTCTGCGGTTCAAAAATAACTCGCAAAATGGCATTATCTAAAGGCGGTGATACATAGCTGTGATTTAAAGCGCCCAAAGGTATTTGTTTTTCAATTGCAACCTTTTCGAGGTCAGCAATAGCTAACTTAAGCTCCGATTTCATTTGCTCTATGCGCTGTTGCGATTGAAGACTAAGCGGCGCAGCGAGTGCTTTCACATGAAGCATAAGTAACAATACAATTATCATATAGTTTCGCATACCATGTTTCCTTATATGGCCTTAGGAGGATTAAATGTAGGCGTTTTTTCCAGTTGTTTTAGTAATGCAAAACGCTGCTCCCACAGTTCCAGCTTGCGCTGGTCCGTAGCATTATTTAAATAAGCCTGCTGCAATTGTTGCTCAATATCATCCAGTCTAGATTGCTGAAGTAAGGAAAGCATTCCAGATGCTGGATTTACCTGCTGCTGATATTGGCTGATTAACCGGTTATTTTCGTCAATAGCCTGCTTTAAACCTGTGTTGAGATCAATTGACCCATTCTTCGGATCAGTCAATCGCCAAGTGCTGATGGCAATAATCGTAAACACACTAGCTGCGGTGGCAAACACCAACGAGCGAAAAAACCAAGACTTGTTTTGTTGCCAAGTGCTTTCGCGAGAAGTAGTTGCGACATTGGTAAACTCGAATGCAGGCGCATGTAATGAATTAAATGATTGCAGTTCAAGTTGAATTTTCTTACGTATCTTCCAACGATGCTGACATTGTTCACAAGTAATAAAATGTGCTTGCTTTACGATTTCATCGTCAAGTAACTCTTCATCGGATAAATGTTCACTCATAGCTATCTCTCGCTATATGTTTTAACGTTGCGTGAGCACGCAATAGCGTCACCTTAGAAAAGCTCAGTGACTTATTAAATAAGCCTGCAATCTCTTTATGGGAGTATCCTTCTACTTCATACAGCCACAATACTGTGCGTGCTGTCGTAGGAAGCTGTGTTAACAAAGTTTCAAGATCTTGCAGTGTTTCTGCATATCCCTCGTCAAATATTGAGTCACTTTGGGTGTCCGAGTTTACATCCATATCGGTAAATCGCCCTGCAATACGCAGGTAATTTAGCGTTTTAATTACGGCTATGCGTTTAATCCAACCTCCGCACTGGGCGGGTTCACCGCTAAACTGACCAATTTTGTCAAATACAGTTAAGAAGGTGTCATGACAGATATCAGCAGCTTGAGCGTGATCACCGGTTATTCGATACGCAGTTGTAAAACATGCATCCGCAAATACAGCGTAAAGCTGACGTTGTGCATCAGGAAGATGATTCCGCGCACGAGACAAAGTCCCCTCGTCTATCATCTGATCAAATCCCTTTTTGCAGGTCATGCACATCCTAAACGATAATTTAATTTTATTGGTCTCTTATTGTAAAGACAAATGGCGAGAGCAAATGGTTACATTTTATTTTCTTGTTTTTTTGACCACTATACTTCAACTAATAAAATAGCATTTTCAATAATAGAGTTTTGTATTAATGTAGGATTTCTTAAGGAATTCTTTTTTATCTAGGGACCGTTATGCTGAAAGTGCGAACTTCGTTAGCTGTGCTCATTATTACTACTCTTTTCTCCTTTTCATCTATGGCTAAAAATCAAAAATTTGATGAAGAGCTAGCCTCATTAACACATGCTATTTCAGTCAGTGAAAAAGCCCTTGTAAGGAAACTTGAAAAATTTGCTGCTTTGGAAACAAGCCTTCCTGCAGAATTTATTGAAGCAAAAAAAGCGGATGAAGAAAACGCATTGAATGAAGTAAAAACTAAAATGTCTCCGCAAATTGATAATTTACGTAGCAACTTGCTGGAAATGACCGCCATTGCTGAAAAATTAAGTGGCGTAGTCAATGAATTAGATCCTAGCTTTAAATTGTACGAGCAGCGAGTCTGGTTAGCTGGCGGAATTCATTTTAACGAGTTACCTTTTGAACATTTCTCCGGAATCTTTAACGAGAAAAAGCAAGGCGCTCAGGTTATCAAAGGCTGTGAAGTTTCTAGAATGTCTTCAAGGGCCATTCAGGCAAATACAAGCAACAGCCATGAGATAATAGTGACACTTGTAGATGAACCTACTTATTCCCCTAAAGTACAAGGTTGTGACGTACTTTTACTGCCACTGGGAGCCGAGGCATTATTTAATGAACACAAGCTTACAAAGGCCGATGTATTGAAAATGATCCAAGCCTTTTACCACGCCAACGAGTTTACCATTGGCCGAAGGGGGCAATTAGAATATGACCGCAAGAAAGACGCCCGCACAGCAGCCATAGCCGCAGATTACCATCTTGATTACGATCTGTTCAAAGCCGAGCTAAACGAAGCAAAAGCAAGTGGAAAAATAACCTCAAGCCAAATAAATGAGGTCAATACCTACCTACAGGAATCTGTCGCGTTAGAGACCCTTAAACAAACAATACGCGTTCAAAAGCTTGTACTGGAAATAATGCAAGAAAAACAGGCGTTGGTGGAATACAACAGGGTCAATATTTCGAATCAACGTAAAGTTGAACTCATAGTGTCTTCAAGTACTTAGCCTATATTTTAGTGATTTCCGTGCCGGGATAAAAAATCACTATAATTTTTTAAATACATCGAGTTGTTCTTGGTCGAGAATACTTTCAATATGTTTAGTTTCAAAAATAGGGATATCTAGATTAGCAACCGCCCATATTTTGTATTTATTATGTCTTGGTGTTCCGTAGGTGCCAATCCCTATTTCTTTAAGTTCGATATTTGGTGAGTTATATACTCGGTATATCTCTTCTTTTTGATATTCCGTCAAATTTGGTAGTGTTTCAATAATGCGAGTTGCCTGTCGAAAGGCATGATCATCAAATACCCGCTTGTATCTCTCCTGTTCAAAACGAAAATATGTCTCCATTTGCGTTTTAGTTAAGACACTAGATAATTGATTTTCATAATTTAACCTGTTCTGTTGGTACAGGTTGTTACTATGATTCAGAGCATCTTCATATTTACTTTTTGTTATTTTTAGATCATTTTTAATCTTATCTAATAATAAGGTTTTTAAGTGGTCATATTCATTATCATTCAAACTCAATAAGCCCTTAAGTTGCATCGCTGCGTCTTCACCTTCTAGTAAAGATTCCCTTAATATTAAGTGGTTGTTTGTATGAATTTTTTTTGCCATTTCAGTCATTCGTTCTTCTAACGATAATTTTTCGGGCTCTCTATTTTCGTCTTGATTTGCAGAATCTATTGTCTTGTTGGATTTCCCAGATACGGTATTTGGAAGCGACGAGGAGTTGACTAAATTCTCATTGATGGTTTTAAGTGTATCTAAATTATCAGACGCCTGATGGCTCGCTACTTTAAACTCAGTTGACTCTTGGCATTTATTGAATAGCAGAATGTATCCAATGAAAAACAAAGTTGTGCCAAAAATCATCAATGATATTTTCATAAATCCCTCTTTTAATAAGAAACTGAATGTCCCAATTCCAAATTTTTTAGTCACACTTTTCACAAATGGCCCAAGGTTAATCATGATGCAATTTTTTAATCAGTTAAACAACGTAAAGAAAAAAGGCATTCGTTTAAACGGATGCCTTTAAAAAATTGTACTTGCAAATTGCCAGTTTTATTTTAGCGTTTGCACGCCAAGTTTATAGGGTTCTCCCCCATAGCTTCCATTCAACGAGGCTCCTGAATCGCCCTGAAATACAAATTGCAAATTACAGGGATCAATAGTGAGATATTCATCGTAGCCAGAACGAATCATCTCGCCATGGCTAATACCATCAGCCCACTTTCCATCAACCCAATCGACATTGGCGTTACCCGCAAAAGGATTTTTTTCAGTATCGGCTAGTGGTGTCCATGGACCATCTAAGTCAGTGGCTGTCCATGAGCGGAAGAATCTTGGACCGTATTTACCTTCTTCACTGTTATAAGCCTCTACTAATAACAGATATTGATCGGTGCCATCCACTTTATATACATTGGCAGCCTCAAATAAGAAGCTGTTGCCATTACCACGATGGTCTTCCATTACTACTTCATAACCTACAAAGTTCGGGAAGTTGTCTCTGGTAGTCTTAGACTTATAAAGCACACCATCATCCCTTGAAAAGAATAAATGGCAATTTTCATCATCACAGATTACCCAGTAGTCTAACTCTGGTTTGCCTTTTTCAATGGGCGGACCATCTTGTAAAAAGTTTTTTCTTGGTGTCCAACTATTAACATCAGTAATGTCACTGGTGGTCGAGTATCCTCTCCCCCATTGAGTAAAGTTGTACCATTTATTATGTGGGCGATAGAAAAAAACCTGAGGAGCAACAGTATTCCCCACTTTAGTTCCGTGCATAGGTTGTTGAACAGCTTTGCTGGCATCTTCCCAATCAGTAAAACTAAAATAAACGGACTTCCAGTTACCGTCATTTATAGTGGCCCAAATGTGATAATTATCTTCATAATAAACCACTGACGGATCTTTAAGACCAAATATGTCTTCATTTGGTGAAACCAAGGCTGAACTGGCTTCCCATTCAAATTTCGACGGTAAAGAACAATCGGTAGCCACTTCTTTAATATCTTTACTGCCAGCCCCATTGCAACCTGCCAACCAAATAGCTGCGACTACTAAACCAAACATATTTGGATTCAATTTCATCCGGTTTTTCCTATTAATTTATCTCTGCAATCTAGCTCCCATTGAGAGAATATCGCTGTTAAAATAATGTAAATTAATTGGTCATAATATTGGTATTATCATAGGATAAAATTATTTTATAAGGGATCACTATTGCGTTATTTGGCAAACGATGTATTTATTAATAGGCTTGGCGTTAAGATAACAGGTTGAAGTAATAGACTTTATTTCAATTAGATTGAGTTCAAAATTTTAGATGGAATTATTTACCAATGGCTTGTCCCCTGATTTTTTTGTTCCTATACTGTCCAACAAAATAAAGTGACAATAAATCCCTTAAAATTAAATCGCAGTTCGCTTTTTTAGTCGTAAAAGTGAAAGTTAAGTAAACAAAAAAGCATATATTAAACACGACATTTTTAGAGTGTGAGAGATGCAGCAACACCTTGCTTAGTCAGCAGCTGTATTTCACGTTCAAACCAATTCTCAAACAACATGGACATAATATGAAATTTTTATTGAGTTTAACTGGCCGCCTATTTATAAGCGTCTTAGCTGTCACCATTACTTTTTCTTCTTACCAAACATTCGCCTCGGATTCTCCTTATCGAGGTATTTCAGTGCAGTTATGGTCGGTGAAAGATAGTGTTACCGAAGATGTAAAAGGTACCTTAAAGTCTTTAGCTGATGAGGGTTTTGATGCAGTGGAACTGGCCGGTAACCTTGGTGAATTTGGGGATGACGCAGCTGGTTTTAAAGCCTATTTAGATTCGCTTGGCCTTAAAATTAGCGGTGCTCATGTTGGTTTTGACAAATTAACCGAAGATAAAATCGACGAAACCATAGCGTTTTACAAAACGTTGGGCGTTGATTGGCTTATTATTCCAGCTGATGGCCGAGCATGGAGTGATGACGGGATTCAAAGTATTGTTGATCAACTCAATAAAACTGCCAAAGTTCTTGCTCCCCATGGTATGAAAATAGGATATCACAACCATCAAGACGAATTTAACGACTACACTGACACAAACTACTGGGAGTATATGCTAGAGAACACCACAGATGACGTAGACATACAGCTGGATATTAGTTGGGCATATTTTGCCGGTAAAGACCCTGTTGAACTAATTTCACGCTATGGCGACCGTATTCGTTCTGCCCACATGAAAGCGCAAGTTAGCCAATACGACAAGGTTATGTCTACCATTGAAAAAGCAAAGCCTGGATCATGGGGTGAAAAAATGGGCATTATTTTCGGAGAGTTAAATAAAGTTACCCACGCTGATAATGGTATTTCATCTATTCTGGGACAAGATTTGATTGATTGGTCGGCCATTGTTGAACAATTTGCGAAATCACCTGACCCCGTATGGTTAGTGATTGAACAAGAAGTTTACCCTCAAGGAATGACACCTTTGCAAGCAGTTTTTGCATCGAAAAAAGAGTTAGAAAAATTACTTTAACCTTTTTCGCGATTCGCAATTTATAATGAAAATGTAAGAGCCCGAAAACGCGTTAGTTAATAGGGCTTATTAGATTTGCATGGTTTTGATTTATTATTTTCAGCCCTAAATAAGGATTCAGATATTCATCTGCTAGAGGTTAATCTTGCTCATTAGATAGCATAGCAATCAAAAAGTTTTCTAGTTAACTTAGATGATTTAATTGCTATTAATACTACATAACTGTTGATTTAACTTTTGTTTAGATGAACTCATTGGAGATGAGGATTCTCTTAATGCGATTTTTGCTTCTATATCCCGAAGCTTTTTCTCTGCATTAATTCTTTGTTCTGTAAACTTCTTGGCGGTTTCTTCTCTATTGTCAAAAGCGGCTTTACATGCTTTTACAAAGTATTTTGATGAAGCAATGGCTCTTTGAGGAGCATTAATTAGATTTAAATCATAACTTTGCTTTTTAGTTCTGAAATGCACCGTTGTATCCGCTATGCAATTATTTAATTCCATTAATTCATGCATAACCACTTCAGTTACATTCTCTCTACTTACATTTGTAGGAGTTTTGCCATCTATAAGTGCAGCGAAAATATCAAACTGCCCAGCTTCCAACGCATATTTGGAAGTTGATAAATAGTCCTTTCTTGGCTTATAAACCCCTTCCGTATCGAAATATTTCACATAGATATTAAAGTGCATTAAGTATTGATTTAATTCGTCTTGGACGTCAGAAAAAATAGGGTGATTTATTATCTCCTTATTTTTAAGATTTAAAAGCATTGCAGGCAAAACTTGAATCAATTTAAAGTTATCTGGATCTTTCAAAACTGCATTTCTGTTGTTTCTATAACCATCGAAATATTCTTTTCTACTATCGTAGTAATCCAAAAAGAAAGTAGAACTTTGTGTACAAATTGCAGTAGCAGCAATGGGTATCAGTTCTTCTGGCATTACATCGCCGGTTAATTTAGGTTTATCAGCTACAATTTCAATCGCGTTGCAATCTTCACGGGTATTTATAGCTGTTTTAAGAACTGTGTTTTCGGCTTTTAAAATCGTATTTAAATTCTTTAAGTCACCAAATTCTGCATTTAAAGCGCTTTGCTCAGCAGCTTTTGCTTGCTCATACTGGTATTTTGCTAAGGAAATAGTTTTTTCTTCATAGGTATCTTTTGTCGTATTAAATACTAATTGTTGCCATGCAGGAAAAGAAAATCTCGACGTTTCGCCATTACCCGAGTTACTTCTCACAGGTATTGGCTTATTATCCATACTTAAGTGCAGGCAGATCTTCTGATTGTGCGGAATAGACCGCAATTGATTGGGAAGTTGAAACACTTTAGTATTTAGGTCGATAAATTCTTGGGGAGGTGTCGGAATAACTTGCCTTACAGGTCTTATTTTACCATTTTGATTCTCTTCCATATATTCAGCAACAAGATAGATCTTGCGCTTTTTGTACAGCTGAGCAAAAGGGTGATCATCAGACCATGTAAAGACAATTTTGTTGCCACTCCCTTCAATGGTAGTGCCAAGATCTTCATTCAACCCGGTTGAGGCACAGCCCTGCAGTAGTAATATTATTGACAAAATCAAAATATGATATTTAGTCTTGTTTGCAATTGATGAAACAAGATTCTTCAAAGAAACAAAATTAAGAATTTTTGAGGTTTTTAAATCCATAGTTATACAAGGTCTCTTGACTTAATTTTGAAGTTGAATTTATTCGACTTTCAAACATAGTAATGATCATACGAAGTGCATGACTACTGCGGGGGCCTAACAAATCTTTACTTGAAGATGAATCGTCAAAACGACTTATCTTACAAAGGGAAAACAGTTTATCAGCGACTTCAGTGGCCTTATAATTTGAAGCGATAAAATCACCAGTTTTCCCTGTCTCATTGATTTCACAAATGCCTGCAATTATATTAAAGGCAGTGTCTCTTTCGATGCGTTTAGCTATGATATGAGCAACGCTAGCGCCCCCCCTTTTAATTTGGGCAACATCCTCTTCTAATTTGTGTGTCATGTAATGTTGGTAGGATTCGATTCGCTTCTTTTCTAATTTTGCAGTTAACGCTTGACCTTCTCTATATATAGCATCTTCACTCGTTCGATATTCAATTGGTTGGATCATATTCCTTAAATAGCTAAATCTCAGAGCCACTTTAGCCGATCTTTCAGACCTTAAACTATTATACTCCCTAACTATTCTAGACTTTTCTAAAAAGTGGAAAGCACTATCAACTCTTTCGAACCCATGTGTGTCTCTTTGGATCCATCTTAAAAATCCCTTAGGATCTTTTACTAGTTCATGTTTCCAAACAAAATTAGTTTTATCAGCTCTCTGAAATTTGGTAGATTCGAAACTTTTTCCATCGTATCTATCAAATCCATCCATATATCCAGAATAAATATGGACTAGATAGCTTGCATTGTCATCAATTGCTCTGATGCGGCCACCTAAAAAGGCTACTGTGCAAGCGCTAGCGCATGATGCATTATCTGCAACTCTGACAAATGATCTATGCTCACGAAACATAAGGCCAATTCGCATTCCCTCTGCTGAGTCACCGCCGGGAGAATTTAAATGGATTTCCGAAATTATGTTGGATCCCAAAACTCTTCCAATACGGCTTGCATCACCACTAGTTACCCCTCCTGAAATACGCATAATATTGCCAGACGTTTCTATCTTCATACATTCTTGCGCATTTTTCATGCAAGGGATGTTGTGCACTTTAGCATTCGCTGATTGCACGAATATAAAAAATACAATTATTAAAAAACTAACAATAATTTTCAAAACAGAGGCCTTTCTAAATTAGCAATTTTGTAGGCTAAACGGCAACAATTTGATATTCACCGTTTGGTTCACGGCATAGTGTAGTTAAAATAGCTTCTGACGACTGGTCCACAGTTAAGGTATCGCGAGTTACAACGCACTCTTTTTCACCATCATCTTCAGTGTAGCGGTCTATTGGCTCTACCACACCTCGAATATTAGGATTGGATGGATCAGCATATGTTGTTGTCTCCGAAGTGATGGCAGCTTGCAGAACTTGTTGTCTACGTTTTTCTTGTCCTGCTTCAGATAATTTTTTGTAAATTGTTTCGCCAGCATAGTTTGTAATAGCACAAAACGTTAAAAACAACCCTACTTGAAACCCTTTGGTGTAGGTGTCTATTTCTTTGGCTGTATAAGCTTTGTCTGACTTTTCAAAATACTTTTGAGCTAGTGTTTTACCTACATATGCTCCTGCAACCCCACCCGCGGAACATAATAAAGCTTTCATAGTAAATCCCAACCCCTCGTCTTTACCATTTGAATTAGAAGTGGAACCACAAGCTTGGATAAAAATCAATGTAAATACGATTAATCCGATTGATATTTTTCTTATATTTTCCATTTGATTTGCTTCCTTGTTTTTGTTTGTAGGTGTATTTAAATCTTGAACGATATGATCGATTTATAAACAATAATATCACTGTATAATTTTTGCAAACTTTAATATCATTAAAATATCTTTTATCAGTGAAAGTAGGATTAACATCCGTCAATTAATAATGCAGGTGATTAGTTTCCTTTTTCTTCTTTATCCGATAAATTAATCTAATAAATGGGTTGCATACTTCAGTAGAGAAAGGAATGACTGAACAACAAAACCAAACCTGGCTTCAAAGATTAAAAGACGAAAGTTGGGAAGCTGAATTATTAGTCGCTGCAATCAGCATATATTCCACTTTTCAACTCTTTGGGTTTGTGGAATGGGTTACCGATATTTTTATAAGTATATTGCCACAATCATTTTACAATGCAGCCTATTTTGTCGTCTACAGTGCACTATTGGCAATCAGCATATTATCCTCAATGTTTATTATTCATTTTATGTTGCGAGCATATTGGGTCGGCTTGGTTGGGCTAAACTCTGTGTTTGATGACTACGAAGTGGATGATAGCCGCTCTTCAAAGCTGTACTTAGAAAAACTGATCATGGCACTACCTAAGTTAAACGATAGTGTGAACAAAGCTGATAGGCTTTGCAGTGTTATCTTTTCAGCCGCTTTTGCATTACTAATGGCCTATGGCTGGATTTTCTTTAGTACTGCATTGTCTTTATTGTTGGCTAACGTATTAGTAGAGTTTTTGCCGATTTACATAATATTGTTGCCCATTTATATCATCGGCGGTTTGGTTGTTTTGCAAATGGTGATAAGTCTTGTGTGTAATATGCCGCGCAATAAAGATAAGGAAGAACTGCAAACACTATATTTCAAGCTGTCGATGATGACTTCACTGTTAAGTTTTGGTCCCCTGTACAAGGCCATAATGCAAATTAGCGCACTTTTTAGCACCAACTTCAAAAAAGATAAGGCCTTGGTTAAGCTAGTTATTTTCTTTATTTGTTGTGGTTTTGCGATGTCCGCCGTGAGGATTATTCCAACCAATATTCTATATTTGATTAAGCCAACCGCTTATAACAATCCAACCAAGGCTGAACCCAGATACTATTTTGATCAATCCGAAAATGAAACTTTTTTAGTTTCTCCACAATTACAAAGTGACATCATATCTTCACCAACACTTGAAATATTTGTTCCGGTATTTTCGAGTGAGCGCAGATTGTATGATGATAGATGTGAGGCGCTTTCAACCCTTGAGGACCCTTCGAGGCTTGAAAAACGTGAAGCCAGACTTGTCTGCCTAAAAGAGTTCCATAGCGTAACTATTAACGGAACAAAGGTCGACTTTGAGCTGATTCAAAGTGGCCATGTATACACCCAACAATATGGCGCTAAATTATTTGTGAAATTAAGTGATTCAATGGAGAGTGGGCTTTATAAAGTTGAAGTTTCAAAGTTAATTTATGAAGAACCTCAAGTTTCGACTGTGCCGTTTTATTATCAGGTCAGAAAGTAAGCGTAATCTGGGCATAACTTTCTGCTATGCCACTAAACGCAATAGAGATTTTTTAACTAATACAGTTAAAATCAGGTGGGCAATCAAATATTAATTACCTTTATGCAGAACTTGCAGGTATTTTAGTCTTGCCAAACTTACTAAACCAAATAATGTAGAAAAAAACCAAGCCAATAAAACCATGTATAGGCAAAATCATGGATTTTTGTACGTCAAAAGAGTGGGAACTCAATGCCTGACAAGTATTTTCTAAAGAGGACTGACATGCATCAGATGTAGCCAGTAAATCTAGACGTAAAGTCTCAGCGAACATATAAGCTCCAAACAGACCCAAAATATTCATTACTGCAAATGCGAAATAGCCAAGGCTAATTAAAATTTTTAACTGCAAGCTAAGAGGATTTGTTTTAGTTACAAGCCAACCCGTTATGGCCAATAAAGTCACTGTGTAGAAATTCCAAAAGAACTCTATCTTGCCAGTGGCTATTATGAACAGATCTGCAATATCCTTAGTTTCCATCTTATCATCCGCAACAATTTTACTCTTGTAGCATAGCTAATTCTTCATTTACGGCAACTAACAGATTGTTTAAAACTGTATCAATATTATCTATTTGTCCCCGTTGTATATAAGCGACATTTCGAATAGTGACTGTATGACCAAGTAGTTCAGGAAATTCATAAACGTCATTTAAACTACTTCCTATTTGAATGTCGTTAACTTGTTCGGGAACCACAATTTTGGCCATTACGTTGACAATAATAGGCGCTAATAACTGGTTTAATATTTCTGTCTGGAAGTTATTTTCCAGATTAGCACTATTGAGTTTTAAAAACTGATTTTGCGTTTCGATCCTACCTAAATAATCTAAATTACCTGAATTCAAAATATACTCAAAGGTAGGACTCTCAAAGGTTGTATCGTAGGTGTTAAAAATTACATTGTACGCTTTAAAAAACCTTTCATGCGCGTTATCATCCGTTGGTTTTTTAGAGAGCATACTAATTAGAACAGTAAAATCCTCCCTTACCGCATCAAAGGCTTCAATGGTTTCCTTGTGCTCTTCTAATGTATTATTGATATCCTCAGCGAGCTTCTCAAGAAGATAAATTCTTTCCGCACGTTGTTCACTGTCGTTATGCCATTGAGACACCTGTAGCGCGATAAAAATACCGACTACGACTACCACTAGGTCGAGAAAAACTGCAAACCAGTTTTGTTCCTTAACATGACGACTGACACGACGTGGTATCATTGTGCTTCCTGCGGTAAGATAATCCTAAGATCAGAATAGTAAAGTAGCTCAAGAACTTCAACCTACTAGCAATTGAACAAAATTTGCTGATTAAGATGGAAAAGGAACACCCATGATTATTTTAAGAAGTGCGTTGTTTTATATCGTCATACAAATATTGACATACTCATCAATTACTGCGGCCCAGATTGTAATACCCGAAGCCAATAAACGTACTAAATCCGGTGAGCAACTTTCATTGTTTAGCAATCAAGCATGCGGACCTCGAATTGGTGCTTTCATCAGCTTTTTGAGTAAAAGAACGGTGGATGACGCGAAAGCTGAAGTATTAGATTATGCCAAAGATTCAATCCCTTTGTTGGTCAAACAATGTAGCAAAGCTACGCATATAACCTATATCATAGGCGCTAATAGTAGAGAGCATCGCGGACGCTTCTTTCAGCTTACATTCCAGAAAAATGGAAGTTGGCAACAAAAAGAGTTACTCGACTCTCTCGATATTTCTAAAACTCTTCGTGATAAAGGATTTATGCTGAGCAGAGGCCCCGCTCGAATATCTCCCTTCACAGCAATCAGTTGGCACGAAAAAAGTTTACTTGGCTTTTTCGATAAACATTTCACTTCAACATTTATAGCAACAAATGTAGAACCCATTTTAAGCCAATCAGACCCCACAAAAGTGCAACATTATGTATTACGGGGCATGTGGTATGGCATCGGCTTTAGTACAGATAAAACTGAGTGCGACTCATCGTTACACGGCTATCCGATTTGGGGAGGCTTTACAGCACAAATAAGTCCTAACAATAGAGACATTAACATGCAACGTTGGTCCTGCAGTGTTTCATCAGGGTCAACTCAATCTAAACGTGTAAGTCTAAATGCTTACTACGGTTCCAGTACACTTCCACATAACTTCACAGCAATAGATACAGGTTCAGAATTAGCAAAACTAATTGCTCTAGATGTAGATGAAAATTTGATCAATTCTGACTCTGTAGAAACCAGCAAAACTTACCTTTATACATCAGACAGGTTACGTATTTATTTTATCGAATCTGATTTATGCGATAGCCGTAACCTGATAGCTGAATATAGAGTCAATCACGAATATCGAAATCGGGAGTTTGGAGGAAACTATATAAGGACCATCTCAAAAATAGCATTTGATGAAATTGCTAAACGTTGTGAAGATGTAAAGTCCTTACGCATTAAAAATTATAGCTACGGGGATGCTAACGAGTGGGACAGTTTCGCAGTACGTAAAGGCGTTGACAGATTAACTGGGATTAAAGATATTGATGAAAATCTACGCATTGATGATCGAAAGCTCTCAAAACAAGCCTTAGAATTCGAACAAAAAATTCAGCGTCAATTACTAGGACCGGAATGTGAAAACGCTGCATTCTGTGATCTTCCAGGAGGTCGATTTTTAAATGCAATTTATCGTTCCGATATGGATGCAATTTACCAAATGGCTTACTTACACAAAGTTGAGTTTGACGGACAGGATTTATCTGTATTCAGTGGCGTTTTGGAACATGTACTGCCTGGAGTTACTGAGTATAATAAGTTTCAATCCCATCTATTGAAACGCGTCGCAAATAAGTATTTGCATACCTATCAGAATTGGAACGACATGTGTTTTGAAGAAGACGCACAAAGCATGAAATATGAATATGTGGAACCTATCGTTATTGATGACGAAGGTTTTCAAAGTGGAGGTGAAAGATATGAAGCTACCTACACACTTAATCCGAATTTGTTTGCTTTACGCGATAAAATTGCAGACCATTATGGTGCTCCTAGCACAGATAACCCATATCTAGTGGCTTCCGAAAAAATGGTTTATACGGGTATCGCAGAAATGAAAAAGCGATACGACTGTAACAGCCAAGTTGTGAAAACGTTTGAATCCAATTTAAGTTCGTTAATCAACTGGTTAATTAAAGACCCAAAAGTCATCAAGCCAAATCACGAAAACATGCCGCCTACTCCAAATCGCGTCTTAAAAGCCGCGTTTGATAATGAGCCGATTCAACAAAATGATTTAAAAACAAAAGCAGATGAAGCGCCTCCACCAATTGAACTCAGTGTACTGATGTAAATATTTGTAGAGCTGCTTTTTAAGACTAAGAAGAGTCTATAGCTCATGCAATTTCACATTCGCAGCTTTATTTTTAGTTTTTTGGCGATATGGATTAAGTAAATGATTTTACTTATGGTAATTTACATCGCTTCGATGTTCCCTGATCTATGAGTGCTGTATGAAATTCTTGCTGTTATTTACCCTGATATTATTTTCCTGTTCTAATGTTGCCAAGAGTTCTTCTGATTCCCAATGGACGCCCTTATTAGACAAAAATTTAAGTCAATGGGAGGCTTATTTAAGTTATCGTCATAAGCTGGGGTATAACGGTGAAATACCCAAAAATGATGAAGGTGAAGATATTGCGCCCTTTGGTTTACTGAAACATCCTCAAGAATATGGCGTTTATACTGTCGATAAAGCCGAATCTAAAGCCAATGGTACGCCAGTATTGAAAGTCAGTGGTGAAATTTATGGTGGTTTAACGACGCTAAAATCTTATCGAAATTATCGTTTCAAATTAAAATTTAAGTGGGGTGATAAGGTGTATGAGCCTCGAAAAAAATTACTTAAAGACAGTGGAATCTTGTATCACGGAGCTGGAGAGCACGGAAAAGAGTACTGGCGCAGCTGGATGGTATCCCAAGAGTTTCAAATTATGCGAGGCCACATTGGAGACTACTGGAGTCAAGGAAATTCCGCGATAGACATACGAGCCTTCATTCCAGAATACATCATGAACCCAGTAGCAGACGAGACTCAAGACTATATCTCAGTTGGGGAAAAACAAGCTAACAAAGGCTTTGTGTTACGCAAAGAAAACCACGAAAAACCTGAAGGCCAATGGAATGAACTTGAACTTATTTGCTTTGAAGGTAAAAGCCTACATATAGTTAATGGCGAAGTTGTCATGGTATTGGCTAACTCGCGTACACTTGATGAAAATGGAATAGCGCATCCTCTCATTGAGGGTAAAATTCAATTGCAAAGTGAAGCGGCTGAAATTTTTTATAAAGATATTTATATTCTAGAAATAGAAGCGATACCTTCTGAATTTAGACAGTTATTTTAGTTTAAATTGCAAAAAAGATCTTTAATATGACTTGGCCTGTGTTCTCTGTGCTCAGTGGAAATAAGTTTAGGTCTCACTTTTCTTGTTATGAACTAAAAAGTGAACCGTCACTGATAAATATAAACTCATTTTCAACACTCTTATTCCACTGACCAATAATGCCATTTTTAAGGCATCAAGAGATGGAATTGTGAAAATCCCAATAAAGAAGAGTAAGGTAATAACAATTTCCCCGACAAGTATTTTATTGGCAGTTTGCTGAAGAGCGAATGGCAGTAGAATAGGCATCACAACAAAGTCGGCACAAATGCCCACAAATAAAATCTGAAGAATAAGAATGCTAGGCTGAAACTGTTCTCCAAAGATCAAAGGAAGAACCAAAGGAACTAAGTAAATTGCCACTGGTACGCAAAAAACTGAAATAGCTAATGCGGACCATAGGTTCAGTTTAATCATACCTGCTAGCGTGCCCTGCTTCGCCATTTCAACAACTTTTGGATAGAAAACGACCGCCATATATGACGCCATAAGGGTTCCAATCATGGCTATTTGCATAGCGGCTGAATAATGCCCGGTTTCCTCGGCAGTGCCCATAGTTGAGAGTATCGGAATATCAGCTTTACCCGTAATTGTACTTAAGACAACGATAAAGGAGGTAACGCCAATGTATGACATAATTTTTCGCTTGTCGTTTTTATCTGGCGTTTTTGCAAAATAAAAATTCTGCTTTATCAAAGTAAAAAAAACTACAAAGGCGCAAAGGGAGCCTAAACCATAAATGGCTACATAGAAGGAAGCTGATTGTACGCCTAAAAGAATGAACACCCCCACAAATACCAAACGGAGAAGCCCTTGCAAACCGTCAAACTTAGCATATTCTGCAAACAGTTGATTAATTTGAAAGTAACAAGCTGAACTTCGAACAATCAGCAAAATAATACCACACCCCATCACTGAGATAAGTAGATTGATGCTGGCGGATTGATCAAACATCAAAGTGGTCAGTTCATCGAGGTACAAGAATGCAATAGCGCAAAGTGCAAATCCAACGCACAACTTGATGCGCAACACATATCCTTGAATTTTTTCTGTCCGCTCTCTCCATTGCGAGTGATGTGAACTAAAACGAATCACGGCATTATCAAGAGGTTGACCGATAATGGCATCAAACAAGATTATGAAAGACAAAGCCGCTGAATAAAACCCAAATTCAACGGGACCAATAAATCTTGCAATAAAAACACCACAAACAAAAAGCGAACCAAGGGCTAGCACTTTGGCAAAAGTAACAAGGCTAAACTCTTTTACTATTTGTTTTTTACCTGCAGTTTTCACTTCACCTGCAGCGCTCATTTATTTTTTAGCCAACATGACTAGCCATGGAGAAAAAGGTGTTGAACGCAAAAATTTAAAGGTTTCTCGAGAACTCAACCAAAACATGAAACGAATAGGAAGAGTTAAAATAGAGCCTTTAAAACTGTGTTTGGCTCTAACAAAGCCCCAGTATCCCTCTGTTTTTTGAGGTACAGCTGTAGTGCACCCTGCATTCACAAACATTTCTCGGTAATCATTAGCACTTAATAAAAAACGCTCTCCTGGGCGATTAAATCTAGGGGTGTAATTGCCCGGTTCTCTTCCATGAAATAAATCAAATGGGAACAATCGATTCGGACTACTCACCGCAATATTGCCGCCCTTAGTAAGTACTCTGGACATTTCAGAAGCAAGCATTACTCGATCTTCTAAATAGTCGTCCTTGGTGACGAAGCTATCGCCAACGACTCCTACGTGAGGAAATACACAGCCAGTAAATACAACATCAAAATATTCATCAGGAAATGGAAGTTTCATGCCATTTGCAAGTAAGAAATTATGTTTAAATTTACGATTAGGCCAAACCTGTGTTCTATTACCACAATCTATCCCAACGCACTCAAAGCCTTGCTCATTTAAAATATCAACTTCAACACCTGTGCCACATCCAACAGCTAATATTCTTAATGGACGGTCTTTAGGTTGTTGTAAGGATGAGAAAAGAGGTACCCAATAATTCCTAGCAGTGTAATCATTACTGTTCTCTTCGTAACATAAGCATTCACAATCAGAGTCATCTTCAAACCTTTCACCGATTATAAGATCTAGGAAGCCATTTTCTCGCGAATAATGAGTGTTACAACTAGTACAATGAGCTGTCCCATCAGATTCATGACTAAGTGCATCTTCTTTGCAGTTAGGGCAAATGAGTGGCACTGGAAATTCTACTTGCTCAGTCGCTCCTAAGCTTTCTGTCTGTGCATTCATATTTAAGCCTTTTCTCGTTTGGTAAATGATTTCAAATATGCCATAGATAGCAATGCAGCACCTCTACAGGAAAGAGCTGTAGCGGTCAAAACTCTTGTAATACTAAAAAATGGCAAGTTGTAGCGTTCGCAATAGGCTCGAAATGCGCCCTTGTGAAAATCGATGATATGAAAGCGTTGTACTGCAAGAGGTCGAGGTCCACTCCCCTTACCTTCATAATGAATAATTTTTGATCTTGGATCCAAGATGATTTTTTTGCCCGCCAAGCTCAGTCGATGGCAAAATACAGCTTCATGCCAGTAATAATAATCTTCAGCAAATCCACCTACAGACAAAAAATCGTCCTTTTTTACTACCTGCCCTGCAGCTGACACCCAATCAACTTCGAAGGGCTCACCTTTCTCTAACTGTTCTTTGCAAAGATAATCGGTAACGGGTTTAAAATTAGGAAATATGCGAGTTAGAAAAGATCTGCGTCCAAAGATAGAGCTATATATGTTTGGAAAGCGACGACCTGAATATTGTTCTTCTCCATCCGGAAACACTAGTCGACTACCCACGGTTCCTACATCGTCATGCTCATCCATATATTCCACAGTGAGCGCTATGGCGTCATCAACGACTAAAGTGTCATCATTAATGAAATATAAATATCGACTATTGGCAAGTCTTGCACCTTGATTGCCAGCTGGGCAAAAGCCCAAATTTGTGTCGTTGGCAATTAAATTTACCGAATCACCAAACTGTTCTTTGACAGCATCTGCACTGCCATCTTTAGACCCATTATCTATGTAAATAACTTCATAGGTGACGTCTCGCCAAGTCGCATCGAAGATCGACTCCAAACATTCCAACACGTAACGTTTTGCATTTAGCCCTATGAGGATAACGGCTACGTCTGTTTTATCAGCCATCACTCCAACTCCCTTTTTGTTTGTTCATTAAATGAGAACGCGTCTGTGCTAGGCGTCTTTAGACGCTTGCTATAATGGTACATCAATATAGTAAACCCAGCTAACATCCACCATCCCTTCAGTGGGAAATGAAAAACGTCAACCTGAAGACCATAAATTAGCACTGCTATCATTGTGATTTGAGTGCTTACCATAAACCAATATTCCTGTTGCATATCTGGATGTGCGCGAAAGTTTCTTGCTGCCACAATACTGTAACGAAGCAAAAGAGCTGCAAATCCAAAAAGACAGGCAAATCCTAAAATGCCAAGCTCCATGAGAGTTTGCAAGTAAATATTATGTGCCGTAGTTTTTTCTGGGGCATTAGACCAACTATTAATGTAGTCCGGAATGATGTTTTCATTAGACACGCCTAAGCCAAATAACCAGTTGTCTAAAAATGCGTTTGTTCCTGCATATATGTACTCTAATCTAATTTGCAGAGATGCAGAATTCTCGAAGCTATAATTGGAAATATCCAAGATCCGATTGAAAATATCTTCAGGTAATACCAGTATTAACGCGATACACCCCACCAGCCCAAGTCCTACTTGGCCAAGTGTAACTCGATGCAGCCCTTTAAACACGCAAAGTCCAGCTACTCCCATTGCTAACAATATAGTTGCTCGCGTATTGGTTAGCAGAATGTTGTAGCAAATTACGGCTAGTGAACCCCACAAAATCATACTGGTAAGGCGATTTTTTGAGTATCTTAAGAGAAACAAAAAGAACGGAAGCGTCATAATAAGGTTTATACCATAAACAGCGGAATGAGACGTTGATCCCATTGTCCGACGCAAACTCAAACCTCCTAAAGTCTCCAACTCAGCTTTATCAACCCAGATGGTAGACCACCTATTTTCAGTGGTCTGAACGCCTTTACCCGGATCATCATCACCGCTCATAAATAAGGCTGCATCTTGGCCTGAACCTAGATGCCAATCATAGGTACTGTAAACCGCAATAGCGACTGAAACGGCCAACCATATTAATAAAGATTGAAACACTAATTTCTTATGAGTAGTAAGATTTATTAGAACAAATAAGAACATGAGGTTAGCAATGATAGAAGACGCCGCCCGCACAGTTCCTAGCGTATCGGTTGTATATGTCACGGAGAGAATTGCCAGAAATGCATAAGCACCGTATAAAAACAGCGTTTTATCAATGGTGAACTGCTTTTTGCGCGTTAGTTTGTGTATAACTAACACCCCAAGTGTCGCAATCCCGATTATTCTCATTAATGAAATAGTGAATTCTGTATTATCGTCAGTAAAACGACCAAAGCGCTCAATTGGAATGATGGCTACTGTAATTAATAAGCCCAACTCAGGATAACGTAAAAGTATCATCCCGCCGCATACTCCTATGCCGGCAGCTAGGGCTAGCATTGGAGAGAATTGAGCTCCTATATAAGCGATAGCAATCCCTATTAATACCGCAACCGGCCAATACCAAAAGGCAGTTGTGATGGGATGAAAATTCGCTTCTGAGGTTTTCATTGTGTAATTCTAAATACCCCACCACCCTCAGTGCCCGCATAGATAATAGTGTTGTCATTGGGGTCGATACTTAAGGAAGTGATAGTTTTGTTGAAAAGCCCATTATTTAACGGTGTCCAATTATCTCCACTGTCATGGGTAACAAAAACGCCGCTTTCTGCTGTAGCAGCATAGAGAATTCGCGGATCGATTGGATCCATGAGTAATGACAGGATTTTCAAATCGCCGAGTCCGTTGTTTACGGCGTCCCAACCAACTCCGGCGTCATTACTGCGGTGAATTCCTGTACCACCTGTTGCGAGAAAAATTTGATTCGAATTACTTGGATTAACTGCAATACCTAATATTGAAGAATATATGATGCCAGTATTGGCACCGCCACTCCATGACACTCCCTGATCATCACTAATCACAAGACCTTGCCCGAGAGTTGCAGCTAATAATTGTCCTTCGTCGGTCAGTATTAATTGATTGATATTATTGGATTCAAGTGAGGTAGCTTCAAACCAAGAGTTTCCTCCGTCAGAACTTACAATTAACCCGTCGTTGTTGGTAAACACATATAATTGCTGCTGATTTTTTGGATCGGTTAAGATTTTACTTAAGTTTGAACTAACATCTAAAGTGACAATGGGTTCCCATGATTCACCATTATCTAGGCTTTCATAGACAACAGCTGGACTCGAGGCGATAGCATATAACTGCGATGGATTTGCACCACTACTTATTGAACTGATGCCGACTTCAACAATACCATTACTGACATTCTTCCACTCAGAGCTTCCTGCTTCTGTCGCTACAACCTTTAGGCTATTTTCGTTGTCATTTAAAATCGAGGCAAAGATATGAGTATTTGTTTCAGTAGTCGCACTCATCACGGAAATAGACGAAATATAAATTTCTTCATCAGTATCTGTAATATCTTGTTGTATCCATTCTTGTCCTTGATTTGTACTGACAAAAATTCCTTTTTTCTGGGTACCAACATAAATATTACTATTATCGTCTATCACTATTGTTGTAACTTGGTCTCCATATAAACTATTATTGGTAGCGGTCCAAGTTTCACCACCATCTTCACTTTTATATATCCCCTCACGCTCTGGTGCTACGTAAATAGCACCGCTAACTGGATCTTGGGCAATCGCAAGAATGTTTGCATTAGGAAGATCAGTTTCTAGCAGGCGCCAGCTTTGGCCTCCGTCTGTACTTTTTGAAATGAAACCAGCTAGGCCTGTGAGGTAAATTATATCAGGGTCAGTATTATCAACCTGAACTTGGAACACAAAATCCAATTTTTGTCCTAAATCTTGCCAATCTAAACCGCCATTAGTTGATCTTGTAAGACCTAAGGAAGTACCTGCATAAACGGTATTGCTGTCGCTGGGATCAACTAACACTTTAAATATATTGCGTTCTTGAAGTCCCATAGGTGACCAAGTTTCGGCTGCATCAGTAGATTTAAAAATACCTGCAGACAACGAGCCAGCATATAAGGTATCTGGTTCCAAAGGCGTGGTAGCTAAAGTTCTAACGAAAAGAGTCAAGCCGTCATTTATGTTGGTCCAACTTTCCCCATCATCGATAGTCTTTTTCAATCCTGTTTGGTAATCACCTAGATAAATAGTATCGAGATTTGATCGATCTGGTAGAATCGGTAATGCAATGGAATTTTCATCACTTTCATAATGGATTTCCCAGTTTTGACCGCCATCACTGCTTTTATAAACGCTTGTTTCGTCTATGTTGGCGTATATTACTTTGCTATCTGATGGTGATATTTTTACACGATTGACAAACCCCTCTGGCAGGCCCTCATTCAAATATACCCAGTTTGTCCCACCGTCAGTAGTTTTAAATAAGCCATCTACCGTCCCCGCATAGAGTAAATCTGGATCTTCAGAATCAATATCTATGGAAAAAATATATGGAATATCTACACCTGTATTGATTTCTTCCCACTCTAAGCCCCTAGTGGTGGTTTTAAATATTCCATTATCCGCAGTTGAAAGATAAGCAACCCAAGGCATAATGGGATCAATTACGATTTGCGTCGCATTAAAACCGGCTGCTGCTTCTAATGGGAAAAAGTTACTACCCCCATCCGATGATGAAAGTACTTGCCCGTCTGATGTGATTGCGTAAATATTATAAAAAGGCGCAACAGCAATATCTTTTATTGGTTTACCATTGCCGGGCCAACGTAGAAAGAATGATTCTCCACCATCAAAAGTAGAATATATTTCCCCTGCTTCTGTTCCGTAATACGCAACTAAATCAGTTGCTGTATTTAGTGCAACAGTTGTTGCATGTCGAGGCGTTGCAGTGTCACTGTAGGTGCGCCAAGTGGTTCCATTATCTCGACTAATATAAACGCCCGAGCTAGTCGCAGTATAAAGAATCGGATTCTCACCTGCGGTTTGCGCAATATCATTAATCAGCGTGGGCACCATGCCTTTTGATTTTTGCATCCATTCGGAACCAAAACCTGTGGATTTCCATACGCCAGTTCTTTCAGCGCCAGCATAAATAATATCTGCCATTATTGGGTGTGAAATCAGGTCAAATACGGCTCCGCTAAACTCACGAGTCAATAACCAAGGCAGCTCTCCTTCAAAGCTAAAAAATTCAGAGGTTAATTCTACCCCCTTGTCCGTGCCTGCAAAAATAACTGTCCAATCAAATACTTTTACAGTGTGAAGAGCCCCTACAAATCGGTTCTGTAATCCTTTATCAACACTGAAAAAGTTGGCTCCCATGTCGCCGGTAAGCTCCATGATATCTAAAGCGCCTGCAACATGGATCATTTCACCACCAGGAGTACCGAATAACAAACGCGCGGGGAATGTATCCCACAATTCCCAAGCATTATCACCATTAAATTGATAGATACCATCTTGGGTTGCAGCAATAGTGTTATCGTTGCTTACAGTTAATAAATCAAATACAGGTACGTCTAATAAATTATGACTAATATCCGTCCAACTACCGGTATTGGTTATTAATTCAGAAGGCGCTATTTTAAAAACGCCTTTCTGAGTTGCAGCGACTATCTCGCCACTTTGATTATGTGTAAGGCTATTAACGATGGCATCTGAAAGGCCGTTTGTAATACGAGTCCAAACTGCACCGTTATCAGTACTTTTGAAGAGTCCAAAGCCACTAGTCCCCAAGTAAATGGTATCAGAATCCGTTGCATCCTGAATCAGCGTTTTGCCATAAAGCCTGTCTTGCTCTGCACTTGCTTTAGTCCAGGAATTGCCGCCATCGTCTGAATAAAACACGCCCTCTTCTGTGGCAGCTAAGACTCTTTGAAGCCCCGGAATTAATAAAATGTCTTGAATAGAAAGATCTGTTAGACCATTATTTATCGACTCCCAAGATTCACCTTGATCTAAAGATTTATAAATTCCATGTTCAAAGGTGCCTGCGTATAAAGTGGTGAGGTTTAAAGGATCAGTTTCTATTGCGAAAACAGCCTTATTTGAAAGTGATGATTCAAGATGAGCCCAACTAATCCCACCATCTACACTTTTATATAAGCCACCAAAATAGGTACCAGCATAGACGATGTTTGGACTTACTAGTGACCGTTCCATACTAATAACAGTGGCAGCTCGCGGACCTATTGGTTGCCACTTAGCATCTTGAGCGAAGCAGGAATAAGCCGGCAAAATAGCACAAAAAACACCTATAAATATTCTTTGGAAGCCTCTTAACATTGTCTTTTTGATTGGGTTAGTTGTCATGTTATCACCGTCAAATCTCTTGCTAACAATAGTGGCTATATCGGTCAACTTATATTTGCTACCGAATTGCTCGCTGTCGCTTTTTCAAAATGCCCTAAAAATTTAACCCCATCTAAAGATATGATGTCTCGCTCTTCATGCACAATATCACTCAACCATTCACGTAAAAGCGCTAGTCCAACGCCTGCAATTAAAGCAACCACAGCGCCAATCACTAGCAATAGAAGACGTTTGGGAGCAACAGGTACTGTAGGCAAATTGGCTGCTGCCACTGTGGAAATATTAGCTATTTGAGCGGCATCAAGGGCCAAAGCAATTTTTGCTTGTTCTAAACGTGATGCACTTGAGAGGTATTTCGTTTCAAGTACCGAGTATTCTAACTCAGCTACAGTAAGCAAATTACTGCCCTGATCGAGACGTCTTATTTCATCTTCAAAACGTTTAATATTATTCAGATCCTGTTGAATAGCAGCATTAAGCCCTGCTACTTTGGAATCAATTTCTTTAATTTGATTTCTTAAGTTTTCAGCTCTTGGATTTGGTTGAAATGTTACACTGGTAGATTGTTGCTCTCGTTCATTTGATAGCAATTGTTCCATTTCTTGTATTTCTTCGTTGATAATTTCTAGCATTTTTGAGTTTTGGCTATATCTATTTTGAGCATTGATTTGCCGAATTCTAAGTTTTGCTAATTCTTCTCGAATGGCTTCTTCACTGCCGTTGTTAAAAACTTCCGCTTCTTTTCGCACTGACGGCTCTTGCTCAATTTGCTGTAAGATAATAGGTCTTTTGGTTATCAATTCTTGTTTTAGTGTTTCTTTTTCACTCATGGCATATTTTGTTTTATGCACATTCTTAATTAATTCCGCACGCTGTTCTTCCACAGAAGTAATATTCCAAGTATTCATAATGGATATGATTTCATTCCGTTTATTCATCAATTGGTCTTTGTAAACTAAGCTCTGGTCATTAAAGGCAGCTTGGATATTATTAGTTTGGCGAATTGAAACGTGTTTTTCGTGGTATTTGTCTATTAAGGTTTGAATGGTCAACTGAGCCAGCGCAGGGTCTGGTAGTCGTAGGGAAATTCTTATGATATTTGAATCTCGTTCACGGGCTACACTTAACGAGCGCTCAATTAGGGTAATGATTTTAGCGCGTTCAGACATTCTGTTTTTAAGGCCGGTAAGTATAAGACCTTCTTCTAGTTGGGTTTTACTCCACTTGGCCGCCGATTTCACATAATACTTTAAATGTTGAAACAAAGTTTCTGGTGGCGGTGCCTCAAAACTAAATCTCTCTTCACCAATTTCATCAAGGGCCGTTTCAATCAGAGTTCTAGAAGAGAGCAAGTTAACATACGAATTGATTTCTTCTTTTTGTACACCACTGGCAAAAACGCCGCCATTATCAACAGTGATTGGTACTTCAGTATTTTCTCTGCCTAGCTGCACCATTAACAAAGCATAAGACTCGTATTGGTTCGTCATGTATAACAAAGAACCATAAACAGCCGCTAAAATTAGCAAAAACGTGATTATAATGAATTTGATGTTCCTTCGAACAATGGTCAAAATATCTTCAATAATTGAGGATTCGTTATTTTCTGTATAGTCAAAAAACGCCACAATAAACTTCCTTTTACAAATTCGTTCGGTCGCCATTAATGTCATAAAAGACACTAAAGTTTAAATTACCCAAAATCGGCAACATTTTTTGTATGTATTGATCAACGAATTGATTTATTGATGCTATACGAGACTGTGGAACAAACACTATGTCATTGGCTTGCAACTGAAAATATTGAAATTGATTCGGCTGCCCCAAGTTATTTTCCATGTCGATAATGTAATAGTCTAAGAAAGGTTCTCCATTATCCCGCAAAATTACTATAGTACTAAGCTCTGCTGTCGCCTCAGCGCCACCGGCCAAAAATATGGCTTGCAGCGGAGATAGCCCTCCAGTTGCTTTGTACATTCCGGGATTAACGACTTCCCCACCGACAAAGATTTGCTGTGACTCAATTTCACGAACAATAACGCTAACTTCTGGATTTTTTAGAAAGCTAGTGAACTGGTCCGTTAACTTCAGGCGCAATTCTTCTACAGTTAACCCGGCCATTTCGATATCTCCGGCAAGTTGCAAAGATGCTTTACCATCTGGCCGAATCATGATTTCTTCGTTAAGTTCGGGATTGTAGAAAAATTTGACACTGAATTTATCGCCTACGCCCAGTTTATATACGTATGGATTAGCAATTTCTCTGGTTGGGATGTCAGGACGCTCTACATCATCATAGTCCGTGCTGGCGCAACCAGAAAGAGATATGAGTATAAATCCTGCGTAAAATGCTGTTCTCAATAATTTCATCTTGCTTCTAACTTATTAATACTAATTGGCAACGGCTGTTCTCTTAGGTCTAGTTTACGAGATATTATTCCAAGACCTTAAAGATTCTAAACATACCATCAGGCAAAGATGCGGTTTAAAGTGAAAGGATGCACGAAATGCCTTTATTCAAAATTAGAAGCATACAACGACCTAAGATTTGACGTGCTTTATTAGTTAACGGGTTTGGCAGAGATAATCATGAAAAATCACTTTTTATCTAATCCTCTCCCTATTACGAGTATTATCAGTCCCTGCTTAGTTGTTGTTATGTCTTTCGACATCGACTAAAGCGTTTTAGTGTATCTTGTCATTAAAAACGTTTATTCCTTGTGTTGGTTTGCATAAAAGTCCGTTGCGATTTATTTGTCACTTTCTAATATTCACTGTTTTTCTCAGCAAAGCAATTAACTTTGGTAATTTTTTCAAATCTATTGCCAAAAGATCTACAGAAGCCCTTTTTTATAACAAATTTGAACATAAAATCGTTCAAATTATCATCATAATCTCTGGAACTTTTTTAATTTTTGTGATTACATAGTCAGAAATTTGACGCTTTTTAAACTGCTAACTGAATTTTTATATAAAATCGCATCAGTTTTTTATAAAAGTTGGAAGTCTTCGTCAAAGATGACTGGAAGAACCGAAATGCATCTTGTTGATTCAAGGACGGCGGCTTAATTGTTTGTTTCAATTAAGTTCGTGATTATTTAACAAGAAGGTTTATTTAGTTTTTTCACGCTTTAGCTGGTAGTAGGACACACTAAGGGTTTTGTAGTTCAGTGTGATAAAGCATTTCACACTAAGAGCCATTACTTTTTTATTTAAGTAGTTACGCCAAATAGCCTAAAAAGTTTAAAAGTTTGTTTAGTTAACATATTCAGCAAGGAAAAGGAGATTAGGGCAATGAATGGGAAGGCAATGATTGGCGCAGAAAATACAATGCAGGATTGTGTCGTAGATACAGCAAGAAAAAACATAAATTCTTACAGTGGTAATGGCTCAGAAGTTGCTCTGGAAAAAACAATTGGGAAAGCGGGTGTTTTTGAAGGTAGAAATATTTCTACCCAAAAAGAGGCTGAGCAGGCGTTTCCTTATCCTATCGAAAAGCCCTCGTTGGCGCTTCGTTTAATTGAAATAACAGTAGCCCTAATTGCACTTACAATTGGCTTGCCTCTAATGCTGTTCGTAGCTATAGTTATAGTACTCGACAGTCGCGGTCCAGTGCTCTTCGTACAAAAACGAGTGAGTGCAGGAACTAAGTTATTTCGCTTCACTAAATTTCGCACTATGTATGTTGATGCCAGAGAGAGATTCCCTGAATGGTATGCATATAAGTATGACGATAAAGAACTTCAAGATTTATATTTTAAGGTAAAGGAAGATCCTCGTATTACTCGCCAAGGACGTTGGTTGAGAAAATCCACCTTAGATGAACTACCCAATTTCTGGTGTCTTCTAACTGGTGAGATGGCACTTGTTGGCCCAAGACCTGAAATTCCTGAAATGCTCCCTTATTACAAAGGTGAGATGTTGAAAAAGTTTACTGTGCGTCCAGGTATAACAGGCCTAGCACAAGTCTCTGGAAGAGGAAGACTAGGTTTTTATGAAACAGTTGACCTTGACGTTGAA
Source organism: uncultured Glaciecola sp. (assembly GCA_947496235.1). Taxonomy (GTDB): domain Bacteria; phylum Pseudomonadota; class Gammaproteobacteria; order Enterobacterales; family Alteromonadaceae; genus Glaciecola. Next base: position 14,157 of record CANMCE010000021.1, on the reverse strand, counting down.
TACGTTGAAAAGCGCTCATTGATGTTTGACATCAAAATCGTTTTATTAACGGTAAAAGGCGTTATATTTCGCCATGGCGCATTTTAATTAGGCTAAGTAGAACTTCAGAAAGATTATTGCAACTTAACTTTGTTTCCATTTACAGATATTTACGGTAGTTTCGCAACAGTTGAGAAGAGCATTCAACCTAGCGTATTTAAGGAGAAAGGGTATGGATCTCAGTAATAAGCGAGTTTTAATTACTGGAGCAGGTGGATTTATTGGATCTCATATAGTCGAATCTTTACTTTCAGATTTATCCATTCCAAACTCTCATATCCTTGCCCTTTCCCGAAAACGAGGTAAGCTAGATCATATTCTTCATAAAGACCAAATTAATTTTGTTCCATGTGATCTACTCGACCAAGAAAAAATCTCTCAAACTGTGGTCGATTTTAATCCCCATATTATTTTTCATATGGCATCGCAGCCAGACGCTAGTGAAGGTTTTCAACAGTCCGTAGATACTGTTGATGTAAATATCCAAGGAACAATCAATCTACTAGATGCCTTTACAAAATCAAATAACCCAGAAGTAATCGTATACGGAGATTCTGCAAAAGTTTACGGGACTAACGCGGTACCATATTCTAGCAAGACCCCTGTTGGACCAAACAGTTCTTATGCAATTTCTAAAATTGCCGGCTGGGAATATGCTAAATTATTTGGAAATCTTCATGGATTTAATGCAGTTTCGGTTAGACCCACGCTAGTATATGGCGCTAGGCAACCTCTAAACCTGATCAAGTTTGTTATCAACTGTGCTTTACGTGGTGATAAAAGTATTACTTTAGATGGTGGATTACAAACGCGCGCACCGCTTTACATAGACGACGCCGTTGACGCTTATTTATTGTCTTTAGAACATGCATATTCTGTACATGGCAGTGTTATTAATGTATCAGGAGCAGAAGAATTATCTGTTCAGCTTATAGCTAATACCATTATTGACATGATGAAAGCCGATACTTCAATTATTATTAACCAGCAAAAAATTCGTCCAACAGAGATGCAGAGAAGTTACTCTGATATTTCTGAAGCTAAGGCTATGATAGGTTGGTCACCCAAATTCAATCTATCAGACGGTTTGAAAGTATTAATAGACGAGCTTGTGATTGCCGCATAGAGTTGCCGAAATGTTATTAAATAAAAAGCACTACTTAATTATTTGTTTGTGTTGTTTGTTCACATTAACCGTTTGTTCATCCACAGGTACTGAGAACAAGGAACCTGCAAGTTCAAATAATGTTAAACCAATAATTCCAGAAAATAGCCCATTTTTCGGTTTTACTCCTTTTCCTTACGCATTTGAGCCAAAAGCAGTAAAACGATCATTTAAACTAGCAAACGATAATGGACAAATATTTGTAGTCCAGCGAGATAACGGTATTCCTTGGCAAGAAGCGTTATTAAATGACAGGCCCTATCCTAAAAAAGTACAGGATAGCTGGCGAGAGCATCTAGAAAACAAACCAGCGGGAAAACCTACTTATCTAGCACTCGCTCCCTTAGCCGAGGACAGAGTAAATCTAATAGCACCAAGTGAAGGCTCCTCTACTTCTTCGAGCTTTTTAAACAATGATCTTGACGATGATGATGTCAAAACTGCTTATCTAAATTACGTACGCAGAGCAATTGAATACTTTAAACCTGATTACATAAATATTGGTTTGGAAGCTGGAGAATTAGCCCACCGTAAACCAGGAAGATGGCGCGACTTTGAATCCCTTTATCTTCACGTATATTCGAATATTAAAAAGGACTATCCGAATCTTGCTATCGGCATTTCATTTGGTCTGCAAACATTAATGGATGAATCTATACAAGATAGAGTAGAAACTGTTGTTAAGAATAGCGACTTTATAGGCATTAGTTTTTATCCTTATATGTCCGTTTTCCATGAAGAATTTGGTGCAGACCCTTTACCCCCTCCCCCTCAAGAATGGCGCACCCCATTAGCTTGGCTTGGAGACTACTCAAAAAAAATGGGAGTACCAATCGCAATTTGTGAAACTGGGTATTCTTCTCAAAATGTTGAGCTTAAAAGTTTTGACCTCAAAATGAATGGAAGTGAAAAACTACAACAAAGATATTTAACAGATTTAGTTGAATTTGCTAAACAAGATAATTATTTGTTTGTAGTCTGGTTTATGACTGTTGACTACGAAAAACTGTTTGAAGATTTAAAGGTAGATAACGACGCATATTTGCTGTGGCAAAATATTGGTTTCTTTAACCAACATTTAGAACCAAAGCTTGCCTGGTCGACTTGGCAAGAAATGTTAGCGACTCCATCTTCAGGTGCATCTTCTCCGGACCAAGCGCCAAAAACTGAACCAGAACAATTAATTATTGGATTTTCCGAACATAATGATTTATTTAGTTCTTCAAGTGCAGATAATGTGAGCTTAAAAAACTACCCAGTTAGTGACCAAAAAGCGATGCATTGGTCGTTTGATTACAAAAAAGGACGTTTTCAATGGCTTTCAAAGGCCATAGCAGCAGGCGAACTGGAAGACATGTCCGTAATCAAATTTGATATTATGAGTAATGTGTCAGGTCCAATACTATTTCAAGTAGAAGAAAATACTGGCGAGGCTTTTTATGCCGTAGTTCAACCCGGCGAAAAATCAAAAAGCATATCGATTTCAATCAATGACATGGTAGTAGATAATTCAAAAGCGAAAAACCGTAAGTTAGAAGTCCATTTAATCAATAAAATTACAATTGCTGATGCTGGTGCAGTTACAGAAAATGCCAAAGGTAGCCGAGAAATATGGATTTCTCGATTACGTTTTGAATAACAATAGTCAATATGAATGACAAGTGAAGTTGAGGTTTGAAAATGCATGATGCAAGTCATATCGGCAAAAAGATGGTGCAGCTTGGCTATTTGTCCGAAGATCAATTAAAACAGCGCCTAAAGGAACAAGAATCTAGAAAGAGTAATGGCGAGGACATTCTATTTGGAGAGCTTATTGTACGTGAGGGACAATTATCTCGTGAACAATTAAATACTATTTTAGATATCCATAATCTTGACCAACTGAAACTCAATGATGATGCTGTTAGATTAGCCGCTCGGTTAAGAGCTACTTTCGAGACTGACGGCAGCATCATAATGTTTACTGGCGTATCGAAAGATCACGGCTCAGCTGAAGTTGCTAGTCAAGTAGCTCATGCAATGGCACTCACTCAAGAATCTGGAAAAGTACTTCTTATCGACGCTAACTGTCGAAATCCTCAGTTGCATAAGAATTTTGCAATTAAGAATGAGAATGGGCTGTCAGATGTAGTTTCCGCAAAACTTACTATTAACGAAGCGATTAAGCCGACCTTTGTTGCTGGTCTTTACCTATTGCCTGCTGGTAAAACCGACGCTCATGTCATTGCTCAACTATTTTCTAGAGGTGGACAAAGACTATTTAATGAACTTAGCCATCAATATGATGGTGTTATCATTTCAGCACCAGAATTCCTTGAATATTCTGAGACTGCGCTTTTGGCTTCACATGTAAATCAGGTTGTTGGTGTTGGCGCTAAGGGACTCTTACGCCAGACTGACGTAGAAGACATGAAAAAGTCAATAGATAGTTTAGATTCTACTCTTGCTGGCATCATTTTATCTACAGAGTCGACATCCAAAACAAAAGCGCCTTACGAAAAAATCAACGTAGTTCATTTACTACATACCATTGATTTTGGGGGCGTTGAAACAATAGTTTTAAATTGGTTACATTCGCTGAATCCAAAAGTGATTGATGTACAGCTAGTTTGTTTTTCAAATCCTGATAATAGCGAAAGACTTTTTGTTGAAGCAGCTGAAAAAGCCGGTTTTAGTGTCAAAACTATTCCTTGGCATCGAGGCAAGCCAATTTTCAGTGCGTCACGACGTTTAAATAAAATACTGAAAGCAGCGAATGCTGACATAGTTCACACTCACAATACATACGCTGACATCGTTGGCTTAATATCAGCGAAACGTTTGGGTATTAAATGCGTGAGTTCATTATATGTCTGGTCTGATTTTGGATGGAAACGAAATATGCTTCAGTGGATAAACCAAAAAGTGTTAAAACGTTTTGATTTAATCACATCCCAATGCATGACAACTATGGAAAACACCTGGAAAAGAGGTATAAATAGGAATAAGGTCCAAGTGCTTCCTGCAGGCATGCCGCCAATAGAAAAATGGCTATCAGTAGATGAGAGAACTAAAAAACGAGCAGAGTATGGGGCAACAGACGAGAATATTGTATTAATAAATGTATCCCGTTTCTACCCAGAAAAAGGTCACGACATTCTTTTACAAAATTTTAAGAAGCTACATTCCCTCTTCCCTCAATTACGCCTATGGCTACCTGGTAGAGGCCCTCTGGAAGATGACATAAAAAAACTGTGCACTGAGCTTGATTTATCTAACTATGTCACCTTCATTGGCTTTACAAGTGAGCTTGATTCCTTGATGCAAGCTGCTGATATTCAAGTTCATCCTTCCCATGCAGAAGGGGTTCCCATGGCAATAGTCAGCGGCATGGCCAATGGTTTGCCTATAGTCGCCTCTTCAGTAGGAGGTATTGCTGAGGTTATTCGTGATGATGTAAACGGTATCTTGGTGCCCGCAGCTGGCGCTAGTCGATTTAGTGATCAGTTTATAAAATCAGTATCTCGGCTAGTAACAGACCCAGAACTTGCCACAGCATTAGGAAATAGAGCTCGTCAGTTTATTGAGCAGGATTATTCATTAGAAAAATCAGCTCAAACATTAAATACTATGTATCGGGGTTTATTGGAAAAATGAAGACAGGGATCTTCGTCGCATGCGCTGGACGGCAAGACGCTGGCCCCGAAACCTATGAGAAGATGTTGGTCGAAAACGTTGCAAAAAACGACCCAAACAACGAGTATCATATATTTTGCTTCAGTGAAAAGGCTGTTTCTATATTCAGTAAAGAATATGACAACCTGATTTTTCATCGTTTAAGACCTTCAATGCGTTGGATCAGTTTGCCGATTTCACTGCCTATTAGCTTATCACTCTCCGGAGTATCTCTATATCACAGCACATTTATCCCTGCGCCATTTTCTTTGGTCGACTCCATTTTTACAATGCATGATGTATCGCCTTTTACGCACCCTCAGTTTTATCCCATAGCTATCAGGCGCCGTCTTTGCCCAATGATAGAAAGGGGGTTAGCACAGGCAAAGCACATAATTTGTATATCCGAGCACAGTCGTCAAACGACATCTGAGTATTTTAACATTCCACTTGAGAAAATTTCAGTGGTATACCACGGTATTGAGAATCGATTTACAAAGCAACCAATTGAAACCGCTCAGCAAGTCGTTAAGCGTGTTTTTAAGATAGATGGCCCTTATTTGCTTTATGTAGGAAAACTAGAAGCGAGAAAGAATATTGCGACAATGCTAGAAGCATTCCATCATTATAAACAGCAGACTAAGAGTGAACACAAATTAGTATTAGCAGGAAGGCGCTTTTGGGATTTACATGGCATCGACGAAACGATAAGCCGTTTGAAGCTAGAAAATGATGTTATTGAACTCGGTTATGTAAGCGATGAAGATTTAATATCACTCTATAGTGCAGCAGATTTATTCTTGTTTCCAACCTTATGGGAAGGATTCGGCTTTCCTGTTCTTGAAGCTATGTCTTGTGGTCTTCCTGTAATCACATCCAATATCTCCTGTCTTCCCGAAATTGCTAACGGAGCTGCAGAACTCGTAGATCCATATTCTTATGAAAGTATTTCATCTGCAATAAACACTATAACAAGTAATAAGCAAAGACGAGACGAAATGATAACCTTAGGATATCAACGAGCAGAGGAATTCACGTGGGAAGCTACTGCTAAAGAAACTATAAAGGTATATGATCTAATCAGAAATGGCTGAGGAAATTTAGACTAGGCAACTAGAAATTAAAGACAGTCTACAGAGGTGAGTCGCATCGAAAACAGAATGAATGTTCAATCTGTCTTCGACGCTCGATAAGAAAGCTAAAAAACTTATTAACGTTTTCTTCTCACATAAAGCAATGCTAATGAACCCAACAACAACAGCACACCTGACTCGCTAGCGCTAACGTCATTAACTACGCTAATAGATATAAGATTCAACTGAGCTTCTAGCGCAAACTCTTCACCATTGTCATTTACCCAAATGTTTTGAAGGGTGAATGCGGTTCCAAAATCCCAATCGTACACTGTGCTGTCAAAATTTGTTGGAAACAAAAATGAGAGGCTTGGCAAGAATGTTTGTATCGCGGAATAAAACCCAGACGCTACCGGCGTGTGGTTTCCATAATTAAAGGATTCGAAAATATTGTTTTGTACTGGATCTGAGGGTAAGTCACCGCCAAGATATTCTGCATAATAGGCTGGTAATCCATCTAGAACTGAAAACGTAGTTACCACTGCATCCCCAACAAGAGAAAACTCAGCGTCTCTATCTAGGGAGATTAAATAACTGTAGTTTACAGTATCACCAATGCTGAAACTATTATTAGGTCCTTCATTAGTAAAGGTGACCTCACCTTCAAAACCATAAATAAGAGCAGACGCGAAAGCTGCATTTGCTTGCACTACGAGTAAAAATATAAATATTAACTTTTTCATGGGACCTATTTTCCTTTTAAAATCGGCGCTTGCTATTCCTTTATTACCTACTACACAAAAGGCAGCTAAAAATTATCCTACACCAAATATCCATGCTTGCAAAGATTGTTTTTGATTATTTTTTAAACAAGACTATTTTGCAGGAAAACAATTGTTAAGAGCCATGTAAAATGACTGGAATTTATGAGTAAATAATGGTCATATAGATGATACGGACGCTTTTCACTACTTCAATACACAAATATTGTTATTTACTGTATTTTGAAGTTATCAGACAAGGAAATCTTACGCCTAGCATGCATGTTTTAATTTTTAGTTTTTACTCTGTTTTACGCGTTGTTGTTGAATTCGTTAATGACAACTTGCTAAGTCACCTGAGACTGATCAGTGAGTCACAAATCAATAGAACTTCATCCCTATGTAAAAGAGTGAATTTAATCTAATGAAACGTGTTTTGCTTTTAGGTGGAAATGGATATTTAGGCCAAGCATTTTCAAAGCACTTAATCCAGTCGGGATATACCGTTTTATGTGCAGGCAGAAGTGTTACTGCTAGCCGCAAAGATCATCATGCCATTGATTTAAGTGATCACAAAGCGGTAGACCATTTAGAAAAGTTGAACTGTGATTTGGTCATCGACTTTGTGAGTTATGTCTCACCTAATTCGCCAAATCAACCAGTAAGTGAAATAAAGAAATTATTACAACCTTACCAAATCCTGTTAAAAGAACATTATGCAAATCTCCCCTACATTTTTATTTCTAGCGGAGGAACTGTTTATGGAGAACGGTCTTCTCCTGCGGTTGAATCGGATGAGCTTAAACCTATATCCTCATATGGAATACAAAAAGCTCTACAAGAGGAGTTAGTAAATAAATACGTTAAAAAGGGATTAATTTTGCGAATTACAAACCCTTATGGTGGAGGACAAACAGTCAAAAATGGCGTAGGCTTTGTAAAGTACTTATTGGATTCAATTAAAAATTCCACTTCCTCTATTAACCTTAGAGTGCCAGCGAAAACTGTGAGAGATTATATCCAAATGAATGACTTGATGCAGCTTAGCCTGAAACTTATTTCGAGACCTATTGATAATTTAAATACTTACAACCTTTCTACAGGTCAAGAAGCTTCTCTAAGGGATTTAATCGAAATAGTCGCCTCAATATTTGAAACTAATTTGCAAATTAATGAGCAACTTCAAGATTTTAATTCAGATGAGCATATTTTTTATAATGTGCTTAATAATCAAAAAGTGCTGGAAGCAACTAAAAACCCAGAACTTCCTTCGATTAAAAAGGTTTTAACAGACCCCAATATTGATTGGAATCATTTATAAAAATTGTATAAATGAGAAACTTTTTAGCGAGGGAAAGCTATTGTTACACTTGATTTATCTCGTGTCTTTACTGCTTATTGTTTTCACGATAATCACCTTCTCATATGGGCTGATTCAAATGGCAACAGCCAAAGATATCAGCATAGTGTTTAAGTTGGGCACCATGCTTGGGGCGCTCTTGTTCTTTGTGGGATGCTTAAGCGCAATTCCTCTTATATTCTTCCTTATTATCTATGGATTTGAATACTTTTTCGAAGGCGAATTCCTGCTATTTGAAGATTATCCTATATATTCTTTCATAATGTTCGGCTTAAGTTTTTCTGCCTTTCTAATATGGAGATATGTAGGTAAAGAAGAGAAAATAGCGTAATTTGAATATCCAACTTGGTCAATTGAAAAATATCTTTCAACGTCTAGAAGCTATTGACGACATGACTTGTTTATAGACAAGTTGACCACATCTCTTCAATATTGAGAAATAATGTAACTAAGCAAATAAATGATACCAATTTCTATATTAGATTTAGCTTCGGTAGCTGAAGGACGTTCAATCGCAGATGCGTTGCAAATGACCCGTAAAATGGCTGTGGCTGCGGAAGAACATAATTATTCACGCTATTGGTTAGCCGAACATCACGGAATGCGCAGTGTGGCCAGTTCCGCCACCGCTGTTCTCTTGTCCCACATTGGCGCCGCGACCAATAAGATTCGCATTGGCAGTGGAGGTGTAATGCTGCCTAATCATTCGCCCTTGGTCATTGCTGAACAGTTTGGTACTTTGGCTGAACTCTATGGCAATCGTATTGACTTAGGTCTAGGCCGCGCGCCAGGCACTGATATGCGTACTTCCCAAGCGCTTCGACGCAACAGCGAAATGTCAGTGGATCAATATCCTCAAGATATTCTTGAATTACAAGGCTATCTTGGAGCGGAAAGTCGACCAGTATTATCTATTCCAGGGCACAATACTCATGTACCTCTGTGGTTACTAGGATCGAGTTTATACAGCGCTCAATTAGCTGCGCAGTTGGGCTTACCTTTCGCTTACGCGTCTCATTTTGCACCTGACCAACTAATAGATGCATTGACCATTTATCGCAATCAATTTAAACCTAGTGAACAAAACCCACAACCCTATTCTATGGCGGGCATTATGGTGGTACTAGCGGATACTGAAGAGGAAGCTAATTACCAGTTCACTTCGGTACAGCAGAAATTTGTGCAAATGCACACCAGTCGCGCCAATACCCCATTTCCTAAACCTGATAAGACTATTTCTGAAAGTTGGACTCCTGCTGAAAAACACATGGTGAATCATATTTTGCAATATGCTTTAGTGGGTACAAAATCCTCAGTAAGAGCTAAATTAGACGCTTTCATAAATCAAACAGCTATAGATGAATTGATTGTATCTTTTCCCATCCACGAGCCAAAAGCACGCTTGAGAAGTTTAACCTTGATGGCCGAGCTAAGGGATGAACTACAATAACCTCTAAGACCTTAGTCTTACAGGCGAGCGTTAAGCCACATTCAGTGGTTTAATGCGCGCCGAGTTTTTCTGATCTAGAAAGCTCTTCAATATCGTATATCAAGAATCATTGATAGACGTCATTAAAGTAATTAGGATAAAAATAATATGCAATCAATAATGATCGTCGTACTAGGCATCGTGGGAATGCTATTTGGATGGTTTGTTTATTCCAAATTCATTGCCACAAGAATATTTCGCTTAGATGAGAATTTTGTCACACCAGCCAATGAGCTGCGTGATGGCGTTGATTTTGTTCCTACAAACAAAGTGGTTTTATGGGGTCACCATTTTACCTCTGTAGCAGGCGCTGCGCCTATCGTTGGGCCAGCAATTGCGGTTTATTGGGGTTGGGTACCAGCGGTTCTTTGGGTCGTTTTTGGTACTATCTTTTTTGCCGGCGTGCATGACATGGGCGCATTGTGGGCTAGTAATCGCCACAAGGGTAAATCAATGGGCGCATTGTCAGAAAGCGTTATCGGTAAGCGCTCTCGATCACTGTTTATGATAGTGGTTTTCCTTGTATTGTTGATGGTAAATGCAGTATTTGGTGTGGTCATAGCCAAATCCTTTGTTTCCCAACCTAATGCAGTATTTCCTGCATGGGCAGCTATAGTGGTAGCCCTAATCATAGGCCAATTATTAAAGCGCAATTTCAGCCTTATTCCCATGTGCATAGCTGGTATTATTGTATTGTATGCATCAGTGTATGCCGGAAGCTACATTCCATTAGAACTACCAGAAAATTTATTCGGTTTAACGGCGAATGCAAACTGGATTATCATTTTGTTTGTTTACGCTGCAATCGCTTCTTTGCTTCCAGTATGGATGCTGTTACAACCTCGTGACTTCATCAATGGAATGCAGTTATTAGTTGGATTATTCTTACTTTACGGCGCTGTATTTATGTCAATGCCAGACATTACTGCGCCAGCGTTTAATACACAAACCGCCATTGATACCCCAAGTTTAATTCCTTTGTTATTTGTGACTATTGCCTGCGGCGCTGTATCAGGCTTCCACGGCATAGTATCTTCCGGTACCAGCTCTAAGCAGTTAAATAAAGAAACTGATGCCCGTTTTGTAGGCTATTTAGGCGCTGTTGGTGAAGGCTGCCTCGCCCTAATCACCATAGTAGCGGTAAGTGGTGTAGCCCTAGCAGCATCTCCTGAAGAATGGCATGAAGTATACAGTCATTTAGGCGATGGTAGTGTTGCAGCCTTTATCACCGGTGGGGCTAATCTTATCCAACAAGGTTGGGGATTGCCGGTTGATTTCTCTTCTACCATACTTGCTGTAATGGTTGTGCTTTTTGCTGGTACTACCATGGACTCAGGCGTTCGGTTACAAAGATACATTATCCAAGAATGGGGCGAAATTTATAACCTAAAAGCGTTAAGAAACGGCATAGTAGCGACCCTAGTAGCTGTTGCGACTTGTTTATTATTGGCGTTTGGTGCTGGCGGCGCGTCTGGCAGTGGTGGCATGATTATCTGGCCTTTATTTGGTTCAACCAATCAGATCCTGGCATCTTTAACGTTGCTTGTTATCTCTGTCATGTTAATCAAAATGAATCGTCCTGCGATCTATACCCTGATTCCAATGACCTTTGTGTTGGTCATGGCATTCTTTGCCGGCCTTATTAAACTAAAAGAATACTGGACAGACGCTAACTATCTGTTGGTATTCTTAGATTTAGTAGTATTGGTTGTTAGCGTACTGGTGATGCTTGAAGCATGGTCTGTCATTGCAAAATACAGACGCGAAAGTAAAGTTTCTTGATTACAGATCGCTTTATAATTTTAATTATGGAGACAATAACTTACACTTTTAGTGAGTTTATTGTTTCCATATTAAATTCCTAAATTTATATTGAATGTTCAAAATTAAGTAGATTGTTATCTAAGTTTTGCGAAATCCCAAAACAATTTAAAATGTTTATTTTGATACTGCTTTAAACTTTTCTAACGTATCTTCAACTAGCTCTAAACTGTAATTAGATATCAACAGTCTACTTTTAATTCTCTGCAAACGTGAATCGAGTTTTGCCCTTAATACGCCATCGTTTCGAAATTCTGCTAATAGCAGTTGGTACGTATTCTCACTCCAATCTTGCTCATCTCGCTTTGCGTTTAAAAATAAATGACCGTAAGACTTATCTATGTAATTGTTCAGTTCATTGCCTAATATATATTCTTCTTGAATTAACTGATTAATTCGAGCATTACTTCCAACATATACTTCATTCAACGCTGCAACAAACTCCACATCCATGGAAGACATCGAACCATCATATAGTGCTTCATCAAAAATACTATGCTTGGGATCGTAAAATTGGGAGTAACTTGTGAAATAAAACTGTAGTGTTAGATTCTGCTTAGCAAATTCACTGGGGATGTGAGTATAAACTTTCTCATATTCTAGAGATGACCAGTGGACTATCAGCCACTCTAGATAACCAATATACTGTAAAAGCCTATTATTAGTGTGTTGTAAGTATTTATGCGTATCAGAAAGTTCCTGATATAACTGCTGTTGTAATTGATTGACGTCATGTTGCAGCTTGCGCTGTTCGTTCCAATTATTCAATTGCAGAGCAATTAATATCCCTATTACGACCAATAATATTTCCCCAAAAGCATAAGAAATATATTTTTTAAGACGTTGCTTGAGTAACAATTTATAGCGCTGTTTTCTAAATATCCGGCTCATACTATGAATCCTTCAAGAGCATAATATTTAATTAGAACCTCTTTTATACGTTATTCATGTAACAGCGTCCAAATTAATTTATTACAATTGCTGATCTAATTCTCAATTATTGGATCCAGTGGTTTTGTGGTTAGTCGCTCGATTTCGCCTTGGATTTCGTCGTTTTTTAGCATTTGGACTTTGCGAAGTCTTGGGCTTTTCGTTTGATTTTTTTGACTGGCTATTAGCCTGTGAAATCTGTTTTGGTTGAGTTGTTGGCTTTTGCTTTTTGGGCTTTTTAGGCTTCTTGGGTTTACGTGGTGCTTTCAAGTCCACTACTGGTATTGGAAATCTTGGCTCGAAACCTGGCATTTCGCGACGTTCTAAAAGCTGTTGAATGACTTGCTCAATATCACATAATTCATCAAATTCATCCACACTCACCAATGAAATAGCTTGTCCACTGCTACCTGCCCTACCAGTGCGGCCAATTCGATGCACGTAATCTTCTGGCACGTTAGGTAAGTCGAAATTGATAACGTGCGGTAATTCTTTAATATCAATACCACGAGCAGCAATATCCGTTGCCACTAGAACTCTAACGGTGCCGTCTTTAAACGCTGCTAATGCTTTAGTTCGCGCACCTTGGCTTTTATTACCGTGGATCGCAGCGGCTGGAATGTTCGCTTTACTTAGTCGTTCTGCAAGTCTATTTGCGCCGTGCTTGGTGCGACTAAACACTAAAACCTGCCGCCATTTATTTTCTTTCAGTAAATGAATTAATGCGACAGGTTTATTGGCTTTATCAATAGGCACAATCCATTGTTCTACCGTATGTGCAGTTGCGTTTTCTGGTGATACTGAAATTTCAATTGGATTTTGAACTATGTCTTTTGCTAAGGTTTTAATATCAGCAGAGAAAGTCGCCGAAAACATCAGGTTCTGACGTTTTGCTGGTAACAAAGCAATTATTTTACGAATATCTCGAATGAAGCCCATATCTAACATACGATCAGCTTCGTCCAACACAAAGGTATCTATTTGATCAAACTTAATGGCATTTTGCTGATGTAAGTCGAGTAACCTTCCCGGAGTGGCAATCAAAATATCCACACCGCCCCGTAACCGCTGCATTTGCGGGTTTATTTTCACACCACCGAATACCACATCACTACGGATATTTGTGTATTTAGCGTAATACGCTGCGTTTTCTTGCACTTGAGCCGCTAATTCTCTTGTAGGAGTGAGGACCAATGCTCTAGTGCTATTTCCTCGGGTCTTTTTACCCTTCAATAGTTTTTCAATAATGGGAAGGATAAAACCAGCAGTCTTACCTGTGCCCGTTTGTGCAGCTGCTAGTACATCCTTACCTTCTAAAATAGGCGTAATACCTTGCGCTTGAATAGGTGTAGGCGAAGTGTAACCTTTTTGTTCTAAGGCACGAAGAATCTCAGGGGATAAACCTAAATTGGTGAATAACATACAACTGGCTCTGATGGAAACCGTTATTCTAACACGAAGGCTAAAACCGAGCGACTAAATATCTAAATTGCGTAAGGAAGTTTAGGTTATCAAACATTAGTACTTTAGTTATCGTACATAGGTTAGCACTGTTCACTGGTTAGTGATAATGTAGAACTAACCCAACAGAAGGATCTTATGATGTTGTTAAAAAATAGCTGGATGCTAATTTCTCTATTGGTTCTATTTGTATCGACAGTGTCTGCAACCGATAAATCTACTCAGGTGATGATAAAAGCTAATATTGATCAATCACGATTTAAACACATTGTAGAAAAACAATCCGGCGGTCTAGATGCTTTTGAAGCTAGCTTACAATGTGATGTCTGATCTTCCCCTAAATCTGTAGACACTCAACTAGCGAATTTGTATATTTCTTCAAATTCATGGGGCGACTGCTGACC
>CANMCE010000020.1 GCA_947496235.1 uncultured Glaciecola sp. | reverse complement strand
GTTTGACGCCAAATGAATCAGAAAAGAGATATTGGAATTACTATAAACCCGTGGCCAAAAACACTTGACCACTACAAATCTAAAGCTTGTAACTATATCGTGATCAGTTTCGAATATGATGCCATTACCATTATTAAGCTTTACCTCTAGATATTCTCCTTCGGGGGCGATATAAGGATGCGGTGAAACAATAGTATTTGGATAGATAGCCACGACTTCCTTTTTATTTGAGCCCGCACCTAAACCATTGCCAACAACTATGCCTAATTCTTTATCAAATACGTCGAATCTCGCCACCATATCATCTACGACCATGATATGAACTCCCTTCTTACCCTTATTAGAAGAAAGATAATAGCAACTGTAGGGTTCATCATATGAAAGTCTGTCGGAGTAATAATGCTTCAACTGCTGTAAAGCAAGATCGGCTTTCATTCCAATTTTTACGCGTCCATACGCATCATCAGTTAGCTCTCCAGCTAAAGACACCTGACAGAAAAGGACTAAAGAAACTAGGATTAATCTCATAACTCTCACGAAATAAAACAATGTTAACAACACATCTAGATATGCTTGAATTGACAGACTCTAGATATGCTTTTGTGATTCAATTTCATGTTATAACAGAAGTAATGTCAATGTGCGGCTTATTCATTCGCTTCAATCATTCTTGAAAAAGGCTCCATGGAGTGAATTCTCGGTTTTAAAATTAAAGTCTAAAAAATAAATACTTAGTTAAATTCTATTGTTTTTTTGGACGTGTGAAGCCGAAATTAACTGTTTTGTGAGACGCGATTCTTCGCCTTTTACAAAGCAAAAGCCCGCAATATTTCTATAACGGGCTTCTTAATATAACTTGATCAACTTAATTGAGATTCTGTTTTACGAATAAAAAACCTCGGTTCAAGTTTAGTATTGCTTAAACCTTAAATTACTAAACGTCTAAGTTCTCAACGTTCAACGCATTAGTTTCAATAAAGTTTCTACGAGGTTCTACTTGGTCGCCCATTAGCGTAGTAAACAATTGGTCGGCGCTAATGGCATCTTCAATAGTTACTTGCAACATACGACGGCTGTTTGGATCCATAGTCGTCTCCCAAAGTTGATCTGGGTTCATTTCACCTAGACCTTTATAGCGCTGGATATATTGACCACGTTTAGCTTCACCCATTAACCAATCAAGGGCTTCCTCAAAGGTTTTTATTGGATTAACTTTTTCGCCTCGCTTAACATAAGCGCCCTCTTCCATTAAACCGTTGATAGTCTGGTTTAATTTGACGATTTTTTCATACTCAGGAGAAGATATAAACTCTTGATTTAAATGATATTCATAGTCAATACCGTGTTGCTTCATGATTATAACCAAATCATTTTTACCATTTTCATCCAGTCTAACTTCCATGGTAAAAGTATGTGATTCACTATCAGATTCAGTCAATGAACTAATAATTTTTTCACCGGCTGAAGTTAATGCGGCTTTGTTATCTAGTACATCTTGAGTAATAGCATCATTGTAAACAAGCTCAACTAAAATGGATTTTGGAATACGACGTTTGCTCATTCTATCAATCATAGCGAATGTCGTTTGATACAGTTGAACCATATTCTCTAACGCGATACCTTGTATTGCAGGTGAATCTTCTGCCACATGCAATTCTGCGCCATCTACTGCAATGTTAGTTAAGTATGCTGCTAGGCTATCATCATCTTTTAGATATTGTTCTTGTTTGCCTTTCTTCACTTTATAAAGAGGTGGTTGTGCAATAAAGATGTGACCACGCTCAATCATTTCAGGCATTTGACGGTAGAAGAAAGTAAGCAATAAGGTTCTAATGTGAGAACCATCCACATCAGCATCCGTCATGATGATAATGCTGTGATAGCGAAGTTTGTCAGGATTGTATTCGTCTCTTCCAATACCACAACCTAATGCAGTGATAAGCGTCGCGACTTCTTGAGAAGATAACATCTTATCAAAACGTGCTTTTTCAACGTTTAGGATTTTACCTTTAAGTGGCAATATAGCTTGATTCTTACGGTTACGCCCTTGTTTTGCTGAACCTCCCGCAGAATCACCCTCCACTATGTACAGTTCAGAAAGTGCTGGGTCTTTTTCTTGGCAATCCGCTAACTTACCCGGTAAACCAGCTAGGTCAAGAGCGCCTTTTCTTCGCGTCATTTCTCTAGCTTTTCGGGCAGCTTCTCTTGCTCTTGCCGCATCAATAATTTTATTCACAATGGTTTTACTGGCTGAAGGATTTTCTTCAAGGAATTCGGCCAGCTTTTCACCCATAGTAGTTTCAACAGCAGACTTAACTTCTGAAGATACGAGCTTATCTTTGGTCTGTGAAGAGAATTTAGGATCAGGCACTTTAACCGAAACTATTGCGGTTAGGCCTTCTCGAGCATCGTCACCGGTTGCATTCGTTTTGTTCTTTTTATTCAACCCTTCCTTTTCCATATAGTTGTTTAAGGTACGAGTTAACGCCCCTCTAAAACCGGCTAAGTGAGTTCCGCCATCTCGTTGTGGAATATTATTGGTAAAACAAAAAATACTTTCTTGGAAACCGTCGTTCCATTGCATTGCAACTTCTACTGCAATGCCATCTTCTCTATCTACAGTAAAATAGAATGGTGCATCGTGTATTGAATTTTTATTTTTATTTAAATATTCAACAAAGGCTTTAATACCACCTTCATAGTGGAAATGATCTTTACGTCCATCGCGTTCGTCTTCTAGCTTGATGGAAACACCAGAGTTTAGAAATGATAGTTCACGAATTCTTTTGGCAAGGATATCGTAATGAAACTCTACATTAGTAAAGGTTTCTTCGCTCGGCCAAAATCTTATGGTTGTTCCTTTACCTTCGGTTGTTCCGGTAACGGCCAAAGGTTTAACTGGCTCGCCCATAGCATATTCTTGCTCATGAACTTCGCCGTTTCGCTTAATTTTTAACGTTAATTTTTTCGATAATGCGTTAACTACTGAAACACCTACACCGTGCAAACCTCCGGAGACTTTATATGAATTGTCATCAAATTTTCCTCCAGCGTGCAATACAGTCATAATAACTTCGGCTGCACTAACACCCTCTTCTGGATGAATTTCAGTTGGAATTCCTCGTCCATCATCTGATACGGAAACAGAATTGTCAGAATGGATTTTTATAACTATATCCGAACAGTGTCCCGCTAAGGCTTCGTCGATAGAATTATCTACGACTTCAAAAACCATGTGGTGTAAACCAGTGCCGTCATCGGTGTCACCTATGTACATTCCTGGTCTTTTTCTTACGGCATCAAGTCCTTTTAAAACTTTGATACTGGACGAATCATAATTATTTTCAGACATCTTCACTCCTCAAACACGCGATCATGTTTCACGTGAAACACTTTTTTATTGTTATATGCATCAGCAAAAGAGAGTTGCTGCTTTTCAATTGCCGTTACAAAAAGCTGGCTGCTACTTTCAATCGCCTTATCGAGAAAAAACAAACGGGTTTTTTCATCTAATTCTGCGCTAATATCGTCTACCAAAAAGATACAGGTTTTATTACTTCTTCCTTTCAGTAGTTTTACTTCTGCAATTAATAGTAGGGATACAAGAACTCTTAACTGTCCTCGAGACAAAAATTCTGCTGCGCTCTTTCCATTTACTAGAATGTTTAAGTCAGCTTTGTGTGGACCTATTGTTGTGTGACCACGGAATAAGTCTCTATCTAATTTAGACTCCATCGCATCAGATAGACTAGTGTCTCTTTCCCATCCCTGATTATACCTAATTTCTACATTAATCTCAGGATTAAATTCGTTGTATAAGGCTTTTAATTCGTCGTTTAACAAAGAAATATAGTGTTTTCTAAGTTTATCTATGCTTTCGCCCTTTGAAACTATATATTGGCTCCAGGCGTCTTGCTGGACAAATCTTTCAATTGGTGCATTTTGATTTAATTTAAGTAACGCATTTCGTTGTAAAAGTGCTTTATTATATGCACTACTGATGTTGTGAAATTGATGTTCCACGTGAAACAATAACCAATCAATATATTTTCTTCGGGTAATTGGCGCGCCTGTAACCAGCTCACTACTCTGTGGTGTAAAAATTTGAACTGGTAATTTTCGAACCATATCACCTATGCGCTTCGACTTTTCACCATTAATATTAAAAACAAACCCTTCCAATTTATTACGTGAAAATCCTAAAACAGAATCGCCCTGCTGTTCATCTTTAAAATTTGAAAACACAGTGGCTGATTCAGAGGAAGGTGTTTCGTAATGAATAAGATTATCAGATTTGTTAGTACGAAAAGAACGGCCATATCCAAGGACGTGAATGGCTTCTAAAATACTCGATTTGCCTGCACCGTTATCACCATAAATTAGATTCAGGGAATCATTGGGCTGTAATTTTAAGGAAGGAAAGTTGCGGAAGTTATGCATCCGCAACTGAGTAATATGCATAAAAAAGTACTAGAGCCTCATTGGCATTATGACATATTGTGCTGATTCATCTTCTACTAAGGTGTCGTTTACTACTTTCATTCCTTGTACAAGCGTGCTGGCATTTGAGTCTGACAATTTAAAAATAACAGATTCACTTTCTATGACATTTAACGCATCTATTAAATAAATAACATTAAATCCAATTTCCATTGGATCATAATTAAAATCAACTTCAATGATTTCTTCGGCTTGTTCTTGTTCTGGGTTGTTGGCAGTAATCTTTAATTCGTTTTCTTCAAGGTTTAATCTGACACCCTTGAATTTTTCATTGGTTAAGATTGCCGCTCGTGAAAACGCACTTTTTATAGTATTACGATTAACCACTAATCCTTTATCAGCATCTTTAGGTAACACACGATTGTAATCAGGAAATCTACCATCAACCAATTTACTGGTAAAAATAAACAACTGACTAAACACTCGAATATGGTTACTACCAAGTTGTACTTTCACATTGGCATCTGAATCTTCAATCAGACGTGAAATCTCCATTACCCCTTTTCTTGGAATAATGACTTGTTTTTGTGGCAGTACAGAATTTTCGTATTCAACTACCGCCATCGCTAATCTATGACCATCAGTTGCGACTGTGCGAACTTGATTATCGCCAGTTTCTAAACTCATACCGTTTAAATAATAACGAACATCTTGCTGAGCCATAGAAAACTGAACAGAATCGATTAGTCGTTTTAACTGAGACTGGCTGATTTCAAATTCAGACTCGTCTTCGAAGTTTTCTAAATTAGGATAATCATCTGCTGACAAAGTTGATAATGTATATTTAGCTCTTTGTGCTTTTAAGACTGCCTTGTTATCTTGAATTAAAAAATTAATATCAACTTCTTCTGGCAATCCACGCACAATGTCTAAAAACTTTTTCGCAGGTACCGTGATGCTTCCATCCACATATTCCCCTTCTAGAGGAACACTCGACATTAATTCAACTTCTAAGTCGGTACCGGTTAACCAAAGTTTTCCTTCGTGAACACGCAAAAGTACGTTTGCTAGAATAGGTAAAGTGTGTCTACGTTCAACAGCACCTGAGACTAATTGTAGGGGTTGCAACAAATCTTCACGGCTAATAGTAAAATTCATTTTTATTCTCGTTTTGCGTGTAAATTATGATGAAAGCGTTCGTATCAAATTTTTATAATCTTCCATTACATCGTGATCACTAGCACGTAATTCTTCTATTTTTCTCACTGCATGCAATACTGTTGTGTGGTCTCTTCCACCAAAAGCGTTACCAATTTCCGGCAAGCTATGATTGGTAATTTCTTTTGCCAATGCCATTGCTAATTGACGAGGCCGAGCCACACTTCTTGTTCTTTTCTTAGATAATATATCAGCCACTTTAATTTGGTAATAGTCAGCGACCATTTTTATTATATTTTCAATAGTAACTAACTTATCCTGCAAGGCAAGTAAATCACGTAAAGCATCACGCACAAAATCTATCGTAATTGGTCTACCGGTAAAATTAGCATTTGCAATAACACGATTCAATGCCCCTTCTAATTCTCGTACGTTGCTTCGAATACGTTTGGCCATAAAAAAAGCAACTTCGTTAGGTAGCTCAATTCTATTTTCATTTGCTTTGCGCATCAATATCGCAACACGGGTTTCTAATTCTGGTGGTTCAATGACAACTGTTAATCCCCAACCAAAACGAGATTTTAATCTATCCTCAACCCCATCGATTTCTTTCGGGTAACGATCAGAGGTTAAAATAATTTGCTGGTTACCTTCTAACAATGCATTGAAGGTGTGGAAAAATTCTTCCTGAGATCTTTCTTTATTAGCAAAAAACTGAATATCATCAATTAACAAGGCATCAACAGAACGATAGAAACGCTTGAATTCTTCTATGGCATTGTTCTGTAGCGCTTTAACCATGTCTTGAACGAAGCGTTCCGAATGCATGTAGACAATTTTTGCGTCGGGATTTTTGGCCACAATGCCATTACCCACAGCATGAATCAAATGGGTTTTGCCTAGCCCTGTGCTGCCATAAAGAAACAAAGGATTGTAAGATTTTCCTGGATTTTCAGCAACTTGCACTGCCGCGGCTCGTGCTAACTGGTTAGATTTACCTTCGACGAAATTTTCAAAGGTATACTCAGTTTTTACATTACTCTTATGATTATTTAGCTTGGGTAAACTATTTGTTGCAACAGAAACCTCTGCGTTTATTGCTTCTTGATGCAACGGACGATCTGTAATGGCAGGCCCAACTTTGAGTTTATGTGAACCAAACTGATTCCCAGCATTACCAAAAGAAGTTTTATTATGCTCTTCAGTTTGTTTGCTAACCGGCATTGCCGAGTTTGAAGCTTGTGGTGTTGGCGCTCCAACTTTTAATTCTAATTGTGGCGCGTCATTTCCATACAACTGTCTTAAAGTTGCGGAAATCAAATCAAAATATTTATCACGAACCCAATCTAGGATGAAGTGATTACCTGCGAACAATTGAAGTGATGCACCATTATTCTGAGATTTAAGAGGTTTGAGCCACATGTTGAATTGTTCTGATGACAATTCGTGTTTTAGCAGCTCCAAGCATTTATCCCAATCAGTGTCCAAAGTGAAAGCCTTTTCTATTTTTTATGTGCGAGTTTTTAAAAATGGTCGGATAATATAACTAACCTATATAATTTTATCCACAGCTAAGACGGATAATTTGCTATTAATCATACAACTTACCCACATATTTCCATATCTCATTGATTAATATAATTATATTCTAACGATTTTTTCAAAATATACTTATTCACGTTTAGAATAAAGGTTATTTATAACCAATAATTATAGAAATTTAGGAATAAATCTCTTATAAGATGTGGATAAATATGATAAAGAACACCTATCCTGTGGATATCAATTAAACAAAGTGCATAAAATTACAATATTTTATCCATTTTATAGTTGACATTAGGCCGCTAGATCTCTAGTATTCGCCGTCCAAATAAACAGGTGTAGCGGAGCCAAATCTTAGGTACGCGTAAAGTCACCTCAAACTTAAATGAGAATAGGTCATGAAAAGAACTTTTCAACCCAGCAACCTAAAGCGCAAGCGTTCTCACGGTTTCCGTGCTCGCATGGCCACTAAAAACGGTCGTAAAGTGTTAGCAAATCGCCGTGCAAAAGGTAGAAAGCGTCTTTCTGCTTAATGCCAAGCTTTAGTGAAAAAAACACTATATAGTTTTCCGAGGGAGTCACGTTTGTTGACTCCTTCTTGCTTTTCTAATGTCTTTGAAAAAGCCATTCCAGCTGTATCTCCACAACTTACCCTACTTGCTCGACATAATTCACTTGAAAACCCACGTTTAGGCATCACTATAGCTAAAAAGAAAGTGAAGAAAGCTGTACAACGTAATCGCATTAAACGCTGTGTTCGTGAAAGTTTCAGATTAGTCGCGCACAACTTGCCAAATGTTGATATCATCGTGGTCGCAAAACAGGGCGTAGATAGTTTGGATAATAAGGCTATTCACCAGTTATTGGAAAAACAGTGGCAAAAGATAATAAAACGATGTCAGTAGAAACGAGTAAAGCGAGTACTTTCCATAAGGTTACCAGCTTACCATTCGTGGGTGCCATTCAATTTTATCAAACATTAATATCTCCAATGTTAGGGCAAAACTGCCGCTTTCATCCGAGTTGTTCTTGTTATGCCAGTGAAGCCTTAAAACAACATGGTGTAATAAAAGGCTCTGCATTAGCAATAAAACGAATTTCTAAATGCCACCCACTACATCCGGGTGGTTTTGATCCCGTGCCGAGTGCACACAAGGACAACAATTAAATTTTAAATACGAGAGAGTTATGGAATCCCAAAGAAGTATTTTAATTATTGGACTGGCGTTATTCACATTTTTATTGTGGCTTGAATTTCAAGATGCCAACGCTCCAGCACCTGTGAAAACTCAGGAACAAGTTCAACAGGAAATAGCTGCTAATAATGCCGGAAGCGTTCCAGGTGAATCCAGTGATTCCGAAGACAATTTCGTACCTCAAGCAACCAATGCTGCCTTACCCCAAGTAACAAATACAGCTGCTAATGCAAATCGCATAGTTACCGTTACTACAGACACCTTGTCTTTGGAAATAGACACCCATGGTGGTGACGTAATAGAAGCTGACCTACGCAAATATCCTATCACTCAAGACGGTGATGATTCTTATCCTTTGCTAAGCAAAGAAAACGCTACTTATTATGTAGCCCAAAGTGGATTAATTGCGAAGGGAATAGATACACAACAAGGCCGTGCACGCTATTCAGTTGCACAAAACAGTTATGAAATGACTGGGGATACATTAGAAGTTCCTCTGACCATAACCACTGCTGATAACTTAACCGTAGTTAAAACTTTTACTTTTACCAAAGGCAGCCATGCTGTTGATGTTAGTTACACAGTGACAAACAACGGTAACGACGCTGTCCAAGTACAGCAATACGGTCAACTTAAACAAAGTTTAGCTGAGCGTTCAGGCGGAAGCATGTTCATGCCTACCTACAGAGGTGGTGCATTTGGTACTCAAGACGACAGCTATGAGAAGTTTTCTTTCGGCGACTTCGAAGATGAAAAGCTTAATCTAGTGACCACTGGTGGTTGGATTAGTATGTTGGAGCACTATTTCATTTCTGCTTGGGTACCACCACAGGATTTAAGCAATGAAATGTATTCTCGAGTTATCAATAACAGAGCTATCATTGGTTTTAAAGGCGAAGCAGCCAACGTTCAAGCTGGTGAAACTAAAGTTATTTCAAGTATTTTATACATGGGGCCAAAAGACCAAGATGTACTATCAGGTCTTTCAAAAGGACTAAACTTAACCGTTGATTATGGCATCCTTTGGTGGATTTCAGTGCCTTTATTTACCTTCTTGCAATGGATTCACAGCATTGTAGGCAATTGGGGTGTAGCTATCATTATTATCACCCTAGTAGTAAAAGGTGCCATGTACTATCTGACCAAGAAACAGTACGAATCTATGGCGAAAATGCGCGTACTTTCACCCAAGCTTCAACAGTTGAAAGATCGCTTTGGCGACGACAGACAAAAAATGTCACAAGCCATGATGGAGTTATACAAGAAAGAAAAAGTAAACCCCATGGGTGGTTGCTTCCCTCTGCTTCTTCAAATGCCAATATTCTTAGCGCTTTACTGGGTGTTATTAGAAAGTGTGGAACTTCGACATGCAGATTTTGCGTTTTGGATAACTGACCTATCGGTTGCTGATCCCTATTTGGTATTACCAATACTGACTGCGATTTCTATGTACTTGCTGCAAAAGCTTCAACCAATGACGGTTCAAGACCCTATGCAACAAAAGATTTTCCAATTTATGCCAGTAGCCATGGGTATTTTCTTTATGTTCTTCCCTGCTGGTTTGGTTCTGTATTGGTTAATCAGTAACATAGTAACCTTGGTACAAGCGAAAATGATTTACGCTTCAATGGAAAAGCGCGGCTTAAAAACCCGATAAAAAATCAGCATTAATTGAACAAAAAGCCTAAGTTCTACTTAGGCTTTTTTGTATGGACTAGGTTAGAATTAATATACTAGCCTCAGACTTTGTTAGATGTTCTGAACTTCGATTGTAACTGTACACAATATTGCCATTTGAAAGACGCTGTAAACCCATCCATGGGCGCTCTACGAAATCATCCATGATTTCGAAGCTTTCAAATGGCAATATTGTCCACAGTTTTTTACATCAAGTTCTGAACACCTAACAAAGTCTGTAATTGAAAGATATAAGAAAGAAAATGAAACAGGAGCAAGTATGCCGTCTTTTGACATAGTGTCTGAATTAGACAATGTAGAAGTAAAAAATGCCGTCGACAATGCAAACCGTGAATTAGCCACTCGTTTTGATTTTAGAGGCGTTGATGCCTCAATAGAATTTGCAAATGAAGTTGTTACCCTTAAAGCCGAAGGTGACTTTCAACTCCAGCAACTGCAGGATATTTTGCGAAATTCTTGTGCAAAAAGAAACGTGGATCCTCGTGCAATTAAACCTGGTGATAAAGACCACACTGGTAAAACTCACAAGCAAACCATTAGCTTTGTGCAAGGCATTGATCATGAAATGGGTAAGAAAATTAACAAGCTGATCAAAGATAATAAGCTAAAAGTACAATCAAGTATTCAAGGTGACCAAGTCCGCGTTACGGGTAAAAAGCGAGATGACCTGCAAAGTGTTATCGCGATTTTAAAAGCCGAAGATTTCGGTCAACCTTTACAGTTTAAAAACTTTAGAGACTAAGTCTGTTGTGAAAAAAGATACTATTGTCGCTTTAGCCACAGCGCCCGGACGAGCCAGTGTCGGTATCATTCGGGTGTCGGGTCCTAATGCCAAAGCTATCGCAGAAGCCATACTAGGAAGCTGTCCAGCACCTCGACAAGCGGTGTATCAAGCGTTTTACGACCAAGACAAAAATGTCATCGACCAAGGCATAGCATTGTTTTTCGTTAACCCACAGTCTTTTACTGGCGAAGATGTGTTAGAACTGCAAGGTCACGGCGGTCACATCATCATGCAAATGTTATTAGATGCATGTTTAGCTACTGGATTAGTACGTTTAGCAAAGCCTGGTGAGTTTAGTGAACAAGCATTTTTGAATGACAAACTTGATTTAACCCAAGCAGAAGCCATAGCAGATCTTATCAATGCATCTTCAGAGCAAGCAGCGAAAAGTGCGGTGCGAAGCTTACAGGGGGAATTTTCAAAACAAATTCACACCCTAGTGGAAAGTGTTATTCATCTACGCATGTATGTAGAAGCGGCAATTGATTTTCCCGAAGAAGAAATCGACTTTTTAAGTGATGGAAAAATCCAACAGGATTTATTTAGCATTACAGACCAATTGACCAGTATTAAAACTCAGGCGAAGCAAGGTAGTTTATTGCGTGAAGGCATGCACGTGGTTATCGTTGGCAAGCCTAACGCTGGTAAATCGAGTTTGCTAAATGCCTTATCCGGCAAACAAAGCGCCATAGTAACTGAGATAGCCGGCACCACTAGAGACGTATTAAAAGAACAAATTCATATTGATGGTATGCCACTGCATATTATTGATACCGCTGGATTGCGTGAATCAGACGATAGGGTCGAACAAATTGGTATCGAGCGAGCTTGGCAAGAAATAGCCACGGCAGACCGCGTACTCTTCATGTTAGATAGTACCACTGAAAAAGATGCCTTACCTGAGGATATATGGCCAGAATTCTGTGCCAAACTGCCAGCTGAAATTCCGGTTACCATTATTCGCAATAAGGCTGACATTAGCGAAGAACTAATAGGAATCGAAGATAGTCACTACCCCACGATTCGCTTGTCAGCAAAAAGCGGCGCAGGCATGGGTATTCTCAAACAACATTTAAAAGATGCTATGGGGTTTGAGCAAGCAGGTGAAGGTCAAATAATTGCCCGTAAACGCCATTTAACCGCCTTAGAAAATGCAGAAATGCATATTCAAACTGGAAAGTCACAATTGGATGACAACATGGCAGGTGAATTGTTGGCGGAAGAATTAAGAATTGCACAACAATTTTTGAATGAAATTACTGGTGAATTCACATCTGATGATTTACTGGGTAAAATTTTCTCGTCGTTTTGTATTGGTAAATAAGGAATATTAAATTGCACTTTGAAATAGTGGTTGGGTCAGTGTTAGGCGCTAGTGAATATGTCGCAGATGCGATGAATGACCTTTTAATATCAAAGGGTCACAGTTGTAATATCCACTTAGCACCTGTATTTGAAGAAGTAGATTTTTCTCAATCGCTCATGGTTATCACCTCAACCCATGGTGCCGGAGAATTACCTGACAATATTCAGCCATTCGCTGAACAGCTTGCAAATGCAAAATTAGAAAATACCCAATTTATTGTTATTGGTTTAGGTGATACCTCCTATGACACCTATTGCCAAGGTGGGAGAACCATGCAGGAATTGCTTATAAAAGCTGAGGCGAAACCCCTACATGATCCTTTGTATATCGATGTCTTACAACATCCAGTGCCTGAAGAATTAGCAGAAGACTGGTTCTCAAAAGTATTAGAAACACTGTGAATTCCCTTGAGATAGAAGCCCTACAACAACCTTTAAGTAATGAGGCTAGAACCCTGTATTGCGTGTATTTACGCCCGCAATGGTCAATAAATTCACAAAAGATCACAGTAAAAAACAAGACGATTTTGCAGCTATTAAATAGTAAAAAAGAAACTATTACCCTTGGTCGTCAGATTAGTGCTTTGTTCAAAGAATTAGTGGATATTGGCTTGGTAAAATTTATCGAAAACATTGAGTTTTCAAAGAGTTTAAATAATCAGTATATTTATCTTCCGCTGGCAAAAGTGCCTAAAGATGACAAGCATCAAAACTTGCATCAGCAACATGGCAGTATGAGCATAAGTTGGCGACCCGACACTGAATCTTTTACCATGTTGAGCGATTTAGTAGGTTTAATTGATAAAGAATACAGTGCTGATGAGCTGGGAGAATTTATCGCTTACTGGTTGGGGAGACCGGAAGTGACACAAACTCCCTATCAATGGACACAAAAATTTGTGTTACAGTTAAAGCATAGAAGAATAAAACGACCGGTTCACCAAGAGCAAACAAAAGCAGGCCATCAATGGATAACGCCACAAGCGGGAATCGCCTTTGATGAAAATGTTGAAAAACTGGTAAACAAATACAGCGATAAACTATGAAAAGCTTTCAAGATCAGTTGGCTGAATTCAGCAAAAGTATAGGCAAAGATATCAAAGACCTTCCGCAGCAAGAGGCAGGGCTCTCGTATCAGGAACGTAGAAAACTATACGACCAACAAGCAAATCAAGACATTGCTCAGTTACAACAAAAAACCAAACAAGCTCGAATAGAAGCATTGTATGGCGCATCTGATTTGAACAAAAGCTGGACCTTTGATCGCTTGGTCGAGGATTCACAGGATGCTAAAGAAGCTATTAGCATTGCCCGTTCATTTATAGCGGCACACCAAGATCCCAGTTGGCGCAACAGCCGTGCCCACATGATGCTATTTTATGGCGATTATGGACGCGGTAAATCCCATATTGCAGGCGCAATTGCCCATCAGCTCATCAATCAATTTGAAATCACAGTACTTTATCGACAGCTGCAAACCTTGTTGGAAATGCGCTTTTTCTCTTATGATTATCAAGCCAACGACAATGCCTCAGCGAAATTCAGAGAAATCAGCAAACAACTACTAGAAGTCGACCTGCTGATATTGGACGAAGTCTGTGTCAATGAAACCATTCTTAAACAATCCGCACAAAGCTGGTTAGGCAACCTACTGCGTCAACGTTGTGCTGAAAACAAAAACTGCATTTTGATCACCAATCATAATTTAAATGATTTGTCTCATGCCTTAGGTAAATATTGTTTTGAATCCATTAAGGAATACGAAACCTACAAAGTACATTTCCAAGGTCCAAGTCGAAGAGGCGCAGACAGAAACCAATTCGAACCTGAACCTACCCCGAAAAAACAAGGCTACGTCCCCAACCAATTTTAAATAATGAACTACGGCTCCATTTTTTTAATAATGGAGCCGTAGTTCATTATTCATGTTCAATAAGAACCCCGAACTAAAATTCTATTTCCATGTAAATTTTTCATCTATTTTCAAAAATACTACAGTTTGCAAACTGTAGTATTTTGAACTTCAAACCATTAATGACATTTTTAACACAAGTTTTTATCCCAAAGCTCATCTTATAATTTGTGAAATACTATAATTAAAACAGCCAGTTAATCCAATTCAAAACAATCAATATTCACAACCAAACAAGGCTCGCCCTGTTGAATGATGCTCCTTAACAATCAGCTCCTCAATGGCACATAACCTGCTCTAGAAATGAGTATTTAAGAATATTAATGGGTTAACACAAAGTTCTCGGAAAGATAATGACAAACGAAAACAAATACATGATGTGGATTATTAGCCTACTCGGGATATTTATCTTGTTAAGCATTGTTGTGATGTCGGGCAAAACTGCCGGATTTGATGAAGCCATTTTGTTGGTAATGCGCAATGCTGATGATCTGAGCATCGCAATTGGACCTCAGTGGTTAACCGAGACCGCCAGAGATATCACCGCCTTAGGCAGTATCATCTGGCTATTCGGTGTTTCTTT
The DNA here is from genome assembly GCA_947496235.1 of uncultured Glaciecola sp. GTDB lineage: Bacteria > Pseudomonadota > Gammaproteobacteria > Enterobacterales > Alteromonadaceae > Glaciecola. Next base: position 41,920 of record CANMCE010000020.1, on the reverse strand, counting down.
TATGTTCGCACTGATAAGCTTTTTGGGAAATCACAAGCGCATAGCTTATTTCATTATGACAAGCACATTGGGCAGTTGGCTGATCAGCTTTTCCCTTAAATACTTGTTTTCCCGGGCTAGACCTGACCTTATCTCGCGTGAAGCGGAAGTATATTCCCAAAGCTTCCCCAGCGCCCATGCACTGATGACAGTTTCTATTTACAGCGCCCTTTGCTTAGTCATAAGCCGATATTTAATCAATGCAAGTCAAAAAGTGGTTTTGTGGGCGAGCTTTATATTTCTCATTTCCGCGGTGGGCGTTAGCCGCCTATATCTAGGTGTGCATTGGGCAACAGATGTATTCGCCGGATGGATTCTTGGAAGTTTGTTCATAATCATATTGTGCCGTTGGCTCAATCCTATACAGCATGACTCACTGCAAGTGTTCAAACAAAAACAGTATGAATACCAGAATAAATCTGAGGCCTGATTGATAAATGAATACTCAAACTCCTATCAGTTATTTTGCGAAAATTGGCTACAGTGCCAGAGGTGTTATTTATCTAATCATTGGTAGCCTTGCATTAATGATAGCTTTGGGACTCGGCGGCAAACAAACCAATGCGAAGGGCGCAATTTCTACCCTATTAGAACAACCTTTTGGATGGTTTTTTCTCATATTATTTATCGTCGGCCTTTTTAGTTATTCTGGTTGGCGATTTTACCAGGCCATATTTGATCCCGATGAACATGGGTATAGCGTAAAAGGTTTAATGGTGAGATTAGGTCTTTTCGGCAGCATGATTTCTCACGCACTTTTAGGTTACTGGGCAAGCAAATTAGCAATAGGTCTTAAATCCGCTGAAGACAAAAACGTCTCAGTGGCGAATTGGCTTGGTGAAGATTATGCAGTGGCAATATTAGGTGTTTTCAGCCTAGTTACTGCCATTATAGGTGTATCGCATTTGGTAAAAGCGCTAAAAGCGAAGTTTGACGATTATATGGAAATACCAGAAAACCATCGTATTTGGATTTTGCCTCTGTGCAAAACGGGATTAATATCCCGCGGTATTGCTTGGCTTATTTTGAGTTTATTGTTTTTGCAATCAGCGCTCATCACCAAAGACCATTCCATTAAAGGCATGCAAGATGTGTTAACAGCTGTATCAGAAGACACTTTATTCGGAGATTGGTTACTCTCTGCGCTTGCTCTAGGATTAGTTTCCTTTGGCATTTACAGTTTCCTAGAAGCTATCTACCGTAAAATCGAGTTTTAGTGCCATGGCTAAAACATCAAACCCATTTAACCATTAAAATGTTATTTACTCGCGCTAACCTAAACTCAGGTGTTTGTATTGGTAATTCACAGGCTTTAAGGTTTATTAATTGGCCAAGACTGTTTCTAGACTCTTCATGTAAAGTTTGAATGTGATCATTTACTCGTTGCCATTTCCATAAATTAAATGGAAACACATGACGTTTTTCTTCGACCTCGCCTATTTTATAGGAAAGTGTACTTATGCTACGCGGTATCTCGCCTTCGCCATTATCGCTAACCCATTGACTAACTTCTTTGAACGTTTGTTGTATCACGGGAAGCAATTCTAATTGCAACCTTTGTAATATTGGATGCAATGTATTTGGGACCTCATCATTGTCTAAAAACTTGCCGCAAAGCGGATATGGTGTAAGTAAGCGGTCAATCCAAGCACAAAGATTTGGTGCATGCTCTTGCATTAGTCTACCCGACGCTGGATCTCGATAAAGGTGTCCATAAAGCGGGCCAAAGAAACTAAAATCAGCAATGCTTGGACGAGAGCCCAATAAGAATTCATGTTCTTGAAAATGCTTGTTTAAATCTTCCAATAGCTGCAGGTAGCTAGTTTGTATCGCCCCGGCAGATTTATCTGTGATCCCCAAATACGGAAGCGCCCCAGCAAACGGCCCCGCATTTTTTTGACCGATAGTAAATTGTTCTGCCGGCGTTAAATTTGGCGCCGATGTTTTACCAAATTCTCTTAATGCGAAGGCTTTATTTTCTTCAATCCGCCAACGATAAAGCATCGCCGGATTCACCAACCATTCATCACCATAGGCCTCTAATAAATGGGCGACCAAGCGCTGCTTAGGCGTTGAAGGAAAGATATTATTTTGAGTGAACAAGGCTTCTAAATGGTCAATAATATCCGTGGTGTCCTGAAGATAATGACCTTCAGGGGTTTTTAAAACAGGGATAAAAGCCACTCCAGTATTTGGCAAAATAATTTTTTTGTACACTTCACCGGTACTCAAACATTCACTAAAAGGAATCGCTTTATAGCGTAAATAAGCTCTTAATTTCGCTGTGTATAAGGAAACCGGTGACCCAATAAGTTGATACATGCCAAACCTCTGTTGAGTTGATTGCATTGAACATAAGCTGTCTGCATCTTAATAAAATAAAGGGTTGGCAATAATTTTATTTAATCCATAGATCGCCATATCCATTATGAATGGAACATCTAATAATGGAGCCTGACGCCATTATTAGTTTTTTAGCACTATTTCGGTGAGTAGCGGGAAATGGTCTGAATCAATACTAGATAGTCGCTGAATATTCCCTAATACAAAATGATGGCTGATAAAAACATGATCTAATGGCCATCTCAGAAACAGATAATCTGCATGAAAGGTATTAAACATTCCGCGGCCAATACGCGGGTCTAACAAACCACTTTTTTGCCTAAATTGCCTTGTGGTTGGCGACCATGCTACATCATTTAAGTCCCCTGCTACTATGGTTGGCTCATCTTCTGATTGTTCAGATACCTGTTTTGCAATCAATAACAATTCAACATCACGGGGAGTAGATTTTACATTTTCCGTCGGACTAGGAGGCGCTGGATGGGTAAAGTGACATTTCACTTTATAATTTTCATTTAAGCACAAATATCCATGCATTGAGGGAACATCTTTTTCAATTAAATCTACAACCTCAAAATCCTCGAGCGGGTAACGACTGTACAAATGCATACCATAGAGATTTTCTAAAGGTCGAAATTTTCGATAGGGATAATCATCATGAATTTCCTCTAATGCCTCTTGCCACCATTGGTTTGACTCTAAGGTAACCACCACATCAGGCTTGTGTGTATGAATATGTGCAAGTAACTTGTCAGCAGACTTGTTCGGCATTAAAACATTACTGGTCAAAATTTTTAAACGAGGTCCTTTATCATGTTGATTTGAAGATCTCACCTCAATATCCATCAATCCGGTATAGGGCACAATCCACACCAAATGATAAAAAAGAGATAGGACTAAGCCGATAAATAATACGATAAAAAGGGGATCAGGAAACAAAAAGAGACAGGTTGCTGCCGACACAACACAAAGCACTGAAATCTGTACTCGAGGAAACTCCCAACCGCGAAAAAACCAATGATTCGAAGGGAACAAGGGTAATATCGTGATTAAAATTAACCCAAAAAATACTACATACAATGCAGTGTGTAACATAACAAACCTTTAAATCTAATCGCTCGTCCCTCTGGATTAACTTAGGTAAAAAGCCCTAAGTTAATCCAGAACAATTACCTTATATTTACTCGCGCTTAACTCGTAGTGACAGGAATTATTTTCAATTCAACACGTCTATTTTGCTCTCGAGAAGACCGAGTTTCATTGCTAGCAATGGGCGCAGTTTCTCCCATACCTAGCGTTCTTAATCTTGATTCATCGACATTCCGTTGCGCCAAATAAGCAGCGACACTGTTCGCTCTACGAATCGATAAATCTTGATTATAATCTGAATCTCCTACTGAATCCGTATGACCTTCTATGCTCAATCGGGTCTTATCAAACTCTTTAAGCACTGCAGACACATCATTCAATACTGGATAAAAATTAGCAGAAACGGCTGCGCTATCTGTATCAAAGGTAAGATTACCTGGCATTACCAATTTTAACTCATCACCTTGTCTCACGACCTGAACACCAGTATCAGATAATTCTTCTCTTAGCTGCTCTTCTTGCTTATCCATGTAATCACCAATAGCGGCGCCGGCGATAGCACCAATGGCTGCGCCCCACACATAACGACTTTTATCATGGTCACCTGTGGCCTTACCCGCAATTGCACCCACAACTGCGCCAATACCAGCGCCTCTTTGCGTGTTCGATGTATTAGAACAACCTACGGTCAAACTGCAGGCAACGGCTATGGCTAACAAGGTTTTTGTAGTGTACATTTTCATAAAATCTCCTTCATAAATGTAATCTTCTATCCAACACTTACGGCGTTAGATATATTGGAATTGCGAGTTGAAGCTGTGGCTAAATTTTCAATCTTCTCGAATCTAAACTGAAAAATCTGTTTGTCTTGGTCGCAATGCTCAAGCCGCATAAATGCAGCCTTTAACATTTTGACTTGGGCAAAAACTACGACACGCTTTTCTTTGTCTCTCAAGTTGTGCAGAACTAGAATAATGGCGTCCAAAAAAGCTAAAGACACGTCGACTTGTTTTACAGCGTTTTGACGAATCTGACTTAAACCGGTCTCCACTATGCCTTCAAATTTAGCCACAGACCGAATAACCCGCATTTTCCCAGACTGTCCAAGCAAAACAGGTAAGGGTAAATCTCGATTACCAATTAACACTAAACTGCTCGCTATCCTGTTTAAGCAAGTAGTGGCTGTGAAAGGGTCATTAAGGCTAGGAGATAGAGCGCGAAGTGCAATTTCAACCATCTGATTGATGGCAAACTCAGGATCTTGCACAGGGGTTCTATTCCCTCCCACAATAAAAGCGTTCGATAGCTTGTCTTGCAAGTCATCACTATTGTGAGAATTGCCAAGGTGTTTTTGTTCTGTGTAGAAATGTGCAATATCATGTCCACTGCACACATATTGGCCAGGTTTAACATGAATAACGACTAACAGGTCTAATTCTTCTGCGCACCCATTAATTGCATCATAGTCGATACCCTGTACATATCCGTCTGAAGACGCTTTGATTGTGCAATCCACAAGTGAATATTCTGATAAAGAATACGCCTCTCTTTGATCGCTGGTGTCATTGGGAAAGATACGTTCAATATCTTCACAAAGCTTTTGCCAACAGGCACTAATCACATTTTCCGCTTGAATTGCGTTGGCCACATGATGAATTAAAAATATGATGGTAATTAATACAGCGATACTAATGCCAAAGGATAAAAGTAGACCAACGCCTGGCACATATTCTTCGACATCTTGATCTCGGATAAATCCAAGTAATATGAAACAAAAAGCAAAACTCGATACTAAAATCCCTAAAGAGACTTGAGTGTTTTTGTCTTGCATAAAATTGCGGATCAGCCTGGCCCCGAATTGTTTCGACGCTAATGTGAGGGTCACAATGATCATTGAAAAAGCGATACCCGTGACTGAAATGATAGCCCCTGACAATGAAGACAACATAGCTCTAGCATTGTCTGGCCCTATGCTATACATCCAAGATAACACCGGCAGTTCTGTGACGCCTTGAACCGAATCTAGAAACCGAACCACAAATACCATGGCGATTGCGGTAAATAAAAATGTAAAAGGAATCGCCCAGAAATTTGTGCTTAGGTTTTCTAAGACTTTAAAAAGTTTAGGCTTAGATATCTGCATGGGATAAAAAGACAAAAAAGCCCTTTGCATTCATGCAAAGGGCTATGGTGATTACTATTCGCTGTCGGCTGCGTCTTGAATTTCTTCACCTGCTGATTCTATATCTTGTCCCATACCATCGACGGTAGCACAAGCGGACAAAAGCGTTGCGAAAATAGCGAAGAAAGCCAATTTTAATTTTACATAGAATGAATTTCTCATGATGTTCTCCATGACAATTTTTTAAATTAATCTTTTGTGGTTCATGGAAAGCTAAAATAATGCCAATAGTTAAATTATTGATTTAATTGTATATTTTTAAATTTATTAAAACAGATTAGGAATATTATTCACTATAGACAGAAAAATTTTCCAAATGAAAGTTGCCTGTGGATAAGATGCTAATAACCTTGTTCATAATTCAAGGACAGGATCTGAATAAAAAATTATGTTTTTTTCGCTGTGGATAACTAGGGTGGTTATACATAAGATTTCAGCCAGATATACCAGATTTATACATGGATTATGATCGCTGTAACGATATGAAAAATAATATAAAAAATGAGTTTTCCACAGAAACCCTTGTGCTTAATAAGAATAATAATAGAGATCTATATAAAGAGATCTTTTTATATTTAAAATCGAGGTAATTTTAACCAAGGTGAAAAACTCGATAAAAAAACGCCTATTGTTCAATTAATAATCATTTAAAATAAGCGCAGACTCATATACACTATGCGCCCTTTTTTGAGGGTGTCGATAATTTCTATTAATGAGAGTAACCAATGTTTTTCCAAAAAGACTTTGACGTAATTGTTGTAGGTGGTGGTCATGCAGGTACTGAAGCTGCTCTCGCGGCTGCGCGAATGGGTGCGGATACTCTATTATTGACTCACAGTATTGAGACTCTTGGGCAAATGTCATGTAATCCAGCTATCGGAGGCATTGGTAAAGGACATTTGGTCAAAGAAATTGATGCCTTAGGTGGTGCAATGGCAAAGGCCATTGATAAAGCTGGCATTCAATTTCGTACCTTAAATTCATCCAAAGGCCCTGCGGTAAGAGCTACTCGTGCTCAAGCCGATAGATCTTTGTATCGTATAGCTATACGGCAAATGTTGGAAAACCAAGAAAATCTGACACTCTTCCAGCAATCTTGTGATGATTTAATTGTAGAGAACGAAAAAGTAACAGGTGTAGTGACTAAGATGGGGCTTAAATTTAAAGCCCGAACTGTTGTACTTACTGTAGGTACTTTTTTAGGCGGTACAATTCACATTGGATTAGAAAATTACAAAGGCGGTCGCGCAGGCGATCCACCTTCCATTGCACTTGCCCAACGTTTACGCGAAATGCCGTTTCGAGTGGACAGGTTAAAAACGGGTACACCAGCGCGATTAGATGCTAGAACTCTCGATTATTCAGTCATGCAAGAACAACCTTGGGACACTCCACTTCCTGTATTTTCTTTTATGGGGAAGGTAGAAGATCATCCTCGTCAAATTTCTTGTTACATCACCCATACAAACGAAAATACGCATGAGATTATTCGTTCTGGATTAGACAGATCACCTATGTATACGGGTGTTATTGAAGGTGTTGGTCCGAGATACTGCCCTTCAATTGAAGATAAAATAATGCGTTTTTCTGATAAAGATTCACATCAGATTTTCGTAGAGCCTGAAGGCCTTAACAGCATAGAAGTCTATCCAAACGGGATATCGACTAGCTTGCCATTTGATGTGCAAACCAAGCTCATCCACTCTATTAAAGGGTTTGAAAACGCACACATAATTCGTCCAGGCTATGCTATTGAATATGACTTTTTTGATCCTAGAGACTTAAAACAAAGTCTGGAAACTAAATTTATCCAAGGCCTGTTCTTTGCTGGTCAAATTAATGGTACAACAGGGTACGAAGAAGCAGGTGCTCAAGGCCTAATTGCTGGCGCAAACGCTGCCTTACAAGCAATGGAAAAACCGGCTTTAGAAATTCGTAGAGACCAAGCTTACATGGGCGTTCTTATAGATGACCTAGCGACCTTAGGTACCAAAGAACCTTATCGAATGTTCACCAGTCGAGCCGAATATCGTTTATTGTTGAGAGAAGATAACGCAGATGTTCGTTTAACAGAACTTGGTAGACAAGTAGGCTTAGTTGATGACGAGCGATGGGCAGCATTTGAACAAAAAATGGAAGCGGTTGAACAAGAAAAAGCGCGCTTGGCCAAAACTTGGGTGCACCCTAAACATGCCGCGACTGAAAGTTTGAATCAAATTCTTAAGAATCCAATCAGCAAAGAAGCCTCATTAGAGGAATTATTGCGACGTCCTGAAATCAGCTATGAAAAATTAATGACGATTGATTCTTTAGGTCCATCAGTGCTGGATGAAAAAGCGGCTGAGCAAGTGGAAATCCAAATTAAGTACGCAGGCTATATTGCTCGACAACAAGACGAAATTGCTAAGACACTACGCCACGAAAATACCTTGTTACCGGAAGATTTCGATTATAAAAGCGTGAGCGGACTTTCAAATGAAGTTGTCGCAAAACTTGAACAAGCAAGACCTGAAACCATTGGTAAGGCATCAAGAATTTCAGGCATAACCCCAGCGGCGATTTCATTGTTATTGGTGTACTTGAAAAAACATCAAATGTTGCGGAAAAGTGCTTAATGTCGGATTTGCTTCCCGCGCTGCAAGCGCTGATTGCTGAAACAAATTTGTCGGTAACGAATAAACAAGAGCAACAACTCGTAGGCTTAGTGAATCTTATGCATAAGTGGAATAAGGCTTACAATTTGAGTTCAGTACGAGATCCTAACGAGATGTTAGTGAAACACATTATGGATTCCATTGTTGTGACGCCTTTTGTAAGCGGTGCTCGGGTAGCTGATGTAGGCACCGGACCTGGACTACCAGGTTTGCCACTTGCCATTATGTTACCTGAAGTTGAGTTCACTTTGATTGATTCTTTAGGTAAACGTATTCGGTTTATAAAACAAGCGCTGTTTGAGTTAGACATAAAAAATGTCAACGCAATTCAAGCGCGTGTAGAAGAATTTCAACCTTCGATAGGCTTTGATTGCATTTTATCTCGCGCTTTTGCGTCAATGTCTGATATGCTAAGTTGGTGTGAACATTTAGTCGCACCCACTGGCGAATTTTTAGCTTTAAAGGGGCAGTTAAACAAGGCTGAATTAGCAGACATCCCAGCCGGTTTTACCGTTGTAAACACTGAAAAGCTTGTAGTGCCTCAATTAGAAGGCGAGCGCCATTTGGTTAAAATTAGACAACAATAGCAGGATATATTTTGGCCAGAGTAATTTCCATCGCAAATCAAAAAGGTGGTGTAGGTAAAACTACGACTGCGGTGAATGTTGCTGCGTCTATGGCAGCGACTAAACGTAAAGTATTGCTTATCGATCTTGACCCTCAAGGCAACGCTACTATGGGATCAGGGGTTGATAAATATGAAGTCGACAGTACCTGCTACGAACTTCTTATCGAAGAAAAACCTGCGTCTGAAGTGATCATTAAAGATACGTCAGGTAAGTATGATCTAATTGCGGGTAACTCAGATGTTACTGCTGCAGAAATAAAGCTGATGGAAGTCTTCGCTCGAGAAGTCAGGCTTAGAAATGCGATTGCACCTATTTGCAAAGACTATGATTTTATCTTTATTGATTGTCCGCCTTCGCTGAATCAGCTCACGGTGAATGCTCTAGCAGCATCAGATTCTGTATTGGTACCAATGCAATGTGAATACTATGCGCTGGAAGGGATAACCGCGCTTATGGATACCATTGGCAAATTGGCATCAGTGGTAAATCCTAATTTAAAGATAGAAGGTGTGTTACGCACCATGTATGATCCACGTAATCGCTTGGCGAATGATGTATCAGAACAACTGAAACGACATTTTGGCGATCAAGTATATCGCACTGTGATTCCGCGTAATGTTCGCTTGGCTGAAGCGCCTAGTTTTGGTTCCCCAGCCATGTACTATGATAAATCATCAGCAGGTGCAAAAGCTTACTTAGCACTGGCTGGTGAAATCATTCGCAGGCAAAAGCAAACAGAAAAAGCTGCACAATAAAAATAAACAAAAGGTTTATCGAGGTTAATCAATATGGCGCCAAAACCAAAAGGGCTCGGACGAGGACTAGACGCATTGCTTGCCACAAGTCAACGCAGTGCTGATAAACATAATGCCGAAAATGCTGATGCAAATGTTGAAGAAAGTGAACTCCAACAATTGCCAATTGAGTTTTTGCAACCTGGTAAATACCAACCAAGAAAAGACATGGCTACCGAAGCCTTGGAAGAATTATCAGCTTCAATTAAAGCCCAAGGCATTATTCAACCAATAGTGGTTAGAGCTGTCGGTAAAGACAAATACGAAATTATCGCAGGTGAGCGTCGCTGGCGAGCAGCTCAGCTAGCAAGACTGGAAAAAGTGCCTTGTTTGGTTAAGAGTATTCCAGATGATGCTGCTGTTGCGATGGCACTGATTGAAAACATTCAGCGTGAAGATCTAAATGCCATGGAAGAAGCGCAAGCTTTAGAGCGCCTAATGGTAGAATTTAATCTTACTCATCAACAAGTTGCAGATGCAGTAGGAAAATCGCGCACCACAGTCACCAATATTCTTCGCCTCAATGGCTTAGAAGCTGAGGTTAAAACACTGCTCGAGCACGGCGATATCGACATGGGTCATGCTAGAGCGTTGCTAGCCATTGATGGTCAAGAACAAGCCAACATTGCAAAACAAATCGCTGAAACTGGACTTACCGTACGCGAGACTGAAGAGCTGGTACGGAAACTACTGTCTGGTGAACAAGCCCCTGCCGCTGATAAAAAAGCCAAACCTGAAGTTGATCCTGATGTGAAGAGATTAGCCAACAGTCTTACAGACAAGTTCGGTGCACCTGTTAAGATTGCACACAATAATCGGGGTAAAGGCAAGGTGACCATCGAATTTTCCAGCTTGGATCAATTAGACGGCATACTGGCACATTTACAAACCGAAGAGTAAATAAAAAGTGCATTCTTCATTGATTGCACCTTTTTAGTGAGAAGCAAAGTGCAAAGGTATTGATTTAAATACTACTATTGCGCAAATTAATGTTGAAAATGCGTTTAATAATTTGGCTTTATGGTTGAATTTTTTTGCATTCAAAGTATACTTCTCGCGCTCTATATAAAGGTATGACACCTAAGGTGTATAGGTGAATGCAAACACATTTAGCAGCAGATGGAAAATCCCTAGCCTTAAAAGGAGTTTTGGTACAAATACTTACCGGAATCGGGATAATAATTTTAACTGCACTTTTTTGGTCAGCATACGTAATCGCTGTTGTGTTTGGTGTTCTCAGTTTTATCATACCGCATAGTATTTTTGCGTATTGGGTATTCCGATATGCAGGCGCAACCAAGAATCAGGAAGTTGCGCGTAGTTTGAGTCAAGGAATGAAGATTAAGCTTGCTCTTACAACCCTATTTTTTGTTATTGCTTTTGCACAATTTGGCACCCACCCGTTATTTTTATTAGGTGCCTATGCAATAACCATGGTGAGCCAGTGGGCCGCTATGTTTTTTTTACGTCACAGTGCTTAGTTAAAATGGCAACTGAATAAAAGAACGTAGAAAAGAAAGTAAAGATTTTTAAATTACACAATTTGGGGTAAACAATGGCGTACGATAGTACCGAAGAATACATCAAACACCATTTAACCAATGCAAAAATGTGCTCTACCGAAGAAGGTATCGGCTTCAACTATGCTTGTAACGATGCTGGTTTTTGGGTTTGGCATATAGATACGCTTGCGATATCGATTTTGCTAGGTTTGGTATTCATTTTCATTTTCCGTAGCGTTGCAAAAAAAGCCACTACTGGCGTGCCGGGTAAGTTACAGGCATTTGTCGAGTTAGTGTACGACTTTGTTGACGACAACGTAAAAAGTACCTTCCACGGTAAAAGTGCATTAATTGCACCACTAGCCTTAACCATCTTTTGTTGGGTTCTGCTCATGAACCTTATGGATTTGGTGCCGGTAGATGTACTTCCAATGTTAGCGGGTTTAGTTGGGCAATATGGATTTGGAATGGAGCCTTCTCAGGTATATTTCAAGTTTGTACCTACTACTGACTTAAACCTTACATTTGCACTTGCATTAGGTGTGTTTGTACTAATTCTATACTATTCAATCAAAATGAAAGGTGTGGGTGGTTTCACTAAAGAACTTACTATGCAGCCTTTTGGTCATTGGGCGTTTATTCCAGTGAACTTTATTCTTGAAACCGTTACCTTGCTTGCTAGACCATTGTCGTTAGCACTGCGTTTGTTCGGTAACCTATATGCTTCAGAATTGATATTTATTTTGATAGCGACAATTGGTTTAGCACAATTGCCGTTACACTTTATGTGGGCCGTATTCCACATTTTGGTACTTCCATTACAAGCCTTTATTTTCATGATGTTGACCATCGTGTATCTAAGCTTGGCTAGTGAAGACCATTAGAAATAACTGTTTTTAGCTATATATTTTTTAACTTTTAATTTTTAACTTAACTATAAATCGGAGATTTAACATGCTTGCAATCGCTGTTGCTATTCTAATTGGTATGGGTGCCCTTGGTACCGCTATCGGTTTCGGTCTTTTGGGCGGCAAATTCCTTGAGTCTGCAGCTCGTCAGCCTGAATTGGCACCTACTCTACAAGTAAAAATGTTTATCGTAGCAGGTCTTATCGACGCCATCGCGATGATCGGTGTAGGTATCGCATTATTCCTATTGTTCGCTCCACCGGAATATTTACTTTAATCCACGTTTTTAGCGAACTTATTAAGGAGGAGCGGACGTGAATATTAACGCCACTCTTATCGGTCAGTTAATTGCTTTTGCTGTGTTTGTTTGGTTCTGCATGAAATATGTATGGCCACCACTGATGAAAGCAATTGAAGATCGTCAAAAGACTATTGCAGATGGTTTGGCTGCGTCAGAACGTGCTGAAAAAGATCTAGAACTTGCTCAAGCGAAAGCAACTGAGCAACTTAAAGATGCTAAAGCACAGGCTGCAGAAATCATCGACCAAGCGAAGAAGCGTGCTAACCAGTTAGTTTCTGAAGAAACTGAAAAAGGTAACGCTGAACGCGAAAAAATTATTGCGCAAGGATACGCAGAAATCGAAGCAGAAAAGAACCGTTTGAAAGAAGAACTTCGCAAACAAGTAGCAGCATTAGCTATTGTGGGTGCAGAGCGTATTCTTCAACGTGAGATTGATGCTCAGGCACAAAATGACATTGTTGAAAAACTTGTCGAAGAATTGTAAGGGAGAGCGAAATGTCTGAATTGACAACTATCGCTCGTCCCTATGCAAAAGCTGCTTTTGATTTTGCGGTAGAAAAATCCGACGTAGAAAACTGGCAACAAATGTTAGTTTTTGCTGGTGAAGTTGCGAAAAATGAAGAAATGCAAGGCTTACTTACTGGCGCAGTAGCTGCCTCTAAGCTTGGCGAAATTTTTGTTGCTGTATGTGGTGACCAATTAAATGAACATGGCCAAAACTTAGTAAAAGTTTTAGCTGAAAATGGCCGTTTAGTTGCACTACCTGCAATAGCAGATAGCTTCATTCAACTTAAGACAGAGTATGACAAAGTATTAGATGTTCAAGTGACATCTGCTACAGAACTTAGCTCTGAGCAACAAGCCAACATCGGTGCCGCACTAGAAAAACGATTTGCGCGCAAAATACAGCTTAATTGTAACGTGGATCCAACATTAGTTGCCGGGGTAATTATCAGAGCCGGTGACACAGTGATCGATGGTTCCGTACATTCTAAATTGAACCGTCTAAAAGACGCGTTGCAAGCATAACGGGGATAAGAGCATGCAACTTAATTCCACTGAGATTGCAGAACTGATCAAAAAGAGAATTGAACAGTTTGATGTAAAAAGTGAAGCGCGAAATGAAGGAACTATCGTTGGTGTAACTGACGGTATCATTCGTATTCACGGCCTTGCAGATGTTATGCAAGGTGAAATGATTGAACTTCCTGGCGGACGTTACGCCATTGCACTAAACCTTGAAAGAGATTCAGTAGGTGCGGTTGTAATGGGTCCATACGCAGACCTTCAGGAAGGTGTAAAAGTTAACTCAACAGGTCGTATTCTTGAAGTACCAGTAGGCGAAGCTCTACTTGGTCGCGTTGTGAATACGCTTGGTGAGCCAATTGATGGTAAAGGCGCAATTGACGCTGAAGGTTTTGAACCTGTAGAAAAAATTGCCCCTGGTGTAATCGAGCGTCAATCAGTAGACCAACCAGTACAAACTGGTTATAAGTCTGTTGACTCTATGATTCCAATCGGTCGTGGTCAGCGTGAGTTGATTATCGGTGACCGTCAAACAGGTAAAACGGCTTTAGCTATCGATGCCATCATTAACCAGAAAACTACTGGTGTTAAATGTGTATACGTAGCTATCGGTCAAAAAGCATCTACTATTGCTAACGTAGTACGTAAGTTAGAAGAACACAACGCAATGGCGCACACTATTATCGTTGCTGCTTCTGCGTCTGAGTCTGCTGCATTACAATATTTGTCAGCATATTCTGGCTGTACTATGGGTGAATACTTCCGTGACCGCGGACAAGATGCACTTATCGTATATGATGATTTGTCAAAGCAAGCGGTTGCTTATCGTCAAGTGTCACTACTTCTTCGTCGTCCGCCAGGTCGTGAAGCTTATCCTGGTGACGTTTTCTATCTTCACTCACGTCTACTTGAGCGTGCAGCTCGTGTAAACGCGAACTATGTAGAAAAATACACTGACGGTGAAGTGAAAGGTAAAACAGGTTCATTAACCGCACTACCTATCATCGAAACACAAGCAGGTGACGTATCAGCCTTCGTACCTACAAACGTAATATCAATTACCGACGGTCAGATCTTCTTAGAAACTGACTTGTTTAACGCGGGTATTCGCCCTGCGGTTAACGCCGGTATTTCGGTATCTCGTGTTGGTGGTGCTGCACAAACCAAGATCATCAAAAAGCTTGGTGGTGGTATTCGTCTAGCACTAGCACAGTATCGCGAACTAGCAGCTTTCTCTCAGTTTGCATCTGACCTTGACGAAGCAACGCGTCAACAGTTAGAGCACGGTGAGCGAGTAACTGAATTAATGAAGCAAAACCAGTATGCACCACTGTCTGTGGGTGAAACTGCAGTTTCATTGTTTGCTGCTGAAAAAGGCTATCTAAAAGATATCGAGCTAAACAAAGTATTAGATTTTGAAGCTGCCCTACACTCTTACATGAACAATGAAAGAGCTGAGTTGATGAAGACAATCAACGAAACGGGTAACTACAACGATGATATTGAAAACCAACTAAAAGAAGCTTTTGATACATTCAAAGCAACCCAAACTTGGTAATCAATTCGCCTCGTTAAATGCGGGGCGCATTGTTGAGTAATCGGAGAGATTGTCATGGCTAGCGGAAAAGAGATAAAAGGTAAAATTGGGAGTATTAAAAATACTCAAAAGATTACCAGTGCAATGGAAATGGTTGCTGCTTCAAAAATGAAGCGTGCACAAGAGCGTATGAGCTCTGGCCGTCCATATGCAGAAGCAATGCTAAAAGTGATTGGTCATATTGCAAACGGTAACCTCGAATATCGCCATCCATATTTGGAAGAGCGTGAGGTGAAAAACGTAGGTTTTATCGTAGTGTCAACGGATCGCGGTCTATGCGGTGGTTTGAACACTAACGAGTTTAAAGCTGTTGCTCAAAAAATTCGTCATTATAAAGAACAGGACGTAAACGTTAAGTTTGCAGCCCTTGGTTCAAAAGCGATTGGATTCTTTGGGCGATACGGTGGTGAAGTACTTGCTGCTGAATCAGGCTTAGGTGACAAACCAACGTTAAGCAGTGTCGTTGGTGTAGTAAAAGTCATGTTAGAAGCATACGACAAAGGCGAATTAGATCGCATTTATTTATGCTACAACAGCTTTGTGAATACTATGTCGCAAGAACCATTGATCAATCAACTGTTGCCTTTGCCTAAATCGGAAGATCAGGCGCTGCAACATCGTTGGGACTACATCTATGAACCAGACCCGAAAGAAATTTTAGAAGGTTTGATGAAGCGTTACATAGAGTCTCAGGTTTACCAAGGCGTGGTAGAAAATGCAGCTTCAGAACAAGCTGCGCGAATGGTAGCAATGAAAGCCGCTACCGATAACGCTGGTAACCTTATTGATGAGTTGCAGTTGGTATATAACAAAGCGCGTCAGGCCGCAATTACGCAAGAAATCAGCGAAATTGTCGGTGGTGCTGCTGCGGTTTAGGTAAAGAATTTTAAGTTTAAGAGGACAAATTATGAGTCAAGGTAAGGTCGTCCAAATCATAGGTGCTGTTGTGGATATTGAATATCCACAAGATCAAGTACCTCGTGTATACGATGCACTAAAAGTGACCGAAGGTGACTTAGCAGGACTAACATTGGAAGTACAACAACAGCTTGGTGGTGGTGTTGTGCGTTCAATCGCGCTAGGTACTACCGATGGTTTACGACGTGGTATCCCAGTAGATAACACTGGTGAACCAATTCAAGTTCCAGTAGGTACAGCTACTCTAGGCCGTATCATGGACGTATTAGGTAACCCTATCGATGAAGCTGGCCCAATTGGTGAAGAAGAGAAAATGTCTATTCACCGTGAAGCGCCAAGCTACGAAGACCAATCAAGTTCAGTTGAATTACTTGAAACTGGTATCAAAGTAATCGACTTGGTATGCCCATTCGCGAAAGGTGGTAAAGTTGGTCTGTTTGGTGGTGCCGGTGTTGGTAAAACTGTTAACATGATGGAGCTTATCCGTAACATCGCAATCGAGCACAGCGGTTATTCAGTATTCGCTGGTGTTGGTGAGCGTACTCGTGAGGGTAATGACTTCTACCACGAAATGAATGAATCAAACGTACTAGATAAAGTATCACTAGTATATGGTCAGATGAATGAACCACCGGGTAACCGTCTACGTGTTGCTTTGACAGGTCTAACTATCGCTGAAAAATTCCGTGATGAAGGCCGTGACGTTCTTTTCTTCGTAGATAACATCTATCGTTATACTCTAGCGGGAACAGAGGTATCTGCATTGTTAGGTCGTATGCCTTCTGCGGTAGGTTACCAGCCAACACTTGCTGAAGAAATGGGTGTTCTACAAGAACGTATTACGTCAACTAAAACGGGTTCAATAACTTCAATCCAAGCGGTATACGTACCAGCGGATGACTTAACTGACCCATCACCAGCCACTACCTTTGCTCACTTAGATGCAACAGTTGTATTGTCTCGTGATATCGCGTCTTTAGGTATTTATCCAGCGGTTGACCCACTAGATTCTACTTCACGTCAGCTTGATCCTCTTGTAATTGGTCAAGACCACTACGACACTGCACGTGGTGTTCAATCAGTTCTTCAACGTTATAAAGAATTGAAAGACATCATCGCAATCCTAGGTATGGACGAGCTTTCAGAAGAAGACAAGCAAGTGGTATCACGTGCTCGTAAGATTCAACGTTTCTTATCTCAACCTTTCTTCGTAGCAGAAGTATTTACTGGTTCTCCTGGTAAGTATGTAGCGCTAAAAGATACGATTGCTGGTTTTAAAGGCATTCTTGAAGGTGAGTACGATGACCTACCAGAACAAGCGTTCTACATGGTTGGTTCTATCGAAGAAGCAATTGAGAAAGCGAAAAAGTAATCACCTAACGGCTAGATTACAGGAGGCCCAACATGGCAATGACAGTTCACTTGGATGTAGTTAGCGCAGAGGATTCGATTTTTTCGGGTCTTGTTGAGCACATGCAAGTTACAGGTACAGAAGGTGAGTTAGGTATTTATCCTGGTCATACACCTTTAATTACTGGAATTAAGCCTGGTATGGTGCGAGTCGTTAAGCAATACGGCGAAGAAGAGCTCATTTATGTAGCCGGCGGAACGCTAGAAGTTCAGCCTGGTCAAGTGGTTGTACTGGCTGATACAGCAGTACGAGCTGATGACTTAGATGAAGCTGCTGCCCTTGATGCTAAAAAACACGCTGAAGATAAAATAGCAAATGCTAGTGCGTCTGACTTCAATTATGCTGAAGCAGCCGTAGAATTAGCAGAAGCCATTGCGCAACTTAGACTGATTCAAAAGTTACGTAAATAATCGCTTTACCAGTCAAATCTAAAAACCGGTGCATCGCACCGGTTTTTTTATGCCTGTGAATATGTTCCATATGGAACATATTTGATCAATGGGTATAAAAGAAGAGTATATTCTAGAATTAAGCAAATAATGTTTTCTCAATAGCATAAACCTGTAGTCTATGCCGATGAGCTTCACTTATCTTGAACCAACTGGATTTAAAAATGGCAAAAAAATCAGACAAATTCGACTTTATTCTTTATGGAGCGACTTCATTTGTAGGTCAAATCATGTGTGAATACTTGGCAGACTATGATGACGAAAAGATAAGCTGGGCGATGGCCGGGCGAAACGAATCGAAATTGCTAGAAGTAAAAGAAAAATTCGGATTAGAACAGGTACCGCATTTTGTCGCTGATGCAGAAAACGAAGTACTAATTGAACGAATTTGCCTAAAAACAAAGGTAATTATTTCAACCGTGGGTCCATATGCTTTATATGGCGAACCTATGGTGAAAATGTGTGTTAAAACTGGCACTGACTACTGTGACTTAACCGGCGAACCACAGTGGATTTACGCAATGATTAATAAATATCATGAACAGGCTAAACAGACAGGTGCACGTATTATCAATAGCTGCGGTTTTGATTCCGTTCCTTCTGATTTAGGCGTTTTTAAGTCGCAACAATTAGCCTTAGAGAAAACCCAACAACCAGCCCTAAGCATTAAAATGCGCGTGAGAAAGTTAAAAGGCGGTGCATCTGGTGGCACTATTGCCAGCATGATGAATATTTTGAAAGAGACTAAACGTAATCCAAAACTAAAAAAGGTATTAGTGAATCCTTATGTTTTATGTCCAGAAGATCATAACTACACCCAGCGCCAGAAAAATCATAAAAAAGCCGAATTTGATAAAGAACTGAATATCTGGACTATGCCCTTTGTGATGGCTTCGATCAATGAACGTATAGTCCACAGAAGTAACGCACTTTTGGGCGATATGTATGGGGAAAACTTTTTATATGACGAGGCGATGTCGGCTAAAAACAGTAAGCAAGCGAAGAAGTTTACCTTTGGCTTAGGTGCCTTTTATTTAGGTGCGAGTATCAGCCCAATTCGCAGCATATTGGAAAAGTATGTGCTTCCCAAACCTGGCGAAGGTCCAAGTAAAAAAGAACAGTTAAAAGGGATGTTCGACATGCGTTTTTACGCTGAGCTATCAAATGGCGAAAATCAAGTAGTGCAAGTAACAGGTGATAGAGACCCTGGATACGGTTCTACTGCAAAAATGTTAGTGCAGGCAGCTCTATGCATTGCTAAAGATATACCAAAGGTAAAAGGTGGCTTCTGGACACCCGCTTCTGCTATGGCTGAACCCCTGACGCAAAGACTGGAAAAGCATGCAGGTATTGAAATACAGCAGTTAGACTAAGTTCTATGAAGGTGAACCTGATTCAGAGCTTGTAGAATATTTGTATTTGGTACTGAATCGGTTTCTAACCAATAATGTTCGGGTTCATACTCAAGGTAAGCTTCTGAAAACTGTAGAATTACAGTATCAACAAGGTGGTATATGGCAACCGGTGTTCTAACATCACTTAGCAAGGCGAAGCAGCGAAGCTCAAGCAATAAGCGCTTGTGCTTGACTTCTATAACGTTCAGTCGCTGTTTGCGACGTTAGCTATTCTAAGGGAGAGAGTGATTGACGGTGAAAACTTTCAAATATTTTGTATTCATATCTATATTAAGCCATTTGGTTATTCAAAATTGCTTTGCAACATCTGATTTCTTTGAGCAATCAAGTGACGAACTTAAGGAAGGGATCGAGAGCAAACACCCAGCTACTTACTTGATCCTAGCAGCCAAACTTTTCGGAGAAGATGAGAAAAACGAGGCTGTAAAATGGTATTACGTTGGTCAGATTCGATTTAGGGCATACTTAATGGCGAATCCAGAATTAGAACCATCTGGAGATCCTGCTCTTTATTCTTCTCTTAAATATATGATTGGCTCCCCAATAAATGAATATGCAGGCTCAGACCCTGACAATTGGGTTGCACTGATTGATAGTGCTTTGATTTGGCATGCTGAAAAACCAAACCATTTCACACCCAAAGACACAAATAAGGAAATTTATAAAGAAATCGAAAATGGCTTCAATGAAATTCGTAACAGAGTTGAATCAAGCAAAGACGAAATCAGAAAGCAAAGAGCAGAAAATGGGCTGGAGAACGGCTAACGACACGTTTAACAGAAATTATCATCACGATAAGCTACTTGCTTCCGTAACAGTCACGCCATAACTGGCTAACTCGTTTACCAACCGAGATAAGCGCTTTTACCAAAAAAGATTCTCCCATTAAAAGAAATGGATCATCTTCAGAACACTATCGCTGGCATAGGCTTCATATATTTGTTATTAGTAAAGAAAAGAGGAACATGGGCTTACTTTTGAGATAATAACGTTCCTTTGGGTCAAGATTTAATTGTCATATAGCTAAGAGGATTGAATAGCATTGGAAACAAGCACCATTATTTTAATTCTCACAGGCCTTGTGTACTCATCGATACTCATTTCTGTCGGTATCTCAGTTGCTGAGGATTTATTTCTATCTTCCTTAGCAAAAAAGTGGCTTATTTTTATCATGATAGCTGTTCCAATATTTGGAGTAATACTAGCAAAGTTCAAAACGCGACAATTAGGATTATCCCCAAATTGCAATTCCCATGGCGATACATTATCAACGTCGGGAAGTAATTACAGTGATTCTGGTGATTGCGGTGGCGGCGGTGAGTAAATGTCATATGTAGACAGATGTTCCACCAATGCGCCGTCCTACAGCTTAAAATGGCGTTATATGCTAAAGAGTAGATTACTTACTATCTTTATTTTTTTAGTAATGTCATTTCATGCAAACTCCGGTGGTAGTACATTTCCTGTTAAAGTTATTGAATTGCGAAATACTGAAACTGAGTTTAAATTGATTGCCAAAGTAGTAGGCAAATTTAATTATGATTCTTCTGGTTGCGAGATAATTTCAATCACTGGCAACTATGATTCCGAAAAATGGAAATCATACGTGAATTTGATCAATCGAAGTCTTCACATAGAAGCTTTGGGAATATTAGAACGAGCAAGCAGAACGCAAAGTCTAGTTAATTTTGGATATATTGGTGCTGGTTTAAAAAAGAACGGTGAATGTAAATATGAGAGCAAAGGATTGTTTCATGATGAGAATGGTGTTTTTTCAATTTACGAAAACATATAACAAGTGTTAAGTAAAAAATGATAACTCGCGACTTTGATATTTCAGTAGATTTAAAGTTTTTGAGCACTAGTGATGGTGGCAGAAAAACACCAGTATTTTCATCATACCGTGGAAAGCATGATTTTGGATTGGAAGAGGTTTTATTAGATGCTGTCCATGAATATGTAGGGACAAATCAAATAATGCCTGGTCAGTCTGCTTATGCTTATTTTACTTTTTTAAGTCCTGAACTCTTGAATGGTAAGTTAACGGAAGGATTTAAGTTTAAAGTTCAAGAGGGGAATAAGATTGTTGCTACGGGGAAAGTATCAAAAATATTCAACAACGCACTTCGATGTAACGCCAAACAATCGATTAAAAACGAATAATAGGCTTTTAGATTAGCAAAGATAGAATAAGGTAAGTATTCACCATAAAAATATCCCTAATTTCTAGGTATGTGTATATTAGCAATAAGTATTTGATTAAATTGTTGGCAATGTTCCCTAGTCAACTTTCCTTATCTAATACCAAACTCAAATAAGGCTGATGCAAGGATAAAACTTAAGGAACAAGATGATTAGAACTCTTTTTGCTACCGCTAGACCCCCATTTTTAGTTCTAGCACCGCTTTGTGTATTAGTGGCATTAGCCTATGCTAGTCACAAAGAATATTCCTATGATCTTGTTAGTGTTGTTTTATGCTTTATTGCTGCTGTGCTCGCTCACGCTAGCGTGAATATGCTAAATGAATATCAAGATTTTAAATCAAACCTAGACACCAACACACAACGTACACCATTCAGCGGAGGGAGTGGCGCTCTACCTATAAATCCCAAAGCGGCTAATGCAGTTAAATGGACAGGTTATTTACTTGCAGTAATAGTCTTCTGTATAGGTTTATTTTTTGTGATCAAAGTAAGCTGGGTGCTGATTCCATTGGGCTTACTTGGTTTAGCTTGCGTGTTATTTTATACACCCTTGATCAACCGAATGCCTATCTTGTGTTTGATTGCTCCTGGTATTGGTTTCGGGCTAGTAATGGTGGTTGGAAGCTTTTTTGTAATGACAGGAAGTTTTGATGACCAACTGCTTATTTACAGCATCCCGGTGTTTTGCCTAGTAAACAATTTATTGTTATTGAATCAATATCCGGACGTAGAGGCAGACAAACAAGCGGGTCGTAAACACTTCATCATATTTTATGGAGAAGAAAATGGGAAATGGATGTATCTGTTGCAGTGGATAATCGCAACCTATACCTGTTTTTTAATTTTGACGCTTAACGACCTCCCAAATTGGTCTTACCTTTTATTAGTTTTGATGTCACTGGGCTTATTTTGTTTTAAAGGCTTATCAAAATATTTGAAACACAGGGATATAAGAAAATTAATCCCTTTTATGGGAATAAATGTGATCATCAGTCTTGCCTATCCGCTACTAATGTCGGTAATATTGTACGTTGATTAATCAAATGATGCGCGAATAATAATCAGAGAAAACTATGAAATACCAAGGAAGTTGCCATTGTGAATCGGTGAAATTCGAGGTTGAATTGCCCGATTCAGTAGAGTGTGAAAGATGTAATTGCAGTATTTGCAAAATGTTCGGCTTGGTACAGATTATTATTCCACTACGAGACTTTACACTATTGTCCGGTGACGATTCTCTTAGCAATTATAAGTTCAACACTGGTGTTGCCCAACACACTTTTTGTAAACATTGTGGCGTTAAAGCATTTTATACTCCGCGCTCAAATCCAGATGGCATTAGTATCAATGTGAATGCGCTTAAAAGATTGCCCAAATATGTCAGTATCGTCGACTTTGATGGGCAAAACTGGGAACAAAATGCAGCTAAGCTTGCGTATAAATCAAGGTAGCTTTTTACAGATTAGTAGTATTTCAATTCGTCCGCTTTTCCTCGGAAAGTAAAATACGCAAACACTGTGTAAGCAGCAATCACAGGTACAACAAATACCGCGCCTATAAATATAATATTCAGAGACTCAGCTGAACTCGCCGCTTGATAAATAGTTAACTGATTCGGTACCACATAAGGGTAAAAGCTCAAGGCTAATCCGACAAAGCTGGTAAAAAATATTACGCAACTCATTAAAAATGGCAGTCCAGCACCCTGATCATCCTCTAGAGGTAAATCTTTCAACACCTTGTATCCAATGGCAAACATGGCGAAACAAGTGATAGGGATAATGGCAAAGAAGTAAGCAAAAGGTGGAGACGTCCACACATTCAGCACATTGACGTTTACAATAGGATTAATCAAGCTTACCGCTAAGATACCGAAAAAGGCCAACATGCCTGACTGCCTGCAGCGCTTGATAGCGTGAAGTTGAATTTCATCTGTGGTTTTTAATATCAACCAAGCGTTTCCGATCAACGCATAAGCAGCAGTGACACAAAAACCACTGAACAAAGCAAAAACCACATTAAGATAGGTATATTCCAATCCAACTACATATAAACCCAGCATAAAGCCTTGGCTAAATGAGGCGATTATTGAACCAATTTTAAATACCCAATCCCAACGTAGTTTATGTTCAGGTTTTACCTTGGCACGAAAATCAAATGCCACTCCGCGCAGTATCAAGCCTATTAACAAAAATGAGGCTGGTAAATAAAGCGCTTTTAGGATGGCACTATGGGCTGCAGGGAAAGCAACCAAGAGCAATCCTACGGCTAATACCAACCAAGTTTCATTCGCATCCCAAAAGGGACCAATAGAAGCAATAGAAGTGTCGCGCCATGCCTCATTGTTCATTGGCAGAGTGATTCCGACGCCTAAGTCGTATCCATCTAGCATTGCATAAAGTAAGATCGAAAAAGCGGTTAACCCTGCAAATATCAATGCTAATGTGTGTTGATCTAACCAGTTCATGCTGCTACCTCCTGAGCGTCACCTTTTTCACTTTCAGGAAGTCCCGGTGGCGTTAAATCATATTCTTCTTCTTTCACCGCTTTTCCAGCCATGCGGAAAATGGTGCTGATATAGGCAATAAGTAAGACTATATAAATTGAGATATACATGGCCAACGTAAAGGCGACGTTTTCACCCGCGATAGTGGTTACCGCATCAGCAGTTTTTACCACGCCATGCACAATGAAAGGTTGCCTGCCAATTTCGGTTACATACCAACCGGCTAAGGTAGCGACCCAGCCAGAAAAGGTCATACCAATTAAGATTTTTAGTTGTAACTTACTCAACGATTTTTTCCGTAAGACGGTAGCTGTGCTCCACCAAGAAATAAAAATCATCAGCAACCCTATGCCAACCATGACACGGAAACTAAAAAACACCGGTGCCACGGGCGGATGTTCACCTTCAAATTCATTTATGCCTTTTAACTCGCCATCGAAATCATGGGTTAAAATAAAACTGGCCATTCCGGGTATTTCCAGAGCATATTTATTAGTTTGCGTTTCAGCATCTGGGATGCCAAATAACACCAAAGGTGCACCATTTACGGTATGCCACAAACCCTCCATAGCAGCCACCTTCGCCGGCTGATGTTCAAGGGTATTTAGACCATGCATATCACCTACAAAAGCTTGAAGAGGAGCCAGTATGGCAGCTGTAATCACAGCGGTTTTTAACGTTAATCGTGGGGCTTTTTTATGATCTTTATATAGCAAACGATAAGCCGATATACCTGCCACTAAAAAGCACACTGTGAGACCAGAACTTAACAAAGTATGTGTGAGTCTGTAAGGAAACGAGGGATTAAAAATAACGGCAAACCAATCAGTGGCGTGAGCGATTCCGTCTCGCATTTCAAAACCGTCTGGGGTTTGCATCCAAGAATTTAGGGCCAGAATCCAAAAAGCTGACATTGTTGTACCAAAGGCTACTAAAAAGGTGGCTAGGGTATGTACCCAACTAGGTACCCTATTTGAACCAAACAACATTATGCCTAACATGGTGGCTTCTAAGAAAAATGCTGTGAGTATTTCGTATGCCAACAAGGGGCCAGCAATATTCCCCACTGACTCCATATATCCAGGCCAATTTGTGCCAAATTGAAAAGACATTGTGATGCCGCTGACAACTCCCATAGCGAAAGACAAAGCAAATACCTTGACCCAAAATCTATAAGCGCGCATCCACACTGGATGGCCGGAAAAATTAAAACGCAGTTTAAAATAAAACAGCAGCCACCCAAGGGCGATAGTGATGGTAGGAAACAGAATGTGAAAACTAATGTTCGCAGCAAATTGAATGCGCGAAAGGATGAGGGCATCCATTAAAAATACCTCGATAAAAAAATAAAAAATCTATTAATGGCTAGCTAATCGACTTTCTTTTGGATCAGCTTATCTTTTAAATCCAACACCTTACCTACACCAGATCCCAGCTTCATTAAGGCATTGAGTTTTTCTGGCGAAAGACTTTGTAAACTTTGGGTCCAGTGGGTGATGTTTTCGAGCAAATCGTGAATCTGATGAATTTGCTGTTGTGCATAGGCTTCTTTTTGATTCGCCGCTTCGTCTAGCATAATGTCGCGCAAAATAGACATGGTAGGGTCTATTTCCCGTTTACGACGTTCTTCGAATACTTTATTGGCCATATCCCAAATACTGCCTTTGGCTTGGTAATAGTCTTTACGATCACCGGCCTTGTATTGGGTTTTCACCAATTGCCAACTGCTCAGTTCTTTTAATCCCATGCTTACATTACCGCGAGATATTCCAAGGCAGTCGCCAATATCGTTTGCACTTAAAGGTTCTTCAGAAATCACCAGTAATGCCAGTATCTGACCAACGGTTCGGTTAAATCCCCATCTGCTACCCATTTCACCGAAATGGAAAACAAAGGTCTCTATCATAGGTGTCATTTGCATCATTTAATTAATTCGGAAGTTTCAGAAATTATTGAAAGTATATAATAAGATTGATTTAGATCAATAAAAATTTCACCATAATTTAAAAATAACAGGTTTGATTTTTAAAAAGAACGCAGCTTATTAGGCGTTAAACCGGTCCAGCGCTTTACCGCTTTTCTAAAATTATTCACGTCGGTAAAACGCATTTTACTGGCTGTTTGCTCGTTTTTTAATTTTTGAATCTGCAAGTAATACATGGCTTCTTGGCGGCGCAATTCATCATGTAATTGTTGAAAGCTGGTACTATGCTCTTTTAACAGACGTTTGAGTGAAGCAGGGCTCATATCAAATAATGCAGCAGCATCAGGCAAGGTGGTTTGGGGCGCTTTTCGCAATATTAAGCGTACTTGTTCAAGCAAACTGTAGCGAACTTTGTATTGGGTTTTAACTTGCTTAAGAGCGTAACTATGTAATTTAGGATTGGCGTCTTTGCAAGTAATTTGGGTGTCATTGTGCGCTATTTTGACCATCAAGGTTGGTGCTTGAAATTCCAATCGCGTGCCTAAGCTTTCTTCATACTCATACATATATTTAGGTCGAGCAAACGGAAAACTAAAGGAAAATTTAAGGCGTCGCCCCGTACAAAGTTTAGATAAACTTACTAGAGCTGCACAACTAGCTTCTTGAATAAACCGCTGCTGTTTCCCAAGCCCAATGGGATCAAAAAACTGTAGGTATAGGGTATCTTCATCTATGTGGTTAAAGGAAGACATAAAGGGATAAAGTTGGGGTTTTAGTAAGGCCATCAACTTTAAGCAATGATGGAAATCCTTAGCGCTAGAAAGCACGTCTTGAATGTCATCAGGCAATAAGTCAATTAGGGTGCGCCCAAACTGAAAACCTAGATCCTGACCCTGACTCAATGTTTGTGCGTTAGCAATTAATGTCAGTAACTGATTACAACTTACTTGAGAATCGTTTTCAAAATCTTGTAAGAATATTCCCGTACCAACAAGCAATTTTTGAGCATCAGCACCTCTTGCTACTGCTAGCTCATATAAGGCTTTAGGCAGCAAGTTAGCCGGTAAAAATTTATCCTTGTTGGTGAAATATTCTAATGGCATCAAGCAGCAACTTCACTCATATTATCAATAGCTTGGTTCAAGGCTTGTAAACTTTGTTCCAGAGGTTGGCCTTGGTTCAAAGTATCAAAGACAAATCTCATGTGGGTAAACAAGGGCGCATTTGCTTTGTGGGGTTTAAAAGCAACAGATTGAATACTTTTTTGTATTTGTAATGCGATAGACTGGGCATTATCAAAATCCGTATTTGGTAGTAAGACAACAAATCTGTCTCCGGCATAACGACATGCCAAATCAGAACTACGCAAATTCATCACTAACAGCTGAGCTACTTCTCGTAAAATTCTATCGCCTTCGGCTAAACCAAATTGACGATTAATTGAGGAGAAACTGACCAAATCAAACACCACTAAACTGGTATTTTGATGCAGAGGAATTTGCTGTTTCGCGCGATCAATAAAGTAGTTACCTCTGTACAGCAAGGTAATAGGGTCGATTTCTTTGTGCCATCGATAATCTAATTCACGACGGTACAACTGGCGATTCAAGGACAATTGTTCTTGATGCCACCAATACAAAGCAACCGACATTACAAGCATACCAATTGCCGCCGGAATCGATTCAACGAAACTCAACCAAGTACTCGACGAATAAGGATCGGTAAATTCGTCTAAGAAATCGATTAACGAAGATGCGGTAAATAAGGTAAGCCCAAGCACCAGAAAAGTGGTAACTCGACCCGGAGGTCTGCTTACCAATACAGCAAACGCCCAAAAGCCGCTTAATAGCAGTATGCTGCCCTCACCTATTACATCCGAGAATTTTATTTGTTGCCAACTGACTAATTCTCCAGACATTGAACACACCATAAAAACCGCTATTACAGTGAACAAATAAGTGATTATCAGCGGCTTGTGCTGAGATAACATTGAAAATGACATGAGCGAATCCAACTAAAAATTTTGCTACACCATGTATAGGGTGCAACATAGATACAAGGGTCATATTGGCTCAAAGATATGACAAAAGCATGAATGTAAAACAAAAGGAAGAGTAATATTTTGCCTAAATAGCCGTATTTTATGGTCTTGCAAGGGGGTCATTTTGGCTCAAGGAGTTTTTAAAACAGCAATTTCTAGCTGAATAAAGATGCCATTCAATAAAGTGAAAAAAATCTGTCACGAATCTGTCATTTAGCCTCAGTAGGGTGTCCGCGATTTTTATTAATATTCACTAAAGGAAAAAGTCCATGAGCATCAAGTTCAGCACTGTGGCGGCGGCAATCAGCCTTTCATTGGCATCTGCACAGGCAATATCACAAGAATCTGCAAGCTTGTATGGAAAGCTGGTTGATCAAAATAACCAAAGTGTCTTTGCTGGCGCTAAGGTTGAAATTAAATCGTTGAATCGTAATTCCCTTTCAAAAACCGATGGCACCTTTAGATTTCCAAATTTACCCACAGGTGAATATGAACTCACTATTACGTATTCTGGCTTTGAACCAATCACTCAAACGGTGACCTTGAGTCAGGGTGAAAACCTCTTACCCAGCATAGTGCTTGTTCCAAAGGGCCAGGTGATTGACGAAGTTATTACTCGCGGTCAACGCAGTGGAAAGGCTAGCGCAATTAATCAGCAAAAAAATTCGACCAACATAGTATCAGTAGTATCTGCCGATGGTATTGGTGATTTCCCAGATCAAAATGCTGCTGAATCTTTACAGCGTTTGCCCGGTATTTCTATTGAACGTGACCAAGGTGAGGGTCGCTTTGTTGGTATCAGAGGTATAGATCCTAACCTCAACAATGTCACCATCAATGGTTTGAATATTCCTTCACCCGAGGCTGGCGTGCGCTCAGTGGCATTAGACGTTATCCCCTCTGAGCTGATTCAAACCTTAGAAGTGTCAAAGTCGATTTCAGCAGATATGGATGCTGACGCTGTAGGTGGTGCTATCAATGTAAAAAGCATCAGTGCGTTTGACCGTACCCAAGATACAACCATAGTATCTTTGCAGGCGAGCCATAATGAGCTTCGATCAGAAACCTCTCCAAAGGCCTCTTTAACAGCAACGCGTTTATTCGATGACAAATGGGGAGTTGCTGCGGCGCTTTCCTATTTCAAGCGGGATTTCGGTTCTGACAACATAGAATCAAATGCTGAAGATGAAGTTGAACAACGTCATTACGCCATTACGCGCGAGCGAATTGGCGGCGCGTTAAACATCGATTATCGTCCTAACTTTAATGATGCTTATTTCCTACGCACCTTATACAGCGAGTTTTCAGATGACGAATATCGTCAGGCAAATATCTATGTGTTAGACGGTGAAGATTCAGAGATCGAAAGAGAATCAAAAGATAGAGAAGAGACCCAAACAATTTTCACTGTTTCTGCTGGCGGTGAACACGAGCGCAATCAATGGTTATTCGACTATCAGCTTGGTTATGCAAAGTCAGATGAGAAAGAACCAAGCGCGTTATATTACACCTTAGTCACTGAAAACCCGAGTGTAGAAGCTGACTTACAGCGCGTGATTCCAAGCGTTTCAGTGAATAGCGATGCAAACGACTTCTCTACCTATGAAGTTGACGAAATTAGTTTCGAAAACAATTTAGCCGAAGATACCGAGCATAGTATACAAGCAAACCTTACCCGATTATTTAGTGCTAAAAATGGTCTAACAAAAATTAAATCTGGTTTTAAATACCGTGATCGTGAAAAACAAGCCATTGCAAAAATTGATATATATGGTGGTGATTTTGATGACTTAGATCCAACACAATTTGCAGACGTCACGCCAGACTATGGATTGGGTGATTTCGGTCCCGGCCTTAACCGTGGTGTTTTACGATCTTTTTATAACCAGAGTCAAAGCGTCTTAGAATTAGAAGAACTGGATTCAGAAATCGAATCAAAAGGTGCTTCTTATATAAACAATGAAGACATTTTCGCTGTTTACAGTATGGGGCAGTTTGATTGGGATAAAGTGCGCTTAGTTGCTGGTGTCAGATACGAAAAAACCGATTTTAGTACTTCGGGTTCTAGAGTTGAACTAATCGAAGATGAAGAAAATGATATTGAAGAAGTGGTAAATACGCCATGGGAAGTAGACAGAGACTATGATCATCTCTTATTCAGTATGAATGCTCGATATGCATTTTCCGATAAGTTAATTTTACGCGGTGCATTTGCCCAAACTATCTCACGCCCTATTTTTGAACAATCCGCAGCCTTTCAGATAATTGAAAGTAAAACCGAAGAAGATGACGGCGAATTTGTCACCGAAAGAGAAGCTGAAGTAGGTAACCCAGAACTACAACCTTATGAAGCAAACAACTTCGATATATCCTTGGAATACTATCCGGATACCATAGGTGTAATTTCGGCCGGTATCTTCTATAAGCAAATTGATAATTTTGTGGTGTTAGCAGACGTGGCTGGCACGCCAGATTGGGTCGGCTTTGACGAAGTTATTCAACCTATTAACGGTGATGAAGCCACCCTCTCTGGTGTAGAGCTTTCTTGGGTAAAAACCTTTGATAACGGCCTATTATTTTCAGTAAACGGTACTTTTTCTGATAGTGAAGCCACAACTTTCTTAGATGGCGAACGCTTTGAAACTAGTTTACCCAATCAGTCTGACACTGTCGGCAACTTAACTGTAGGCTATGAAGACAACGCATGGTCACTGCGCTTAACCATGACTTACAAGAGTGAAAACTTTGAAGAGATTGATGGGGACTTCCTACGCTATGAAGATGACCATCAACAGGTTGATTTTTCAGGCAAATATTTTATCAATGACGATTTGAATTTGTATCTCAATGTAGTGAATTTAACGGATGAGCCTTTCTATGGATACTTCGACCAACGCAATCAAAACGCGCAGTACGAAGAGTATGGTAGAACAATAGAGTTTGGTTTCAGGTGGCAGCTCTAGTCGGCAGTATTGTCGGCTATTCGAATCATTCATGAATAATCAAAATGGGACAGTACAAACAAAATGCTAAGAAATTCATGTAAGACATTGATAACTCTTGCTGCGCTAAACCTGTTAATTTCGGGCTGTAGCGCAGCGCAAAATTCAACTACCATTGCACCAAAACAAGTAGGTGTAAAAGGTCAGGAAATTCACCCTTTGATAGTTGAAAAACAGGTTAGCTATCTTGTTTCTGATAATAAAACGGGTATTCAATGGCGTAAAACTAACGCTCAGGCTGATGCTAGCTGGTCGGGTAGAGTCGCCAGCATGGACTGGCGCTTTGTCGATACGAAAAAACAACAACTGCTAATAGCGGCACTTGATAGTGAAACGTCAGATGTCGATATTATTGAATTAGACCTTACCAGCTCTCAATTCACACCGAAATTGTTGCTTAAGGCAACGGATGCCGATGTAGAAGCGGTTTGTTTAGCCAATATCGAACAAAAACTCTATCTATTTACTGTTGATGCATTAGGCCAAGCTAACCAGTTTTTAATAGCGAACTCCCATGATGCTCAACCAAGGTTAATCAATATGCGACAGCTAACTGTTGGCTACAACGTGAAAGACTGCGCCGTAGACGATAGCCAGCAACAATTATTGACGGTGGAAGAAGAACTTGGGATTTGGTCAATGGACGCCAAACCTGAGGGGCAGTTAGAACGAAACTTGTTACCTTTTAACGCAATAGAAGTAGAAAGTATCAGTGTTGTTGCCCCTGGTGTAGTTTCTTATGTGAGTCAGGATGCCAATGACATTATCTTTACTAGCCTTGGAGAAGAGCCAGTAAAGGTAAAAGTTTCAGCAGGGTCTTACAACAATATTAACGCTTTCCCATTAACTCAAGGTGAATATAGCGAGGTTGTTTTAGGGCTTTATAACGAAGACAAAGATGAGTTGACGACTAAAGTAATTGCCATCTCAGAGTTATCGCCGTTGAATTTAATGCCGACAAAACATCTTGAGAAAACAGTCAACGCAACCTTTGTAGCTGCGGCACAAACTCATCCAGTGCAACGACATGGTGATGCTGCGGATGATCCCGCTATTTGGATAAATTCGGATAATCCAGAAAAGAGTTTGATTTTAGGTACTGACAAAAAGTTTGGCTTAAATGTTTACACATTGGCAGGAGAGCTTTTGCAAAGTATGGACGTCGGAAGAATCAATAACATCGATGTTCGTAAAGGTGTGCTAGTCGGCGACACTAAATTGGATATTGCCGTAGCAAGTAACCGCACTCACCAGTCCATGACTATTTTTGGCATCAGTCCTGACGCAGGCGAAGTAAGTTATCTTGCTGATATTGATACTAACTTGGATGATGTTTACGGCATTTGTTTGTATCAGCATGCACAAGGCTTAGATGTTTTGATCAATGACACTAGTGGAACTTACAATCAATATAGGTTGAATACCAAAACCGCTGATCATTTTACCGCAGATTTAATCCACTCGTTTACAGTGGATAGTCAACCAGAAGGTTGCGTAGTAGAAGATGCCAGTGGGCGCCTGTTTTACGGAGAAGAATCAACTGGCGTTTGGTTAAGAAATTTAGAAACGCCAGCAC
The DNA here is from genome assembly GCA_947496235.1 of uncultured Glaciecola sp. Classification (GTDB taxonomy): domain Bacteria; phylum Pseudomonadota; class Gammaproteobacteria; order Enterobacterales; family Alteromonadaceae; genus Glaciecola. The sequence continues at coordinate 9,409 of CANMCE010000020.1, read as the reverse complement.
AAGCACCTCAACTTATCGCCTTAGCCGAAAATACAGTAGAGCCAGATATTGAAGGTATGGGGCTATATTATGTCGACAATCAAGCATACTTGGTCGTTTCAAGTCAGGGAAACAACAGCTTTGCAGTTTATGCGGTGGACAATGGCAATAAGCTCTTGGGCACCTTTGATATAGGTATCAATTATGACCTCAACATAGACGGTGTTTCGGAAACAGATGGACTTGAAGCCACAAGCGTAAACTTAGGGCGTCAATTTCCTAAAGGTTTATTGGTCGTGCAAGATGGTCATAATGTCATGCCATTATCCGCGCAAAATTTTAAATTAGTGTCGGGCGAGTTGTTACATAAATTTATTCTCGAAAACAGGTAATTTAACATGCCAAAATATGCCATGGTATTGATGGTTTATTTAGACATAAAAAACAGCTCATAAAGGGGCTGTTTTTTTGTTTTTACGGACCATTTTGAGCATTAAAAAAAATAGCGAAAAAAGGTAATGTTTTCTGCAGATTTTCCGATAGTAAAAAGTAATGCATGAACCCATTACTGAGTTTTTAAATTTTCACAAGCACTTAGAACTGAGTAATAACTTTAAAATACTATCCCGGAAGTATGACTATGACACTCTTTAACAAGTTTAAATTTAATTTGAGCAACGAAGAATCGCAAAGGGATGATGCGAAAAAAGCCCAAGCGGATCTGACTCAACTTAGACGTATCTCTCAAGCACTCGCGCTTAGTTCCACTGCAGTAATGATTTCTGATAACGATTTGAACATCATTTATACCAATGATTCGGTGGTCGATTTGCTCAAGGATCACGAAAGAGAAATTCAAAAAGAACTCCCACATTTTGAAGCGAACAATTTAGTCGGTAAAAATATCGATATTTTCCATAAGAACCCTGCACATCAGCGCCGTATGCTAGCAGATATGAATAGCAAGAGCGTTTCTTCCATTACTGTAGGTGAACTTAATTTAAAACTGACGTTAGTGCCTTTATTTGACGAACAAAATACTCGCATTGGGTTTATGGTGGAGTGGTTAGAACAAACGGATATTCTTAAAAAGACCGCGATGTTAGATGCACTTGATCGTTCACAAGCGGTTATTGAATTTTCGCCCAAGGGTATCATTAGAGCTGCCAACAAAAATTTCCTAGACACCTTAGGCTATAAAGAATCTGAAATTGTTGGTAAACATCACCAAATCTTTATGCCGCAAGAAGAAAGAAATACTTCAGCCTACAGAGAATTCTGGGAAAACTTAGCTAAAGGCAAATTTGCTGCTGGTGACTTTAAGCGTATCGATAAAGATGGCAGAGAAGTTTGGATTAATGCTAGTTATAATCCAGTAATGAATGAATCCGGACAGGTTATGGCGGTAGTAAAATACGCCAGTAACATTACAGAGCAAAAAGTTAAAGCGGCGGATTATGAAGGTCAAATAGAGGCCATCAGTAAATCACAAGCGGTAATTGAATTTGACTTAGATGGCACCATCCTCACTGCAAACCAAGCCTTCCAGGATACTATGGGTTATTCATTGGATGAAATTCAAGGTAAACACCACAGTATGTTTGCGGAAAAAGAATTTGCAAGAAGCCCTGAATACGCAGCATTTTGGGAAAACCTAGGTGCTGGTAATTTCTTCTCAGACGAATACAAGCGGGTCGCCAAAGGTGGCAGAGAGGTATGGCTACAAGCTTCATATAATCCTATTTTAGATATGAACGGTCGCCCAGTAAAAGTGGTAAAATATGCCACTGATATCACTGAGCGAAAAGTCGCTGTTGCAGAAATAAAACGTGTGTTGATGAATTTGTCGGATGGTGATTTAACCACAGGTATTGATCAAGACTTCGGGCCAGAGTTTGCCGAATTGAAAGATGCAATAAACAACTTTATTACCGGCATCCATAAAACAGTATCCACAATCAACAGCGCTGCTAGTACCATAAGTATTGCTGCCAGCGAGATTGCGAAAGGCAACTCAGACTTGTCTGCACGTACAGAAGAACAAGCATCTAGTTTGGAAGAGACAGCTTCTACAATGGAAGAGCTCACTTCAACGGTTCGCCAAAACTCAGATCACGCTGGACAAGCAAGCACCTTAGCTACAGACGCGACTGATATCGCAATTTCCGGTGGTGACTTAATTTCTCAGGTTGTCACTACAATGTCTTCTATTAATGAGTCAGCCCAGAAAATCTCTGACATCATAGGGGTCATTGACGGAATTGCATTCCAAACGAATATCTTGGCATTAAACGCAGCAGTAGAAGCCGCTCGCGCCGGTGAACAAGGCCGCGGATTTGCCGTTGTTGCTTCTGAGGTAAGAAGCTTGGCACAACGTTCAGCAAATGCAGCCAAAGACATTAAAACCCTGATTTCAGATTCTGTAGGAAAAATTGAAAACGGTAACTCGTTGGTTGGTCAATCGGGCGAAACCATGGAAAAAATTGTTGAATCAATCAAGCATGTTAGTCAAATCATGAGCGAAATAGATGCCGCGTCGAAAGAGCAATCAACAAGTATTGATGAAGTCAGTAAATCTGTTATTCAAATGGATACTGTGACTCAGCAAAATGCTGCCTTGGTTGAAGAAGCCGCAGCGGCCTCTGAGAACATGCAAAACCAAGCGGTTGAGTTATCTAAAATGGTTTCATCATTTAAAATTTAAACCGTTAATAGCAGTTGACGAAGCCAGCGAATTCGCTGGCTTTTTTTATTTCTATCTCTCCCATTCCCAGAACATAAAACTTCAATATCAATCATAAAGTTAACATTTTGATTGATAGTGAGTGAAGTCGAGCATACAATGAATTAAAATTCTGCGGAATTACGGTACAGAGGAAATAACATGCTCGAAAAGCAACGCCAACAACTTATTTTGGATATTTTAGACGAAAATACTTTTGCCAGTGTGCACGAACTCTGCTCGCAACTAAATGCCTCAGAAGCCACTATCCGTAGAGATTTAAATAAACTTCAAGAACACAACAAATTACGCAAGATAAGAGGCGGCGCTCAAGTATTAGAAGCTAAACCCGTCTCCAATATCAAGCTTTCTGGCGGTGCTTTTTTGGTAGATAAAGAAAGGAATGCCGACGCTAAACGCTTAATCGCTAAAGTCGCTGTTGAAATGTGTGAGGATGGCGACTCAATTATTATAAACGGCGGCTCATCAACCTTTATGATGGCAGAGTTTCTCAGTGATAGACGACTCAACATATTAACCAATTCCTTTGTGCTGGCGGATGAATTATTGGAAACGAGTCAGAATCAAGTAAGCGTGCCTGGCGGCGAGATCTATCGAAAACAAAGCATCATTCTGAGTTCATTTGAAAATGATACCACTCAAAACTATCACGGAAGTAAGATGTTCATGGGATCACCAGGGGTCAGTGAATTTGGCATAATGGAGACTGACCCATTATTGATCTTAGCAGAACAGAAATTGCGAAAACGCGCTGACAAATTAGTCGTTTTGGTGGATAGCACTAAAATAGGCATCAGAGGAAATCTTATATTCTGTTCTCTTAGTGATGTGGATACTATTATTACAGACTCAAAAGCCGACCCTGGGTACATTGAGAAATTCAAACAACAAGGGATCACAGTAATTATTGCCGATGCCCCCGAAGAATAAAAAGGCTCTTCAGCTCCTTCACTAGCTTCAAATGTCAAAATAATTCCCAGTAAAGATGTAAGCAAGTTGTTAAATTAAATGATTGAATATGATTGACAAAGATTGAAATGTCGGTATATTAACCCTGTGAGTTAGCTTTTTATTACATATTCAATCAAATATTTACTATTTTAAACAGGGAATCTTCATGTCTTATCAGTCAAATGACTACAAACACGTCAATTACCTCTGGCAAGACGAGATAGCTGACAAGTTAGATCCTTTAGAGAATCTAGTCTATCGTTCAAATATTCTCGGCGCCGACCAACGCATTACAAACACAGGGGGCGGCAATACTTCAGCAAAGCTAATGGAGAAAGACCCTCTAACAGGCGAAACTGTAGAAGTGTTATGGGTAAAAGGATCTGGCGGCGATCTCAGAACTGCAACGTCAGAAAATTTTTCTTCCTTATATGAAGATAAATTGCGTGATCTTGATAATTTATATCAAAGTTTTGAAGATAAAGGCTATAAGTCTGCCGGAGAGGATCGCATGGTGGGCATGTTCAAGCATTGTAATTTTTGTCTGAACGCTCGTGCTTCATCCATAGATACGCCTCTACATTCAATGATTAATGAAAAGCATGTGGATCACCTCCACCCAAATGCAGTGATTGCAATTGCATCTTGTAAAGATCAAGAAAAACTCACAGAAGAAGTATGGGGCGGCAAACTTGCTTACATTCCTTGGATGCGACCGGGTTGGGAAGCAGCCAAATTATGTGAAGAAAAATACCAACAAAATCCCGATATTCTGGGGATTTTGCTAGGTCAACATGGTCATACGAATTGGTCATCCGAAAGTAAAAGTTGCTATGACACCTCGCTTTGGGTCATTGAAACTGCAGCCCGATATTTAGAAGCTAAAGATAAAGGTGAAAATACCTTTGGTGGTAAGAAATATGACAGTTTACCTGAAAATGAGAGAACCGCGTTATTACGAGAGTTTTTACCTGTCGCTCGAGGCATGATTTCCAACAAAGTGAAGTTTATTGGTACAGTGCAATATTCAGATGCCACCATGGAATTCGTCAACAGTGTTGATGCCCCACGTTTGGCTGAATTAGGCACCTCTTGCCCAGATCATTTCTTAAGAACAAAAATAAAGCCTTTATATATTGATTTCAATCCTCAAAAAGAAGGGGTTGATAGTTTAATTACCAAATTTGAAGCCGGTTTAACGCAATACAGAGAAGATTATCGAGCATATTACGAAAATTGTAAGCGCGACGATTCTCCCGCCATGCGAGACCCTAGCCCTACCGTCATGTTAATTCCGGGTGTTGGCATGGTCACTTGGGGCAAAAACAAGAGCGAATCAAGAGTCACAGCCGAGTTCTATACCTGTGCAATTGAGGTAATTCGAGGAGCGGAAGCTGTATCAGAATACACCGCTTTACCTGCTCAAGAAGCTTTTGATATTGAATATTGGGCGTTGGAAGAAGCAAAATTACAAAGAATGCCTGCAGAAAAAACACTGGCCAGAGATGTTGTTGTAGTTATTGGCGCTGGTGATGGTATTGGAAAGGCCGTTGCGCATAGAGTCGCCAAGGAAGGCGCACATGTTGTATGTGCTGATTTACAAATCGAATCTGCACAGAAAACTGCAGCAGAGCTTGTTGCTAAATATGGGGAAGGAATTGGTGTAGCAGGCAGTGAAGTTTCTGCATGTGGCCCTGCAATTGCTCTCCCTGTTGATATAACTAAAAGAGAAACAGTACAAGCACTGTTCACCCAAGTGTTATTGGCTTATGGTGGAATAGATAAAGTAGTTGTAACCGCCGGTGTCTTTATGGCAGAAGGTGAAGATTACGCGCTTAATGACAGAATATTTGATAAGAGTTTTGGGGTAAATGTAAAAGGTGCTTATATTGTCGCCTCAGAAGCGCAACGCATTTGGCAAAAACAATTAATGAAAGGCGCTCTAGTATTAACTACCAGTGTAAACGGGGCAGTTTCGAAGCGCGGCTCTTTGGCATACGATACAAGTAAAGCAGCCGCTAATCATTTAGTTCGAGAGTTAGCGGTAACCCTAGCCCCGCAAATAAACGTAAATGCGCTAGCACCAGCCACTGTCGTGCAAGGTAGCAGTATGTTTCCTCGAGATCGCGTTATGTCGTCTTTACGTAAATATGCAATTGAACATACAGAAGAAGAAAGTACCGAAGTGTTGCGCGAAAAACTTGCCAATTTCTATGCGCAGCGCACTTTGACCAAGCAACCAATAACACCAGAAGACCAAGCCGAAGCCGCATATTTGTTAATTTCAGGTCAATTAAGTAAAACAACAGGCCAAGTCATAAGCGTAGACGGTGGTTTGCAAGAAGCTTTCTTGCGTTAAGGAGTAGTAATAAATGAAAAAAATTGATCAAGGCCTTATTGCTAATGAAAACAGTAAGCTCGAAGAAGCATTAGATTACGATTATGCCGCTTTGGGTGAAAAGTTAGCCAGAGACAATATTGATATTGAAAAATTAACCGCAGCAGCGCAAGCTTTTGATGTTGCGATTCCCTCATGGGGCACCGGCACCGGCGGAACCAGATTCGCACGTTTTCCTAATGAGGGTGAACCAAGAAATATCTTTGAGAAGTTGGCTGATTGTTCGGTTATTAATGAATTATCAGGATGTACATCTAGTGTATCCCCACATTTTCCTTGGGACATAGTGGATGATTTTTCAGAGTTAAAAGAGCAAGCCGATGCTTATGGTTTAACCTGGGTTGCGGTTAATTCAAACACCTTTCAAGATCAGCCAAATCAAGAAGTAAGTTATAAATACGGCAGCTTGAGTCATACCCAAAAACCGAATAGAGAAGCCGCAATAGCGCATAACCTTGACTGTATTGAATATGGTAAGCAATTAGGCGCAAAAAGCCTAACAGTATGGATTGGTGATGGTTCTAATCATCCTGGTCAGCAGCACTTTCAACGAAGTTTCGAACGTTATTTAGATAGTATGTCGATGATTTACCGTGAACTACCCGATGATTGGGAAATGCACATTGAACATAAAATGTTTGAGCCTGCTTTCTATTCCACGGTTATCCAAGATTGGGGAAGTAACATTCTGGCGGCCATGCACTTAGGTCCTAAATGTAAATCTTTAGTGGATTTAGGCCATCATGCGCCTAACACTAACATTGAAATGATAGTATCTCGGCTGATTCAATTTAAGAAATTGGGCGGTTTCCATTTCAATGATAGTAAATATGGCGATGATGATTTAGACAGTGGTTCTATTCACCCATATCAACAATTTTTGATCTTTAATGAGCTAGTCGATGCGGAACATCGCCAACAAGACGAGTTCCACCCAGCCTACATGTTAGATCAATCTCACAATGTCACCGATCCTATTGAAAGCCTTATAATCTCTGGTATAGAAGTGCAACGCTCTTATATAAAAGCCCTCATGGTCAATCGTGACAACCTTTATGGTTATCAAGATAGCAATGACGCCATTATGGCTTCTCAAGAGCTGAAAAAAGCCTTTAATATGGATATTTCTCCCATTTTAGCTATGGCGAGAGCGCGCAAAGGTGCGGCAGTGGATCCTATTAACCTTTACCGTAAATCAGGTTATCGTCAAGACGTTGCGAAAGTACGTTTTCGTGATCCTTCAGCGTCAGGTTCCGGCATTGTTTAACAATAACAAGAAGTTCTGCTTGCACCGGTAAATCCGAATTTACGGTCAAGCAGTGTACTAGCATGTAAACCGACGATAGTACTGCCTCATCTGATGCGTTAGCTTAACTTAAATATGCTTATGGACCGAAAAAATGTCAGGGGATTGTTGTTTCAAACTTGACAAAGGGAGTCATACCTACAAGTTGCATTAGGGCAATGGCGACGTACTCACTACCAACTACCCCACGTAAACTAATAATCTTACCTACGAAGCTCCGTCGCTATTGTCCCGTTTCATGCTATGGTTAGTAGGCTATCTTCCTGCAAACCTCAATTTTCGAATAGCACCTACAATGCCTCTAGAGCCCACCGTAAACCATAGCCCCATAATTAACGTAATGATATAGCCAGTTAACCAAGCTATATAAGAACTAGGAAGACCTTCAAAAGCTGGGCCTTTATCGATATTCACAATAGCGAAAATCTGATTCACTAGTGGGACGATCGTAGAAACAACGATGAAAATCCCCATCAATGATAAAAGCATCGCCTTCCATTCAGCTATTGATATTTCGACCGCTCTATCCGCTTTGTCTTCTAAGGAGATTAACTTCTTCCCAAGGCTCTTTGCGCTCAAAAACAAAATAATGCCAACAAATATAGGTCCTATAATAGGCCCAATTCCCGAGGAAATAATTATATCGATGGGTGGCATACTCTCAATAAAGAAATAGCTCGAGTAATAACCAACATGGCTAATTGCATAAACAAAGCAAAGAATAGCTGCTACTTTTAAAACGAGCTCTGATACTTGATGAATACTCATATATCTATGTTTATAGCCTTCTAACACCGTTGTATGCGGTAAAATCCGCTCTTGTTTTTATCCGTCATAAAAACCTTGTGAACGACCAGCATGGATATGAACTTATGAGGTGAAAGTCCTCTGTAGGAAAATCACCGTCTTTTAACATCTAGTTATTAGACGCTAACTACTAGCGAATGGCAAGTGCAATCCCGCGAGAAATTGTGTGGAGAAAGCCGCTAGCAAATCTGCGAGCTGATGAACCCGTTAGCGCTTTCAGGGACAACTCTATAAGTGATTAAGCAGAAATCAGCAAACGGCATAGTAGCCAATATCTAAGAGGCAGGATAACCTATTTTTGGCATTGCCAGTGGATATCAACCTTGTGTCGAACTTGATCATTTAACATCCGAAGGTTTTTATTTACTGCGCGATGGGTGGATCGCACTTCACCATCCTAAGAGAGAGCACCCTGTTAGGAGCCGCATACAGGGTGTTGTAGGGGCTGAGAGGGTTAGAGACCCTTGGCTACCCGATTATGCGACTTTTAACTCGATCTTAGTTATTTTACCTAATTCAATAGTCTGCTTGGCTTGCCATAAATCGTAGTGATCCTGCATTGCGAGCCAGCTTTCTGGGCTGCGACCAAGAACTTTAGATAAACGTATAGCCATTTCTGGACTAACACCACTTTGGGTTTTCAAAACACGATTCAATGTCGAAGCAGCTACGTTTAAGTGCTTAGCAAGCTGTCGACAACTTAAGTTAAACGGTTCCATGTAAGTTTGAGAAATAAACTCGCCAGGATGAGGGGGATTGTGCATATTCATTAGTGGTAATCCTCGTAATTTAGGATATAAACATTTCCGCTTTCAAATTCGAATGTAATCCGCCAATTACCATTAACTGTAATTGACCACCAGTTACTTCGTTTTCCTTTTAACGGATGAAGTCTATATCCAGGTATATCTAAGTCATTAATTTCTCTTGCCGAATGCAAAGCTGCAAGCTGCATCCGTAGCTTTGAAGCATGAGCGGCTTGAATACCTTTGGTACTTCCTTTTTCAAAGAATAGCCTTAAGCCTTTGTGTTTGAATGACCTTATCATTTGAACATTGTAGCACGTTGCGCAACACTATCAAGTCGCATAAGAATTAAAACAAAGCAGAAATTTTAGCAACAGGTAAGAAGGTTAACTAATTGCAACAGGGGTGTGTCTATGCAATACCAAATCTTTAAGCTCAGCCAATATCTAAGAGGCTGGATAAACTACTTTGGTATCGCC
>CANMCE010000019.1 GCA_947496235.1 uncultured Glaciecola sp. | reverse complement strand
TAGCTCAATAACGATTCTATGTAGCTAGCTCAATAACGATTCTATGTAGCTAGCTCAATAACGATTCTTCGTTGCTTGCTTCCGGTTTACGTACGAAAAAGACCTTAATTTACATCTATACCAAATCTTTATTTAACAAATCAAAAAATATTTAGTCCAAAAATATCTTTCACCCTCGATAACACACTATCAGTCCTCGCGCGCGAGACTTCGCTTCCAGTCCATAATATATCTATTAGATGAGCTTTGTCATTCAGGTAGTGTTCTCTACGCTTTCGAATTGGCGCTAATAATTCATTTAAGCATTCTTCGAGGATTTTCTTTGTTGTGCCATCACCAAGGCCGCCTCTTTGGTAGTGTTCTTTAAGTTGACTAACGTAGTTTATGTCTGGATGAAAAGCTTCTAAGTAAGTGAAGACAACATTACCTTCTACGTTGCCAGGATCTTCAACTCTCAAGTGGTTTGGGTCTGTGTACATACTGCGAACAGCATCTCTTATCTCTTTCTCAGAAGCGCCAAGGTTGATGGCATTGCCCATTGTTTTACTCATTTTGTTTTTACCGTCCGTGCTTGGTAAACGCGAAGCATTGCTCAATAAAGGTTTGCATTCATTAAGCACGTGTTTACCTGCCAATGAATTTACCTTTCTGACTATTTCATTTGTTTGTTCAAGCATTGGAAGCTGATCATCGCCTACAGGAATCAGCGTAGCATTAAATGCGGTAATATCAGCCGCTTGAGATATAGGATAAGTTAAAAAGCCTGCGGGGACAGAACGTTCAAATCCTTTGCTTTTTATTTCGCTTTTAACTGTTGGATTGCGCTCAAGTCTCGCGATTGTAACTAAGTTACTGTAATACATGGTCAGCTCAGCAAGGGCTGGGAGCTGAGATTGTAGGCATATAGTAGTTTTGTTCGGATCTATACCTACCGCTAAATAATCAGCAACTACGTTGAGAATATTGGATGACACTTTTGCAGGGTTGTTTGCGTTATCTGTCAGCCCTTGCATATCAGCTACAAGTATCGTTTGCTCATGCTTGTCTTGTAAGGAAACCCGTTGCTTTAGCGAACCAACGTAATGGCCAAGATGGAGTGGCCCCGTTGCTCTATCGCCAGTGAGAATAATTTCTTTTTCTGTGGTTGTTTTATTGCTCATGATATATCTCTAAGTGAATGAAGATTGCCACTGGAGATATAAAGAATTTACAAACTTAGCTACCTTCCAGCAGCAAAAGAATGTACGAATTCAGTGCCGCTCAGAGTGAGCGCCACCAGTTAAAAGAAGTAGTTTCAAGAAATGTCTTTTTCATGCTCGTAAACCTATCAAAATAATTAGTAAGCCTCAACTACTAAGGAGGAAATTCTCAAAGATTTATTGCTACAGCAGTTAATTAGCCATTTAATTCTGTAACGTGCCAAAGTTCTCCAGAAGGGCCCCACAAATAGAAAACTTTCCCCCAGCGTTCATGATTGATTTCACTATATTTAACGCCACTATCACAGTTGTTTGAGATTGTTGCAAAAGCATCTTCAATATCATTAACTATCAACTGAAACATAAGACTATTCGCCATTTCTTCATTATAAAAATGGTTTTGCAGAAATAAAGTACAGTCATCTTTAATCAAAAGCGTCAATTCTTCACCTGCACTCTCACTTTTAAAGCCTAAGGCTTGATAAAAAGCGATAGACTTTTGATAGTCTTTACAGGGAATGAAGGCGCGAATTTCACTTATGTTCATAATTCAATTCCTGTTCGCTTTTGAAGCTCAGACAGAAACTCCACTTTATTTTTTGGCGATATTAGCAGGGAAGAATTTTGCTTATATTCGATGCATAATCTATCAAGGGATAAGGCTGGACTTGAAATTGGGTTTCTGGAAGCTGTTATTTTCGTAATTGTTTTTAGATCAATTTTCCAAACAAAGGGACCCGATTTCACCACCAGCTTATCTACCGTTATCGCATAGTAAGTACTTACAAAACACCACACAATAAAGGCGCTTGTTAAAACTGTTATCCCAGAGATGATAAGAATTTCAACCAAGCTCTCTGTAAAAAAAGCAAAAACACAAGCCACTAAACAACTACCAATGGCAAACAACAACACTAGGACTAGCCAGGTGTCCATTTTCGATTTAAAGACTACTTTTGACATATTCTGCATCAGACCCTCTGTAATTTTTGCTTAGTGCCAATTATTCCAAATTTTCCCGAGAGACAAGTCATCATACGCTTTTCTAATTTTATTCATAAACTTTTAATGTTCTGCTTATGAATATTTAATTTTCTAGTTAAGTCTTATTAAATTTGACTGTTTACACTTCTAGGTTAATAGAACTAACCAAAGTGAATGTCATAATGATAAAAAAAATAAGCTGTTTAAGCGCTATAGCTAGTATTACGATTTCAATGAGTATTTACGCTGAAGAAAAAACTGTAAGTAACAGCGTAATTGCGCAACAAAAAAGTGCTTTAGCTCAAAACACCAAAGGTAAAGGATTTGGACCGCAATCTCCTCGAGATATAGACCAAACCTACGGTACCAATGAAAGGGAGTTTTCTCTGGCTCCAAATAGAAGTGAGCTGAATTTGTGTAATATTCATTTCCATAAAGGTGCTGAACACAAAGGTGGCGATTTTACTACTTATGCCGGCAATGGTGATGGACAAGGTAAAAACTCGGGTTATCTATATAATCACCCACTAAGTAAAGCCGAGCAATCAAAATACACAGGCAAAGTATGTCCTGCTAAAGGTAAAAGTCTTGAGGTAGGCGATACTTTGGAGGTTCATTATGTATTTTCTTCAGCCCAAATAAGCCCGGGACCAACCCTAGGCGCTTGCTTATCTGATTCGACTATGAATCCACAACTTCGTGTAGAAGCACAGGTGATAGTATTAACCAATGACGGCAATGGTCGAGATTTTGAGGACATGACGGAAATTGAAGTGATACAAGGCTATTATCAAGCGCCGAATATTCCGTCAAATACAGGTATTCCAGTGCAGTATTTAGGTTCAACTACAGGACCTAGTTACAATGAAAAAGGCTCGCCATTACAAGTTAGCTGGTCGGTTAGGCCTCAGGTTACCAAGGTCGATATAAGTTCAGTCGCGGAGTGGTGTGAGGACAATGAATTTAATGAAGATCATGCTCATGGCGTTAGAAACTTAGTAACCAATCCAATGTTGCTTTCCCCTATCCAATAGAAATTAAAGTACAGTCTTCTCACCGTCGAAAGAAATGACGGTGAGAAGCAATTGAATATTTTTGAGCTCAGATCCAGTCTAAACTTACCTTAAATTTGCATCCAGAAAATCCAACAAACCCTGATACATTTCCTGGCGATCTTCCTCATCAAATACGCCATGTCCAGCTTGAGAATATTGCAAATACACAGGTGGATTATTTACTTTTTTAAGCCGCTCGGCCAAGGCTTCAGAGTTAATCTCTGGAACACGTCTATCTTTAGAACCATGAATCAACATGACTTTGGCTTTAATTTTATCAACATGATTGATAGGCGAAAACTCATCCAACTTTTGCTTATCCGTGCCCAGTACTCTTTCTAGATAGGCTTGACCACCCCAGTTGTTGGGAATATCACTTTCGGTATACATGAAATCTAGGTCATAAATCCCAACGTAGCCGATGGTACAACGGTATAAATTAGGCGCCCTTACAACAGACATTAGAGCCGCATATCCGCCGTAACTATCGCCGTATGAACATACTTTGTTACCATCCACCAAACCTTGATCAATGGTCCATTTAACTGAGTCGTTGATATCTTTAATCATGGCGCCACCCCATTCGCGATAACCTAATTTCTCAAAGCGTTTTCCATAACCGTCACTGCCTCTGAAATTGACCCTCAACACAGCGTAACCTCGGTTAGCTAACAGTTGTGTTTCGGCATCATAATTCCAAAAATCTCGGGTACCAGCTTGGTGAGGTCCACCGTGGATCCTAACAACCAAAGGCGGTTTCTTACCTGATTCGCTTCCTTTTGGTAGTGTGAGATAACCGTGAATAGTTTCTCCGTCTTCAGTTGGAATCGCAACAGGCTGCATAGGAGCAAGCGTGCGGGGATCTATCCAAGAGCTATTCGCCCAGATAAACCGGGCATTGAGAGTTTCACTGTCAAACAAGAAATATTCTCCTGGATTAACATCACTTGAAACATGCACAAGCAAGGTTTTCCAATCTTTAGTGGTACTTTCTATGTCAACGGTTTGTCCTTTAAATGCCTTTGCTAGCTTTTTATGAATACTACTAATTCTGGATTCATTTTTCGCGTAAACATAATGAGACTTGTCAGGGTAAGTAATCCCAACGGCAGGCATGCCATTACTATCAAAAATGCTTTTTTCAATGTCTGTGGCATGGTCAGGAAAAATTCGATTATATTCGCCAGTTTCTAAATCTAAAATATAGTAAGTATAAACACCTTCTTCCCCATATAGGCCTGACAAATAGACCGATTTATTATCTTCGCTAATTCCCATAGGGTACAAGCCATCTACTTGTTCGAACGCTTCGTCTAGCGGGATCCATTCTGCATCATTGTTTTCACGATAAGCGGAATGAGAATAGCCTTCTTCGTCTCTCCAAACCATAAACCTAACCTGACCTTCTTTGGTTGCTAGTGCTCGACTGGAGCCATGTGGTAGACTATCTATTCTGCGCTTTCTACCACTGTAAATATTTAACTTACTGATTATTGGAGGCTTTTCTCTTTTATCGTAATACTTCCCATTTTGCATACTCCATGGATATTCAATTATGAGAATAAAATCGTCGTCATTTTGCATTAAACTTAGAATTTCTTGGCTTGCGAGAGTATCTTCTTTACTCGATATACGGGACCCTGCTTTCTGATCTCCAGCCCTATAACCATAAAGCAGTTCGTTTTTAGAGCCATCAATATTCATGGCGTAGAGTTCGCCAGTGGGAATTGGGCTATCGTAATAGAATTGCTTTTCAGCGTATTCATACATAATACGCTCGTTATTTACCCAAGTGGCACTATGAATGATGTCGTTATTCATAGGTCTTGCTCCGCCAACGACTTTCATAGTTTCCGAATCCATGATTGCAAGAAAAACTTTTCCATCGTATAAAATACGGGCAGCCAAGTGCTTACCGTCTGGAGATAAACTTAAATCTAAGTAGTCACCGTGTTTAATGAAATATTGTAATGGGAGTTGTTGCGCTGAAGCTGCTACAGTAACTACGAGTAAGCACAGTGAGAACAAGATCCTTTTCATGAGATTCCTTTTATTTATCATATCTACGACGTTTCACTACTAAAGTATAAAGCAAGGGAGGTAGTGAAAACAATTCTTGCAACTTGTATAAATCTGTATTTAAACCATTATTAACGCAATAGTTTTATGAAGCATTGATTAATCTATAACCATTGCCTCTTAAGGTTTGTATTTCTATGTCTGAGTTTGAAGGTAGTTTTTGCCGCAACCGACTCACATAAACATCCACTATGTTTGTCTGAGGATCACTATAGGTCTGCCAAACCCGACTTAAAATGCGTTCTCTAGATAACACCTTATTAGGGTTTTCTATAAAGTACAAACATAAATCATATTCTAACTTAGTTAATTGAAGCTCTATCCCTTGTACACTTGCAATACGCGACTCTTTATCCAAGGTGATATTGGCAAATGAAATCTCATTTATCGCTTTGTTATGACCCACATCTATACGACGACCTAATACTGTAATTCTGGCCAATAATTCGTCGAAATCAAAAGGCTTACATAAATAATCATCTGCACCTTTTTGTAGTCCGGACACGCGTTCTGACACTTCATCCACTGCCGTTAATAGCAATACCATTGGCGGATCAGGTAAGTGCTTGATTAATGGTACAATTTCTACACTATCTTGCTCTTCAAACATTCGATCCAATACCACGACTTGCGGCTTTACTTTTTTAATCAGGGTGATGACATCCTGCAAAACATTGGTTTTATAGCATTCGAAGCCCTCAGCTTGTAATCCTCGAAACAGAAAACTTAATAAAGGAATTTCATCGTCAGCTAATAAAACCTTCATTTGTTTTCTCCCAAAGGTAACTGCAGGGTAAAAGTGGAGCCTTCATTTGCTGTTGATGTTGCGATCACATCGCCGTTATGAGCATGCATAATGACTTTAGCGATTGATAACCCCAACCCAAAGCCCTCACTTCTATGTTTAAATCGTACAAAACGCTCAAAAATATGTTCCAGTTCTGCTGGTGCAATTCCATCGCCATGATCTCTTACTTCAATATGACAATGAGTACTATGGACTCGAAGTCTAACTTCTATTGGGCTGTCCTGTTTAGAGTATTTAATTGCATTGTCCATTAAAATGGAAAGTGCTTGTGATATTTTCTGGGCATCACATTTAATGTACAAGTCATCAAGTGCCTGCTCACAAAAATAATCAATCCGTCTTTCTGGATGTTGTCTTTGCCACTGAGTATGATTATTTTCAACCAAGTCTTTCATATTTTCTAAATTGAGCTGCAGACTCATTTGGTCTATCTCAGCTCTAGCAAGTAACAACAAGTCCTCTACTAACCGGCTCAACCCTATTGCTTGATTTAGAATGACTTTCAGCGAATCCCTGTACTCAGATTCTTTACCTTGCTTTTGCCGCAAGGTGACCTGTGCTTCACCTCGAATGATTGTAAGGGGTGTTCTAAACTCATGTGAAACATCGGCAATAAATTGGCGACGCTTTGAATCAATTTGCGTAAGTTGCAAATTGGCTTGTCTTAATTCTTGAGTTCGCCGCTCCACTTCAAATTCCAACTGCTTTCGAGATTCGGCTTGCATGTTTTCGTGCTCAGCAAGTTGAATCGCTAACTTATTTAATGCTTGAACTATGGTCTGAAACTCCTTGTCCATAGATTCAGGTAATCTATATTGATAGTTTCCTGTTGCAATAGTTTCAGTGCCGCTTTGTATAATGCTTAACGGTTGATAAAGTTGACTAAACAACCAATAACAACCCACCAAAATACTAGGCGCAGCAATTAATCCTATCATTACCGCAAACCACATTATCGTAGTATTTAAGGTGTCGATTCTTGCATTAGTGGCAGAAACTACGCGACTTTGTCTTGAAACTGCGGAATTAATTGCTTCTCTAAACTGATTGTCAATTGTCACTTCTAATAGGCGTTGCAGCCTCTCTTGCTGTCGCAGAGGTGTTGAATCATTGAGCGCAATTATCGCTTTAAATTCGGTAATAATTTCATCTATCAAACTTTCCAATTCGTCAGTATCTTCCACTGTTCCTTGGGTCTCTGCTTCACCTAAAGCTTCACGTTGACTTATCTCCAATTGACGAATTTTGGCCAGTGATATGGTAATTAATTGTCTTTTATTTCGAACTTCAGCTTGGTTTGCGTTCTGTCCAAAAATGAGTTCATCTGTTAATTGCTTAAATAGTCTATAAGAAATGCTCGAAAGTTGTTGGTGCTCCGAGAGCAGAGTTTGCGCGGTGGTACTTTGTTGCAAATTTGTACGGGTAATTTGAGCAGCTACGGCGGTACAAATGAGCGCTATCATCAAAATAGCAACAGAAATTACGCCAAACGCGTAGAGTTTATTCTTATACATGTGTCTTTAATTCAGTTACTTACTTTCGTCATGTTAAAGCATAATGCTTTTGAACTCACCCTTTGCCTTTACAACGACTGCATTCAACTTTACATATTAATTCAATTGATGGCTAAATTAAGACTAAATATCTTATGCACACCTCTTTTCGTCTACGCCTAATTGCGCTCACGCATATAAGACAAGGCATGAATCACGCCGCGTAATTCAGCAAGGCCTTTTAACCGGCCTAAATAGGAGTAGCCAGGTTTTACGTTTTGCTGACTAGCCTCATCGTCTAGCAAGTGCCCGTGATCGGGACGCATTGGAATAGGTTGATTCAAGCCAGCATCTGAGCGTTTTGCTTCCTCATTTAACAATGCATTGATCAAACCAACCATGTCGTTATCACCGTTTAAATGTTCAGCTTCATAAAAGGAACCGTCCTGTTCACGTACCACGTTACGCAAATGCACAAAGAATATCTTAGGTCCAAATTCTTCCACCATACTCACGAGGTTATTATCACCTCGCGCACCAAAAGAACCAGCGCACAAAGTCAAACCATTTGAACTACTATCAACAGTATTAAGGATCCTTCTTACATCCTGCTGAGTAGATACCACTCGGGGTAATCCAAACAATGAAAACGGCGGATCATCTGGATGGATACACATACTTACGCCCACTGATTCGGCCACTGGAATGACGTCAGTTAAAAATTGTAAAAGGTTAGATCTTAGGCCTTCTTCACCCAACGCAATAAATTCTTCTATGGTGATTTTGATAGACTCTCGAGTATAAGAGCCTTCGCCGCCAGGCAATCCCGCAATGATATTACTTTCTAGTACATCAATTTGCTCTGCGGTCATAGCGCCAACTTTTTCCTGAGCTTTGGCCACTAGTTCATCAGGATAGCTAGCAGAGGCATTAGTGCGTTCTAACACAAATACGTCGTAAGCAACAAAATCCACCATATCAAAGCGTAATGCTGAGCCAGTATTTTCCAGCAAGTAATCAAGATTGGTTCGAGTCCAGTCGACGACTGGCATGAAGTTATAACACACATATTTAATGCCAGCCTTACCGACATTTTCAATGGAAGTCTTATAATTTTCTATGAGCTGTTGGTAGTTGCCTTTTCGCGTTTTTATATCATTATGTACTGGGATACTTTCAATTACGTCCCAAGAAAGACCAGCTTGTTCGATCATGGCTTTACGCTCAAGTAAATTTTCCAATGGCCAAACTTCACCGGTTGGAATTTCGGTCAACGAACTGACAATACCAGTCGCACCTGCTTGGGCAATTTTCTTTAATGTAATTGAATCATTGGGATCAAACCAACGCCATGTTTCTAACATCTAACTACCTATCTTTGATTCAGTGCGGCGCTTAAAGAGTGACTAAAGTGCGCGACAAATTGAGTCCTGATTAAAGGACCGATAAGTATTAGAGGTTAGCATGAAAATCCGATCTGATGTAAAAGCCAATAGCGACATTAATTAAATAAATAAACAGAAAATCAGTCTTCGTAATCTTATTAAGCAGAGATGCTGATAAGGAGGGTTCACAACTTGATCAAAATACTTAAATCAATACAAGATAGGGCCTAAAACAATTATCAAAGGCCCCACTATCAACTTATCAATACCAGATGTATTTTTTGCTATAGGATTTATATTTTCCTTTTTGGAAATACAAAGGCGAGCGCTAACAATATAAGGATAAATATCGCCGGAGCGGGAACAGGCCTTGGGTTAACGCCACTAAATGAACCTGCTTCTATGAAGACAGCACTATCCAGTTCATCGTCAGTGGCATCACTAATAGCAATTTTCATTGTATGGGTTCCTGCACCTAAACCGGTAATCATGGCGGTGAACACATCAGTAAAACCATCGTATTCTATATCGAATAATCCTAAATCATTATTATTAAAGAAACTGCAATTAGGCCCCGTAATATCTACGCCAGATTCGCCGCAGTTTACCGTACTAACAGCAATGGCTTGTCCATCTGGCGCTAAGGCATAATTGACACCGTCTACAAATAATCCAAAAGGGTCTACAAAGTCCAAAAACTCGTTGTACTCCTCTGATGCAAACACAAAATCAAAAAATAAATCTCCTGTAGGTGTGGTAAATTCAAATTCTAAAATATTAGCATCGAAGGTTGCTACTCCAGCTACCAGATCGGAAAGATCACTGTCGCCCCCCGCCCCTAGTTCAGTAGTCGTTGAAGTACTCGTATTTGGTCCTGCAGCGTCAGCTGCTGTTCCACTGGTTAAAATAATCCCGGCGTCAATACCAATTCCAGACGCAATTCCCCCTGTAAAAGTCCCTGCTTGTGAACTACTTCCTACATAGTTGATAGACGAAAAATCTATTGATACGTCAGATCCCTCAATATTACTCGCAAGTGTGCTGCCATCATCCACACTGGTAATCACAATGGCATTAGCGTGTGTACAAATCAGCAGAGCCAGACAAGCATAAAGCTTTTTCATGTTAATCTTCCTTTTAATTTTTGCTGCGATAATCCACACAACTGCCGTGGCAATAATCCCAAAAGCAAATTTTATTCCTAAAAACTATACTTTTGTTTAATATGGTTTTTTCTATTATTTTTGCTGTTTCTATTTTTGAATAGCGCACAAACGGGGCAATGGCTGCACATTTTTTGAGCAGCTATTGGTGACTTGGAAAATAAAAAACCCAGCATTTAGCTGGGTTTGATAGTTGCTCAGTGTTAACAGATTTTATGTAAGCACTTATAAAAGTGTTGTTTCCTCAGAAATTAAAAGGGAATATCGTCATCATAGTCAAAGTTTGGCTCAGACATTTTCGGTGGCTGTTGCGCAGGTCTTTGCTGTTGTGGAGGTTGTTGATAACCTTGGTTAGGCTGTTGCTGATAGCCACCTTGTTGAGGTTGTTGTTGACCGCCTGACGGTTGATAACCGCCTTGATTGTCGCCTCTAGCGCCACCACCTAGCATTTGCATCTGGTCTGCAATTATTTCTGTGGTATATCTGTCATTCCCTTGCTGATCTTGCCACTTACGGGTTTGTAATTTACCTTCGAGATAAATTTGTGAGCCTTTTTTCAAGTACTCACCAGCAATTTCTGCAAGTCGACGATACATGGTAACGCGATGCCACTCTGTGCGCTCTTGTTGTTGCCCTTGTTGGTCTTTCCAACTTTCACTGGTCGCAATGCTTAAATTAGCTACTGCGCCGCCATTTGGCATATATCGTACTTCTGGATCATTACCCAGATTGCCAACTAAAATGACTTTGTTTACACCTCTAGAGGCCATGTTTATCTATCCTTTTCTATTACTTTTCAGATCCATTCCCAGACAGCCCAGGCACTGACAACACCAGGCGGCGTAAGAAATCAATATTCGGGAGGGAAAGAACTGCTTTATCGCTATTTATTTTTATAGGTAAAGTGTAACGCGATTCCCCCTAATTTTACCAGTGAAAACACAAGCTTTACTTTAGATAAGTTTTAACTACCAGATTAATCATAATTTTTATTCTCCTGATCAGCTACTGATCTTTGGGTAAGTCAATCTTAAACATACTCACTTGCATCTATTCTTGTTTTCGAGGTGCAACTTCCGACAGAAACAAATCGTAATGTTGAAAAAGACGCTGTGCTTGAGCTTTAAGCATCAAACTTACCTAAAAGATTGAAGGTGAATACTAACCATGCAAAAAAACGCACATTTCGCTATTAAAGCATCCATGATTTTTATAACGATAAGCATGGTGGGTTGTGCTTCAGTATACGGACTAAGAGATAAAATTCCCGGTCTGGATCGCATAATAAGTAGCTTTAGCTCCGCCCAAGTCGGCGCCGTAAAAGATGACCAAGGAAAGGTAATAGAGGGCACGCAAACCGGATTTGACGTTGAACCAAGTTTATCGGAGCCCGAGCAAGCCTCTAATCAAATACCTGCGGCTGAGCAAACACCTAGATTACCTCAAGAACCTATAATTTCTAATCGTACAGAAGCCGCAAAAGAGGTCATTACAACCCCTAATGTTCCTGTGGCCACCCAACCTAAATTAGGTGCTTTGTCAGGCAAGATTAGCGTGATTACAAATCAGGGGAATCTGTCGGCTGAAGGCATTATTGTCAGTGTAATGCGAACGGATGGAAAATCTCTCTCAAGTGCTCAAAACAACGCTGTGCATGACGTGGATATGGTCAATAAAGTCTATACACCTGGCAACATGGTCATTCGCAAAGGTGATGTGATTAATTTTGTGAATCAAGATGAAATTCAACATAACGTTTTCTCTACTACCGGTGAAAATGCCTTTGATTTAGGTACCTTTGGTGGCGGATTACAGCGAGCGGTTAAACTGAATAAAGAAGGTATTGTAAAAGTGTATTGCAATATTCATCCTGGAATGGCGGCTTATATTGCAATCGATGACAAGGGCAAATCGCAAATCATCGATTCTGAAGACGGTTCATTTGAGTTTACTGAATTACCAGAGGGGGAATATAGCCTAAATTTATGGAGTATTAGAGGTGAACAAAGCCAAAATTTCACGATTAAAGACAAACAAGTTGAAACCCTGAATCTTATCTTCGATACACGCCAATTCAAAGCCATTGAACGGCGCAATAAGTTCGGCGAAACCTACCCGCAAAAAGCAAAAAAACAAGGTGATTATTTTTAAATTGTTCAACATCAAAGGCTAAGTTTGGAGTATCAAGATGAAGTGGTTATTTAGCATTAGAACCAAGCTGTTCTCTTTTGTGTTTATCGCATTTTTACTCTTTGTCGGTATTATATATTGGCAAATTGAAAACAAAGCCAGCAGTATTTCTCAAGAAGTTATTGATCGTTCGTTAAATCAATCAAGTCGCATATTAGATACTCGAATCGATAGTCGTTATCGTTTCATTCAAGAGTTAGCAAATGGCATTGCACGAGATGTGCGCGTCTTGCCTTTAGTCGCGGACCAAGACACTCTAACCTTACAAGATCTTAGTCTTGAATACGTCAGAACATACGACTTTGATGTGTTGTTTTTCATGGATCAATTTGGCAATGTGCTTGCTAGAGCTGACCAACCTGATGCCATCGGTATCAATTTAGCTGGGCGAAGCTCCTTACTAGATGAAGCTTTAAGCGGTCAAATTAGTTCAGGCTTTTTCTCCAGTAATGGAAAATTAATGCAAGCCATAGCTGCCCCTATCTTTGATAATGTGGCAAAAGATCTGGTAAAGGGAGCTGTCGTTCTCGCCTATGAATTATCAAAGCAAACCGCCCAAGAAATAGTTGCCCTTACCCAAAGCCAAATCGGCATATTTACCTTTACACGAGATGCCAATGGTGAAGTTACAGGCATAGAGCTTAACTATATGTCAGATCTAGGATTATCTGAGTCTAAACTGTCTTACTTTTCAGACCATCCAGAACTTTGGAAATCAGTGTTAACGTCCCCAGATGCGCTGATAAAAAATCAATTTACTGTTAACTCTCAAATACAGCACACAGTTTTTCGCCGTATTGATAGCAATGATAATAATCCACTAGGGTTTGTGGTCGCTATGCGCTCTGCTGAAGACTTGCAGCGCCCCTTTAAAGACATTCAGCAAGCACTTTTGCTTACAGGCGCATTTTGTTTAATTTTAGCGTCGTTAATTGCTTTATTCATGGCGATAACCATGAGTCGCCCAATTATTCGATTGGTGGAAATAACCAAACAAATTCAGGCAGGGTTATATCCAGAAATAAGTGCTAAAAAACACCCAAAAGATGAAATTGGACGCCTAGAAAAAGCCTTGCTACAAATGAGCACGGATTTAAAAGAAAAGGCAGAATTTGAAGCCTATCTTGCAGAACTTTCAAGCGAATTAGAAAATGATGATAGCCAACATTTAAAAAATAATGCGGTTTTGGATCTAGAATCAGATCCGTTATCTCAACCTAACTCTCAGGCAGATCATATCATTGATAACCGATATAAAGTCATTTCAGAACTTGGCTCGGGAACTATGGGAACTGTATTTTTAGCCCAAGATCTTGAGTTAAATGACAAGGTCGCTATAAAAGTAATGCAAAAATCATTTTTTGAAGATATCCAAGGCTTGAACGTAAAAGAAGAAATTCGACTTGCCAGAAAAATTACCCACCGTAATGTAGTGCGCACATTCGATTTTGGTGTAAATGAGAGTGAGTTGTTTATTACCATGGAATACGTCCACGGCTATGATTTAGGTCAGTTGATCAAGAAAAAAGGCGCTTTGGATATTGCCACTGGAGTGGCAATTATGAAGCAAATTTGTTCTGCCATGATAGCTGCTCACCAACTGGGTGTTATTCATCGAGATTTAAAACCTGGCAATATGATTATCAATCGCCAAGGGATTCTTAAAGTCATGGATTTCGGATTAGCTATGCAGGTTGAATCGGCATTTTTAACCTCAGACGACGAGGCGGATGAAACAAAAATTTTGACGGAACCAGAAAGACCTATTATGGGAACCCCCAGATTTATGGCACCTGAACAGTTTAGTGCATCTGGAATTCTGGATGAACGAACAGATATCTACGCCATTGGGGTTATCATGTACAGTATTTTTAATGGAAAGCCGCCTTTTTCTGGCACAAACTTTCAGCAACTGGCCCTTAAGCACTGTCATTCAGAAGTGCCCCAGATGACAGCTAGAAAAGAACCTTTACCGGAAAATATTAATTCCATCATTCTAAAAGCACTGGCCAAATCTCCTGAAGATAGATATCAAAGCGTGAGAGAAATGTTTGATAAGCTGCTATTAATTTCATATTAAACGAACCTCTAATAGATTTAGCAAATGTAATCCATAAACTTAGCAAGTTTGTGTTTATTTTCTGCCACTTCCGTATAGAATGATGTCTGATAGCTGAAAGCTAATAAAACTAGCATTTCGAGAATTATACCTACTGATGTCGGCATGATTGCTGCAGAATTACCACATAACGGTAACTTTAATGCAACCTAACTTCAGCAAATTGAATTGGAAATTGTCTTGTTAAAAAAGAGTCTCATTATTTTAAGTTTGCTGTTGGGAATGTATTTTTTAACTGCAGTTTTGCTCGACCTAAGTGCCCAAGAGACGGTAGCTAGGGAACATGAGCAATCCTTAATATTGGATAATGAGCAAACCATATATCACCTCAACTCTGCCATCCAAACCACTGGCTTTTTCCCGATACCCGAAGAAATTCAAGCGCCAGCTATGTTTGAATATGCTAGCTCTGTTAAAAATAGCGTACTTTCCAAAAAACCTAAAACCGAACTTTCCACACGCCCGGATTTTTCAAAGTCTACTCGTTATGGAATGCTAGTAACCCTGAATAATCAAACTAATAATCAAGATTGGCGGGTCCATGTTAGCCACTACATGGTGAATGACATTCAAATTTATACTCGCTCGGGGCCTCATCTAGCTCACACAGCAATTATTCCCAATGAGTCACAATCACCTTCATATAGCGTCAACATGTTGGGCAGATCCTCGCCAATTCAAATAAGTTCAGGTGAATCTGCAGAGTTGATCATTGTATTAAAAGAAGTAAAAACTCGGAACCCACTTTATATAGGGTTAATGACTGAGCAAAAGTATCAGTCTTGGACCCGAGACATGGATTTTGTTTTTATTATTGCCATAGGCATAGTGCTAGGTTTCGTCATGCTAGCACTCACCAGTTTTTTGCTAACGTTTGACCAAACCTTCCTTTGGTTTGCTTTGTCCACTAGCTTTTTACTAACTATTTCCCTACTGCGTTCTCCATTTGCTGTTTTTGTCATAGAGGGTCAAGCAGGCATCCCCTATTGGCTGTGGCTAGTAGTTGGCGGCATGCAGTTAACTATTTTGCTGTTTGTCTATTCATTTTTTTCCCCTGAAAAAAGCAGCAAGACTGGGCGAGTTTATCAATTAGTTATATTGCTAGTAGTAATGTCAATGCTAGGCAGTTTGTTTGTTGATGCAAATACCAATGGGTCTATTTTTTCTATTTCAAGCCTACTCGTTATTATTTTGGTAATTACTACCAGTATTGTAAAAGCTTATTCTCATGGCGCACTGAATCTCATTTTTATGCTAGGGTGGATACCTCTGCTGTACTCTATTGCCACTACTATACATCTTCAATATTCAGTGCCAGAACCAAACCAAATCACCTTGCAATATGGCAATTTAATGAGCCCCTATTTTCAAGTGTTGCACTTTTTTATTCATTTCGTGGTGTTGGTGCTTAGGGTGTTAGAGATCAAACGAGAAAAAATTGCGGCAGAAACTGCGAGCGATGCAAAAACGTCTTTTCTGGCCCAATTAAGTCACGATTTAAAACAGCCATTGGACGCAATGGGACTCACTTTGGCGCATTTAAAAGATAACAATAAGGACAAAGATAACGAATTGTTGATTAACAATGCTCAGAATATTCAAAAAAATATGCAAGATACCTTTAGCGCCTTGCTCGATCTGGGGCAATTACAAACAGGTAAGATAAAGCCGGTAAAAAGTCTGGTTAAATTAAATAAACTTATAGACGAATTAGCGACCACCCATTCTGCCAACTTCGATAATAAAAATTTAAAATTCAAACTGTATTCCCAAGATGTAACCATTGAAACCGATAAGACATTATTGCAAAGAATCCTCAACAATCTTATTCATAATGCACTGAAATTCACCGAAAACGGTGGCGTATTAGTGTCCTGTCGAGCCCGTAAAGCAGGCATCCTTATTCAAGTTTGGGACACGGGTTGCGGCATTACCGATGAACAACAAAAACGTATTTGGAGCATACTCAAACAAAGCAGCAAAAGACTGCATACCAACTCTCCTGAACAGGCGTTAATACAACAATTGGGTCATGGCATAGGGTTATCATCTGTGCAGTATTTATGTAGTTTGATGGGATACGCGATTAGCTTTAGTTCGGAACAAGGCAAAGGAAGCGTATTTAATTTACATATCCCCTTATTAACTTCTCCCTCAAATCGACCCGCTCAAACGAAAAAGCCAAACGAAGCAAAAAAACAAGTAAATATATTTTGTGCTATAGATGATGTGAAACTTGCACAAGCACTCCAAGGCTACCTAGATCAATGGTCTTATCCATATCAACCTATCAGTCTAGGTCATAATGATTGTTTTTCGGTAGACGATACTGAAAAAAGACTTATTTTAATCGAGGCCGAGGACATAGAAGATTTACGCAACAAAATACGTGATCTGAAAATTCAAAAGCCTGAAAATCTCAATTCCAATTTGGTGTTGGCTTGTTTTTGCATTACTAACGAAAATTTAAAAAGTACTATTCAAATAGGTACATTCAAAGATATTCTGCTCTTGGCAAACCCAATAAAGCCGGCACAGTTAAGATCCTTGCTAAATTTCATTGAAATAAAATAAGCGGTTCAACAATTATTATGTCTACCCTCACCCCAATAACATTATCGACGATTTTAGTGGCAGAAGACCACGAACTCTTTGGCGATGGGATTAATTGGCTACTCATTGAATTGTTTCCCGGAACCCGCATTATTCGCGCAATGGATTTTGACCAAGCCTGGATTACTTTGCAGAATAACAATGACATAGATTTAATTCTGATGGATCTCAAAATGCCAGGTACCAAGGGATTAAATGGCATTAAAGCGGTGAAAAATTCATTTCCTTGCCATACATTAATTATCCTTTCTTCCTTGGATTCAACCATAACCGTGAATCAAGTGATGGCACTTGGTGTAAACGGGTTCATTTCGAAAAGTACGCCAAAGGTGAGAATCAAAACAGCCCTGTTTGACGTGCTCGACGGCAAGAATGTTATTGAATCCCCCAATTACGATGAAAACACTCATCCACTTTCAACTCGCCTACAACAGACGCTGCAATTAATGTCTGAAGGGAAAAGTAACAAAGAAATTGCTAAAGAGATGAATCTGTCGCCTTACACAGTAAAAGAATATGTCTCAAGTGTAATCAAAGAGTTAGAAGTTGAAAACCGAACTCAAGCTGTGCAAAAAGCCGAGCAATTGGGTTTATTATTTGATTCTGACTATTAATTCCCCCCATGTGAGGGGTATGTAAAGCTCAAATACCAAGCTATTCTTACTGCTAACGGAACTCAACTTTTAATTTTCGACATGACGTTAGAAATTAACCTGTTAGGCGAATTAT
The DNA here is from genome assembly GCA_947496235.1 of uncultured Glaciecola sp. Classification (GTDB taxonomy): domain Bacteria; phylum Pseudomonadota; class Gammaproteobacteria; order Enterobacterales; family Alteromonadaceae; genus Glaciecola. Next base: position 40,292 of record CANMCE010000019.1, on the reverse strand, counting down.
CCCTAACATTGGATGGAAAAGCACTTTCGCTGGTAAAGTCGAAGCGTACTCGTGCGTTATTGTCCTATATGGCAATGACTAGCAGACCACAACGCCGAGAAAGCCTGTGTGATTTTCTATGGGATGAGCACAATGATCCAAAAGGCGCGCTGCGCTGGTCATTAAGTAAAATCCGGCGCTTAGTCAACGAGCGTAATGCTCAGCGGTTAATTTCAGATCGTGAACGTGTCATGTTGCTAACTAATGACATTGTGATTGACGTTCATCACTTAAAAAATAGACTCGACGCAGATCTTTTAACCATAGAAGAACTAAAGCAACACCTGAATAAACTTGAAGAACCTTTCCTTGCAGGCATTGATATCCCAGATCAACACAGCTTTCAGCGTTGGTTAACCGCAGAACGTCTTGAAATCGATAGGCTTTATTTACAAGTGTTGGAAAAATTGTGGGAACACCCTCATACAAGTCCTGATGACAAACTCAAGTACATGAAAATTGGGCTAGCCAAAGAGCCATACAACATGGGGCTTTGTCATGGCTTAATTAGACAACTTGATACTATGGGTTTTATTGCGGATAAACAAAAAACCGAGAAATTGTTTAAACAACGATTTCAAGATGCAGGTATCAAATGGCAAGATTCTCTACCTAATTCAATATTTACCAGTGACCCACAGCATCCCAGTAAAGAAGAAGAAAAAAGTCGAGATTTGCTTAACCGCCAGCAAGTACGATTTTGTAAAACCAAAGACAATACACGAATTGCATACGCTAGCGTCGGCGAAGGTTATCCCATCGTTAAAGCGGCCAATTGGTTAACTCACTTAGAGTATGACTGGAATGCGCCTATTTGGAGTCCTTTGTTTAGACAATTGGCTCAAGATCATAGAGTAATTCGCTATGATGAACGAGGAAACGGTCTTTCAGATTGGCAAGTCAAAGACCTGTCGTTTAATGCTTTTGTGGATGATTTAGAAGCAGTTGTTCAACAGACAAACCTAGAAAAATTTGCACTTTTAGGGATTTCTCAAGGCGCTTCAGTTTCCATTGATTATGCCATCAAACATCCAGACAAAGTCAGCCACTTAATTTTATTTGGCGCTTATGCCTCAGGTTGGCGAATTAACGCTACGCCAGATGAAATAAAACGTCGAGAAGCCGTTATTACGCTTACCGAAAGCGGCTGGGGACAAGACAATCCGGCTTATCGACAAATATTTTCTAGTACTTTTATGCCCAGTGCGAATAAAGAAGAGCTCGATTGGTTCAATGAATTCCAACGACAAACCACAAGCCCAGAAAACGCAGCTAGGTATTTGTCCACTTTTGGCGATATTGATGTAAGAGATAAACTTGCCCACATTAAGGTGCCCACTTTGGTTATTCATTCCTTGGGAGATCAGCGTATTCCACTTGAAATAGGCCAAGATATAGCTGCACAGATTCCAAATGCTGAATTTGTAGGGTTAGAAAGTGATGGGCATTTATTGTTAGGAAGAGAAGTAGCTTCCGATGTATTTGTGAATACAGTTAAAGACTTTATTGCTCGAAACTAAACATCTTAATTCTCTCTGAAAATATTTACACTTGCGCCATTATCAGGTGCAACTTATCCCTATTGCCTGCCGTAAGCTTCTTATAACGCAAACTCAGTTTAGCCTAGTAAAAGTCATTGTTCGGCGGAAACCTATTTATGTCACACCTTTTTGATCATTATTCATTTTCGAAAGAATACAAAAAAAATCAGCGTGTATTGAGCCACCCTTTCACTCAATATGACGCTCCTTTGACTCATACCATGAATTTTCTCAAAAGTATCATGGGTGACAGTGGATTTGATCGAAAATATGGTGTAATGCTGGGCAGTCTTAGACACATTTTAAAAGGTAAAGAAGCTCAGGCCATTCTTGATGCTGTGGGCTTTTCCGACGAGTCTGTGACTACCAGTGATAGACATGGCATGCGAGTTAATTATTTAAGTGATGAGCAAATTAAACGCGCTGCCGCAATCAAGTTACTCAGGCATGTGTATATGGTTCACGTACAAGGTAGTACGGATATTTGGGTCGTATCAACACCCAAAAGCTACCAGCGTTTTATCTCAAAAGAGCTTGAGAAAACCAGTTCTTTGTCGCTTATGCAGCGGGCAAAATTGGAAGATGTAAATGAACACTTTAGTGAACATCAACGCAAACTAATAGGAGCATCTACCAATGAAGCCAGGCGACTAGTTGCAAAAACAATAATGTTATTGTGTATGGATAGAAATAACGCGAATTCCCGTATTCACAGAATAGTTAGACGATGGTTTTCAGGAGAGAGTGTAAGTGCAGCCAGTGTTAAAAGTGATATGAATAAAATTTTGGCTGGCTTGAAAAAAATAGAGAACGTTATCAATTCCAATAAATTGATTTTTACCGACATGCCTTATCTACGCACCGGAAATAGAAAAGACGATCAATATTTTTATAATTCTATCGCCTTTGTGTTCGGATCAATGGCAGAAAAAATACCTATCATTTACGTGGAAGATGCCTTTTTTAACGCTTCACATACTATTCTTGGCGACAGTTTGCACTGGACCAATACCATTATTCATGAAATTAGCCATTTGATTTTAGGCACTAAAGACCATAGATATCGGTTTGAAGGATTATCTCCAGACCACCATTTAATGCCTCATGAAGCCATGAATAACGCTGATACTTGGAGCATTTTTTGTCTGGATGCATGTAATATGATGACTCAATATCAAAAGGCTTATTTCAACTTCGGTCGTAGCTTACGTCCACCAGTAGCGCCTCCAGTGCCACCGAAAATTCCCAAAGTGGCGAAAATTCCGAAAATTAGTAGTAAACCAGGCCCTTAATCGGGCCCAACTATTAATGAGAACAGCAACTTTGTGGATTATCAAGTTTGTTGTAAGCTACTATTTAATGTTCTGTGTAGCACAGTGTAGCTTTGCAAACCCCAGCCTTTTTAGACTAAGAATTGAAACCAATTACACAGCTACCAGCAAAGAGAATAGCAATATGAATACTCCCAAACCCAACCGGTTACCACCACCCTATATAGAGCCGGTTACTATAGATGAAATTCGCTACTATTTAGACAATATTAGAAATTCGGAAGTATCTTTTTCAATTACGTATTTGTTCGCTGTAGATGCTAACTATGATGAAATATGGCGGATACCAGTTTATGTTACTAAGTTCGACACGAGCATAGAAACAGATGTACAAGAAGTTTACCCCATCAGCTTAGATTACAATCGAGACAAACATTCTTTTGTGATAGAAAATGAAGCCGGCGATATTTACACCTTTGATCTTTCGAGCATGGAAGTGCAAAAGGCCGAAATTATTAAATAGTAGATAGCACTAAAATGGCGCTTCTGTACTAAGCGCCCATGCCTATTTATTAGGAAAATTGGTAAGCAAACTCATTGTCAGCGATATCAACTTGAATAGCATTAAGCGTTTCTTGCTTCAGCATTCGATTTAATATTTGGGTACTCAATTCTGGCAGTAGAGTATGCGTTAATATGCTATCAATCATACGACCGCCACTTTCGAGCTGTTTGCATCTCGCCACCACCTGCTGAACCACATCTTCACTGTAGTTAAACTGAATATCTCTTTGTGTTTCGATACGCTTTTTAATGCGTTCCAAGTGTAATTTGGTAATGTTGCTTAACATCTGCGGCGAAAGCGGAAAATATGGAATAGACACTATGCGACCCAAAAGCGCTGCTGGAAACACATTCAGTTGGGGTTGACGTAATGCTTCAGTGATCACCTCTATATGCGGTATCGCATTAGGATCAGCGCAAAGAGTCATAACTTCTTCACTACCAACGTTTGACGTAAGTAGAATTAGGGTATTTTTAAAATCGATTTGACGTCCTTCCCCATCTTCCATAATGCCTTTATCAAACACTTGAAAGAATATCTCATGTACATCGGGATGGGCTTTTTCAACTTCATCCAATAATACGATTGAATGAGGGTTGCGTCTTACTGCTTCGGTTAACACACCGCCTTCCCCATAACCAACATAACCTGGAGGTGCACCTTTTAATGTCGATACTGTATGAGCCTCTTGAAATTCGCTCATATTGATGGTGATCACATTTTGTTCGCCACCATACAGACTTTCCGCCAGCGTCAAAGCAGTTTCGGTTTTTCCAGTACCGGAAGGACCACAAAGCATAAATACCCCTACAGGTTTGTTTGGATTATCTAAACCAGCCCGAGATGTTTGAATACGTTTTGCTATGGCTTCCATAGCATGGTCTTGACCGATCACACGCTGTTTCATCGTATCTGCCAAGTTTAACACCGCGGCTATTTCGTCATTTACCATCTTGCCAAGAGGTATACCTGTCCAATCTGAAACCACAGCCGCCACCGCTTGTTCATCACACTCAGGTAAAATCAATGGAGACTCCCCTTGAATAGCGCTTAATTGCTCTCGTTTTTGGCTTAACGATTGTTGCATGTCAGATAACGAAGAGGCATGGGTTTCTGATTGAGGGTCTTGATCTTTTTCACTATTGACCGATGATTTAATTTTGCCGTTCAGCGCGATAATTTCATCTACTAGCGTTTTCTCCTGTTCCCAAGTTTCTTCTAGTTGTAGTTTAAGAGAAGTGGCCTCTGCAAGTTCTTGTTCTATAGTGGTAATGCGTTTTAGGTGATTTCCACCGGTGATAGTTTCATCCTGCAAAATAGCCAACTCTTTTTGTAAATTTGCCAGCTGCTGCACACAATTTTCCAGTTTTGCTGGTGTAGCATATTGGCTAACGGCCACGCGAGCAGCCGCTGTATCTAATAAACTCACGGCCTTGTCTGGTAGTTGTCGGGCTGGAATATAGCGGTGGGATAGCTTTACAGCGGCTTCTATTGCATTATCGAGTACAGTCACTTTATGATGTTTTTGCAGAATATCACCGATATTGCGCAGCATAAGAATGGCTTTTTCGGGACTTGGCTCTTCTACTTTTACGACTTGGAAACGTCGAGTTAGCGCAGGATCTTTTTCGATGTGTTTTTTATATTCCGCCCAAGTAGTGGCGCCTATAGTGCGGAGCTCCCCTCTTGCCAATGCCGGTTTAAGCAAATTTGCAGCATCGCCAGTACCAGCACTACCACCAGCCCCAACAAGCGTATGGGTTTCATCGACGAACATGATGATAGGTTTAGGCGAAGCTTTCACTTCTTCGATCACTTGTTTGAGTCGGTTTTCAAATTCTCCTTTCATACTAGCGCCAGCTTGCAACAAGCCTATATCCAAACTTAATAAACGCACGTTTTGCAAAGAAGGCGGCACATCTCCCTTATTTATACGGTGTGCAAATCCTTCTACGACAGCAGTTTTTCCAACCCCAGCTTCACCGGTTAAAATGGGATTATTTTGTCTTCGTCGCATTAGAATATCGATCAATTGTCGAATTTCATCATCCCGTCCAATAATGGGATCAAGCTTGCCTTGAGCCGCCTGTTCCGTCAGGTCTGTGGTAAATTGTGATAACGCTTGTTGTTTGCCCATGGTGGCTGGTGACATGGCTTGGCTAGCTTCCCCAGGCTCTGTTGAAGTTGAGCTTCCATTACTAGCACTAAGACCATCCTCGCTAGAACCTTCGATAATCTCGTGAAGCTTGTCACTCAGGGTTTCCAATTTAATTTTGCCGAATTCCGGTGACATTTTAAGTAATACATTTTTCAGCGGCTTAGTATGTAACATGCCTAATATCACATAAGCCATGCGTACTTTGTTATCCCCGTAGGCCAGTGAGCCATATACCCATGCACGCTCCACGGCATCTTCGATGTGGCTAGATAAATCAGAGATCGAAGTAGCGCCCTTAGGAAGCGACTCAAGCGCCGTACTCATATCCCTTGCTATCAGGGAGCTATCCAGCCCAAAATAGCGGATAATTTTGTGTAAATCAGAATCCTGTAATTGCAGAATTTGTTGAAACCAGTGTGCAAGTTCCACATAGGGATTACCGCGTAATTTGCAAAACACGGTTGCACTTTCAATGGCTTTGTAACTCAAGGTATTGAGCTTACCAAATAAATTCACTCTGCTGATTTCAGCCATTTCATTCTTCCTCTTTAAAATCTTGGTTATTTAGTCAATCACAGGCATATTCGTATGCCACAACAGGCGGATTTACTTGCTGATGAGGCTGTAAATTGCCCTCCAAAGGGCCCGCCAACCAAGCGTTTGTTCCTAAACGGCTAGGTGTTGTTTGCTTGTTATTGCTTTGAGGGTCACTACCAGACGCTCCCAAGCGCGCAGTTTGAAAGACGTTTGCATGTAATAACAATTTAATGCTTAAGTTAAATTCACTCCCTGTATGGCGAACGGCCAATTTCTGGATTTGTTTGAAAATATCGGGATTTTGAATAAAACAGAGATAGTCTTGGTACTTTAATGGACCAATTAAGACAGAATAGGAAAACCCTCTTTCAAAAGTACTGTCACCAATCAGACAATCCATGCCTAATTGCGAATTAGCACAACCAAGTTTGTTTTTATGGGCTTCTGGCAAAGAGTACCATTTACCTTCAAATTGACTAATGGATACTCGTTGATGCAGATGCTGAGACAATAATTGAGCTAAAACATCGGCACTTTTGTTTTTGTGGCTCAATAAGCCAGCCAGATAACATTGTTGCTGCACGTCAGCGCCGCTTAAGCTAGAGATGCGTTTAGCAAATGTATCTTTATCTGGTCTGTCGTGACTCACGGCGGGTTGAGATTCAGCCCATGCACGATAAAAAAGCGAAATAAATCTATGATGAAAAATATCACAAAAAGCGGCTAGGGTTTGATCTTGATGGCGATATTTTCTTTCAATGGCATATTCGGTTAAATGTAAAGGCAGAGGACCGTTAACCCCAAACATTCCCCAATACACATTATTAAGTTTGTACAGACCAATTTCTTTTAACAAGCGCAAATCCGAAAATGCGGACGCATGAAAATGCATGATAGGTTTTTGTCCGAACCTAATGGGGTCTTGTTTTAGAGATACTGAATAACCAAGTCGCTCATACAGGGGAGAATTTGCATCCACATAACGCAATAAAGACTCAAAGCCCTCTTCATAAAGAGCTTTGCTGTCCTTTGATAAATCGCTTAAATAGCGCTGTGCGTGCCGGTTCGGATAGGCCATTGATGGATCTCTTGACCGTCATTGGTCATTAGCACTAATTGAGAAAAGGAATTTATTCCAACAAATTGCGCAAAAAAAGCATCTAAAACTACGCCAAGTAAGAATGGGCTGCTCCCTTCATATGCGGTTTCGTCCAAGGTAATAGTGATCTTTACACCTCGAACAAAGCATATAGGGCCTTCTACTGGCAAGCGCCCTGTGGTTGCATCTATCCGCATGTCCACTATGCCGTCTATCTGTTTTGATTGTGCTTGCTTATTCCTGTCACTCATTAAACTAAGCAGCTTTTTAAGCGCAACTAAGGCTTGCTCATTTTCATCCCGGGTAAAACCAAGAAAGTTTATCGATAATAAATTAATCAAATCCCAGGCAATATCACCATTATTCAAAGGCGGAGAAGGACGAGTTGGCTCGCCAACACAACGCACAGCGGCACATGGCAAACCCACTTCGATACTAAAATCAGTTTTGCCTTTTCCTAAGGGCATCATTAGCGGTAAATCACGGTTGCTACACATGGTATCTACCGCCAATTGCTGCAACTCCTCGGAATAAGGCGCGGCTTTAGGGTCCACTAAAGAAATAAAAACTTCACTGCCAATGTAACTTGATCTGTGGCCAAATTTACGTTCGTTTACACTTAATGTGCGGCTGGTTCGCTTACTCGTAAAAAAGCCTGAGTGTTTTGTAACGCTAGAAGCAAAACTAAATGGATTTTCAGTGGGTTGAGCAAACAAACCGCCTTGGGAGAAGCTTTGGCTTTGAGCATGTTCTTGGCTATATAGCGGTAAAATTTGATGCTGCGCATCAATACTGTTGCCAATACCTTTGACCCCCTTAATCGAACAGACCTCAAAATCAAGGGGACGTAATTTATCTGGAACAACATGAAACTCAGTTAACTTTTTGTCCAGTTGAATACGTTCTGCTCTTTTAGGAAATAAATTTATACAGGGCGCGCAATGCAGTGCGAAATGCTCTTTACTTAGCACCTTCTCCAATTTGCTATTGGTTTCATCTAACAAAAAAACCAATTCAAGCTTGTGGTGATTGCACAGGCTTATGCTCGGATTAAGCTGGTCAATATCAAGAAAAAGAAAACGCTGTTGAAAAACAAAAAACTCGCGGAGTAACCTAAATCCATCAAATTGACGATTATTATAGGGGAGTAAGGCATCTTGTTGATTAAAGCCCACAGGCGAGAGTTTTACCGGTGATTGCGCATGTCTCCACAATGAATCCCCGGTTTTATAGAGCATACCCGAAAAATGTTTGAACAGAGTTTCAAACACGTAAGTAGGAAAAGATTCTGTTCCACGAAAATGCAGCCTTAGCTTGTCCATGGACAATGCAGAAAAAGTCATCCCTGGCGGCGTTTCCAGCACCAGTTTTATCCCAGCTTTTGATGAATACTGACTGCTCATCTCATTGGTAAGACCAATTAATTCTTGCCCATTTAGATATTCAGCGTGGGTTAGGCTGATTGGCCAAATCTGAGTATCTTGAACAGTTTTATATTCGCATGGAGTTTGTTCGTCTTTGCCTAATTGGCTGATGAGCGACGTGTCTCTGTCTACATTAACCCCAGATACTAGACTACCTTCATCAAAATCTGGATGAAACTGTACAATCAAACATGAAGGAATAGGCTGCAAAAATGTGGGAAACAGCAAGTTTAAAAGATGCTGGGTAAATTCTGGATAAGCAGCGTCTAGTTTTCGATGTACTCGTGCCGACATGAAGGCAAAGCCTTCTAATAAGCGCTCCACGTATGGATCTGCACAATCGAAGCCCTCCAGTCCTAATCTACCCGCTATTTTAGGATACTCTTTGGCAAACTCTGCCCCAGACTCACGAATAAATTTGAGCTCCTGATTGTAAAGCTGTAAAAATTTAGAATCCATAATCTAATGCCATTGATTAACAGTCACGATGCCGTTTTCAATATCGATATCCGTTTGCAAATACAACTGCAATGGCAGTGGCTGGGCCCAAAGGTCTGCATGAATGGTGACAGATAATGTATTGCCACTCATTTGTTCAGATGCCACCTTTACGTCTACTTGTAACGTCTTAGGAATGATGCGCGATTCAAATCGTTTTATTGCTGACACAACTTCTCGTTCTAAAGAACGGGTATTTAATGACTTAACATTAGAACCTGACAAATCTGGAATACCGTAATTTAGGGTAGAGTTTTTAATGTAAGGGTAATCATCAAAATTGTTTGTAGTTTGCGATGCTACCGCATTTAACAACCACGCCAAATCACGTTGAACTAACTCTTTTAAACGGGACACAGTTATCACTCGCTTGCTACGCGATTCACTTTTTTTGTCCGGCTCATCGTCGGTCAATCTGTCTAATAATGACAGTTGCAAACGCTCTTTTTGTGATAATTCAGGCATGGTGTTGAACTTCTAAAAGTGGATATCATGGCGCCTTTTAGACGCCATGATTATTGCTTAGATTTTCTTGTTTTCAGGAATATTGAAACCAAAATCAATTTTTGCGCCACCAGAACCATCTGGTTTTTGCGGCACGTAAGTGAGTTTTACTTCGGCAAAATTCAAGGTGATGGTTTCAGTAAGTAAATCTTCACCTCCAGAACCACCTACAGAAATAGAACTTACTAAAATATGCTTAAATTCCATTACAATGTATTCCAGTGGCTTGCCGCCAGCTTTTCGAACTACCAACTTACCCTTATCAATGTGTTTACCTGTGGCAACATATTCCATTAGGGTTACAGATGATTTATCTGTATATTTGGTAATGCTAATGTCTTGAAAGTTGGCTTTTCCGATTCCACTTCCAGTGCTGACATGGGTACTTCCCGACTGAGATAAGCCCCAGCTCCAGGTGATAATATCAATATCTTCTTTATGATCTTTATCTCGGGCTTCGCCCTTGATTTTGTCTAACTCTAAAAACATATCTACAGCCATGATCTTCTCCTTTTGAGGTTAATGGCAAAATTTAAACTAAACTGCGAAATCCTAGCCATTTCCGGCTGGTAACTTAGAAACCAAGCGCAAGGAGGCAGTTAATCCTTCCAGTTGGTAATGTGGTTTTAGGAAGAACTTAGCGCTGTAATAGCCCGGCTGTCCTTCTACTTCATCTACCGCAACATCAGCCCCAGCCAATGGTTTACGAGATTTAGTTTCATCACTTGATGTGGTGGGTGCACCATCCACATAGTCATCAATCCAACCTTGTAACCATTGCTGCATATCTTGTTTTTCTTTAAACGAACCCACCTTGTCACGCACAATACACTTGAGGTAGTGAGCAAAACGGGTAGTCGCGAACAGATAAGGCAAACGGGCCGCTAAGGCAGCATTTGCTGTAGCGTCCGGATTGTCATATATGGCTGGCTTTTGTAAGGTTTGCGCGCCTATGAAAGCTGCCATGTCGCTGTTTTTGCGGTGAATCAGTGGCATCAAACCACAGGCTGAAAGTTCAGCTTCGCGACGGTCACTGATAGCAACTTCGGTAGGGCACTTCATATCAACTCCACCATCGTCACTGGGGAAGGTATGCACAGGTAAACCTTCCACTGCACCACCCGATTCAATCCCGCGAATACGTGAACACCAACCGTATTCTTTAAATGAACGGTTAATATTTACCGCTAAGGAATATGCAGCATTGGTCCAAGCATATTTGGATTCATCAGGACCACTTACGTCTTCCTCAAAATCAAAGGCTTCTACTGGATCTGTGTCTGCGCCGTATGGTAAGCGTGACAAAACTCTTGGCATGGTCAGTGAAATGTATTTTGCATCTTCTGTTTCTCTTAGTGAGCGGAAAGATGCATAGTCAGGGGTAGAAAATACCTTGGTTAAATCTCGGGGATTGGTTAATTCATTCCAACTATCCATTTGTAATAAGCCAGGCGATGCTGCACTTAAAAATGGTGAATGAGATGCCGCACAAACCTTGGACATTTCAGTAAGTAAGTTTACGTCTGCTGGGCTATTGTCAAAATAATAGTCGCCAACAATTGCGCCAAAGGGTTCGCCGCCAAACTGACCATATTCCTCTTCATAGAACTTTTTGAACACTGGACTTTGATCCCATGCTGTTCCGGCAAACTTTTTAAGGTTCTTACCGAGTTCTTTCTTCGAGATATTGAAGACTTTGACCTTCAAATATTCGTCCGTTTCCGTGTTATTCACTAAGTAATGAAGTCCACGCCAAGTACCTTCTAATTTTTGATAGTCTTGATGATGCAGAATTTCATTGATTTGCTCACTAAGCTTTTTATCAATTTCAGCAATAATAGATTCAATGGAATTCACTGTGTCTTCAGAAATCTTATTAGCGTCTTGCAACGCAAAACCCGCTAATGTAGTTACTGCTTTTTCTACTTCCGATTTGGCATGATCAGACTTAGGTTTGAATTCTTTTTGCAACAAAGACGCAAAAGAATCACCGTCTAGCTCTGACAATCCAGTTTCTACATTAATGTCAACTTGACTCTCAGCCATGGTTATTGCTCCTCTTCAGCATTGTCAGATGCGGCAGCTTTAGGCGCCGCGCTTAGGGTTTCAAGCAATGCTGGATCTGCAAGTACTTTTGCAATTAGCTGCTCGGCGCCTTCCTTTCCATCCATATAGGTCACCAAGTTGGCTAATTGCGTGCGAGCTTCCAATAATTGGCGTAAGCCGTCTGTTTTCTTAGCAATTGCCTCGGGAGAAAAGTCATCCATACTTTCAAAGTCCATTTCCACCGATAAATTTCCTTCACCTGTTAAGGTGTTTGGAACGGTAAATTGCACTCGCGGTTTAGCAGCCTTCAAACGATCATCAAAGTTATCAACATCAATCTCTGTAATCTTACGTTCTGAAAGCGGCGCAAGCGGCTCAGTAGGCTTTCCACTTAAATCAGCCATTACTCCCATAACAAAAGGTAATTGGACTTTTTTCTGGGCGCCGTACAATTCCACGTCGTATTCAATTTGCACTCTAGGTGCTCTGTTTTTTGCTACAAATTTTTGACCGCTTGACACTTTGCTTCTCCTTCTGAACAGCCTCTTTATTTACTTACTAATTGCAGCGTTTTCACACTGCTTAATCTGTTTGAGTCTGGTTGCTTTGCTACCAGTCATCATCTTTTTCTGTTTCTTCGTCACTCATGCCAGCTAGACTTTGCACTGTTGCCAAAGCATCCGGATAAATGTCTTGCACTATGGCCATGAAATCTTTGTGTACTAACTTCAATGCCCGGTTTACCAACACAGGAATAGGGCTCGAAGGCTCGTAGTTCGCGTAATACGCGTTGATTAAACCTAAACACCACTCAACATCTGCTCTTGAATGAATTTGGTTTGGCACTTGACCACCTTCTGTTTTTCCTTTCATTCCAACGTTTTGCGATTCACTATCTCGCTGGCTCTGTTTTTCTGCATCTTCCGTTTCAACGTATTGATCGTCGTCGCTCGAAATATCATCTAAAGCTTCGGAATCCATTTGCGCATACTTCTCTAAAGATGCTTTAAGTCGATGTAATACAGATTCCAAAGCAGAGAAATCTAACGCGTATTCATAACCAGAGTTGTCAATGAAGCATTGATTAATCTGCTGCAAACTTTCTAAGCTATACGCCAAGGCATCATAGAAAAGTTGCACCTCGTCAGAATTTAATTCCCCAAAAACCCCTTTTATTTGGCTTAGGCTGAATTTTGCGTCTTCACTGTCGTTTTCTGCTGCTTCAATGTCTGCCAAGGTGATATTGCCGGCTCCTTTGGCACTGGCCAAAGACATTGACTTTAAGGGGGTAGTAATAAATGGCGTTGATAAAAAGGATAGACCTGCGACTCTTTCTAGAGGGTCTCCGTCGTCTTCATCCAGTAGGGGATAAATATCTTGCCAATAGTCTGAAACTAAATCTGCAATTGCTTTCACACACTGAGAAAATGCAATCAGACCTTTAGTATTCAGTAGGCTTTGGCTATAAACACTGATTAATTTGAGATCTTTGGTTTGCTGTAAAAATACCGCAGCTTCTTTTTCTACTTGGCGCCAATCCGGTGGCTCAGCGGCCAGTGTATTACTGCCATCAAACCTTTCCGGCGTCCCTTGGGCCATAAAGAAAAAGTTTTGAAATGCTGCATCATCTTCAAGGTTTTCACCACAAGGTGAATCCTCTGAAATAGGTTCAAGCAGTTTTTCTGTGTAATCCATCCGAATACTTCCTTAGCGGTTAATGTGTATAGCACATCAACACATGATCTCTTAGTGACCATTACGGCATGAGATCTTTGGAAGTTGCGGTGGAAAGTAAATATTTTATTGCGTAAGTTTATCTAACTCTTTTTGAAGTTCTTGTTTTACTGGAATTGCATTTCTTTCTACTTGAGAAGAAAAATAGGCACTGCCACGCCATGGTAGAGAGATTCTTGAAAAACGGTTTATAAACACAGGATGCGCCGCCATTGCGTCAAAATCGAACTTATTGGTTACTTTTAAAATAACAGGATCTACGTAAGATCTTACATATTTATCAAAAAGAGAAAGTTCTTCATAAACGCCTTCTCCCAAGGTTTTATAAATAGAGGCAACGACAAAAAGATAACTATTAAACTCGGCAAGATTATTTCTTAAGCTGATAGAATAAATTAAGTCTAATTCGCCATTGCTTTTCATTTCTTCCCAAGTGGGTAGTTCTGGTTGTTGATAGTTAAATCTTGAAAACCTTAACAGTGCACTATCAAGGTCTGCTTGATTTTGTTGAGTCGCTATCTCGCCTTTCTCAAGTACAGCAACTGAATTGGTAATCGCGGTAAGTGTTGTGTTAGCTCTTTCGTTTAAGGTTTTAGCTCGTTCAATCACTCTATCGACGTCTTCTATCAATCTGGTATGGAACACAATAGACTTTTGCTTATCCTGAAGATTGTTGTTCCAAGTATTAATTTGCAAGGCGATTAATATTCCAATCACAACGAGTATGATTTCACCCAAGGCATATTTTAGATAGTTGGCAACTTTACCTTCTTCAATTAGTTTTTTTCGAAGTTTACGATAAAAGTTAATCATCTTGCTTTAGACTTTTTGCAGATTTTTTAAGCTATTTATTAGCTTGATAACACAGTCTAGCTGCATTTAACACCCAAAATTCATCATACGCTTAGAGCTAACAGCATTTTCAGCTTAATTTGAATATTTCAAATGGAGTTAAAAGCTAATGCCCTTTAACAACTCGAACCTTTGAGGCTGGGTGATGCAACAGTTTTTCGGCGGGGCGTATGGGTCGTTGTACCAAATTGCCGCCACAATTCGGGCAAATATTGTTGAATCTTTGAGTTGCGCAGTCTAAGCAGAAAGTGCATTCAAAGCTACAAATGAGCGCAGAAGTTGACTCTGGTGGTAAATCAACATTGCAGCATTCACAATTTGGGCGAAGTTCTAACATTATTTGGGGCTCCGAATGTCAAAAAATAACAGTTAGAGCACTATATTGAGGTTTATTAAAGTTGAATACGGATAAATCTGCCAACTTTCAGGAAAATACTGCAAAAGGCTATTTGCTGTCTATTAAGATGCGTTTTTTATTTCTTTTAGTTGATAAAACAACGCCGAGTAGCCCGACAACAAAAATATAATGGGCAAACAAATAACAAACCATGGTGAGGTTTCGGCGATATAAAATTCTGGTTTGTAGTAATAAAAAGTTACTACTATATACCCAGTATTGACTATACCTATCAAAACAAATGAAGCGCTAGTTAGCCCTTTTGTTATCAATCTGGAAAGATAATAGTTAAACAGCGAAAAAATAAACCCTGGAACAAAAATTATTAGGCTTGGAATAACCAGCAGTAAAGAAATAGCCTCATAAACTTTAACCATCTTATTGATTTCATATTTAGAAGACTGGGAACGCTTGTTTTGCAACGCGTTAGAGAGACGATCAAAGGGGCCATTCATGGTGATGTTTTTATCTCCATAGGTTGAAATGAAACCCCGTTCTTAGTCGCTTTTTCGCCACAAATTATAAATCCTAATTTCTGATACACAGGCACAGCATACACTGAAGAACGCACAGTTGTTGGCGTTGATTTACTTAAAAATGGGGATAAAGACGTCCATAACATACGTGCTATGCCCCTTCCGTGAAAATTCTTATCCACAAACAAATGATAAAGATGACTTTTTTCTTTTAGTGCAATATAACCCACAATTTTATTATCGATAACACATACCAAATTGACATAGTTATCATCTGTTAATCGCCTTTCAAATGCTGAAGTAGTCAAGGTTTCGGCCAACCATAAAGGCAAATTATCGGTATCTTGGTCTATATAAAAGTGAGCAAGTGACCTGACCAAACTGGCTAGATTTTCTGCGTCTTCTAAAGTTGCGGCGCGAACTTTCATTTAATATCCAATTTATAAATTAGTGTTTAAATATTAAGACCTAGTTAGCCAATCGAAAATAACAGCATTTTTATCAGATCATGGGGTTGAACCCTAGTCTACTTATTCTGCTCCATCAGTAATATCATTTCTTTTGCAACCAAAGCTGCCGAAGGTAAAAACATGGTAGACACTATTCTATTATCAATCACCACTTGGTGTTTGTCGCTTAAGGTTTCTTTATTTTCTGCAATCGCCCCATTTTTTTTCAATTGGCTTTCAATTAAAAATGGAAGCAAGGTACCCTGTTTAGCCCAAGGTTTGCTGGTTTCAGTTGAATTGGGAAAGCCTGCTATTCTTTTGTCTTTTACCAAGTATTCTCCGTTGGGAAGTTTTACATTGATAATGCTTGCAGTGCCGTGTCCACCAGCTCCAACTATCCCCTGATTTTGGTAAATCTGCCCAATGATAGCTTGAATCTTTGCATCTTTTGCCACGTCAAACATCACCCCATAACCGCCGCCAGTGAACACCCCTGAATATTTTGAAGGGTCTACTTCTTCAGGTGTTAAGGTATTTGCGGTTTTGTCGAGAAAACCTTCATACTTAATTGTGTAACTAGAAATGCCCAAAGGTTCACGCATAAATTCCACTTTGCCACCTAGGGGAGAAACAAAGTCTACTTCATAACCATGGCTGACAAAGACATGGTACGGCGGCGCAAATTCAAACAAATCGTTTCTCGCTTCATGCTTTTCAGGATCGCCCATATCCAGCATATTGGATGCGATAATAAGTACACCTTTGTTGGTTTCCCCTGATGCTTCAAACGCAACGCCGAGAGCAAAAATCACTACTATAAGCAATACACGCATAATTTATCTCCTAATGTAGAAAAGCCTATAAAGTCGCAATCAAAGTACAAAAGGTTTACACATTGATAGTAGTTTTTTTATTTAAGAAACAAATTGAGGATTTTGAAAATAGCGTCAACTAACTGTCGAAGATGTCTTTTTGCCCAGTAATTCACTTAGCGTCACAAATCGAAAACCTTTTGCTCTAAGCCCCTCAACTATAGGTTTAAGTGCTTCTCGAGCCTGAGAGTTTCCACTACCAAGGACATGCAAAAGAATAATTGAACCTGGTACTGCGTTCTCAATCACAGTGTTAGATATATAGGAACTCGTTTGACCAGCCCCATCGAATGTTTCTGGCGCCAGATCCCAAGTAACTGTTGTGATGTCATGTTGTTTTAGATAGTAAGGCAAAACAAACAATTTGCTACCGTATGGTGGTCGAAAGTAGATGTCATTCTCATAGCCAATTTCGCGTATTAATGCATTTGTACTTTCAATTTCATTTTTTACCGTATCAAAACCTTTGAACACAAGGCGTTGGTGCGAGTATCCATGATTACCAATTTGATGTCCCGCTAACACCAAATTTTTAGCCGCATCAAAATTCTGTTCAATGCCTCTGCCGTTCAAGAAAAATGTCGCCTTAACATTTAAGCTATCAAGGGTTTGAATCACATCTGTGGTGTATTTTATATTCCACGGCCCATCATCAAAGGTTATCGCAACAATCTTTTCAGTTGTATCGACGCTTGCCACAATTTCCCCAAACAGTTGGAAGCTTGTCGATCTACTGATTTGCCATAAGCTATAGGTTGCTAAAATAAGCAATAGACCTATGGTGATATACTTTTTCAAATTACTATTTCCCTTTCTTTTATGGGCTATTGCCCTAATTTGTTTTAATTCCCTAAAACAGCGATCTTCTTCACATTATCCAGCAAACCTATACAACACAAATTCATCTGAACTTGCAACCTCTAGTAAATCGAGAACTTCATCAGTTAGTAAAAAACTCATCATCAGGTGCAACATAAGTTGAGCTTGCGTCGTAAGGGTAGAAAAAGAGAATCAATTCTTATTGTTGGTGAGAAAATGCCCGTTCAAAAAAGACTTGTCAGTATGAGTACGCCGTTGCGAGACGATACTTTAGTGCTCCGCCAAGCAAAATTTAAAGAAGCCTTAGGTCAACCTTTCACCCTAGAAGTTGAAATGGTGAGCAACGACGAGTCGTTAAATTTCACCGATATATTAGGCAAAACACTGACTGTTCACTTAGAAACAGAAAAGCATACACGTCACATCAATGGCGTTGTTACATCCTTTGAGCAAAAAGAGAACATCAAACAAAACGCAGCCTATGTTGCTGTCATAAGACCTTGGATTTATTTATTAAATCTGAGTAAAAAGTGCCGTATTTTTCAACAAAAATCCTATCCCGAGATCATAAAAACTGTATTTGACGAATTGGGCTTTTCAGACTACGAAGACAAGCTTTCGCAGAAATATGCTAAACAAGATTATGTGGTGCAATTTGGCGAAACAGACTTTGATTTTATTAGCCGCATCATGCAACAAGAAGGTATTTTCTACACGTTTTCCCACACAAAAAGTAAACATAGCCTTATTCTGCATGACGATAACGCCCGACTACAAGACATAGGCAAGATTCCATATTTTGAATTGGTTGAGCAGAACAAACACCTTGGCGTAGAAGGCATAAAGCAGTGGGAAAATAAGCAACAAGTAAAAAGCGGTAGCTTTAGCCTTTCCAGTTATGATTTTGAATTGCCGAATAAAAATCTACAAGCCAGCACTAAGGATCCTAAAGTAAAGCAACTGTCCCATTTTGAACGCTCGGAATATCAACTAGGTTACAACGAACGTAAAACTGGTGAACACTACAGTAAAGTTCTAATGGAAAGGGAAAATACATCGTTTTCGCAAACTTGGTTTTCCGGCGACATACGAACCCTTGAATCTGGGGTCAAATTTACTTTAAAAGACCATATGCGAGAAGACCAAAATGCGCAGCATTTAGTGACTAGCATCGAGTGTGTTATTCGTTCGGATGAGTTGTTTGAGCAAGATGAGCTTAATCAGCACTCATTATTCGAATTTTCCGCAACTGCCATGCCCGCCCGTTTAAGCTTTAGGCCACCAGTAACAATACCTTCGCCAATTATGCGCGGCCCACAAACGGCTACTGTAGTGGGTAAAAACAAAGAAGAAATCTGGACCGATAAATACGGCAGAATCAAAGTTCAGTTTCATTGGGATCAGTACACTAAAGGCAATGAAAACAGTTCTTGCTGGATTCGTGTTGCACAATCCATGGCCGGTAAAAATTGGGGAAGTGTGTATATTCCCAGAGTTGGGCAAGAAGTTCTTGTAGACTTTTTACAAGGAGATCCCAATCAACCCATAGTTGTGGCCTGTATTTACAATGGCAGTAACTTACCTCCTTATCCTCTACCGCAGCATTCCACAATGTCAGGTTTTCGCTCTCGCACTACTGGCAATGCAGGTACGTTTAGTGAGATTCGCTTTGAGGATAAAAAAGGCGATGAACAATTATTTATTCATGCAGCTAAGAATCAAGACATCTCCATAACTCAAGATTGTTTTGAAACCGTTGGTGGCGATCGCCATCTGACGGTTAAGAAAAATCAACATTCCAAGGTTCATAATAATAGATTTGACAGTATTGATGGCGATAGTACCCAGAAAGTGGGTAAAGACTTCAATCTTTCGATTGAAGGTAAGGAAGCCAAAGAAGTTGGCCAGTCTATTTCTTTGAGTGTTGGGAGCAATGGAAGTTATGACTATGCGGGGAATCTGTCGATTAATTCGGACAAAGACAGTTATTTAAAAGCAAAAAATATCTGCTTAGAGGCTAGCAGCAATATCACATTGAAAGTGGGTAACTCTTTTATTGCCATTGAAAGGGGCGGGATCAGCATTAGTACATCGGGCAATATAAGTTTAGATGCCAAAGGCAAACTGAGCGCTAAAGCCAGTAGTGCTGCCGATATCAAAGCGGGCGGCCCAGTTAGCATTAAAGGCGCAACGGTAAAAATTAACTAAAAATGGACATCGATAATCATGCAAGCTAAAACAGGACAATTGATTAAAACCATATTACCTGCTTTTCCAGAGCAAGTGTTTGATGCTGATAGTCATATTTTAAAGCAAGCCTTGGAAAATAAAGCGCAACAGATTGCGCAAAAGATAGGTAAATACGGTAGCGCCAAACTGACACAAGTTAATCCTGAAGAGCTACTAGCACTGGCGTCTACCACCGCACCTACTGTTCCCAATTTGGAAATACCTGCTGTGGATTTAGAGCTAAGTGCGCAGCAAGCCTTATTTGCCAAAGGCATGCAGGATTTAGCATTAAATGAAGAAGTATTATCCACCGCAGCACTCAGTGAAAAATTATCTAACGTTGGAATATCCCCTGAGCAAATTAACAACATGCGCGGCATGTCACCGTCTCAATTAACAGCGGGATTGGATATTACACCTCAGCATTTAGCTGCTTTGGGAATTAACGCTTCAGCGTTTGCCAGTTTAATCAAGCTTAGTCCTGAGCAAATGCAGATAAGCGCTAACGTTTCGCCTGAAAAATTAGAAGCTATAGGCATAACTCAAGCTCAGCTTTCAACCTTAGCCAGTGCGTCGCCAGAACAGGTTATAGCGGCAACGGAAGTATCTTACGAACAGTTAACCGATGCTGCAGTAACGCCTGAGCAATTGCTGATAGTGGCTAATTCAAAAAGCGCGCAAGCAGAACTGCTCGCTACCCAATCTTCAGAGCAATTTAATAATGTCGGCGCTAACGATGAAACAGCACAAGCAGAGACCAATGCAAACATTGAATCTTTGAATGCGCTAATTAACACCCAACAATCAAAGACATCGCTAACGACAGCAGAAACCTTGGTCACAGGTGCAGCAATACCGTCTTTAAAAATGCCAAAACAAAATGAAAAATCATCCAGTGATGGCACATCTAAGGCAACACCAATATCAATCCTAGTACAAGACCAAGCTGGGCACCCCCTGTGTGGGCAAGTGTATGAAGTCGTATTACCTGACGGTCGATGCATTAAAGGGACTACGGATGAAAAAGGACAAGCATTTTTACCCGCTTTAGACACAGACGAATGTTCTATCACATTGCCAAATTTGGAGGCAGACGCATGGTAATTTGGCAATGTATTAGGTGTTCATTAGGGGTTATGTGCAATGCATAAAGTGATCGTCAAATCAGGCGACTGCTGCGCAAGTTTAGCAAAGCAGTTTGGCTACAAAGATCCAACTAGCATTTACCAAAATCAGGCAAATGAAAAGTTACGCAATTTGCGGCCTAATATGCACTTGTTGCAAACCGGAGACGTGGTTTTCTTACCAGAAAAAAAACCAAAGTCTATGCCTATTGATAAAAGTGGAAAAGTACAGATTACTGTTAAAGGTCAAGTCACTCAATTTAAGACTCTGATTCAAGATAATTTAGGTAACCCGTTGGCAAATAAACCTTTTGAGATAGAAATAAAAAACCAAACCATTAATGGTCTTACCAATTCTATTGGGGAGATAAAGGTAAATATTGACGCATCCGCAAAAACCGGAATTTTGCGCATTTTTCTAGACAGTGTAAAAAAGAATACGTTGACATGGCCTTTGGAATTTGGCGCTCTGCCGCCCCATGATTCAATTATTGGTGCTCAAGCCAGATTAAACAACTTGGGATTTTATTGTGCTAATGAAGCAGGAGAAATAGACCAGTCAACTCAGGATGCAATTTGTTCGTTCAAAACAAGCCAAGGGTTAAACCCTGATAGCAACCTCGATGAGCATTTTTTCAATGCATTACTCGAGATTTATGGATTTTAATATGGATAATAATTTGCTCGTGGCAGCTAAAAAGGATTTTAAAAATGGCTAAAGTTGCTCGTTCTAGCGGTAGTATAAGCAATGTCAATACCTTGGTATTCCATCGTTTTAAACTACATTTTCAAACCCATCCCGGTCATTGGGGTGATGCCCAATCTCGACATATATCGAGTTTATCTGCCACCGATTCTAGCGCTGATATTGAATATACATTACGTATTAACCAAGAATTTGCTCAATCAGGACAATTAAATTCAGACGGAAGCCTTGAGCTTTTGGTTGCAGCAGGACATAAAGCAGAACTGGATGTTCTTGGCACAATCTATGAACTTAACAGTTTGCCAAGTATGGCATCTATACACACTCTAGTTGGTATTCAGCAACGCTTACAGCGACTAGGTTATTTGTCAAATACCAAGAGTTCCGTATGGGATGAAAGCTGTGGTAGCGCTCTACTTAGCTTCCAAGCAGATCATGATATTACGCCAACGGGTGAAGTCTGTGACAAAACCAAACAGATGCTTGAGTCGGAGGACTAGGTTTGAAAATCCAATTGTCCATCAAAGATAGCATTCGTTTGGTACCCGTGCATTTTGAACGAGGGATTAAAGGCCCTGCGGATGCCCAATATCCCGAAGTTGATAATTATGGATTTAGGGGCCGAATAGCTGGACTAGAAAATATTAGTTCTCAAGGCTTGGCGTGTGCAGCATTGAGCTTATCGGAAAATAGCCAAGGTACGATAAACTTAGTTCGCGATAATATTGGATTACAAGCACCTCTGTTCGTAATTTCTACAGAACCAAACTTATTGGAAGTAGTATCAGCCAATCCATGTAAACCCGCTCCCACCGTACCTATTCAGCTGAGAACTAAAAGTACTCAAGGCAAGCACATGCTTCAGTGTAATTTACAAGTACGATTTGGCAGCGAAAGCGGGCCTGTTATTGCTAATCTGCTGGTTTGCGTGATGCAAAGCCTTATTGTAAAAATACAGCCTCATATAGTGCAAATAGACAGCAAAACTGGCAACGCTGGCGAAATACCGCACCTTGAAATGCAGAGCCTGTTTAAACAAGTACAGGCCATTTGGCATCATGCTGGAATACATTTACTTCTAGCCAAACCTACAGCAATAAAAGCGAATTTACATCAAGCTAATTTAATGGCTTGTAACGCTGAACTTAACGAAATGAATCAAATAACCTCTCTAAGATGGGAGGCTGAAAGAATAAATATCTATTTTCTACAGTGTGTTGAAGGCAATAAAGATTACTGTATCAACGCACAAGCTCATAAGCTTATTGGCCTTAATCATCCTGGGATATTTGTCCCTTTGAATATTAATACTCATGCGCGGACGCTAGATGTAAACCAATTTTCGAACAACATCGCCCATGCCATCGGTCAATTTTTTAGCCTAAAAACACTAAAAGGCGCCGCTTCAATGGCTGATACCTGGTCTATGGGCAATCTGATGTATCCCCAAAATCCAGTCGTTATTACGAATAATGAAAACAAAACCTTGGTGCCAAAAGATTTAGGCTATGGGCTAAATGCGCAAGAGCAAGCTTACAGAGGTGCTTTTATTCCATTAAAAACGCCTATGAATGTCCAAACTTCAGGGCCACTGATTGCTGCTCGACGTTACATCAGTAAAGGCTTTAAGTACTTGTACTCATAATTACATCAACATCGGAATGTGAAACCTATGACAGTTCAACTTAGCCAAGCGATTATTTCCAAACAGCCTTTTGCAGCTGACATCGCAATAAGCATGGGAAAGCCTGCTATTGCAGAATTAGCCGCGCTCACCCAACATTCCCAAACCAGCATTCGCATGGATGCCCTCAGAATCTTACAAAATTTTGATCTTCAAGATAGCTACAACATCGTTTTTGCAGCGTTAGAAGAACAGGATATCAATATCGTACACACTGGGTTATCGATTATAGAAAAACATCAAAGCCAAGTTTCCAGCACAATTTTAGCTGCTTTACTGGAAAAGTTGCATTTCGAATCGGCAAAAATTAGCGTACTTCTTATGTTGGGAACTAAACTAGAAAATACACCCGACGCCCAACACCTAAACGAACGTCAAATAATGCAGCAATATTGCAGCATTGAACATGGAGAAAACTTGGCGTTACATGCTGTAACGGCATTAGCAAAAGCTGGCGATAAGCGACGAAGACAGCAATTTTCAGCCTATGTAAATTCCTTGCACAGTAGTCTACAGCAATTAGCCAGTGTAATGTCCCTAATCGACTATATTCGACAACCGTGGTTGCTTCCAACCTTGCGCCAATTGCTGCAAAATAAAAAATGCTTACATGCGCTTGAGCCCTCTATACCAGGAACTCCCAAAGAACTGCGAGTTTGTGATCTTGCTGTATTAGCAATTAGCCAAATCTGTCATCAAGCTTTTAGTTTTACTCCTCATCCGCTAAAGAATTTTAGCGATGTGCAACTTGAGGAGGCAGCTAAAGTCGCTAGCCAAATGGGTAGCAAACTTTACGCCCATAACGTCAATCAAACCAGTATCTAACGAGGTCTAGTATGCCACTTCAAGTTACCATGGGAGCTAATTTAATGTGTTCACAAGGATTAGCACCCAGTACCCTCATAGTTCCGCCGTTAAAGCGAGTTTTGGTTGAAGGTATGCCGGCGGCAACTATCATGGACAAAATTCCTATGGTAAATATCCCGCCCTTCGGAATGTGCCGCTCAATGGCTAATCCACAAGTCGCTGCAGCCACTTCGGCGGCCATGGGCGTTTTAACGCCCATGCCATGTATTCCCGTTTTACCAGGTCCATGGCAGCCCGGCGCTAAAAAATCCACCCTAGGTGGACTTCCCTGTTTGACTCAAAACTCAAAATGCATTTGTGCTTGGGGCGGCTCAATATCCATTACCAAACCTGGGGCAACAAAAACTCAAGTAAGCTAAATATTTCAACCTTGCTGCAACTTTCCAATTTTTTCCGCGTAATCCTCAGTAATACACGACTTAATCAGCATTAAACATGCAAATAAACTGGTTAAGTGATTATTTTTATTGAATTTTGGTGAGATTTTATGGCGAGTTTGCAACTCACATTGTTAGAGGGAAACGCACTCAATGAGCGCTCCGTTTTTACGGTTTCGCATACGGGGGCTACTGTCGGTCGCTCGAGAGATTGTGATTGGGTATTGCTCGATAATGACCGCTTTATCTCTAATAAACATATGCTGATTTCTTTCCGAGAAAATCAATTTTATATCAACGATTTAAGCAGTAATGGGGTATTTGTAAACGGTAGTCAAGACGCCATTGGTAAAGGTAACAGTAAGGTTGTTGAAACTAACGATATCATTACCTTGGGTAAGTTTCGTATTTTAATCAGCGATATTGAATTGGAAAAAGCGGCTGATGCCTATCCTAGGGTAAGTTCAAATTACAATTATCATCAACAGCAAGCGCCTTCAACTGGCTATGATCAAAATAATAACGCGCAAGACAATGACAGTGCTGTTGGTTTGTTTGATATTCTGAACAACACTCCCGCTGAAGAGCAATCAAGTCAATCTCAGCAAGACGTTTTTGAGGCACAGTTCGATAATTCAGAAAAAGGCCAAGAGCAAAAACAAGCTTCAAATTATCAACAGACCATACCTGACGATTGGGATTTTTTAGATCTAGCGCCCTCTGAATCGGACCATGATGATTCGCCAATGCAAACTTCGCGCAGTGCTAATTTCGAACCTTCGCAGCAGTCTGAGCACGCAGTTGAAGCTAAGGTGGAAATCGCACCTGAAGTGACAAAACAACTTACGTCGAATAACTCAGATAAAGCTGCACCTGAGAAGACCCACAACAAAACCCTAGAAAATCAGAGCGATGATTTCTTTGATTATTTATATCGAGCATTAGGGTTGCCTAAAGAATACAAACATAGTGTTGATAAACACACCTTTGCAGATGATTTGGTTTCTATCTTGCTCACCAGCACTCAAGGCATTATGGCTTTACTCGCTGGCCGTTCCTTGTTCAAACAAGAATCTCGACTTAATTTGACTATGATAAAACCTCAGTCAAATAACCCCATAAAGTTCTCGTTAGATCCTACTGACACCCTTGAAATGTTATTAGTGAAGAAAAAGCCTGGTTACATGTCAGCACAGTCTTCTTATAGCGAAGCATTAAACGACATTCAGATTCATCAAATGGCATTTTTAAGCGGTCTACAGGCCTGTCTTGAAGGCATGGTAGAACGGATGAATCCAACCAGAATCGAGGCTTTAGCTGAGAATCAACCAACGTCATTAATAGACATCAACAAAAACGCAGCAAAGTGGAAAGCCTTTAAGGCGCAGCAAGAGCGTTTAAAAAAGCAGGTAAATGAAAATTTAAACGACCTGCTTTCGCAATATTTTTCAGATGCTTATGAAAAATACATCCAAGAACATCATTCAAATGAGGCTAAGTAGAGACGTTATGCAATCACTTCACCGTATCTTAGTTGTACTTATTTTCAGCCTATTTATGAGTGGCTGCTTGAGTACAGAACCAAGCGAAAAGACACGTGATTTTTCATATGAAATTATCGCATCAGAGAATATTAACCCAGATATTAACCAACAAGCATCCTCTGTTTTGGTGCGAGTGTACCAACTTAATAATCGAGTGAATTTTGAAAAAGCCAGATATGAAGATTTATTCGATTCAGACAAAAACACTTTGGGTGCTGAATTTATCTCAGTCAACGAATACTTAATTGATCCTGGTACTTCTAAAAGTCTAGACGCAGATGTATCTGCAACTACTAAATTCATTGGCATTGCTGTGGGATTTCGAAGTGCCAATGCAGTGAATTGGCGCACTATCGTTAGCATGCCTGAAAAGTCCTCCCTTGATCCAATGGGTTTATTTGGTTCCGGCGGTGTCCAGATCATCATCGATGACCTCAGTGTAAGAACAACTGAACTTTAACCAGCGTGTAACAAAGGAATAAGCAATGACTTGGGAAAAGCGCGTAGTATGGTCTGAAGGCATGATGTTGCAACCGCAACATTTTCAACAACAGACTCGTTATCATGATGCCCAACTAAAAAGTACGGTAACAACGCTGAACCCTGATCATTGGGGATTAACCTCTTTTGTTATTGATTTGGCCTTGTTAAAAACAGGCAAACTCAGCGTGACTCAGGCTGAGGGTATAATGCAGGACGGCACAGTATTCAGCTTTCCACAACGTGATCATGCACCTGCAGTGATTGATATTCACCAAGAAAACCTCGGTCAAATCATTTATCTTTGCGTGGCACTGAGCCGCGAAAACAATTCAGAAGTTCAGCGTAAAGAAGCCGATTTAACGCGATTCAAGCTAAGCGAGTTTGAAACTCGTGATATCGCAGGTTTTGGAAATAAAAAAACCCTGTTAGAAGTCGCGGGATTGCAGTTTACATTACGTACTAGCAATCAGAACAACAGTGAGTTTTTGTGTATTCCTATTGCAAAGATTGAAGATGTCAGCCCAAATGGTGCAGTTTCCATCGTAAGCGATTATTTACTTCCATCAATAAACATTAAAATATCTAAACATGTGTGTAGCTTTATAGATGAATTGCAAAACTTGCTTTCTCATAGAAGCCATGCGATAGCCTCACGGGTTTCAGTAGCAGGTAAATCTACAGCTAACGAATTAGTCGAATTTATGTTGCTACAAGCGTTAAATCGCCATTCTGCTGTGGTAAATCACCTAGCGGCTGCAGCCTTCGTGACGCCGTTTTATCTTTTTGAAAAGCTAAGTACATTAATATGCGAATTAAGTACTTTTATTAAAAGCAGTAAATTGCCGGACGCGCTTCCAAGCTATCAGCACGCGGACCCAAACGCTGTATTTAAACCTCTCATTGAAGAAGCTAGGCAACTGTTTAGCGTCGTACTGGAACAAAACTCAATTAACATTCCGCTACAAGAGCGCAAGTTTGGTATTCGAGTCGGCACAATTTCGGATAAAACCTTATTTCAAAATGCGAGCTTTATCTTGGCTGTTAGTGCTGATGTGTCGCCAGATGAAATCATCAAACATTTTGCTTCTCAAACTAAAATTGGTGCCGTCGAATCAATTAAAGAATTAGTCAATCTTCAATTACCTGGGGTGCAATTAACCCATTTGGCTGCAGCCCCTAGAGAAGTCCCCTATCAACGTAACTTTGTGTATTTTGAGTTAGTGCAAAGCGGCGAATATTGGCAAACACTCACTCAATCTGGCGGTTTAGCTTGCCATGTCAGCGCAAATCTTCCTGGTCTAGTGCTTGAACTTTGGGCGGTTAGAGGTTAAGCGGTATGAATAATTTTGATGATAATGACGATTTAGATCGCACAATGCTAATAC
Organism: uncultured Glaciecola sp.; assembly: GCA_947496235.1. GTDB lineage: Bacteria > Pseudomonadota > Gammaproteobacteria > Enterobacterales > Alteromonadaceae > Glaciecola. The sequence continues at coordinate 12,612 of CANMCE010000019.1, read as the reverse complement.
CCAATCCGGGAGGGCGTCGTTCTACTCAATCAAATTATACAACTGATACTAATACAACACCGCCACCATCGGTTTTTAATCAAACACCTTCAAGTAGCAGCACAGATCATAAGGCATTTGAATTCGAAGCTGAAAATAAGCTACTCGCCTACGCCGCAGAGTTAATCAATTTGGCGAGTAATCTTAGAACCCTAGAACCGAACAATAGCGTTGATCAATTACGACACGAGATTGAGGGGCAGATAAACCAATTTGAAACTCGTTTGCAAAACGCCAACCTAAGTCCCGAAATAGCAATGACAGCTAGATATATTTTATGCTGCCTTATCGACGAGCTAGTACTTACTACCCCTTGGGGAATTGAAAGTAATTGGAGTCGACAGACTTTGTTAAGCAAATATCACAATGAAACCTCTGGTGGCGAAAAGTTTTTCGTGATTGTGAATAAAATCATGGAACAGCCGCAACGCAACATCGATTTGATTGAGCTTTGTTATTTGTGCCTATCCATAGGCTTTAGAGGTAAGTATCGTCTATCTACTACCGGCGAAATTGATATCGTTCAACTTTGCATGATGATGCATCAGGCCATTAGTTTGCACCGGCCAGTGAGTCAAGAGTTGTCACCTAGTTGGCGAGTGCCAGACGCTAATAAACCTAGCATCGAAAAACGCGTACCGCCGAGTTTATTATTCAGTATCTTGGCCTTTGTTTGTATTAGCGTTTATATTGGATTCTTATCCAATTTACACGCAAAAAGCGCTCCTTTGTTTGCCAAGATTGAATCTATCGGCTGGGATCAATCTTTCGATCTGTCAGCACCAGATTCTTCAACTAATATTGTTAATTCGCCAAATAAAACACGAGAAAATCGTCTAAACGCACTGTTCACTGATATTCAACAACGCTTGGGTAGTGCCACAGCGCAAGGATTGGTCGAGCTAGTAAGGCAACCTGATTTTGTGATTATCAGGTTTATTCATCCTCAACTATTTCGCTCTGGGAGCATAACCGTAGATCCTGCGTTTTTACCTAACCTTGACTCGGTATTAAGTGCCATTGAAGGTCATAGCAATTCAGTCGTGATAGTGGGTCATACTGACTCAACAGGGCGAGCTGAATCCAATTGGGTTATTTCACGCCAGCGAGCTGAATCTATCGAAGCATGGCTCAAATCAGGCCGTAGACCTTTGTTCCAAACAGCCACCAGAGGTGTTGCAGATACTCAAGCTCTAACCGCAAATAAAGAAGATAGCCGCAATAGACGAGTTGAAATATTAATCTTTGTGGATTCGGGTAAATAACATGGATAAGTTAACAACAATCTGGCAGAAACCTTGGGTAAAACCTGCCCTTAGCCTGTTTTTTATAAGCTTAATTATACTAATTGCTGGGCCCTATATTGCGATTGCCGGTTTTGTGCCACTTGAAAGCATTTTCACTCGGCTCGCAATCTGCATCTTATTGATAGCAAGCTACGCACTCTACCGCTACATCAGGCATCTTAAATTACAAAGCCAACAATCCCAATTAGTCGAAGCAATGAGTGGTCAGGACGATGCCAGTAGCGCAATAGATGCTGAGTCTCATGCCCTTAAAGATAAATTTACCCAGGCATTTGAATCGTTGAAACACACCAAGGGCGGCCGAACCTCATTAGTTGAAATGCCCTGGTTTATGATAATAGGCTCACCCGGCAGCGGAAAAACAACCTTATTGTCTAACTCTGGCTTGTCTTTCCCACTTGCAGATAAATTAAATACTAAACACTTTAATGGTATTGCTGGCACTAAAAACTGTGACTGGTGGATCAGCAACAATGCGGTGTTATTAGACACCGCTGGTCGATATACCTCTCAAGACAGCTACCAAGAAGTAGACGCCTCTGGGTGGCAAAAATTTCTATCCTTAATCAAGCGATATCGCAAAAAGCCCATTAGTGGATTGTTAGTAAGTATTAGCATGTTAGATATTTTGAACATGAACGAATATGAGCTAAGTCAACATGTTAATCAATTAAAACAACGAATTAGCGAAGTAAATCAATATTTTAAAACCCAATTTCCTGTGTATTTACTATTGACTAAAGCTGACATGTTGGCTGGCTTTACTCAGTTTTACGACACCTATTCGCACAAAGAAAGAGAACAAGCTTTTGGTTTCACGTTTGAAAAACAAAGTCAGGGTTCACAGCAACAAATACCAGATATCGACGATCAGTTTGAACAAAAATTTTCACAATTATTGGCGTCTGTCACTCGCCGACAATGGCAACGAATGTCCCTTGAGAGAGACGCTCAGCGAAAAGCAAGTATTTACGCCTTTACTGATCAATTAGCGTCCTTACAAGCTACGATTAAAAACCTTGTTTGTCAGCTTAGTTCTCAAGAATCAAATATTCAAACCAAACTCACTCCAGGCTTAGTACGCGGTGTCTACTTTACCAGCGGTACTCAAAATGGCGCACCAATAGACCGCATGATGGCTCATGTGTCGCAAAATTTTGGTTTAAGATTGACTCGTCACGCGAGCTGGAATAAAGATGAAAGAAGCTACTTTATAAAAGACTTGCTGGAACAAGTTGTATTTAAAGAAGCAGATCAATTTGGCACCTTATCCAGTTATGAGAATCGTAAAAAGCGGTTGAAACAAGTTGCTTTGGCTGGACTTACAGCAATCTCAATGGGCTTGTGCTCGCTTTTTTATACTAGCTTTGCATTGAATGCTGAGTTTATCGAGCAAACTGATTCGGTCGTCGAGCGTTGGCAAAATGATTTTGCTTTGTCGGGAGAGGCATTTTCCAGCCCAGTAGATCGACTGATTGAAAATCTGCCTTCGTTACAGCAGTTAAACAATCAAATTCAAGGATTAAAATCTGCCCAGTCTAATAGCCTCGCTGGGTTTGGATTGAATCAAGCAAGCTCAATCAATAATGCGCTACAAGAAAGCTACGAACGTTTATTAAAACAGATTGTTTTACCACACATAGAACGCCAATTAATTGCAAACATGCAAGACCCCAGTTCTCCGGTTAAGCAATACAAAGCGCTAAAAGCTTACCTAATGTTTACTCAGCCAGAGTTTGTTGATCAAGCCTATCTGACCCAATATTTACTAACCGAAACCAATCAAGACAACAGGTTAAATAGTCAAGAATTTCAGGCCTTAATACCCCACTTGAACGCCTTAGCGAAGAGTGAGCTTTTATTTGACCAAGTCAATAACGATTTGGTTGCCAATGTTCGCGATGTACTAAAATCACAAGAACTAAGTGATATTTATTATCAAGAATTCCGCGACACTTATATCTCTAGACCAGGTTTTTACCTTTCCATGTCGCAGTTGGCAGGCCCTGATTGGCGAGGTGTTTTAACTAGTTCAATAGACGAAGTTAGAACACTTTCAAGGCTTTATACACCTGAGGTGTTCGATCAAATTGAGCAACAAGGCAAAGAAGATTTTGTTCAACAGGTAGAGAGAAATGCTTGGGTACTAGGTCCTGACAATTTAATTGATACCAAGGGTTTGAAAAATAAATTTTTATCTATGTATGCTCAGGACTATGCAAATCAATGGCAAAATTTACTTGCTTCGATTGCTGTCAGAAATGATGTTAGTTTGGCTGGTCTACTGACAATGCTGCCCATATTAACTGAAAATTCTAATCCTATGTTTACTCTGTTAGAAAGTGTAGCCAAAGCAACTGATTTATCTAACTTCGACCTTCCAACATTGCCAAACACATCCGCAACTCAACAACTAAATCAAAGCCTTAGTTTTGCGAAATCAACATTGGACGGGCAAAGCCCCACAAATTTTGTCAGCTCGAGATTTGAGAAACTTCACCAATTGATGAAAAAGGAAAAACGTCAAGCTGTGGAGCAACGTATGATCGCCCTACTACAAGAAGTACAAATTGCACTTAATTTACAACAAAATGGAAAAGATGGCGGCAATACAAATTCTTTAATCGCTTTAGAGGGTTTTGGTTTTATTCAAGACGCTCCGTTAAATCGCTGGGTCGAACAACTTACATCTGCAATCAAACGTGGGCAAAGCCAAATTCGTAAAGATCAGTTGGCGAATATATGGAAAACCCAAGTTGCGCCTATTTGTTCTGCAATTACCAATGGCAAATATCCTTTTGCATCAAGTGCAAATACGGATGCTAGTTTGCAAGACATAACGCAATTATTTAGTAGCAAGGGCGCCATTTTTAGCTTTTTCAATCAGCATCTAGCCGAATTAGTAAATACGCAAACTCTAAGGTGGCAATGGTTACCAGGTGTGCAAGAAAAATTCAATTTTGCTCCGGAAGTCCTGGTATTTTTTCAACAAAGTTTTGAATTACAACAAAACTTGTTTGCTAAGAATCCTAATACCCCTAGTCTAGAATATATTTTTACCCCAGTATTTTTAGATCCTTCTCTTTCTCAAGTGCGTCTAGAAATATTCGATACTTTAATGAACTATCAATTTGGTCGTCCAACCCCTAAGACTGTAAATTGGCCGCCACAAAATCCGCTAAAAGATAGCAAAATTATATTCATTCGCAGAGATGGGAGTGAAATTTCATATGGGCAATCAGGTTTATTTTCGCTGACAAAATTACTTAAAGATTCCGAAATCAAACAACTGTCATCAAATAAAGTGCAAGTCACTTTTACTCATCAAGGATTTTCAACAATTTATGAAATCGCAAGTAGTAATGGTGACAATCCTCTTGTTTTAAACCAATTGGCTAACTACCAATGTTTAACCGATATTTAGCCAAGGATTAAATTATGAGAATTGGCTATTTTGGAAAACTCCCCGCGTATGGAGACTTTATTCAGCGCAACATTAATCCAGCAATAATTGATTATTTAGACAATTGGATTTTGCAAGCTTTTGATAATTCGCAAAATACGTTAGAAAAAGGTTGGCGAAATGCATATTTTACCGCACCGATATGGCGATTCTATATTGACGCAGGAATAGTTAGCCGAAGTGCTTTGACCGGATTAATGATGCCAAGTGTAGACAAAGCTGGTCGTTGTTATCCATTTTTTGTCGTTGGAGAATTTTCGGAACACACAGATATTTTTAAACTTGCGATTTCTGCAGAACTTCATCATCTAGATTGTGAGGATTATTTACTGCATTTGCTCGAAACTGAACACACGAACTTAGACGATATCACGAAGACTTTAGTGAAATTATACCAACCATTAAATAAATCTTTGTTAAAAAAAGCTGAATATATAGACCCTAATTGCCCCAATGAAATATTTAAATTTTCACCGCTACAAGAAAATTCAATTTGTGAGATTAGCCAAGAATGTTTGTCCAAAGTAATAACTGAACATTACGCGGGGATCAGTATTTGGCATCGCAGTCAATCTGAGAAAATATTACCGCAATACCGTTTTTTTAAGGGAATGCCTACCATACAAACTTATCTTGAATTTCTGGCTGTTGACGAAAACTAACTCATAGTTTTATTAAAATGTTTTTCGAAAAACTATGAGTGTAGCGGAAGCGTTCGATCTAATGGCAGTGTAGATCTAAGTGAATTTTCATTATTTAGTTTATGTTTCACGACTAAAACAGTGACGTTATCTCTCGCATTTCTTTGTAATGCAATATCAATCAAATCTTCGGCAACTTCTTCAAAAGTACTTTGCTGTACAAAAGTTGATAATTCTTTATCAGTCATAACTTTGTTTAATCCGTCACTACATAATATAAATTGATCATTCTTTTCAATATCATAACTACAAATTTCAAGTTGCAGTTGATCATGAGCACCTACCGCTCGAGTGATTACATTGGCTTTCGGATGAGTTTCAGCTTCTGCTTGTGAAATTAATCCTGCATCTATCATATCTTCCACTTGACTATGGTCTCGTGTTAGGCGTAAAAGTTGATTATTTCGAATGCGATAAATTCGGCTATCACCCGCCCATATACAATGCGCTTTTTGATCTTGAATAAACAAAATTGCCACTGTACTTCCAACCACAGATTGTTGCCTCTCTGCAAGTTGAATTAATTCAAAATTTATCTCTTGAACACAACGTTCAATTAGCTGCAAATTTAACTCAGAATTTACTTGTTTCACAAGTGAAAAAAGGTGCTCAGTAATACGGCTACTTGCTAGGTCTCCTTTTTCATGTCCACCCATGCCATCTGCCACACACCACAAACAATAATCAGAACCATCCAAAAGCGCATCTTCATTGACTTTTCTGACTGTTCCGATATCTGTTTTTGATACACAAACCCAATTGTTTTTAGCCATTTTTTGTTCCTTTAAAAACCCCAAAAAAAGGTTAAAAAAAGTCCTTTTTTCGGTGAAAAAACCATCCAAATATAGTACTATAAAAACCTTTAAAAATCGACTAAATCATGCACAAAAAAGACCTCTATTTATTGGTATTTTTCACTTCAAAAAATGAATGATTTGCATGAAAAAATAAGAGGGAAATTAAATGTCTAATTCGGATAAAATGCTGAATAAAAAAATAGGACGATATGAGCTTAAAGAGATAATAGGCGAAGGTGCTATGGCAATAGTTTATCGAGCCTATGATCCTGAAATTAACCGTTCAGTTGCCTGTAAAATTTTGAAATCAGAGCATTGTGTTGATGAAGAATATACCAGTCGATTTCTACGAGAAGCAAAAGCGGCCGGTAGTTTAAGTCATGCCTCTATAGTTACTGTTTTCGATGTAGGTGAAATCGACGGAGCACCTTACATCATGATGGAATTAATTGAAGGCACTGATCTCGGAAAACTTTTAGAAGAAAATCATAAGATTACTCCCGAACGTGCACTAACTATTACACTCCAATTAGCTAAAGCTTTAGATTACGCCCACAGTAATAATATTGTACATAGAGACATAAAGCCCGACAACATAATGCTGTTAGAAGACAATGAAACGGTAAAGGTAGCTGATTTCGGTATTGCTAGAATTAGTGAAAATGATGAAGCACATAAAACCCAAGTCGGTTCCGTATTGGGTACTCCCAGGTACATGTCGCCAGAACAAGCCCTGGGTCATGAATTAGATGGGCGATCAGATTTATTTTCGGTCGGTGCGATTTTGTATGAAATGTTGACCGGCAATAAAGCGTTCGATGCTAAAAATATGGGGACCTTGATGATGCAAATATCCCAGCAAGATCCTCCTACACTGAAGTCGATAGACCCGACTATTCCGGTTGGAATTCGTCAAATTGTGCAAAAACTTTTGCATAAATCACCGGAAAAAAGGTTTCAAACAGGTGCTAATTTAGCCCAATCATTAATCGCGGAATTGAATGCTCTGCGAGAACAAAAAGAAGAGCAAAGGCAACATAAATATATCCCACTTAAATATAAATTCACCTTGGTCGCAGTGGCTATTGTCAGTTTAGTTTTACTTATAAGCATGAATATAATTTATAACAAACAAACCCAAGCCATGACACAATCTGCCGTTGACTCGGGATCGTCTTTTGCAAAATTTATCGCCATAGAAACAGCAATCCCCCTTTTAAGTGAAGATTGGATAACCCTAGAAACCTTTATTAATGATGCCGCCAGCAGAGATACTTTCAGTTACCTCATTGTCACCGACCGAGATGGTATTATTAGAGGTGCAAGCGATATTGGTTTAGTTGACCAAGTTTACATAGAGGATGCAGATGCAACTTTCATTAGTAAATCTAATGAAGTTCATACCACAAGTTCAACCTTAGAAGACGGCTCTGAAGTTTTCAACATTACTACACCTATTCTGTTTCAAAACACAGAAGTAGGCCGAATTATTGTTGGGATTTCTCAACAAGGTTTAGAAGAGGTAAAAAGCACTACTGCCTTATTGATGTTTTTCTTAGCACTCATCACTATATCTGCTGTGGCGGTTATTATGTTTGTATTTGGTGGCTTGATTTCTAAACCATTACGCACCATCACGCGGAATTTAAAACGTTTAGAAGAAGGCGACCTAGATGCCCGAATTTCCTTGAATCGTTCAGACGAAATTGGCCGTGTAATCATTGCATTTAACAAAATGGCCTCTGCCATACAAACACAATACACAAGAGTGAGTGATGAACTTGCAAAAAGTGGCATCAACATAGAACAAAACGAGCCATCAAATCCATCACCGTTAGAGGTCTCTCAGGGTTCTTGCGATGTCAGCGAAGAGGTTGAAGATGCAACCATAGTATCTTCTAGCGTAATTAAAACAGTTGAATCCGTTGAAACTGCTCCTGTAGACGATGAAAACAACAGCGAATCGAAAGCTAACACTGTCGAAGCACCAAATGATGATGCCGATGATCAAGATGAAGACGCTACTGTAATTGCTTACTTGTCAGATAATCCAGACTCATCTCAAGACGTTTCAAAGGGAAAATGACCTCATGAAGTCCCTACTAAAAGTAGCACTACTACTGAGCATTTTCTCGTTGTCTGCTTGTGCAACTAAGCCAAACAATCAACGTATTATTAATCAAAATGAAGACTTTATTTTGGTAAAAGTGCAAGAAAACGATAGTTTTGAAAGCTTGGCTCTCGAATTTATTGGTAGTGCTAAGTACGCTTCCTTAATTAAACGATATAACCCCGAAAGCTTATTAAGCTCAGGCGGTTTTATTGCTATTCCTCGCACGCCACAGAACATGACATCCGTATTCTATGACGGTTATCAAAAGGTACCTATTCTGTGTTATCACCAATTTACTCGGGATAGAAGTAGCAGTAATCCAATGGTGGTGACAGAAGCTGAATTTACCCAACAAATGGCGTACCTACACGAAAAAGGTTATCAGGTCATAAGCTTGCAAGAGGCTAGCGAGTTTGTCCGCGGACAACGAGAATTACCTGACAATGCAGTGGTTATCACCATTGACGACGGCTATCGCAGTTTTAAAGATATTGCTTTGCCAGTGCTTACAAAGTACCAGTTTCCGTCAACAATGTTTATTTATCCTGAGTTTATCGGTGGGAAACTTGCCTTATCTTGGCAAGATGTTAAATCACTAGTGAATCATCCTTTGGTAGAAATTGAATCTCATTCAACGACACACAGTAGTTTATCCCGAAATCCATCAGGAGAAGACATTAGGGGTTATCAGACTAGAATTCGAGGCGAAGTTGAACAAGCGCAGCAGCGTATTTATCGAAACACTCATCAAAAAGTAAGGCATTTTGCATATCCATATGGCAATACTAGTGCCGAATTAGTTGGTGTGTTAGAGCAGCATAACTACCAAACCGGTGTTACCGTGCAACGGGGAAGTAATCCTGCTTTTTCTTCCCCCTATTTACTCAACAGAACCATGATTTATGGTGGTGATTCGATGCAAACTTTTGTGAATGCATTGGATACGTTCGAGTCGACAAACTTACAATGAAAACCTTAATCTTGTGCCTAGTTATTTGTGTATTAAGTGCTTGCTCGAGCACCACCCCAAATTCACAAATTAGTTCCAATGTTCAATCAGATAACCGCTACATAATAGCAGAAAGAATGTTTGAAAAAGGGCAGTTAGCCGCCGCATTGCAACAATGGCAAATATTGCAACTGGGTTATCCTGACAACGACGAAATAGCGCACAAGATAGCTTTGTTACGCCAGTCAATTGCTAAACAAAAAAGCGATTTAATAGATCAGCTGAGCCAATTAGCTAATCATCAAAATTCCCAAGCAAGACAAATAAAATTAAAAATTTTGGCGTTAGATCCTAATGATGCGGACATAAAAGCTCAACTTTCAAGCCTTGTCTGGCAACAAGAGCTGGATAATGCGAAGAAGAAAACTAGCGCTATTGCCCAAGTTTATAGACAAAAGAAACAAAAAGCTCGCAAGAATGAAAAGTTGCAAAATATCTTAGAAAATGCTTCGATTATGCAACAAAATCAAGATTTCGATGCTTTATTGAGTCAAATTGAGAAGTTAAAAAACCTTTCTCCTACGCATCCCAAAATCGCATCTTATTCGTTTGCTGCTCATTTAGGTTTAGCTGAAAATTACCTACAAAGCTCTCAATACCTTGACGCCATCCAAGCCTTTAATTTAGCCATTGCTTTTGCAGAAGACGAAGCAGAAAAGACCAGAATTGAAACCAAGATTCAAAACATTAAAAACGAACAGGCAAATCATTATTACCTAGCAGCGTTACGTGTATTTAAACAAGATATTGAACAAGCCATCGAGTATTTGCGACAGTCTCTAAAGTTCGATCAAGATAATCCCAAAACAGTACAACAACTAAAGATCGCTCTTAAAATTCAGGAAAACCTAAGCCGTATTAACGAGGGTTAAAGGCTTTGCTGCCCATTTTTTTGGTAAACGAAATTAGAAATAAGCTTAGGTTAAATTTCGGCAGTTCAGCTCATTCAAGATTGAACTATTTGACAGTTCGCTTTTACGGATAGGAGGCACTTGAGCTTTCCTGTTGACCGGCTCTTGTGTCGGATTTATGCCGTTGGCTCATTGCAATTTTAACGGCAGCTATGAGCGATAAGCGGAAATAAGCAGTGCTTCTTTGAACAAGATGAATTCACTGATAGCGGACGTTAGTCCGCCATACCTCATCTATCTAACGGGCTTTTTGTACCAGAATGGTGCTGGCCTATAACGTGAGTGTATATTTGAGTTGTACGTAGGTCATTATGCCCCAGCAATTCCTGTACGGTTCTGATGTCTGCTCCTGAATACAAAAGCTGGGTCGCAAATGAATGACGAAACGTATGAGCGGTCACATGCTTAGTTACCCCCGATTTTTTGACAGCCACCCTTAACGCTTTAGTTAATGCAGTCCAATGCAAGTGATGACGACAAAAATACCCATCTACAGGATGCTGGCATCGCGATGTTGATGGGAATAAATATTGCCATTTGAATTCTTTAATAGCGTAGGGGTACTTCCTAGCTAAACCAGAAGGTAAGCTAGTCTCGCCGCCACCCTCTGCTAGATCGTTTAGATGAATTGCTCGAACCTTTTCAATCTGATCTTCGATAGCCATATGCAGAATATCAGGTAGCATAGTCGTTCTATCTTTATCGCCTTTTCCTCTGAATACGAAAACACTTTTATTTTGGAAATCGATATCTTTAATTCTCAGTTTCAGCAGCTCAGCTTTTCGCAAGCCACAACCATAGAGCATAGAGAACATCAGTCGATACTTGTCACTCATAAGATTGATGATGCTTACCGCTTCCTCATGACTTAAGACAGTTGGCACGCGCTTGGGTGCTCGTGCTCGCACAGCATCTGGTAAGAGAGTTAGCTCTCGCTCAAAAACATGTTTATACATAAACACAATTGCACATAACGCCAAGTTTTGTGTTGAAGAGGTAACGTGGCGTTTAACAGCTAAATAAGTAAGGAATTGTGTAACTTCCTGCTCACCGAGTTCTTTAGGGTGTTTTTTATTATTAAAGAGAATAAAACGCTTTATCCAGAGTAAATATGTTTTCTCTGTTTGAATTGAATAATGCTTCGTTCGTAGAATACTCCGAACATTTTCCAGAAATGGACTTTGAGCCATAAAAAATCTCCAATTTTGACAATATGTAATTACTGAGAATTCTCAGTAAAAAGCATTGTAAAACTAAAGAAATGCTAATGAATGCCTTACCATTGGCGGGGTTATGTATAAAGAGGAGCTGGGATTATTAAGAATTCTCAATAATTACATACAACTAAGGTGAAAGTTAGTTAAAGCATTGTTTTTATGTAAATATTTTGAATCTTTGAGGCGTTTTTACTGAGAATTCACAGTAACACTCAAATAAATCATTGGAAACTAGCCCTAAATCAGGTGTAAGCTACTGTTATCAATAAATTATGTAGAGAATTCTAGTGTGAGTATGACTGCGTGTTACTGTGAATTCTCTATAATAAGATGTTATAACTACTGAAACATCAAATGAAAAAGTTGGGATCTGTAGCTCTTATACTGCTTATTGTTTTGGTACTGTTTATTAAGACAGTAGGCACGTTCACTCTTTGTGGTGGTACGCTGCTTCAAAATTGGCTCGGTGTTGGTGCTTGCTCTAACAGCCAGAATCAATTCATTGGTTTTGGCAATTTCAGAATGGAAGGCGAAGACTTGGCTGGTGTAGTATTTTTGTCTGTTGCTCTGGTAGTTATAGGCCTTATCTACAAATTGGTAGTAAGCAAACGTGGAAAGTAGTTATAATCGGGTAGCCAAGGGTCTCTAACCCTCAGCCCCCACAACACCCTGCATGCGGCTCCGCACAGGGCGTTTCACTTAGGATAGTGAAGTGCGATCCACCCATCGCGTAGCGAATAAAGCCCTTCGGATGCTAAATAATCAAGCGATAAAGCTTGGTTGATCCCCGGGGATTTAGCACTTCGCCATGGTCCTTTGCTGGTTAAGCCACAAGCCACTGCGGCCTGAACATGCACACCTAATTTCATTAAGCTTCTTACTTTAGTTCGTGGCTTACGCCATTGTCGCCAGTAGGCCATTCTCACTCTGCGTCTGATCCAATGATCGAGTTCGACACACCGTTGATATCCACTGGCGATACCAAAGTAGTTTATCCAGCCTCTTAGATATTGGCTGAGCTTAAAGATTTGGTATTGCATAGACACACCCCAGTT
>CANMCE010000018.1 GCA_947496235.1 uncultured Glaciecola sp. | reverse complement strand
CTAGATGTTAAAAGACGGTGATTTTCCTACAGAGGACTTTCACCTCATTAGTTCATGCCCATGCTGGGCGTACACAAAGCCAAGCACAATCGCCCAATGCAAAAAGCCGCATTGGGCTGGACCTCGCTATCGCTCGGCCTGCGTTGGCGGCGTTTTAGGCATCTCAATGAGAATTTGCGTATTAATAACATTTTTGCTGGTTTCGACATCTGGTTTAGCTACTGATGTAAAACTAGCAAATCTACAGAGATATGGTTCATCTCCACTTATGGAGTTATTTCTTATGCCCAGTGGAGGCAGTAGCATAGCCGATGTATTTAACGTTATTATCCTTAGCGAAGAAGCGTTTACTGTGCGTCTTATTGGAGAATCGTCGGAGTTTACCAACCAAGAATTACTTAAGTTTTACCAAAATAACTACCCGTCTAAGCTTGAGGAAGCATTTAATTCATCTGGGAATATGCATAACTCAGCTATTGCTGGCGTGAGAGAAAAGTTCCCTGAAGCATTATCTGCTACGACATTGTTTCAGGAGTTAACGCTAGAGCTTAATAAGCTAGGGTATCATGTAGCAAATATAGATTTTGAAAAATTTATAGCTTCAAAAAAATACGGTATTTCAATACCGGATGTTTACATTCGCGTGATTAAAAATGCCTAACAAACATATCAAAAATCGCTTCACTAGGTTACGGTGGTCGTTGCTGACGCTCCGACTTTTATGTGGGCGTTAGCAACAAGGAGAGTTCGGTGAAGTATTTACCATTAAGTGCGTTGTTATTATCACATACAGCATTAACCAAAGAGATCAGTAAAGATCCTGAAATTAGTGAATTGTTCGCTACGTTTTTTGAGTCTATCGAAAATAAAAACAAAGATTCTTTTCTAAATATATTTCATCCAATCAACGTATCCTGGGTTGGCGTCTACTCTGAAGAAAGTATCAAAATACTTTGCTCACGTTATGGCAAGGACGTATTCAAACCTAAGGATGTGGCTAGTACACCAACTGACTTTATCGACAACATTATCAAATCACCTTTTGATATTACTGAAAAATATTATAATGTTAGTGTCATTGAAGACGGTAATATTGCTACTCTCACATTCGATTACTCGTACTTTCTTGGAGATTTTAAAAGTAACTGGGGTCAAGAATCTGGCTTCTTGTTAAAACAGATAATGGATGAAAAATATCTGCAGTCAATTTCTCAATGACTTACAGTACTGAGCCATGGCCTAAGCCGCCCAAAGCAGACGACGAGTAAGCTTGTTATCCTTCACGAGGTTGATTTTAACTTACAATGTAACTACACTTTAATTATGGATGATTATGTATTTCAATGGGATTTAAGTAAAGCTGATATTAATCTGCAAAAACACGGTGTTAGCTTTGACGAAGCAAAAACAGTGTTTTCAGATTCGTTAGCGCGCCTTGTAAATGATCCCGATAGCTCATATGGAGAAGAGCGCTTTATTATTTTAGGTGAAAGCTCATTAAGTCGCTTGCTAGTTGTATGTCACTGCTATCGAGGTTCTGACAATATAATCAGACTTATTTCAGCGAGAAAGGCTGACAAACGGGAGCGTAAAGTATACGAGGGGTTCAAACATGCGTGAACACTATGATTTTTCCGACTCTATTCCTAACCCTTATGTAAAACGTAAGAAGCAACAAATTACAATTAGATTAGATCAAGACGTGATTGGATATTTCAAAAAACTTTCTGAGAAAAAGGGTATTCCATATCAAAATCTAATTAATCTTTATCTTAAAGATTGTGCAGATTCGAAAAAAGAGCCGCGAGTAGATTGGGAGTAAAGGATAACAAAAAGTTAAACTCGCTTCGCTGTGACAATGGCAAGAGCGGCCAGCGCACGTTAACTTGGTATTAGTGTTTAAGGAGAAGATGTGAAAGCTCTGTGGTTACTTTTAAGTCTTTGCGTTCCAATGGTTGTTTTTGCCAAACCTAGTTTCATCAAAGTAAATGGGTATGATGTCGAATATGAAATGGCGGGGAATGGTAAACACATTGTATTCTTAGAGGCAGGAGGTTCTGCTGGTTTATCTGACTGGGATTCTATTTTTGAAGCCCTTGCTAAGAAAACTCGTGTCATTCGTTACTCACGGATTGGAAACGGCAAATCAGAGCAAGTTAGAAAGAATTACAGCTCCGAAGAGTATGCTGAAGAGGCTCTTTTAGTTCTTGAAGCTTTAAATATTGAAAGCCCAGTGGTTTATGTGGCCCATTCATATGGGGCTTACATCGCAAGGCGCTTCGCTGCAACCTATCCTGAAAGGATATCTGGATTAATGCTAATAGAGCCTGCATCGGAACATGATGTTGATATTATGAGAATAATTGACCTTGAGAAAGCAGAAAAAGAAATTGCTCAAGTGAAACTGGACGATCTGAAAAATGGAATGTCTAATCAGTATTTAGATTTTTGGGCTAAACGTCCGCTGCCCGATTATCCTGAGATACCGGATATTCCTGTGACAGTCATTGCATCGATAAAAAAGTATGATAATCCTCCATTACTCTTTTTTACCGATGAGGCCCGGGAAATGTGGGGGCAATTGCATTCCAAGTGGGCGAAAGCATTTCCCCAAGGGAAAGCCGTATTAACAGAACAAAGTTACCATTTCCCACAGAACGATGAACCAGATATGGTTGTTCAGGAAGTGAACGACCTTTTGGGAAGAATTAAACACTAACAAGTGCAGTCAGCAGATTCGCTTCACTTTCCGTCGGCCGGTGCTCCAAATATTAGACAATCAAATAAGGATAGAGAATGAATAAGGAAACTGTAGGGAAATATGTCGCGATAATAGGATTACTGCTTTTTTGGGCTCCTCTTTGGGGGATTATAGATTCCTATTTAAATATGTCCTCCTCATTTCAAGAGATAACGCTGTTTGGAGCGAATGAACCCAAAACTTCACAACAAGAAATGTCATCAGCAGTCTTATCTACAGTAATAGGATTCTTCTTATTTTTAGTAGCACTTTGCCTTTTGACATTTTCTGTTGTGGGATTGAATTATCGAACTAAGTGGTTTTTTTGGGCATTAATAATATATTCAACCTTATTACTCTTAGCGTTTCCATTTGGCACAGTAGTAGGAATAATTGTGCTTGTCGTTTTATTTATAAGTAGGAAAAAATTTGGGTTTGTTGGTGATGTTACCTAGCAAGATTTTAACCGGAGATTACAAGCCCACGCCATGCCACTTGCATGCACTATCGTAACCCCATAATCTGTCCATTCACTAAATAAGCGAGATAAGCCAAAAGGAGTTAGGCAGAATCAATGCGACAATCTCTAAGGGAAAAAATCGTTAATGTTTGCGATGCTAAGATGGCATCGAAAGGAGACAATGTCGGGCTATCTTTTTATGCTTTTTTTGCGAATAAAAATGACAACCCAGAATTACTCATGGAAGCAGCTACTTGGTGGATACAAAAGCATCAACTAGATCATTTTGTAAAAGCACAAATTATCAAAGAGATGGCTGAAAGTGGTCAATAGCATTTGTGTTCGTAAGAGGGGTTTTAGACAGATCAAGGAAGTGCAAGGTGAAAAGCTGGTTATACAGAGAGTCATTATTTTCCAATGAAAAGGCTTTAATCCTATTTACTTGTTTAGCATCTATAAATGCTTTGGTTGGTATTTATGGCATTTACTGGGTCTATTTTGGAGGTAACTTTGGTTACGAGGGCGGGTATTTTATTGCCCTTAGTGTTTTCATAAGTCCAATCTTTGTTCCAGTGTTTATCTATTATTTTTTATGGCCAAAACCAGTTAAAAAGCGAGCATTATTGGCTATTACCTGTCTTCCGTACGGTGGAATGTTAGCTTGTGCTTTATTTTTTAATTTTTACTACTAACCGAGTATAGGGCAACAAAAAGCTAGTCTTAAATTCTAAATTTTTGATGCTCGACCTTACACTTTAAAACTGCATCAAAGTTCAGTAGTAGTTTTCTCCTGATTACATCAGACTAAATAGAACTTTAAATGTTCAAATTGAATACCAGCTGATGTTGCCCAATAGTCCAAATTTACTCTTGACAGTATACGGCATTGCCGTCATATTTGCTGCTTAATGATTTTCATAGAAACGACCAAATTTACTAGGTTGTTACCTAACTATTTGTCTGAAGATGAATATATTGCTTTTCAAAATTACTGGTTGACTAATCCAAATGCTGGAGTGCTTATTCGAGGTTCAGGTGGCGTTAGAAAAGTGAGGTGGGTATCTGGAGGTACAGGGAAAAGTGGCGGTGTCAGAATAATCTACCACTTAAAGCAGTCTGACAATGAAATATGGATGTTAACAATCTATGGTAAATCTGAAGTTGATACTATCCAGAGCCATATTTTAAAACAAATTGCTAAGGCGATTAACGATGAGTGATAGAGATATAGGTGTTGAAATACTCGAAGGAATTAGAGAGGTTAAGGTTTTTAAGGCAGGCAAAACCAAACTTAAAACGCGAGAGTTAAATCCGCCATCAGAACCCAAGGTCATTCGAACTAAGTTACAATTATCGCAATCAGCTTTTGCATCATTATTAGGCGTAAGCAAGCGAACACTTCAGGATTGGGAGCAGGGTCGGAGGGAGCCTCAAGGTCCAGCTATGGCACTACTGCGGATTGCTGAGCAGCACCCAGAGGTTTTTATAGACTTAAAGTAATCCTAATCAGGCTTTTTTAAAGTCAATTTATACTTATCAATTAATGTGCTTAGAATGTTGTATAAAGATGCCAAAGAGCAATTATTGTGACGAATATTAAGGTAATTCTCGGAGATATTACGTCTGCCGATGTCGATGCTATTGTCAATGCAGCAAATCCCAAAATGCTCGGCGGAGGCGGCGTGGATGGTGCTATTCATAGAGCTGCTGGTCCCAGATTATTAGAAGCCTGTCGTCAGGTTAAGCCAGTCAACGGAATACGTTGTCCGTTTGGGGAGGCGCGAATAACAGGGGCTGGTAATTTGCCATCAAAATATGTGATTCACACTGTTGGTCCCATATTTTCCAGTGATCCCAATCCGTCCTTAACGCTAGAAAGTGCTTATACAAATGCATGCAATTTAGCTCTCGAAAATGGCTGTAAGTCGATTGCATTCCCCGCTATATCTTGTGGCGCTTATGGATACCCTCACGAACAAGCTGCGAGGATTGCAATAAGGATTTGTAGTAAAGACACTTATGCGCCTTTAGATATCTACTTTTATATTTTCGAAAAGCCTTTGTATAAATTATTCAACAATTTACTAAGTCAAGACTAACATTGATCTATGATTGTGCCAAAGAGGGTCGAGAACTTAATAATATTAACGCTCATGTTAGCAAAGCAAACTAAGCCGATTGACAACTTGTATGTATTGTGTGAAATTTACTGCATGAAATTAAATAATACTCAACTTAGCATACGAATTATCATCATTCCTTAGGAATGGTGGGAACTTTGATATGCATTAGATACATCAACCCACCTCTGAAGGTGGGTTTTCTTTTTCTACCTTTAGAGATTCAAAACCAGGATGGAATAAATGCAAAAGGTAGCTGTTTTTGGAAAGCCAGGTAGTGGAAAGTCCACGCTAAGCAAAGCGTTAGCGTCGGCTAGTGACTTACCTCTGTACCCTCTAGATTCAATTATTTATAAACCTAACGGAGAGCTTGTCGCACGAGAAGAATTTGATACTATCCATACCGATATTCTTAATTCAGACAGCTGGATTATTGATGGGTTCGGGCCAATCAGTGCGTTCTATCAGCGTTTAGACGCTGCAGATACCTTGATTTATATTGATTTGCCTTATTGGATGAGTTACTGGTTTGTCACTAAGCGACTACTCAAAGGAATAATTGTAAAGCCAGAAGGATGGCCGGAAGGAAGTTCTGCTTTTAATGGCACTATGCAAAGTTATAAGACGCTCAAATTGTGCCCGAAGTTTTGGAATCAGGATTTTTTAGATAAGTTATTGAAATACTCCGAGCGTAAAGAAGTTCTAATAATAACAACACTCTCCAAGTTGAATCAGTTTATTTCACTTCAAACTACTAAATCACGAAAATAGGAAGCGTCCGTGCAAGGCTACAAAATTAGTACACAACAAAACGATTTTGATTTTGAATTTGTTTATCAATTTATTTCGCAATCCTATTGGGCAAAGAATATCCCTCGAGAAACTTTACAAACAGCCATCGAAAACTCCCTGTGCTTTGGTCTATTTGAAAATACCGGAAAACAGATTGGCTTTGCGCGTTTAATTACTGATAAAGCCACTTTTGCTTATTTGGCGGATGTATTCGTTATTGAAGAGTACCGGGGTTTAGGGTTAAGTAAATGGTTGATACAAACCATAGTGTCACACCCAGAACTGCAGGGTTTGCGACGAATAATGCTGGCCACGCGAGATGCCCATGGCTTGTATGCCCGATTTGGGTTTAAAGCAATTGAAAACCCAGAAATGCTAATGCAGATTTGGCATCCTAATATATACAATCAATAGTCAATTGATTGCCAACTAAGTTGGCTTTTGTCATTTGAAATTTTTTTCAAGGAATAGGGTCAGATTACACTGGGGAAAAATCTTACTATTTTATTTTTCTTAAATTTGTAATAGTTGTTATAAACACCAGCCCAATGCACCCAAACATCATAATTTTTATTCAATAGCACGGAGCTTAGTAGTATGCGGTATCTTTTCATTTTGACTTTATTGTCTTTTCAGTCATTTGCGGCAATAGATTTGAATTTGCAAAATGAATTGCAGGAAATGGCGAACGCCGACCAACAGGTAAGAGAAAGTATTGGTAAGATCGGATGGGATAATCCACCTGAAGATTTAGTCTCACAAATGAGAGAAATTGACGCCGGTAACACGCAAAGACTTAAAAAAATAATTAAACAGCACTCTTGGCTTGCCGCCGTTATCGGAGTATAAAAAACTAATCGCTGAAGTCTATAATCTGGAAGTAGAATAAGAGACGTCAATATTTTCAGCCCTTGACTGACTTACCCACAACCGCATAATCGTTGATGTTTTCAATGATTAATTTAAGCAATCAGGAGTTAACGATTTTGAGGATAGCCAGAGTAGGGAAACTACTGCTAAGTATTATTTTTGTTATTGTGTTTTTGCAGCCACCAAGTCAGGCGAATACAATTCATAAGAAAGATTCAAATAAGGCTAATTCAATCGCTCAGATTGTTGATCTTTACCTAAAGCATCATGCCTTTGAAGGAGTGGTGCTCGTTGCCAACGCCGGTAAGCCTATTTTTACCCAAGCTTATGGTTTTGCAAATCGAGCTGAAAATGTACCGCTGACTGCCGAAAGCCCCTTTCAGTTAGCATCATTAAGTAAACCAATAACTGCCACTTTAATTCTGATGTTAAAAGAGCAGGGAAAACTAGCTCTTAATGACCCCTTAAGTGATTATTTACCTGAATTTAAGACTTCATCGGGTAAAGAAATTACCTTACATCACTTGTTAAGCCACACGTCTGGCATCCCCAATCACTTCATTATAGATGGTTGGTTTGACAGTGATTTTCATGCTCAAACATCTGAACAAAAATTTGTTGATATCATAGCGAAGATGCCGAGGAATTTTGAGCCAGGAGCTGATTACCTATATTCAAATCCCGGCTATTTTTTACTGGGTAAAGTTATTCAAAAGGTTACTGGTGAAGATTTTTCTACTAGTGTCTACAACCATATATTCGCGCCGTTAAAAATGGTCAACTCTGGTGTAACACTCGAACATTCGGCAGATTCGAGCCTTGTACAAGCTTACGAGTGGAATCAAGCAGGTGGCTACAACACCATAGCTGCGAAAAACTTAACCTTATTTGGCGCGGGCGCGGCTATTTATAGTAATGTGCAAAACATCTTTGCCTTCGAACAAGCCTTGTATAATGACACCTTAATAAATAGCCAAAGCAAACAGCAATTATTTAACCCAAAAGCGCCCTATAGTTGGCGAGTAGGTGATTTCCCCATAAGTGCTTCAATGCAAGTAAGTGCCCACATGTATGATGGAAAAATTGATGGTTACAGCAGTATGTTGACCCGATTCGTCGACGACAAACATAGCATCATTATTCTCAGCAACACTGGTATGAATTATTTCCTGAAACGTCAGTTAACCTCGGATATTGCGGCTGTTTTATATGACCAAGATCTGCCAAGTCGCGAGCAAGACATTGTACTGGCACTGACTAGCGGCATATACTCTAATACCTTTGACAAAGTGCTCGCGGACATAAAAGAAAATAAGTACCTTTTAGATGAACAAAGTATGACCTCGATTGCCTACGAATTACTTTGGTCAAATTTGGCAGATAAGGCTTTACAGATGTTTTCGGTTATTCGTGAAGAATTCAGTGATTCAACTCAAGCTCAAGCAAATCTTGAGCAAGCCTGTCAACATCGTTTAACAATGAGCGCCACTGTGAAAGCTCAGATTTGCGGTGCTATCCAAAACTAATTGGCAGATACAAATTCTATGGTGTTATTGAGAGATTTTCAGCAAAACGACTTACCAAAATTGGTGGATATATTAAACGATAAATCCGTTAATCAGTTTTTGTCGACAAAGATTCCTAGCCCTTATACGCCTGAAGACGCTAGCTGGTGGATAACCGAAGGGAGTAAAGGTGATTTAATAAAAGCCATTGAATTTGATAGCCAATTAGTGGGGTGTATTGGTGTAACTAGAGGCGAATTTGAATATCAAAGAACCGGCGAACTCGGTTATTGGTTAGACGCTGAATATTGGCGTAAAGGTATCACTAGCCAAGCAATTGAAATGCTCTTAGAGCAAGTGTTTTCTAAAACAGACATTGTGCGAATTTTCGCGACGGTGTTTTCTTCCAATCTAGCCTCTATGCAACTTTTAATAAATTCAGGTTTTAAACATGAGGCTATATTAGAAAAATCCATTTTTAAAAACGGTAAGTTCTACGATAGCCATATTTTTGCTAAGGTAAGGGTACATTAGCGTAAATGAGACTGGCGTTCTAAATTTCGCTTTCTATTGACAGGAACTTGGCTATGCAGTTAAAAAAAATTCATCATGTCGCTATAATTTGTTCTGACTATGAGGCGTCGAAAGGGTTTTATACTAAGGTGCTTGGGCTAAAAGTGTTAGCAGAAAATTACCGTGAAAGCCGCCAGTCGTATAAATTAGATTTAGCGCTTCCCGACGGTGGTCAGATTGAACTATTTTCTTTTCCTTCACCGCCTCCTAGACCGACAAAGCCTGAAGCACAAGGACTTAGGCACCTAGCTTTTGAGGTTAATTCCATTGATTCTTCGGTTGATCATTTAGTAAGCAACGGAATTCCAGTTGAGCCTATTCGTGTGGATGAATTTACGGGCAAAAAATTTACTTTCTTTCAAGACCCTGATGGTCTACCTTTAGAGTTATACGAGAGTTAAAGGTAATACACTCTAAGTCAGGTAATTGTTTTGTGAAATCCATGGAGGGTTAGATGAAGAAACCTAAAATAAGTTTTTTAATATCGACCTTACTCGGTGCTGCAATTTGGTTTTTGAGTCCTTATATCACAGGCGAAATTGAACCCTGGGATTCTCCCTATTTTTACTACATCTATGCATTAGTAATTGCTGGTTTCATTGCCGCTATTCCTAAAGATGCGTCCTACTCAAGTGTATATTTTGGCGTTCTAGTTGGGCAGATACTGTACTTGCTGACATTGTCTACAAGCGCCTTAATTATCGTTGGATTAATAATAATTACAATCTGTAGCCTACTATCCATTATTGGTCTTTTTATGAAACGCAATGCATATAAGGCGAGGACAAATAACTAGTTACTTTGAATATCCCAGATAGACGTTGATTATTAAATAGCCTACATTTTAATCAAAGCAATTTGGTTTGTTACTTACTGAGTCAGTATTTTTATTTAACCACATTCTCAGAAGGAGCTCATGTGACGTTAAAAAACAGCAAATTAGTGACTATTTTTTCTGCGTTGCTTTTCATTTATTTTATGTGTAGAGCCTTATACCCGCAGGTGAGTATTTTAAACAGTTCGGGCATAGATGCTATCGAAGTAACTATATGGATACAAAATGGGCAACTAGATTTCAACTATATGAGAGATGATGAAACTAAGGATTTTTATTATTCATTGTTCAGTGGTAGTGGGAAATACCATTATCTAATTAAACTAAAAAATGGCGTTATGCTAGAAGGCGATTGTGGGTCATTTGAAGCATTAGAATTTTCAAAAGCCGTCATCTTTTTAATCAGCGACGACAAACTCATCTATTCTAATCCATCCGATGAACCAATCATTTGCGAATTGTTCTGACGTTTCTTCTAATTTGATTTCATCTGTTTAGACGTTAACAATAGATGCTTTGCTAAACGTCAATTCGTAGCGTATTGTAGATTCTATAAGTCTAGCGAATAGAGACCAAAATGAGTAACAAGGATGAGCCCGATTTTTCATATGATTTGCTTCACAGAAAAATTAATAAAAAGGTAAAAGTATTTGCGACTGAAGCCAATCGACACAAATTGATGTATCGAACGTTGTGGGGAACAACCTCGGTAATTTCTATTTTATTGGCAATATCAACAAATTTCGACTATTCCTTTTGGGGTGTAAGCTCAAGTGTTATCAGTGGAATTCTTGCAATAATACTTCCCGTTATTATGGCGTACACAGTGCTACGAAGTCCTGAAAAGCTTTGGATTTTTGAAATAAGAGTGCGTAATAATTTAAACGATCTGTTATCTCGATTAGAACTGGCTTTAGATAAAGATCCTGCCTTTGATCGAAGTGCCTTAGAAGAAGAGTTTGCAAAAATTATGAGTGATGCGAATAAAGAATGGTGTGAAATTAGAAAGCACAGCTCTGATGATTGATAATTAATATGCAGGCTAGTTTTATAGCGATAACGTTAATCAGTTTAATTGCCGGGACTTTCATAGGTTTTAAGTTAGTACTTACTTTTTTGAAAGTGGCTCACAAAATAAATCAAAGAAGTTTAGTATTGACTGGCCTTTTTATCGGTGTTCAGTTGATTGTAGGCTTAATAGCGGGACTTTTAAATATACAGCTGTTTTTTTCCTACCTGATCACCTTGATAGTGTTTGGCTACATTTTACGCAAGTTCTTAATTTTAAAAACTTGGCAAGTTATCGCTATTCCAGTCTTTGTAAGCTTTTTATCCGGCGTTATCACGGCATTTCCTTTGATATTGTTTTTTAAAAATGTAAGCAATTAGACTGAGTAAACATCATAGCAACAACAATGGGAGAATTTATTTATGGCGATTACCGGCGAGTGTTTTTGCGGCAGTATTAAATACCAGATCAAAGGCAACCTTAAAGATGCTCGCTCTTGTCATTGTTCTCGTTGTCGAAAAGCTTTTAGTGCGCAAGCTTCTGCATATGCGGTGGTTAATCCTGACGAGTTTACATGGTTGCAAGGTAAAGAACTGCTAACGAGTTATCAAAGCATGGAAGATTTTGGTTTACAATTTTGCAGTAAATGCGGCTCTACCCTTTGCGGTACATATAAAAATAAGGTGCATGGTGTAACACTTGGATGTGTAAACGGGGACCCAAACATCGAAATTGGCTACCATATTTTTGTTGGTTCGAAAGCTACTTGGGAAATTATTCCCGAGGGGGTTGTAGCTTATGATGAAGGGCCGCCAGAATAGGAATTATTGTTTATAAAACAAACACCAGCATTGATTTTATTTTCTTTCTAGTTCAACATAAAAAAACTAAAAAACCAATGTTATTAGCGTGTTGAGCGCAGTTGTAGTGGTAACACCTTTAAATTAACTGGGACTATTATGTTCAAGACATTTTTGTCTGAATTACGTCGACGTAATGTACTGCCTACCATACTTCCTTACATGGCATTGGTCTGGTTGCTGTTGCAGGTTGTAATCGTGATACAACCCATGTTCAATCTGCATCCGTTAGTGAATACCTTCTCTGCCGTTATATTAATTGCTAGTTTACCTGTTGTTATTTATCTATCATGGTTTTTTGATATCACTCTCGCTGGTATTGCACCTGTAAAGAAACCCGATGGACAATCGGATGTTCAATTTGGCAAAAGCAAATGGTTAATTTTGTCTCTCATCATCGCAATATCTGGATATTTCGGTTATCTGTATTTTGAGCAAGTCAGAACTGAGTTAGAAAAGTCTGAAGCTGGTTTAAGCCAAATTAAAAGTGCAGATTCAATTGCTGTTATACCTTTTTCAGATCAAAGCGCAGAACAAGAGCAAGGGTTTTTATCTATTGGTTTAACAGAAGAGCTTACAAACCTATTAGGTAAAGTAAGTCAGCTAAAAGTTGCTGCGTCCAGTGCAACTATAACATTATATGAAAAAAACCTTCCTCCCACAGATATTGGTAGACGTTTAGGGGTTGATGCAGTGGTTACCGGGTCAGTTAGAGTCACTGGTAATAAACTCAATATCAGAGCCGAATTACTAGATACCCAAAGTGGTAAAACTATTTGGTCGGAAAATTTCAATCGTCAGTTTAAAGATATTTTCGCAATTGAAGAGGAAATAGCTCGTGCTATTGCTAATTTATTACAAGATCGTTTTGTTGCAAGACAAGACGTCGATAGCGACTCGAAGACAGCCAGTACAGATGCATACGTATTTTATTTAAAAGGCCGTGAGGAATACAGAAAACAAACCACTGAGTCCATGAAAGCCGCGCGCAAATATTATGAACAGGCAATAGGTTTAGATCCTGAATATGCTCAAGCTTATGTTGGGCTTGCGGATACCTTGGCCATGTTAGCAAAAGAAACACAAGGGTTTGGGCATGATGCTTTCTTTAGTGTGTTAGATCGCGATATTGCTAGCAGACTCTCCATGCAAAACTTAGAAAAAGCACTAACCAGAGAACCAGATTTAGCTGAGGCTTATGCAGTTCAAGGACTTGTTCTTGCGTTGTTACAAGATAAAGATCAAGAAGCCCTTGAGTCTCTAGATAAAGCTACAAGCCTCAACCCTAGTTTAGCGAAAGCTTATATGTGGAAATTTGCAATTTACGACAGTATTGGTCAATACGGTGAGGCTTGGGAAGAATTGCAAACAGCTTACAAGATTGACCCTGTTTCTATTGCAAACCAATACAATCTGGGATTTTATCAATTACAAAATGGTGACATTGAGCAGGCGCAAGAACAATTTACTCAATTAATCAATGAATTCCCTAATTCTCCATTTGGCTACGCTGGATTGGCTTCTTTAAATTATTTCTCTGGCGATTTATCTGAAACGGCGAAAATGTGGTGGCAGGCACATAAGCAATCGCCAGAAAATGAGGCTTTTCAACGTAATTATATTCAAACCTTAATAGAAGTGGGGGTTAACGATGAATCCTTTAGTTCTGTTTTGTTAGAAGACTACACGACTTCTTTTTTAATTATTGATAAAGAATACCAAGCATTGTTTGAACGCATGGAGCTTGAAAAAGCAACCTATCCAAATGACCCATGGCTACTGTTTGAATCAGGTTGGTACTACCTTTTATTTGGCGAAGAAGAATTAGGTAAACAAGATTTATTAGCCGCAAAAGACTTACTTGAGGAGCAGGATCTTTTCGAAATGCCGTTTTGTTCTCCAGCAATTGAATTTGCTTGGGTATTTAAGCAAGAGGATAATCTCGAAGAGTTCAATCGACTAACACAGCGCTGTAATACCTTGTATTTAGAAGCCGTTGAATCGGGGGTCAATGACCCTTATCTCGAATATCTGGGAGCAAGGCTAAATGTGTTGCGAGGGGATGAAACAACAGCTGCAACTTTATTTACGTCAGCTATTGAAAATGGCTGGTTACAATGGTGGACTAAACATGATCCTTTGCTTCAGGATGTAGTTGGAAATGCATCCTTTGCCAATTCTCTTTCAAAAATGGAACAAGAATTGGCAAACGAAAAACAACAAGTCGAGAAATTTTTAAAGCAAAAAAATATGTAAATTCAATTAATTAATCTCAATTTGTTATGTTGTATTTTTCGCTCTCATTCGCATAATCAACAAAAATATAATTGAGAATATTCCGATAGATTGCGGTGTTGAAACAACGACCATTCTTTCTAGTGCTGATTGCGTGAATGTGGTACCGCGAATATTTCCAAGGAGACTACATTGAATATTACCGGGATCTCCAAGGCAGGCTTCATCTAGGTTTGATATTGTATCGCCTGAATAAAAAACCCAGCCATCGGGCGCTGTTTGCTCCATTGTTAATAAAACTTGATACTCGCCTGGCGCGATACCAGCCGGCATTGGCGCACTAAACGCTAGGGTTTTATGCGGCATATTGCCTGCATATTGCAAAGGATTTACCGTAGTATGGCTGTTATCAAATTCATATAAAGGGGTAGCCGTCGGACTGAAAACACTAACATTTGCTGGGTAAATCTGCCAAGTGATGTTTTGAATAGCATTTTCGAAGTGTGAAACAGTAGAACCTAAAAATTCAAGGGTTTGTTCAGTTTCACTAAATTCCCAATAACAAGGATCATCCACAAAAGGTTCGTCACCACTCAGTGGCTCAAAGCAGTCGTCCGGGACGCCTTGGACCATAGGGTAAGATGGTGGGATTATGCCAACTCTATCTTCACTAGGCATAGAATCGTAGTAACTGTAATCTAACAGTGAAAAATCGTTAATGGCTGACATGGGGACTAATAAGTCGAGCGTACCGAAACTGACGGTAATTCCACCTCTACCACCCCCTCTGACAAGACGGGCATCAGCAAAGGAATTAAACACTAATAAAATAAATACTACAGAGTAAAAACAAAGACTACGCGGTTTGAAAGAGACCATCTTGTTCTCCGATTTTTTTGTAGGCCTAGCGTGAACTTTATTTGAAGCATATTATGTGCCTCAAAAAAATAACAATATAAATCATGCGTTTACTGTGGTAGCTTGATATTCAAAATGTGGTATTGTAAAAAAAACCGACAATTTTAAGCGTTAGTAATTGGAAACATGAAATTAAAACACTGGTGTTATCTTGTCTTGTTATTGGTTCCAGCAATAGTGAGATTAATACAAAAAATATCAACGGATTCTGGCGGGTTCGCCAGTCGTTATTTGCCCCTTATAGTAACCTTGGTTCTCATTATTGGCTTTGTCGGTTACATGCAACAATGGGCCTTCCTTAAAAGATGGATTTGGCGAGTTTTATTTTGGCTAGTCAGTCTGGTTTATACAGCAGCAATAATCTTTGCCGGTTCTTTGTTATTCAATTCAGCGATTAGTGTTTGGCATCAACTCTTATTGATGGGAATTGCAGTGATCTTCATTCCTGCATTAGTGTCCTTATTCAAATATTCGCAAAAAGACGCGAACATTTGGAACAAATAAGTATTCACCCCATTTGCTATCTTGAGATATAGTAATTCTTTGACTTATTACCTCAGGCTATCGCTCAATTACAAAAAGCCTGTGGCACTTTTGCTGATGGAATGTATAGGCCGCAAACCGATAATCTATTACATCAGTATTTAAAAGATAACAATTTAGATTAACGGTAGAAAATAATTCAGTGATTTCCAATTTTTTCGACAAACTGCTTTTTGCTTTTTTACTTATAGTAGCCTTTCAAATCCCAATTTTATCGGACCAGTACTTGCAGTTTTTAAACGGCTATTATGAGGCGGTTCACAAGCAAGTCGAAGGCTATAAAGAAAATGCCCGACGCCATGAATATCCCGATGTGTACGCTATGATTGATGACTTCACATCAAGTCATGTACCTGCGATTAAATATGACGGTGAACAAAAATTACTCACCATGCAAGAGTACGAGTCCTTAACCGAGGCTTTGGATAATTTTAAATCGGGCAATCTTTTTGAGCGTGCTTGGTATATGTTTCAGCCTAAACGTTCAGAGTCTTTGGAGAAAGTGGTGGACAATTTCAGCCCGTCGATTCCGTTAAGTCCTATGGACATTATTTACTGCTTGTTGGTAGCGTTATTTTTCAATATTTTAATTAGTTGGCCGGTGCGTTTTTGTTATCGAAAAATAAGAAAATCAAAAAAGTAATAGTAAAGGATATCAATACAAATTAGCCTCGACTAAAATCCAAGGTCACTAAGTTGGAGTGGCCAAACAATGGAAAAAATAACAAGGAAAAGCCATCATGCAACAACACAACAGCATTAACTATATCGAACTTCATGCTAGCGATTTAAACGCGGTGAAAAAGTTTTTTAGCCAAACGTTTGCCTGGCAGTTTACAGACTATGGTGAGCAATATACCGCTTTTTCCGCGAATGGTTTTGATGGTGGATTTTTTCAAAGTGATAAATCTGCAAAAACAGAAAATGGTAGTCCATTAGTGGTCATCTATAGCGCGGAGTTAGAGCAATCTTGCCAAGATGTTAAGGATAATGGCGGTGAGATTTGCAAAGAAATCTTCTCATTTCCAGGCGGGCGACGTTTTCATTTTCTTGACCCTTGTGGCAATGAATGGGCAGTTTGGGGTGAATAATTTCTTTTCAGCTTATACAATGCGATTCCAATGTTGCGTCAGGTAAGCCCTGAGCCAAAATAACGAGAAAAAAGCACTATACAGAGGAATTTATGCCTGATCTTATTGGTAATTTGAGCAAGATGCGCGTGGATATTGATGACAATAATGTTGCTCAATATTTTTTGTCGTTGGCAGATCAAGATGTGCATATGAATACTCTTATAGGTCAACAAGTTTGCATCGAATTTCAATCTCAAATTAATTGTGTTCATTGTGGGCGAAAAACCAATAAAAGTTTTCAACAAGGCTATTGTTTTCCTTGTTTTCGCAGTTTAGCTCAATGTGATACTTGTATTATTAAGCCTGAGCAATGCCATTTTGCTCAAGGTACTTGTCGTGAACCAGAGTGGGGAGAGGCAAACTGTATGCAAGATCATTTTGTATATCTGGCAAATACCGGTGCAGTTAAGGTAGGCATTACTCGCCACGTTACTGACGGTGTGTCGTCTCGTTGGATAGATCAAGGCGCCACTCAGGCGATGGCAATCTTTAGAGTGGCAACACGCAAAATAAGCGGCTTGGTCGAAACGACTATTGCCCAGCACATTTCCGATAAAACCAATTGGCGAACCATGCTAAAAGGTGGCTATGCAGCCATTGATTTGGTTGAGAGATGGCAAGCTTTAAAGCCGCTGGTTGAGGATGAACTAAAAGCGTTAATTGCATCAGAAGGCTTGCAAAGCATTAGCGAAGTTGAAGCGAATCCGGTTCAAATTGAATATCCAGTATTGCAACATCCGGAAAAAATAAAATCCTTAAATTTGGATAAGGTCCCGGTTATTGAAGGGCAACTTCTGGGTATCAAAGGGCAATATTTACTGTTTGATGGCGATAGAGTGTTTAATATTCGCAATGCCGCAGGCTATTATGCCCAAGTGTCTAGTTAACCCCAGCGCCATTGCTTATAACCAGTTGGGGTTAGTTAATGTTTGATACTTGTAACATTATCCAATAGCCGATAACGGTAACGGGTAAAGAAACTACCGTACTCAAAGCGATAATTTGCGCGGCAAGTTGATGATTGCCGCCAATTTTTCTCACCATGATATAGCTTGCTGCTGCTGTTGGGCTCATTGCCATAAGAAAGATTACACCGAGTGGCATGCCCGAAATACCAAACTGAATCGCCAAAAATATAATAACCAAAGGATAAATAAAACATTTGCCCATTATGCCCACCAAAGGCAATCGCCAATGTTCCCCCAAAGAAGAAAAGCGCAAAGCAGCGCCTGTGCATAGCAATGCTAAGGGTAAGGTCAACTGGGCAAAATAACTAAGGCTATTATGGGCAATTTGCGGCAAAGGAATATGTAGTACGGAGAATATTAAACCCGCAATGATGCTCAAGATGATGGGGTTTGAGGCTATTCCTTTTAGTATTTTGATAAAGTTAGTTTGTTGATTTTGAAATATGTTAAGCACAGCCACACTTAAAATATTGTACACTATGGTTAGACAGCCCATATATACCGACCCATATGCCAGCCCCTCAGGTCCATAAGCTTTTGCGCAATAGGCTAAGCCAATAATCCCCATGTTAGACCTAAATATCCCTTGTACAAGAACGCCTTTATCTGCAACCTCTTTTACACCTACAGATACCATCACAAAAGATACAACGAAAACTAATAAGGTGCCGCTAATGCCAATAGCTACTGACTTAGGATCAATTAAACTGTTTAAATCAGCTTGACTGATATTGATAAATAGCAAAGCTGGAAGAGCGAAATTAAAGATAAGCCGAGATCCCCGCTCGACAAAATCATCAGTTAATAAGCCGGTACGAAACAGCCCGTAACCAAAACTCAGGAGCACCACAACAGGCCCGATAACACCAATTGCAAAGTCTAGAAAAGCCTGTAAAGAATCCATCTAATTATTTTCAAAGGAAGTAAATGACACAAGCTAAACTAGGTAAGGGTAATTTTCAAATTTTGTTTTGCTGGGAAGAGTTCCCGCATCAAGTGCGGGATGACGGAAATAAGTGCGGGATGACGGAAATAAGTGCGGGACGACCAAAAAACGCGAGATGACCAATGAGCCGCCCGTTATCGGCGTATGCCGCGACCTAACGCAACTCACGCCTCAATACTTTACCAACAGTAGACTTGGGTAATTCCTGCAACACATTAAGTTCTTTAGGCACTTTGTACGCGGTTAAAGATTTACGACAAAACGCAATAACTTCCTCTTCGTCAATAGGTGAACTCACAGTAATAAAGGCGCAAACGCGCTCTTGGGTTTTTTCATCCTCTTTGCCAACGACTGCAGCCTCAAGGATTTGCGGATGCTGAGCAAGAACATCTTCTACTTCGTTTGGATACACGTTAAAGCCTGAAACGATAATGAGATCTTTAAGCCGATCAACAATTTTTAAACAACCATCTGAGGTGATTACACCAACGTCACCCGTTTTAAAGAAACCATCTTTGGTCATCACCTTATCTGTTTCTTCTGGACGCTGCCAATAACCTGGCATTACTTGAGGACCGCGAGCCGCGACTTGTCCTTCTCGCCCCTGTTCAACAGGTTGGTCTTTGTCATCTAAGATTTCAATTTCAGTTTCTATCAACGCAGGACCTACAGTACCTAATACTTCTTTTCCAGGTTGATTAAACGCCAAAACGGGTGCTGTTTCTGACAAGCCATAACCCTCGGTTACTGTACAACCTGTGGTTTGAAACCAAAGGTCAGCCGCCGCCTTAGTCAAGGCTGTTCCTCCCGAGATGGTGAGTTTAAGATGGGAAAAATCCATGTCTCTAAATGCTGATTGAGAGCATAAACCAACAAAAATTGTGTTTAATCCTGCAAGGGCAGTAAATGGATAAGGTTTTATAGTGTTGACAAAGCCTTCCATGTCCCTTGGATTTGGAATAAGTATATTCATAGCCCCTTTACCAAAAAAGGCCATCATATTTACCGTAAATGCGTAAATATGATAAAGCGGAAGCGGGCATACAACGATTTCTTTTCCAGCAACAAAAGATTGACCAAGCCGGTCTTGAGTTTGTGCACTATTGGCAAGTACATTACGGTGAGTAAGAGTTGCGCCTTTTGATACACCTGTTGTTCCGCCAGTGTATTGTAAAATCGCTGTATCATCTAAATCCGTATCTTTGCGTGGTAAAAGGTCTAGTAACGCCCCTTGAGAAAATATTTGTTCATAACACGGGTATTCACACACTACTTGTTTTTGGTCTAGGAGTTGAGTGGCGCTGGTGACAATGACAGTTTTAATAAAGGTTTTTTCTTTAATTTCTTCAAATTTTGGTAAAAAGTCAGACAATATAACCAGAGCTTTAGCTCCACTATCGTTAAATTGATGCAACATTTCCTTAGGTGTATACAGCGGATTCGTATTAACTACCACTAATCCCGCTCTAAGTGCACCGTAAACCGCTATGGGGTGCTGAATTAAGTTGGGCAATTGAATGGCTATTCTGTCCCCGGGTTGTAAATCTGTATTGTGTTGTAGCCAAGAAGCAAACTTACCAGAGAGATCCTCAATTTCCGCAAAGGTTTTTTCTTGACCCAAAGCGCTATATGCAGGCCGGTCCTGGAATTCGGAAAATGTATGTTCAATATAGTCAGCTAAACATTTGATGTTGTTTGGGATTAAGGTAGAGGTTGCCATAATGATACTTACTCCATAAAGTCATTAATGTATAACATAATATTTACAATTTTGGATCAGATGAAAGTATAGCGCCAAATTACCATTTGTTATTGTGTTCTATAAATGTGGGTGACAACACAAGTATTATGTGGTCGAGGGACGTTTTTGCAGGCGCGAAAAGGTGAGTCCCGCAAGGATACCGGCAATTACTTGAAGAATTATGCCCGAGAGATCTCTAGCGCCGGCTAATAAACTCACCTGCATGATAGGGTGCATTATCAGAAGAATGGACAGCAGAGCAACGCCTCCGGCACAACTGAACCAATATACTGGATTTCCCCCCAACTTTTTTTGTAGCCAGTGACAAACAGAGAATGCGATTAATAATCCAATACAAACAACGCTTCCATATTTAGGTGCTAATCCTATGAAGTCAGTATAAGTGGTTGAAATCCTCTGCATAAAGGTAATTTGGACGTCTAGTGCTGTTAATTTGGCTAATACGGATTGGGTATGGAACACACTCGCAAAAAAATATCCGACGACTACAGAGAAAAAAAATCGTATAAAAAGTGAAACCCATTTTGACACGCAACATTCGCCTTCTTGTTATTTGATGTTTCTTATACTGCGATATGTACCCAATCGATGCAAATTTTCGTATAGTTATCAGCAAAAGGGAGGCTTATGCGTTTATTTTTACTGATTATATGTTGCGTATTTTCTACCAGTGCTTTCAGCAAAGGGTTAAAACTTGTACCCATAGCAACTGATTTGCCAGCATCTTGGTCAATTACCCTGTTAGATGATGAACAACTTTTATTGACCCATCGCCAAGGTGGTCTTGGATTAGTTAAAGGTGAAAGCATCAAGTTTATCGAGTTCCAACCACAAGATTTATTTGCCCAAGGGCAGGGTGGATTGTTGGATATTGCCTTGCATCCAGAATACATATCTAACGGTTGGTTGTATCTAAGTTACGCAGCAGGAACACTCGAAGATAATTATTTAAAAATAGTGCGTTTTAAACTGCAAAATTTACAATCCGATTCGCCGTCCGTTACCTCAGTCGAGCAGATATTCCGCGTCGCGCAAAGCAAAGATACACCGGTTCATTTTTCTGGCCGAATGGCCTTTGACCAGCAAGGCTATCTTCTAATAACGACAGGCGATGGTTTTGATTATAGAGAGCAAGCACAAATAACAAGCAGTCATCTAGGCAAGATCTTGCGTATGTCAGATACCGGAAAAGCTGTTCCGGATAATCCTTTCTATTCACAAGCGGATGCTCCTGAAAGTTTTGTTTTTTCTAAAGGCCATAGAAACTCTCAAGGCTTAATTGTGTTGCCAGAAGGGACTATTATTGCCCATGAACACGGTCCAGCCGGCGGCGATGAAATGAATATTATTAAATCTGGTGTTAATTACGGCTGGCCTGTGGTGACCAATGGGATGGATTATATAGGGGCCACTATTTCTCCGTTTAAAGACTATCCAGGCATGCAATTACCTGCGCTAGATTGGACGCCTTCGATTGCCCCTTCGTCAATGATTTTCTATCAAGGAAATAAATTTCCTGCGCTACAAGATCATTATTTGGTCACAGGCTTAAAGTTTATGCGGCTTTATGTGATCAATAAGAATTTTGAGCCAGATGCGACATTGTTTGCCGAAACACAAACCCGATTGAGAGATATTGCAGCTTCTAAAAAAGGTGATATTTATATTTTAGGCGACGGAGAGCCTGCGACTTTGTACAAAGTGATGGAAAAATAATCAATATAGGATAATATCTTTTACTTATTAACAAATTGTTTTCAATTTATAATATGAATGGCGGATATATTAGGCTTTTAGTCTAGTAGCATTCATTTTTACCATTTCTACAGGTATAATCCCGTGCAACTTTGGTCAGGCCAACGACCTTTATCCTTTGGCGAACATAAGAGGACTTGATAGTGTTAGAAGCATATCGTAAGCACGTTGAAGAGCGCGCAGCGCAAGATATTCCACCTAAACCACTAAATGCGGAACAAGTAGCAGGATTAGTTGAGTTATTGAAGAACCCACCTGCTGGCGAAGAAGAATTTTTATTAGAGCTTTTGTCGGAGCGTGTACCTCCAGGCGTTGACGAAGCAGCCTATGTAAAAGCTGGATTTTTAAGTGCTATAGCGAAAGGCGAAGAAAGCTGTGATTTGATCAGCCGTGAAGCTGCTGTTCAGTTGTTAGGCAATATGCACGGCGGATACAACATCGAAAGTTTAGTTGCTTTGTTAGATGATGCTGATTTAGCAGAACTTGCTGCAGAAGAGTTAAAGCACACTTTATTGATGTTCGATGCATTCCACGACGTTGAAGAAAAGCACAGAGCTGGCAATAAGCACGCTAGTGAAGTTATGCAATCTTGGGCAGATGCTGAATGGTTCTTGTCGAAAAAAGACTTACCAGAAAAAATTACGGCGGCTGTTTTCAAAGTAACCGGTGAAACTAACACTGATGATTTATCACCTGCACCTGATGCATGGTCTCGTCCTGATATTCCTTTACATGCTCGCGCTATGTATAAAATGACTCGTGATGGCTTAAATCCAGAAAAACACGGCGAAATTGGCCCTATGTCACAA
Organism: uncultured Glaciecola sp.; assembly: GCA_947496235.1. GTDB lineage: Bacteria > Pseudomonadota > Gammaproteobacteria > Enterobacterales > Alteromonadaceae > Glaciecola. The sequence goes on along the minus strand of CANMCE010000018.1, from coordinate 36,388 downwards.
ATCGACGAAATTAAAAACATGGGCTATCCAGTTGCCTTCGTTGGTGACGTAGTAGGAACTGGTTCATCACGTAAGTCTGCGACTAACTCAGTACTTTGGTTCTTCGGTGAAGACCTGTCAGGCGTTCCTAACAAGCGTGGCGGCGGTATTTGTATTGGTTCAAAAGTAGCTCCAATCTTCTTTAATACTATGGAAGATGCTGGCGCTTTAGTATTTGAAGCAGACGTTGATAAAATGGAAATGGGCGATGTAATCGACATTTTCCCACTAGACGGCGTAATCAAAAACAGCAAATCAGGTGAAGTATTAGCTGAGTATTCGTACAAATCAAAAGTATTACTTGATGAAGTACGTGCTGGTGGACGTATCAACCTAATCATTGGCCGTGGCTTAACCGAAAAAGCGCGTGAATCTCTAGGTCTTGAACCAAGCGACGTGTTCCGTAAGCCTGAAATTCCTGCAACAAGCGTTAAAGGTTTCTCATTAGCACAGAAAATGGTAGGTAAAGCTTGTGGTGTAGAAGGTATTGTACCAGGCACTTACTGTGAACCTAAAATGACCACTGTTGGTTCGCAAGATACCACAGGTCCTATGACTCGTGACGAACTAAAAGACCTTGCCTGTCTAGGTTTCTCTGCTGATTTAACTATGCAGTCGTTCTGTCACACTGCGGCTTATCCTAAGCCGGTTGACATCGAAACTCAGCACACGTTACCAGACTTCATTATGAACCGTGGTGGTGTATCACTGCGTCCAGGCGATGGTATTATCCACTCTTGGTTAAACCGCATGTTACTTCCTGATACTGTAGGTACTGGTGGTGACTCACATACACGTTTCCCAATGGGTATTTCATTCCCAGCAGGTTCTGGCTTAGTCGCTTTTGCGGCTGCAACTGGTGTTATGCCATTGGATATGCCTGAGTCTGTATTAGTCAAGTTTACTGGTACTCGTCAACCTGGTATTACGCTTCGTGACCTAGTACATGCCATTCCATTGTATGCAATCAAGCAAGGTCTACTAACCGTAGAGAAAAAAGGTAAGATCAATGCATTCTCTGGTCGTATCCTAGAAATTGAAGGTCTAGAAGATCTAACCGTAGAGCAAGCATTCGAATTGTCAGATGCTTCAGCTGAGCGTTCAGCTGCGGGCTGTACAATCAAACTTTCTGAAGAATCTATTGCTGAATACTTACGTTCAAACATCACTATGCTTCGTTGGATGATCAACGAAGGATACGGTGACCCACGTACACTAGAGCGTCGTGCACGTAAGATGGAAGAGTGGCTAGCCAATCCAGAATTGATGGAAGCAGATGCTGATGCAGAATATGCAGAAGTTATTGAAATTAACTTAGACGACATTAAAGAGCCAATTCTTTGTTGTCCAAACGATCCTGATGATGCAAAAACATTATCAGACGTTGCTGGTGATAAAGTTGATGAAGTCTTCATCGGTTCTTGTATGACCAATATCGGCCACTTCCGCGCTGCTGGTAAATTACTTGAGCAGTTTGGTGGAACGCTACCAACGAGATTATGGATTTCTCCACCTACTAAAATGGATAAAAACCTGTTGATGGAAGAAGGTTACTACAACATTTATGGCCGTGCTGGTGTTCGAACTGAAATGCCTGGATGTTCATTATGTATGGGTAACCAAGCACGAGTACTAGCGGGTACAACTGTACTTTCTACTTCTACTCGTAACTTTCCTAACCGTTTAGGTGATGGTGCCAATGTGTATTTATGTTCTTCTGAAATGGCTGCAGTAGGTGCTATTCTTGGTAAAATTCCAAGCGCAGATGAATATATGGACTATGCTGGTAAAATAGATTCAATGAGCAGTGAAATATTCCGCTACATGAACTTTGATCAGATGCCTTCATTCAAAGAGGCTGAAGAAAAAGCCAAGGCGAATATTATTCCATCGTTGAATGTTGCCTAAGCTTCATCCATGATATAAAGCCGGGCACTTTAAAGTCCCGGCTTTTTTTATGGCTAAATATAAAACAGGTAAAGTTATGCATAAAATTTATGCTTTGTTGCTAGTGTTAGTGACCTTCACTACATTTGCTGAAGATGAACAAGAACAAACAGACCTAGTTTCGCTATCGATAAATGATATTGAACTGGCAGTGGAATATGCAGATGAACAGCATGAAAGAGCGCTTGGTTTGATGTATCGCCGTGAGCTATGTGAAAACTGCGGTATGTTGTTTAAGTTCGATAGAATCAAGATAGCCAGTATGTGGATGCGCAATACCTTAATTCCTTTGGATGTGGCCTACATTAATGCCTTTGGTCGCATCACAGATATTAAGCAAATGGAACCTGAAGATGAAACCTCTATTAGTTCATCTGTGCCTGTGCGCTTCGCGTTGGAGATGAATCAGGGCTGGTTCGAAAAAAATAATATAAAAGTGGGAGATGATGTCATGCTTCCAAATTACGTTCGTTAAATTTTTACTTTAGGATACAAATTAAATGCAACCAACACTTAACGTTGCCAAATTTGGCGGCACCAGTGTCGCAAATCATAATGCCATACAAAATTGTGCGTCTATTGTAATCAATAACCCTAATACGCGAGTTGTGGTTGTTAGCGCAGCCGCTGGCATTACAAACCACCTTGTATTACTGGCAAATACTGCGCTTACATCAGAGCAAATTACCGACGTGGTTGAAAAAATCCGAGTGATTGAGTTTGCTATTCTAAATGAATTGAAAAATCCACAAGAAGTGGAAGATAAACTTTTTGGCTTGTTAGACGAACTTGATACTTTGGCGCGTCACGAAGAATTAAATTTTCGAGATGATTTAAAAGATGAACTCTTGTCTATGGGCGAGCGAATGTCGTCTTTGTTGGTAGCCGCGGTTATCCGAGATAAGGGCCATCAAGCCATTAATTTTGATGTGCGAAAAGTAATGCGTACAGACAGTACTTTCACAGAAGCTGTACCTGAACTGACAACCATAAAGCAGTTAAGCCAGCAAATTCTAGCGCCAGAGTTATCAAGCAATATAGTAGTTACACAAGGATTTATCGGTGCTGATGATCAAGGTCGAACAACAACCTTAGGCCGAGGAGGGTCAGACTTTACCGCAGCACTATTAGCGGAAGCCTTAGATGCAGTAACCTGTGAAATTTGGACAGATGTTATTGGTGTTTACACAACAGATCCTAGAATTACTGATAAGGCACGTCCATTACCAGAATTAAGCTTTGAAGAAGCGGCTGAGATGGCGACATTTGGTGCCAAAGTGCTACATCCTGCCACCATGGAGCCGGCTTTACGGCAAGATATTCGGGTTTTCGTTGGATCCAGTAAAGAACCTGAAAAAGGCGGTACTTGGATCATGCGAGATTGTAAAAATGAGCCAAGTTTTCGAGCTATTACTCGTCGCCGAGATCAGGTGTTAGTGACAGTGCAGACGCCTAAAATGATGTATGCTCAAGGCTTTTTGGAGCGTGTTTTCCATATAATTGCCAAACATAAACTCAGTGTAGATTTGGTCACAACCTCTGAAATTGCTGTGTCATTTACCTTAGACAATCCTCCTAATTCGATGTCTGAGAAAATGAATAAAGAAACACTAACGGAGTTAAGTAACATCTGTGACGTCAAGATTGAGCGTGATTTTGATGTAGTCACAGTAGTAGGAAACAACATGCACAGTGTTGCAGGTGTATCTTCAAAGATCTTCGCTGCAGTATCTGACTTTAATCTACGTATGATTTGTTTTGGCGCCAACGTACATAACTTGTCATTTGTGGTCGAACAAGACAAAAGTGCCGACGTAGTTAAAGTGCTGCACAACGCTTTGTTTGAGTAATAAAAAAGGCCAACCGGTTTAGGTTGGCCTTTATACTTTAAATATTTGAGGGTGTTTAGACTCTAAACTGACTGATTGACTCTTGCAGTTCCTCAGCTAAACGCGCTACTTCTGCGCTTGACTCTGCCGTTTGCTTAGCGCCAACTGTAGATTGTTCGGCAATTCCAACAATGCTTTCTAGACGCTCACTGATTTGTGATGAAACTGTATGCTGCTCTTTGGCTGCATCTTCGATGCGAGTACTTACTTCGTATGCACGGTGCACTGCATCAGTGATTTGATTCAACGCTAGCCCAGCACGCTCGGTTTGTTCAACACAAGCAACTGTCTGTTCTTTACCCTGACTCATAGCAAGTACGGCTTTTTCAGCGCCAGCTTGCAATACTTCGATCATAGAGTTGATTTCTTGAGTAGACTCTTGGGTTCTACTAGCAAGGGTTCTAACTTCATCTGCTACCACAGCGAAACCTCGACCTTGTTCACCAGCTCTGGCTGCTTCAATAGCGGCATTTAACGCCAATAAGTTTGTTTGGTCAGCAACACCACGAATAACATCAAGAATACTACCGATACTTGCGCTGTCTTGATGCAATTTGTTAATAACCTCTGCAGCTTTATCCACTTCATTGGCAAGGGTTTGAATAGTTGACTTATTGTCGTTAGAAATGCGTTTGACTTTCTCTGCTTCACTATCAGCAGACTTAATTTCATTTAAAGTATCTTCGGCACTCTTAGATACCAATTCAGAAGTAGTATGCATTTGCATAGTGGCTGCAGCTATTTGTGACAACTGAGACTTTTGCTCTTCTATCGACGTGGTTGCTTGATAGGTCACTGTAGAGGTTTCAGTTGAGGCGGCTGCTAATTGGTCAGCACGCTGATTAATCACATTGATAAGATCTTTTAGATTGTCGATTAGGTGATTACAGTTACGTGAAAGTTCCCCAAATTCATCTGTAGAAGTATCATCTAAACGATGGGTAAGGTCGCCTGAAGAGGCTATTTTAAGTAAATTATTGACTCTAGAAAGTGGTCCAGTAATAGCTCTTACACTGTTGAAACTAATAAATGCTGCCAAACCAATGGAGATAAGTAATACCAGAATAGCAGTGGTTACGCTCGAACTTACCTGACCAGATACTCTTTCTTTAATTTCTGAGGCTTTAGCATCAGCCATTAAATTAAGCGCTTCTAGTTGTTTGATTGCTAGGTTGATATTGGTATCGGCTTGATTAAGCGCTTCTTCGGATGATCGAATTTCTTCCAATTGATTAATTTTGGTTGATAAAAGTCCAGTAGATCCGGTAATTGCTTCGTTGATGGAAGCAACCAGTGTGTTTACTTCGTCGATTGTACCGCTTTCATCTTCGCCATTAGCAGCTTGCACCATTTCGCTAAACTTATCCTTTAGCTGGTCCAAGATCACCATGATTTCTTTGCCGCGAAGATCTGCCCTTTGGATAGTCTCCGTTTTGTTGTATTCGGATCCTAAGGAGATAATAGTCAACATGCTGGTTTCTAAAGATTCTGCATACTCTGCTGCGTTTGAAAGCGCTCTAGAATCTTGTACTTCATCCATATCAATAAAATCTAATAAGTAGGATGATGCATCATCAGTACTTTCTTCGATGGTAGCAACTATGTCTGAAAGAGTACTGTTTAACTGAATTGCCGCTAGGTGAGAATCAAACATTTTATTGTTGGCTGCTACATACTCTTGATAGAGTGATTTAAGCGAATTGACAGTTGATTGCATGTCTTGGTCATTTTCTACCACGTTAAGCAATTCGTTGAAAGTCGCATCAAAATTATTTTTACTGGTATTAAAAGCAGCACGTTTTTTTTCGACTTCACTGTATTCTTCGCTGATAAATCCTTCGAACGATAGTCGGCCCATGTTTAAAAAGGCAGCTTTAAGTGTCGAACTCCCAGAGACAGTCGGTAGCGCAAGATCACTCACTTCGTCAGAAGCATTACCTACACTATTTAATCCAGATATTGATACGTATCCCAAAATGAGTAGCAGTGCACTAATTACGGCGAATCCACCACGGACACGCGTAGCTACTGTTATATTCATAATTGCTCCATTTTTGTAAAAGCTAATTGCAAAGCCGTTATTAAGTATCGTCAGCTAAATGGAGAACTTAAGCTTTATATCGAATAATTGAATTTGTAGATAGATTTAGGAGGCTGAGTTGGTTACCCCAAACATATCCGGTATCTAGTCCGAAAATTTTTGCTTGGGTATCAGGTTGTTGTTTATTCAGGCCGTTTAAAGATGCCCAATGACCAAAAATGATGCGGTGTTTTTTGGTTAAATTCTTGTTTGGCAACAAAAACCACGGGGTCAAATTTTTTGGGGCATAATTGGGGTGGCATTTGGTTTCGAACTCCAGGCGATTTTTAGCTGTCAGATAGCGCATTCTTGTCAGTGCATTTACCGCGAAACGTTGGCGCTCTTCTTTTTTATGTTTGGGATCCCAAAGGTCGGGACTATTGCCATACATTCGGCGCAGAAAATCACTGGATTTTTCGGACTGCAAGGAATCTTGAATTTCCTCGGATAATTTCAACGCTTGTTTGACCGAAAAGCTAGGATATAAACCCGCGTGGGTTATCAGCGTCTTAGGTTCAGGTTTAAGTGCCAGTGGCTTAGTCATTAACCAGTCAATCAGCGAGGAAAATGACGCATGATTAATCAGGCTTGCAAGTTTATCTGAGGGTTTATCTTTACGAATGCCATGGGCGATGGCAATTAAATGTAAATCATGGTTACCTAGTACGGTCTCAAACGCATCACCGAGATCGCGGCAAAATTGTAAGGTTTCCAGTGATTGAGAGCCCCTAGCAACCAAGTCGCCTACTGCGTATAACTTGTCTTGTTCTGGATTAAATTTAGCCTTTTTCAGAATGGCTTTTAATCCTTTACAGCAGCCTTGTATATCACCTATTACGTAGTTGGCCATAATTAATCAACTGCTAGTTCAGTGTAAAGCGTTTGGCTTCGCCAAAGTAAAAACAGGGATTGGCGCTTTAAATGTAGATTTGTCTTCAAGTTCAAACACATAAAATCCTTCCATTGTGCCTACATCTGATTTAATCATAGATGCACTTGTGTAGGAATAGCTTTCAGTAGATTTTATTTTAGGCTGCTCTCCAACCACGCCATCTCCTTTAACTTCTATTTTTTCACCATCACCATTAGTGATCAGCCAATAACGACTGCGTAAGGTGACAGCTTCATCACTGTGATTCACTATGGTAACAGTGTAACTAAAGACATGAACAGGTAAGTTATCTTTTTTTTCTTGCAGGCCTAAATATTTGGTTTTTACTTGAATATCAATATTCATCATTGGATTTTTTTAGAAACACTTTATTAGCGAGAGAAGCAAATAACGCTAACGAGACATTTTGGGCTCGCGCTTCTGGGTCAACACCAGTTGCAATTATTTCCTGCTCCGTCAGTAATTCTTTTAAACTGTTGCGAAGGGTTTTTCGTCTTTGATTAAACGCAGCAGCAACGACTCTCTCAAGACATTGAACATCATCTACTTCAACTGGCGCTTGTTTGTGCGGTATCAGTCTAATAATCGCTGACTCAACCTTTGGAGGTGGTTTAAACGCAGTTGGAGGCACCTGTAGCACAGGAATAGCTTGGCAGTAATATTGTGCCATAATCGATAATCTGCCATAGAGCTTATCACCAACTCCCGCGCTTAGACGTTTTACCACTTCAAGTTGCAGCATAAAATGCATGTCTTCAATAAGGTTTGCATACTCAAATAAGTGAAACATTAAGGGCGTAGAGATGTTATAAGGCAGATTACCAAATATACGCATTGGTTTGTCTTGTTGGGCCAATATATTGAAATCTACCTTCAATGCATCAGCTTCAACAATGGTTAACTTATCACGAATAAAAGGGTGAGCACGTAAACGTTTGGCCAGATCTCTGTCTAATTCGATACAAGTTAAATGTTCAATAACTTCTGCAACCGGCTCTGTTAGGGCACCAAGACCTGGGCCTATCTCAATAAGATTTTGATGATTTTGCGGTTTAATCGCTGACACGATCTGGTCGATGATAAATTCATCGAATAAGAAATTTTGTCCAAATCGTTTTCGTGCCGTGTGGCCTAAATGGGTTTTACTCACGCTTGCTTGTTCGCTATTTTAATCGCTTCGTCAATTGCTCTGATAATACTGCCTGTATCAGCTGTACCTGTGCCGGCTAAGTCTGTTGCTGTGCCGTGATCTACCGAGGTTCTAATAAAAGGTAAGCCTAGCGTAATATTAACTGAGTTACCAAACCCTTTAAATTTAAGCACAGGTAAGCCTTGGTCGTGATACATCGCCAATACGGCATCAGCGTCATCTAAGTATTTAGGCTGAAATATAGTATCAGCAGGCAATGGACCAATCAGATTGAGACCTTGGTCACGAAGCATATCTAGCGTTGGCGTTATAACCAGTATTTCTTCATTACCTAGATGTCCACTTTCTCCTGCGTGAGGATTAAGTCCACAAACATAAATCTTTGGATTATCGATGCCAAATTTTAATTTAAGGTCAGTGTTGATAATACGCACGACTTTTTCAATGCGCTCAGCTGTGATTGCTTTAGAAACGTAAGCAAGTGGAATGTGGGTAGTTGCCAAACATACCCGAAGACCGTCAGTTGCCAGCATCATAACAACATCACTACAGCCGGATAATTGAGCAAAGTATTCAGTATGTCCACTGAAGGAAATTCCCGCTTTGTTAATGATGCCTTTATGTACAGGACCAGTAACTACAGCATCAAAATTTCCCTCCATGTTTTGCTCACAAGCTTGACGCAGAGTTTCAACCACATAATGACCGTTTTCTGGATTTAATTCACCGGCTGTTACAGGAGCAGAAACGGGAATATGCTGAACGATCAGTTCTCCAGGCTTTTGCACATACTGCAAACCAGGTTCGAACGGAATTATGCTTATGGTTTGACCCAGTGCAGCAGCTCGCTCGCTCAACATATGCGCGTCAGCAAAGATAACCAGTTGAGCATCCCATGTGTGCTCAACGAGTTTGACAATTAAGTCTGGGCCGATTCCAGCAGGTTCACCTGGAGTAACGGCAATTCTTACGGGCGAGTTCATTTATCTTCCTTAAGATTCAACCACTTCAATATATGCTTGATCTCGCAGTTCTCTTAACCAAGAGTCAGTTTCTTCTTGGAATTTTCGGTTGTAAATCAATTGATATGCTCTTTCTTCTTTTCGTTTTTCAGTCGCATCTTCAACGCGGCGATCCAGTAATTGAATCAAGTGCCAACCATGTTGAGAACGCACTGGCATACTGTATTCATCTTTTTCTAACGCTGCTAAAGCTTCTTTAAATTCTGGTACATAAATGTTTGGGTCGTTGTAGCCTAGCTCACCACCTCGTAGTGCTGAACCAGGATCTTCAGAATGCTCTTTCGCAAGTTCTGCAAAATCAGCATTACCGTCAATTAAATCTTGTCTGAATTCTTTTAGCATTTGTTCGGCTTTAGCATCACTTAAAATAATTGAAGGTTTGATCAAAATATGACGGGCATTTACTTCTTCAACTTCTACAATCTCAACGCCACGGGTGTTCATAATTTTAAGAATATGAAAACCTGCGCCTGAACGAATTGGCCCAATAAGTTCATCTTTTTTACGACCTTGCACAGCTTCTGCAAACAGGGTAGGCATTGAGTTAATGTTCATCCAACCCATGTCTCCGCCATTCAGCGCTTCGGCACCAGACGAAGAACCTATTGCCATGCGGGCAAAGTCAGAACCTTCATTTAATAACTTAATAATGGTATCAGCGCGATCTCTTGCATCTTCAATTTCTTCTTCTGTTGCACCGCCTGGTAATCCAACCAAAATATGGCCTAATTGATATTCCGCTTGAGAGGCACCTTGCTGTTCAATAAGTTGCACTAGAGTAGAAATCTCTTGTGGTGTGATATACACGCGGCGTCTTACGTTGGCGCGGCGAACCTCACCCATAATTAACTCTTTTCGGACTTGTTCTCTATACGATTCGTAAGTAAGACCTTGGTTAGCGATTTCTCGTCGAAACTGCTCAGGTGTTAGGCCTTCTCCTCTCGCCATGTTATTGATGGTCTGATCAAGCTGGGGATCACTGATTTGTATGCCCATACGCTCTGCCATTTGCATCTGTAGGTTTTCTACAATCAGTTTTTCAATGGCTTGGGTTCTAAGCGCTCTATCAGACGGGAGTGATTGGCCTTGGGCTACCGCGTTAGCTTTTACGTTTTCAACCACTTCATCAATTTCGCTTTCCAGCACAACTCCTTGATCAACTATTACTGCAACCTTATCCAATAACTCTTTGGCTGCTAACGCATTGGCACTGAAAAACAGGGCTGCTGTCACTAAAATTAAGCGTATTTTACTATTCATAAACTCACTAAACTGCTGTTATTAATTTAAAACAAAGGGCTGTCGGTAACCGAATAACCCCTGCTGTAACATATCTATTTTACTACTATTCGATTTTCTATTGCTTAGGCCGCTAAATACAAATTGTAGCGCGATACCTGAATCAAACTCGTTAACATCTCGGATACCATCATTATTAAAGCGGGTAGCCAAATGTCGTTGCATGGTTAATCTTAATGCCCAACAACAACTTTCGTATTCAATCCCAAAAAAGCTTTCCGAGGTGCGAGATAATTCTATATCTTTATACCATCTTCCCACCCAATGCCAATTTTTCGCAATTGGCCAACTGGCTGAAATTCCAAACTGATTAATTCGTTCATCTGACAATGAGCGAATATATCTATGGTTAATTTGGATTAATTTGTTTTGATCCAGCCTATACTCGGTTGAAAAACTGCTCCGTTCAACCTTATTCGTGGTATTACTAAGCTGTATATCAGAGTGCAAAAACCAATTTTGGTTCACTTGCCAATCAACTTCTGCAGCGATAGCCGATCTATTGTCATTTCTGAAACTGTTCTGAAGCTTTGCGTCTTCAAGATAAATTATCTGCCCTACACTGGCAACCAAAACTTCACGGTTATTTTCATCGATTATGCGAGCGGTTGCGCCTAGGGTAAATTGATTATTATCATTGATGCGGTCTAAGCCAGTAAATTCTTGACCACGGAATAAGTTGTTTACCGTGGTTAACAATTGAGTAGTATCGTACAAGCCAATATCGGTCTGTGATTCATAACTGGTAAATAGATACTGTGCTTTTGGCTCAAAGGTGAGCAAATAATTGCCTTTCGGGCCTGAATTCTCTCGCTCAAAAATCAAAGAACCATATAGTCTTGCTTTACCCAAGGTGCGGTTGACCGTTTCTTTTAAACTAGTGTTGCCATCAGGAATATCTTGATTGTAGTAAGTATGCATAACACTTACCTGCGCTAGGAGTTCTCCCCAAGCTTTTTGATAAGGTAAGCTTAATGATGGTTCAACATGCAGACGAACCGCATTGGCAAACTCGTCACTTCGATTTTCAAAATAAGCCAGTTCAGAGTGTACATCAAAATCTATAAGATCATTTAATGCAGTGGTGTAATTTAATTTGGCTTCTGGTAAGGCTCTGTAGTTATTGTTAAGACGGCCAAGTGTGGCAAAGTCACGCACAAACATGGAAAAGTCTAGATTTTCTGAAAAATAGCTTACACCTAATTGACGATACAAATGGGTATCTGCTTGATTATAAAAATCTGAGCCTAAATCAACAATATAGTTATCATCACTCAAATCACTAATGTCGGCTGCTATAGTCCAATTTTCACTTAGCTTTCCGCGGTGAGTGAAACGATAGAAATAGCGAGACTTGTCTTGCTCTCTATCAATATCATTGGGTAAATATTCAAGCTGAACTTCACCTAAATGATTTTCTGTTAGATAACGCCATTCATTTTTTAATTGTAGTCCGCGGTTAGTCATTAACCTGGTGCTAAAAGTGGCATCAATGTTAGGGGCAAAATTCCAGTAGAATGGTTGCTCATATTCAAGTCCAGTGCTACTGGTACTGCCTAATTCAGGGAATAAAAATCCAGTTTGTCTTGCCGTTGTAATGGGGAACGCAAAATAAGGTAGATAAAACACCGGAACACCACCGATATAAAATCGGGTATGTTTGGCTTCACCAAAAGGTTTGCCATCAGCGATTCGAATCTCACTTGCTTGAATTTTCCAATCTTCATTGCCTTTTGGGCAGGTGGTAAAACTCACGTCTTCCAACAAAATGCCGTTTTGTTCAGAAATGGATAGTACTTCAGAACCGCCTCGGCCATTGATACTACTCAACTTGTATTCGGTGGACGCCATTTGCAGGAGCTTAAGTGGCGTATTAATTTCAACACCTAAGCTTTCAACATTAAGCAATGGATCCGTGTAATACACGTCACCTTCTGCTTTGATGACTTCACCATTATTTTCAATACTTGCAGACTCAGTTTTAATCACACTGTCTTGTGTTTTAATGATTACATCGCCCTGAAAAGTCGCTTGTGTATCTTTGATTATTTGCGCTTCATGAGACGATACCGCCAGTATTCCCGCAGGAATTTCTGTAGGTTCAAACTCATGAGAGTCCGTGGGGCATTGTAGTTGCGCACCGAAGACTTTACTCAATGGTAGACTGATTAAAACAAATGGCAGGGCGAGTCGAATCATTTATTGTTTTAGAATAACTGCTGAAGATGAAAATAAACTCGTAAAGTTTATAGTTATTATGCGTAATAACCAACCTTTTACGCATAAAAAAAACATATTTATTGCGTTTTCGTATCAAAAAAAAATATTCTTGATTACAATTGAGCAAAATTAACAATAAATAACACCTATCAGATAATAAATATGACGTATTGGGGAAAAGTAGTTGGTGCGCTTATAGGCTTCGCAATTTTTAAACTTCCAGGAGGAATTTTAGGCTTAATTGTGGGCCATATGTTTGATGTAAACTACGCAAGATCATTCTCATCCAGTGGCGGTTTTGCACGCTTTTTTACATCGCCTGACGGCATTCGCCAAGATGCTATGTTTTTTCATGCACTATTTTCTGCCCTAGGTCACATCAGCAAAGCAGATGGAAGAGTTACACCTGAAGAAATCAAAATTGCCTCCATTTTAATGGATGACATGCAATTAACCGGTCAGGTTAGACAAGAAGCACAACAAGCGTTTAGAGATGGTAAAGAAAGAGATTTCCCGTTAGATGACATGGTCGACACCTTTAAGGCCTATTGTCATGGTCGCAGTGATATCATGCAGATATTTTTGGAAATTCTTATCGCAGCAGCCTGCGCAGACGGCAAGCTGTCACAACCTGAACTCAATATTTTACAGCGAGTAGCCAGTCGTTTGGGCTTCAGCAACGCTGATTTACAGTTTTTAATAACAACGTTTGAGGCCGGGCAACGTTTTCGAAGAGCCGGTGCCGCTGGTGGTCAATGGTCAAATCAACGCCAACGCCAGCAATATCAACAAAAAAATGGGCCGACTATCGAAGATGCCTATAAAATATTGGGCGTAGCTCCATCTGTAGATGATAAAGAAGTCAAACGCGCATATAAAAAGCAAATGTCGCAACATCATCCTGATAAACTGTTGGCCAAGGGTGTTCCGCAACAAGCAATCGATCTGGCAAATCGACGGACGCAAGAAATTCAAGCTGCCTATGAGTTAATCAAACAAAATCGCGGATTTTGATGGAAACAAAGCTTTCGATTCCTAATGCAGATAGTATTGATGAATTTATCAATATGTTATGGCTAGAGCGTGGTCTATCAAAAAATACTGCCAGTGCTTATCGCACCGATTTAACAAAGTTTGCTTTATTTATCCAAACTTATGTAGGCGGAGGAAATTTAGAAAATGCCACGGAAACTCAGCTTCAAAGTTATTTGGAATATCGATTAAGTAAACAAATTTCTCAGCGTTCAACCTCTCGTTTTTTAAGTACATGCCGCGCTTATTATCAATATTTAATAGAGATTAAAAAGGTTGAAAAAAATCCTATTGATAATATACGCAACCCTAAGTTACCCAGTTATTTGCCCACCACTTTGTCAGAACAGCAAGTGGATGCTTTACTAGAAGCGCCTGATCTAGAAGATCCAATTCAGATGCGCGATAAAGCTATGCTAGAACTTTTATATGCCACAGGCATTAGAGTCAGTGAATTGGTCAATTTACAAATGCATGAAATCAGTATTGTGCAAGGGGTCATAAGGGTTACAGGGAAAGGAGACAAAGAGCGCTTGGTACCCATGGGGGAAAATGCTCAAGATATTTTACAAGATTACATCAAACATACTCGGTCGCAACTGCTCACTAAACCAAGCAATACGGTATTTCCCAGTCGATTAGGAAATACCATGACTAGGCAAACCTTTTGGCATCGAATTAAACATTATGCAAAACTGGTCAACATAGAAGTTGATTTGTCGCCTCATACACTTCGCCATGCCTTTGCCACCCATTTGCTGAATCATGGGGCGGATTTAAGGGTTGTGCAAATGTTATTAGGCCACTCGGATCTCTCCACAACGCAAATTTATACCCATGTAGCAACACATAGACTTCAAACTTTAGTCAAACAGCATCATCCTAGAGGTTAAGTTAAGAGGAAAGTTTTGCTATACTCAGAGCAATCTAGTATCTGAACGTCAGCAGTAAAATACTTCAGGTTTTTTATTTTAAGCGGATATTTGAAACAAAGGACCCAAATTTGCGGTCTAGTATGGTCAGAAGCGCTTTTGAAAATCAGGAAAAGTAATGTCTAAAAAAATTATGATCGCAGGTGTGATAGGTGTGCTTTTCATACTAGTGGCGGGAATGAGCGTTAATGCTGCCAAAGACGAAAATAGCATTAAAGCTTCAACAGAGCCTACTTCGGTAAGCCAAGATTTAACAGCAGACTATCAAGACGTAGTTAATCAACTAGCGAAAAAGCTACAATTAAGGATTGACGGTGTCGCCGACTCCCCAATTGATGGTTTACTACAGCTATATACTAACAAAGGGTTATTCTACGCCAGCAAAGATGGCAATTACTTTTTGCAAGCACGAATTTTCGATGTTAAAGATGGGATTTCTGACGTTACTGAGACCGCGCTTAAAGATATGCGTTTGCACGGCATTGAAGAATTTGCCACAAGTGCCATTGAGTTTAAAGCGGAAGATGAAAAATATGTGGTTAATGTTTTTACTGACACCACTTGTGGTTATTGTCGTAAACTGCATAACGAAATGTCTGTGCTGAACGATTTAGGCATCACTGTTAGATATCTTGCTTACCCCAGAGCTGGTATTGGATCAGATAGTTTCCGAGATACGGTTTCAGTTTGGTGCTCTGAAAACCCTCAAGAGGCAATGACCAAAGCAAAAGCCGGTCAACAAATTGCACGCACTAGCTGCCAAAACAATGTTGCTGACCATTATAACTTTGGTCGACAAGTTGGTGTAACCGGTACACCAAATATAATATTACCCGATGGTACTATGATCCCTGGTTACCAACCTGCTAATGTATTGTTGCAAAGTTTACAGCAGATTTCAGGCTAACCCTTGCAACATTAAATAGCCAACGCTTTTACCACAAAGCGTTGGTCTGGATTTACCTCTATACCTCCAAACGGATAACAAGTGATCAGCGTCAACATAGTATCTTGGCTTGGTGCTGTGACATAACTATCGAAAGCATTCACAACCTCTATGCTGTTAATCACATAGTTACGTACGCCATTTTTGTGTTTTACTTGAATTCTGTCCCCCAATTTTACTTCTTCTAAACTGGCAAAGTGTGTATCTCTGTGACCGTAAATGACGGTATTGCCAAACTGTTCAAACTTAGCACTGCTACTCATTCTCGTTGGGCCAAAAGCTAGATTACGTAGACTTTCGCCTTCTAAAATCATTAGATTTTGTTGGGGCAACTGTAATTCACCAACCACAAAGGTATCAGCCCAAGGCCAAGGTTTTACTTGGCTGTTAGTCTCAACACTTTGTTGCCACGCCTGTTCAATCAAATACTGAGCTAACCATGCTTTTGCTTGAATATAATTGGCACAGGCGATAAAGCCTATGCCCAGTAACAACACCGCCGTGCTGCCAACTAAAAATCCTTTAGCTGCCTTGACTGTCATTTTTAAGCCGCTCTTTTTTTCAAAAGAAAGGTCGAACTTATCGCGATACCAATAGCGCCGACAAATAAGATAAATAGACCCCAATAGTTTAACCATCCCGATTTTGTAGCGGTTTGGGCTAGTTTGAACTGTTGTGTATCTATGCCTGCGGTTTGCATTCTGCGTTCCAAAGCGTCTTGTTTTTGATGGTCTACCGCAATTAGGCTGGTATAGTCAGACACAATATGGTGCTCCATTGCCAATTCGGTAACTTTTTCTTTGGTGTATTCTTTTAATGCCTTGTAATCGTCACCTTGCGTTAATGTGGTATGCAGCGTGCGATTAAGCTGTTGAATTTTTTCGTAGGCCCATTGTTTATTAATTCCGGCGTTTTCTTCTGCTTGCATAGGGGTAATTAATCTGGACCAAGCTTGTTTTTCAAATTTACCTTGGTTGGTATATCTTCCTTGTTTCCCTGTTAACTCTATTTTGAAAGAGTCTTGTGGCAATAGCTGTTGCCGATAAAAAATGTGTAAAGGCTCTCCAGCATATAAATCAGGAATTTGAGATGGGAAAATATCAACATCCACAGGTGCCCCTTGATGTAACAATTGGATGTTTAAATCGGTCAAAATAGGTTGTTTGATTTTTTTTAACAGCTTGGTCATTTCTGCGGTTACCAGATTAGTATCGCCGATGAAGGTAAATGTTCCCCTACCAGCTAAAGCCGCTTCTTGCATGAAATATTCATTTGGGGCACTGCCAATTCCGATAGTAAATAGTCGAGTATCACCTATAGCATTGTGAATTTTAGCTAATACTTGCGCTTCGTTAGCAACACTGCCATCAGTAATGAAAATAAGTTGCCTAAAATGATCAGATTGTGGGCGTTGATATTTTTGCAACTCAAACGCTAGTTCTAACGCGCTCAACATTTCGGTGCCGCCATCGGCTTCCAATTTGTCTATAAAGTTTATTGCTTGTTCAATGTTTCCCTCACTAGCTTCATAAGTAACACCCCACAATGCATTAGCATCACTATCAAATTCAATAAGGTTAAACCTATCATCGGGCGCCAAATCTTTGATCGCGACCTTGAGTGCTTCTTTTGCCTGGATAATAGAGTCTCCCACCATAGAACCTGAGGTATCAAGAATAAAGGTGATGTCTCTATTTACTTGGGCTGCCGGTTGTTGCGGGGCTAACAAGGAAATTAACCCGTATTCCATATCATCTATGGATTCTTGAATATGACTAACTTGGGTATGTGATTGATTTTTAGGTTGCCATCTGAGCACAAACGACTGTGTGTTGTTGACATCAGAGGTAGTGCGCAGATAGTACTGGGCTTTGCTTTGTTGTTTTTGGATAATCTCATGGTGTAAGGATTCAATTGAATCTAAAGGCACGCCCATGTTCAGATCAACTTCAATGATCAGTTCGTTTGTATCAGTGTCTACGGGATGACCGCTAGCTTCAATATATTCGGGGGATGCTACTGGCACATATCGAGGTGTGATACCTGTGGGTAATCTAAGTTCGTATCCTTGATCTGACAGATCCAATAATTGTTGAAACTCAAGCTCAACGGTAATTTTTGCATCCGGCGGAATATTGCTCACATTGTTTTTAAACATATTAGGGCGTAGTTGGCTAACCAAACTGGCTCTTTTACCCGACGCCTTGGCTTGTTCAAAGATTCGTTTCGCTTCTTCTTTGGGTTTAATTTCTCCGATGATCTCGCGATCATCAATAATCATTTTAAGACTATCCACTGCAGCTCCAATTGGCAAAGGAAATACATAAACGCCGTCTTGCCAATCTTTGCTGGGATTAGAAAACTCTTGTATAACCTTAGTTCTTTGAATGGGGCCAGTGACCTTTACTTTAAAATGTGAGCTTTTAAGCACTGCAGGAGTGTAATCTATTGCCTCGTTTTGACTAAAGCTCGCTTGAGAAAAATAAAAACTGCCAGTTTCGGTTTGATAAATATTGGTAACCTGCGGCGAAGTGACAATCTCATCGTCAGTTGCAGAGGAAGAGGAGACAACACTCAGATTTTGCACAGTGACTTGATTTACTGGCGCTGTGACTTCCTGGGTACGAGTTTGCACAGTGTTGGCGCGGGCATGTTTATCTACAAGATTATGCAAAATAGCCACTAAACCGACTACAGCTACAAACAAGGTGATTTTGGTTATATTTGTCATGAGTTTATCCTTGTTCGAAAAAAAACGGCAGCCAATTAATTGGCTGCTGTCATTACGGTTTTAGTGGGTACAATTTTGATAATTGCTTTGCGATCGAAGAATAACTTTTCATAAGAAGTAGGTTGTGCGCCATTGCTACTGACTTCCCCTAACCCTGCTGAATGGATTTGCTGCTCTGATACCTGTTGCGACATTAAATACTGCTTTACTGTCAACGCTCTTTTGTTCGACAGTTCATCGTTAAATTGACGATTGCCTCGATGATCTGCATAGCCGGTTACTCTTGCACTTAACTCAGGAAATTGAACGAGTAGCTCGGCAATACTGTCGAGTTGATTTTTGTAACTTTCATCTATTGTTGCTGATGCTGTTTTAAATTGAACGCTGGTTTCAATGTTCGGAATACTCTCTGCTAATAAGGTTGACTTTGCAGTTTCAAAATTCACTGCTTGGGTCATTTTCTCATCGTTCAGATTTTTAATATCGGTACGCAGCATCGCGATGTCTTGACGCTGTTGTTTTACTAAAGCTTGATTTGCTAGTAAGGCTTGTTCTTGCTGTTCAATTTTGTTTTCATCATTGACATCATCTGCGATAAATAGCCCAATCATTCCGCCAATTACTGCGCCAGCTGGACCACCGATTGCTGCACCTGTGATAGCACCAGCGCCAAAACCAATGGCATCATTTTTATTTTCTTTTTCGCTTCTATTGCTATTTGTTGAAGCTTCTGCATATGAAGAGAAACCTGCACCTAAAGTCATTACTATTGTTGTTGCTAAAATAAGTTTTTTCATTTTCTTTCCTTTCAAGTTTTTGTGTTTGTTGACTCACGATGCTTATTAAACACAAAGAAATTGGCAATCCAGGGGAAACAAAATGGCAATTTGATGTTCAAATGTGGCGAAAAAATGGAAATTGACTTAGAAGGCTTCTTATTCGAAGGAATTTCGTTATAGTTAACCCAGTTAAAAGCAGTAGAGACACCTATAGATATGCAAAAGACCATTGCACTCGTGGAAGATGACAAAGCTTTACGAGAAAATTATATTGCCGCATTGAGCCAGCAAGGCTATAAAGTCAGTGCCTACACAACGCGCGCAGACGCCGAAAAAGGCTTTCAACAACAGCTTCCAGATCTTGCCATTATTGATATAGGGTTAGGTGATGAAATCGATGGTGGTTTTGCAGTATGTCAGTTGGCCAGAAGTTTATCTAAGACCTTGCCTATCATTTTTTTTACTGCCAGAGATAATGATTTTGACACTATCTGCGGTCTGCGCATGGGCGCAGATGATTATTTAACCAAAGATATCAGTTTGCCACATTTGTTGGCGCGTATTTCGGCTTTGTTCCGACGTGTTGAAAGTATGCAACTACCGCAAAAAGCCGATGATTTAATCACCACAGGTAAACTACAAATTGATACTAACAGAATGTTGGTAACTTATGATGGTCAACAAGTAGAACTCACTGTCACTGAATTTTGGATGTTACACGGCATCGCCAAACATCCAGGACACGTAAAAAGTCGTCAACAGTTAATGGATGATTCTAAAATGGTCGTGGACGACACAACCATTACTTCACATATAAAGCGTATCCGGAAAAAATTTGTACTGATAGATGACGATTTTGATGCCATAGAAACTGTTTATGGTATGGGATACCGTTGGAAGACCCAAAAATGAAGCGATTCGGATTAAAGCTAAGAGCTAAAATATTATTATTCGCTTCGTTTTTATTGGTGATTCCATATCTAAGTTATCAGTATGTAGTTGAACTCGAATCTTACTTACAAATTGGTCAAGAGCAAGCGCTGGTAGGTACCGCAAGAGCAGTAGCGACAGCTCTGCATGAAAGGCCAGCGTTATTTGACGTTAAATCAGGGTTTTTACATAACGTAGTTGCAGGGAAAGATCTTTTTATTCATGAAATTGCTTATCCAGTGCAATTAGATGGGCGATTAGATGACTGGACCGAATACAAAGATAAGTGGCTAGACTATGGCGCTAACTCGTTAATTGAACAATCCATAGTGTACCAACCCGAATCATTGCAGTTTACACATATGGTAGGTCGCTACGAGCAATATGTGTATGCCATATTTGACGTTATTGACGATAGCGTATTGTTTCGTCCACAAACCAGTTTGCGGGTAGATAGAAATGACTTTCTTCAAATTGCCATGCTGACCAATGACGGTTTATTTAAACGTTACCTGATAGCACCTTATGAGCCAGGTTGGGTTAATGCATACTTATTAGATGAAGACGTAGATAGGCTCACTCCTGTATCGCTGGAAACAAAGATTCAGGGGCAATGGAGAATTACCCCTGAGGGATATTCAATTGAACTCAGATTTCCTGCCGCTATGCTTTCCAGCAATATAGCTTTTGCCATCGGAGACGTGGATGACCCTGAAACACGCCGATTGAACTATTTAATTGGTACCGCAAATCCGACGCGGTCAGAAGCTTTAGGCACTGTATTAACGCCGGCGCCAGAGATCGACAAAATTCTAGCCGGATTGTCCTATTCGGATTCGCGCATTTGGGTGGTAGATAACAATATGCGAGTGCTCGCCACAGCAGGTGATATCAATACGGCTACTGGTTTTCAAGTTGAATCGAATAGGCAAACAGGGAAGAATTTTTGGGGCGATCTCTATCAACAATTTCTGCAACCTTTATATCAAAAAATATTGACTGAACCGCCGCAAACCTTCGTGGATGACTTGCAAGATGCAGTGTCCTTAGAAGGGCAGGATATTCAGTCAGCATTGACAGGAAAAGCCGATACATTGTGGCGATTTACACCGGACAAAAAAGCGGTGATTTTGTCGGCTGCACATCCTATTTATAATCAAGGTGAAGTCATGGGGGCTGTGGTCGTTGAGCAAACAACCAATGGCATACGAACGCTTCGCAATCAAGCATTAGAGAAGCAATTTAATTTTATTCTGGCGGTAATTCTGATCGGTATTTTGGCGTTATTATTGTTGGCATCTCGTATTTCTAATCGAATCCGAAAATTACGAGATGACACAGAATCTGCCATTGATCAAAGTGGTAAAATTGTCGGTCAAATACCCCTATCAAACAGTGCGGATGAAATTGGTGATTTAAGCCGAACTTTTCACCAAGTGTTGGAAAAATTAAAACAATACAATAGTTACTTAGAAAATATGGCATCACGATTATCCCACGAATTGCGCACCCCAGTGGCGGTGGTGAATTCGTCCTTGGATAACATTGCTCTGGATCCAGACAATCAAGCAGTTTATGTGGAAAGAGCGAAACAAGGCATATCACGGCTAAGTAAAATTCTTAACAATATGAGCGAGGCAACCCGTTTAGAAGAGGCAATTAAAGGGACAGACAAAGAAAAATTTGATTTGCCAGGCTTACTTAAAAGTTGCGTAGAAGGCTATGGCATGACACATCCTGACTATCATTTTCAGCTTGATTTAGATGTTACTGAAAAAACCTTTGTTGGTGCTCCTGATCTATTTGCACAAATGCTAGATAAAATTGTGACCAATGCCATGGAGTTTAGCAAGCCTTCGGATACCATTCGTTTAAGAGTATTTGAAAAAGGTAGCAAAACCTGTATTTCAGTGACGAACACAGGGCCTTTACTACCAGATAAGATGCGTAGTCAATTAATGAATTCTATGATTTCAGTGCGACCTAATACTACCAGTGAATCTTCTCATTTGGGCTTGGGGCTCTTTATGGCGAACATCATTGCGCAGTTTCATAACGGCAGCATAGATATAGACAATTTGCCTGATCATAGCGGTGTAATTGTGTTGCTAAAATTTTAATTGGTTGTGTTGCTGAAATAGCGGCGCTTTCAAGGTAAAATAAGCAAAGCAAAAACAATAATAAACAGCCAAAGAAATAATGCAAATAGTTCATCGAGAGCCAATCATTCATTCGCCGCTAGACGCCAAGTTACCACCCTTGTTGGACAAGGTGTTGCGGCAAAGAGGTGTGCAATCCATTGCTGAAATAGATATGCAAACCAAAGGCTTGCTGCACTACAATTTATTTAAAGATATCGAAAAAGCCACCGCGCTGGTGGTGGATGCTATTCAGCAAGAAAAACGTATCTGTATTGTGGGTGATTTTGATGCTGATGGGGCAACTAGCACAGCTTTGTGCATGCTGTGTTTACGAGATTTTGTACATAAAAAAGGGTTTTTTATTGTTCCTAATCGGTTCGATTATGGATATGGATTGTCTGAACCTGTGGTGGATATTGCCCTTGAACAGGGCACCGATTTATTGATTACAGTAGATAATGGCATTTCCAGCATATCAGGCGTTGCCGCCGCTAAACAGGCAGGTTTGCAAGTACTCATTACCGATCATCACCTGCCTGGACAATTTCTACCGAATGCCGATGCCATTCTAAATCCCAATCAGCCTGATTGCGCCTTTCCCTCAAAACATCTGGCCGGCGTTGGCGTCGCCTTTTATTTAATGTTGTCGGTTAGAGCGCAATTAATCCAAAGTGGCTACTTTGAAACAAAACAACTACAAGCGCCAAACATAGCGAACTACTTAGACATAGTGGCACTGGGTACAGTTGCAGACGTAGTGCCTTTGGACCAAAACAACCGCATATTAGTGCATCAGGGCTTGCAACGAATTCGAAGCGGTAGAACTCGCTTGGGCATACAAGCTTTGTTAGATGCCAGCGGACGCAAAGCTAGTCAAATAGCCTCTTCAGATCTTGGGTTCGCCCTTGGGCCTCGCCTCAATGCGGCGGGACGCTTAGAAGATATGTCGATTGGAATCGAGTGCCTGCTAACCGAAGAAATGAGCAAAGCGAGACAGTTAGCGGCAGAACTCGATAAGTTAAATAAAAGCAGGCAGGAAATAGAGCAATCTATGCAAGCGGAAGCTGAAAAAGCGTTAGCGTCTTGCGTACTCGATGGAACAAGTTTGCCAGCAGCAATTAGTCTCTACGACGACAGCTTTCATGCTGGCGTAGTTGGCATTGTCGCTGGTCGGTTAAAAGAAAAATACTATCGACCTTGTATTGTTTTTGCTCACGAAAGCGATACTAGTATTAAAGGTTCAGCTAGAAGTATTCCGGGCATTCATATCCGAGATTTACTCGATCGCATAGCCACTGATAATCCCGAGGTTATCAATAAATTTGGCGGTCATGCAATGGCTGCAGGTCTGTCTATTCCAACCAAGGCATTTGATCAATTTACGCTTTTGTTTGAACAGGCAGCAGCAGACGCTTTAGCGGGTTTACCCAACCAATCTCAAACCTTATCTGATGGCGAATTAAGTGCAGCAGAAATCAATTTACAAAATGCGCAGCTACTTAAATCTGCAATTCCTTGGGGACAATCTTTTGAAGCCCCTATGTTCGATGGCGTTTTTGAAATTGTTCAACAACGCATAGTCGGACAAAAACACTTAAAAATGGTGGTTAAAAAGGGACATCAAATTACTGATGCAATTGCCTTTAATGTCGACCTTGATCAATGGCCAAATCTGCAAGCAAAACAGGTACATTTGGCATACCAATTGGATGTGAATGAATTCAATAACCGAATTAATGTTCAGTTGTTAGTTAACCAACTCATGGCAGTGGAGTAGCATGCAAAGGCTTAGTTCACAAGGATTTGTGATTCACCGTCGACCTTACCGTGAAACCTCTATGTTAATTGATGTATTTACCCAAGCATTTGGTCGAATCTCAGTGGTGGCTAAAGGTGTACGAGGAAACACTAAATCTGATCGAAAAAGTGTTTTACAGCCTTTGCAGTTGATTTCTCTAGAATGCTCAGGCAAGTCTTCACTTAAAAACTTGATCAATGCAGAACAGGTTAATCAGGCTTATGCTTGTAAAGGTAACGCCTTGTATAGCGCTTTTTATATTAATGAGCTATTGCAACGGGCGTTGCCAGAATCAGAAGCTATTGAAGACCTTTATGCCCAATATGTGATGACGCTCGCAGCTTTGTCTGAACTTGAAAATCCAGAATTACTTGCATTAGAACCCATTCTGAGAGAATTTGAATTTTGTCTGCTAGCAAATATGGGGTACTTGGTCGACATTTCCAGTACGGCTGATACCGGGCAGGAAATATTGCCAGATGTGACCTACCAATATGTCAACGAAGTAGGTTTTGTGTTTTCAAACAACCCAAGTGTCAGTTTGATATCTGGTCAAAGCATCTTAGATTTACAGCAAAAAACCTATAATAAAGCCAGTTTACAAGTAGCCAAATACATAGTCAGAATGACGCTTCCCTTAGTGATAGGTGATAAACCACTAAAAAGCCGAGAGCTATTTAAAAAACGCTAAGCTACAACTTGCGACAAAAATGTGATTAAAAGCGCATATTTAACAGGTTTTTGCCGGATATTTTTTGATATAATTCCAGCAACTTACTTCAGTAGAAAACTCTTATGCATGATATTTTACTTGGTGTGAATATAGATCACATAGCGACTTTAAGAAACGCACGTGGAACCTCGTATCCCAATCCAGTACACGCAGCTGATATAGCAGAACGTGCAGGCGCAGACGGAATCACAGTGCATTTAAGAGAAGATCGACGCCATATTAAAGACCAAGATGTGTTCTTGTTAAAACAAACCATTAATACCCGATTAAACCTCGAAATGGCGGTTACTGATGAGATGTTGGCTATTGCCCAAAAAGTGCTGCCTGATTTTTGTTGCTTAGTACCTGAGAAGCGCGAAGAATTGACCACTGAAGGTGGGTTAGACGTGGTGGGTAACTTGTCTCGCATTAAAGATGCTTGTCGTCAATTAAGTGAGCAAAATACTCAAGCATCTTTGTTTATAGATGCGGATGAAGCTCAAATTGAAGCTTCGGTAGATGCAGGCGCCCCCTATATTGAAATCCACACCGGACAATATGCAGAGGCAACTAACGAGCACCAAGCTCAACATGAGTTGCAAAAGCTAATTCAGGGTATTCAATATGCTCACCGTTTAGGGTTAAAAGTAAATGCTGGGCATGGATTGCATTATCATAATGTGAAACCAATAGCGGCAATTCCAGAATTAATTGAATTGAACATTGGCCATGCCATTATTGGCCGTGCGGTGTTTGATGGATTAGCCAAAGCAGTAGCAGATATGCGTGCACTGATGCAAGAAGCTAGGAACAGTAATTTATTATGATTCTAGGTTTGGGGACTGACATTGTGGAAATTCAGCGCATTAGTAAAGCGCTATCTGCATCAGAAAAGCTTCCGCTACGTTTGTTAACTGAGAACGAACAGCAAGAATATGCCCAAAGCAAAGACAAAGCCCGTTATTTAGCCAAGAAATTTGCCGCAAAAGAAGCTTTGGCAAAAGCTATGGGAACAGGCATAGGTCGAGGAATTGGCTGGCAGCATTTTGAAATTGGGCATGACGCTTCAGGTAAACCGCTGGTGTCGTTGTCTCAAGGGGCAAAACAATGGAGCGAAGAACATAAGGTTACTCATATCCATATAAGTATTTCTGATGAAGTGCATTACGCCATTGCCACAGCAGTCATAGAAGCCTAAAACCATGGCGCGTATTTTTAAACCCAAAGCGAATAAAACCAAACCGTCGCGACAAACGGTTAAAATTGACGTTGTAGATGATCAGGGCATTGGCATTTGTCTTTCTACCCAGCCAATCACGCTTGTAAAAGGCGCTTTGCCAGAAGAGCTGGTTGATATTGACGTTACTAATGCGAATAAACAAGTACAACAGGGCAAGATAATACGGGTATCAAATCCAAGTGATTTAAGAGTGAGTCCATTTTGTCAGCATTACAATGGGTGTGGAGGATGTAGTCTGCAGCATCTGTCTCAAGAAAAAGGGATTGATTTAAAAATGCAGGCATTTCAACGACGATTGGCGCACAAATATGACATTTCTCAAGAGGTTTGGCATCCACCCATAACATCGAATCAATCCTATCGTAGAAAAGTACGTATGTCGGTGGATGCACGTAATCCCAAGCATGTCAAAATCGGCTATCGAGCTGCCAACTCAAATAACATAGTGGATATAGAAAATTGTCCTATTTTAACGCCCGGATTGCAGCCGGTGGTAAAGAATGTTTTGCCGGTATTAAAAAAGCTAAAAGGGATTAAAAAGTTAGGACATATTGTTTTTTTAGAAACCGATAATGTACAAATAGTGTCGCTCCATTGTACCGGCGTCTTGCCCTCAAATGATGTGAATGACTTAATAGAGTTTAGTGATAAGCATGGCAGCAAACTTGAAATATCCTCGGAACAAGAGCAGCAGTATTCAAACCTAAATGATAAGGATCTGATAGTAACCGGATATCAAGAATTACGACTTAATACTTCCACAAAGGATTTTCTGCAAGTTAATCCCCATGTCAATCAGCAAATGCTATCTAAGGCAATGCAATGGCTAGCGCCAGAAGCTGATGATGTTGCCTATGATTTTTTTGCTGGTGCTGGGAATTTTTCGTTAGCCCTAGCATCCAAAGTCAATCAGGTATTCGCGTACGAAGTGTCTCAGGAAATGGCTGAACGTTCCTTGGTCAATGCAACCAATAACAAGATAGATAACCTGTTCAGTCAGCAAGCTAATTTGGATGATATTGAAGACGTAAAAAAGATAAAAATAAAACCTAATGGCATAGTGGTGTTAGATCCAGCGCGTGCGGGGGCTAATACGCTGTGTCAGATGCTTGGAAGAAGTAAAGCTCGAAAAATACTCTATATTTCCTGTAATCCAAGTTCTTTTTTACGTGATATAGAACATTTAATGCAAAGTTATGCTGTTTCAAGTATAGGTGCTTTGGATATGTTCCCGTATACTGAGCATATGGAGCTGATGGCGTTATTCGAACGAAGAGACTCATAGAAGTAAAGGATTAGGTGTTATGGTATCTATAAGACGTGTTCACCAAGACCAACGGCCTGGTTTTGATGAATGGTTAACTCAGTTACCTCTGGCAGAATCTACCAAAGAAAAGCTTAGAAGTATTACAGATACCCCTGACATTTTATTGATTGGTCAGGAAATGGTTGAAATTCTGCATGATCTGCAAATGGATGACGACACCTTGCAAGCTGCGCTCGTGTATCCCTACTGCCAAATCCATACGCTAGATTTCGATGAAATAGTGGCAAAATTTGGCGCTGAAATTGCCGAAATTATCATGAAAGTCCGCAAAATGGACGCCATCAAAACAGCCAAATCTCGCCAACAACAAAGTAGCGAACAAGTAGAAAACTTACGCAATATGCTGTTAGCTATGGCTGAAGATGTACGTGCTGTTGTAATTAAAATGGCTGAACGCATTTGTACCCTGCATCAAATTAAACAACAAGATGAAGAAGAGCGCGTTATGGTGGCCAGAGAATGTGCGACTATTTATGCGCCCTTGGCCAACCGTTTAGGTATAGGTCAGTTAAAGTGGGAATTAGAAGATTTATCTTTTCGTTATTTGCATCCTGGCACCTATAAAAATATTGCCAAACAACTAAAAGAAAAGCGTAGTGAACGAGAGCAGTACATTGCCGATTTCGTTGACTCATTGCAGCATTTATTGAATCAGGAAAATATCAAAGCCGAAGTCATAGGCCGACCTAAACACATTTACAGCATTTACAAAAAAATGCAGAAAAAGCATCTCAATTTTGAACAGCTGTTTGATATCCGCGCGTTAAGAATAATCGCCGATAGGCTTCAAGACTGTTACGCCGCTTTAGGCACTGTGCATGCAAACTTTCGCCATATTCCGGCTGAGTTTGATGATTACATTGCGACCCCAAAACCAAATGGATATCAAAGTATTCATACGGTAGTGGTGGGACCCCAAGGTAAATCCATTGAAATCCAAATTCGCACCCAACAAATGCATCAAGATGCTGAGTTGGGGGTTGCTGCCCATTGGAAATACAAAGAGGGTAGCGCCGGTAAGCAGGCAAACATGGATGAAAGAGTCAAATGGTTACGTAAGATTCTGCAATGGCAAGAAGAGATGGCAGATTCAGGGGATCTGTTAGAAGAATTTAGAAATCAGGTGTTTGAAGATCGTGTGTATGTGTTCACTCCTCACGGCGATGTAATCGATCTTCCTTCAGGCGCTACACCGTTAGACTTTGCATATTATGTGCATAGTAACGTTGGCCATCGGTGCACGGGCGCTAAGGTCAACGGACGAATTGTTCCTTTTACCTACAACCTGCACACAGGTGACCAGGTTAATATTCTGACCAGCAAAAACAGTACGCCATCTCGTGATTGGGTACATCCTGGTTTGGGATATGTACATACTGCACGTGCGAGAGCTGCGATTCAAAGCTTTTTCAAAAAGCTCGATAAAGATAAAAACCGTGACGCGGGTAAAGAACTTCTCGAACGTGAACTGCATAAAGTTAATCTTTCAGCAAAATTAGCTGAAGAAGTGATTACTAAATACAACGTGCAAACCTTAGATGATTTGTATGCCGCTATAGGTACCGGTGATGTGCGCGTCATGAATGTGGTTAACAGCATTCAACAGTTACATACACCAGAAGAACCTAAAGCGCAGGTGTTGGCAGAAAAGCCCAAAACCAGACGTAAGGGTAAAGGTCAGGCCATAGTCGCTGAAGGTGTGGGGAATCTTTTAAGTAGCCTCGCTAAATGCTGTCAACCTGTGGCTGGGGACAAAATTGTGGGTTTTATCACTCAAGGTAAAGGCATAAGTGTGCACAAAGAGAATTGTGCGCAATTGCAAAATTTACTAAATCAGCACCCAGAACGAGAAATTGAAGTGATGTGGGCTGGACAAGAGCAGGGCAGTTTTCAAACCCAGCTTGATCTTTTCACCGTTGATAGAACGGGATTACTACGTGATATCACGACAGAATTGGCAAATTTAAAAGTCAGTTTATTGGGCGTAAAAAGCCATAGTGATACCAAAAAAGGCACCGCGTTAATTCAGCTCACAGTGGAAGTGGTGAATAAAACCAACCTGATGCAGTGTATGCGCCGCTTACAATTGATTGAAGGTGTGTCATCGGTTACGCGAAAGTAATTCTTTTAAAATCTCCTTAAAGCCGCAAGTTTATTGCATAAAGCTTGATAAAAAACTTTGAATTTCCTTACAAATCTGTATAATTCGCGACCTGCCCAGTTACACCCACCTTTGGGAAAGGTGGAAGATCAGCAAGCTCGAAGGGGCTAACGTGTTGATATAACTTGTAATTAATTTATTTTTCGGGTGATTATTTAATGAAAACTTTTGTTGCAAAGCCAGAAACTGTAGAACGTGACTGGTACGTGGTTGACGCCACAGACAAAACTTTAGGTCGTTTGGCTGCTGAAATCGCAACCAGACTACGTGGTAAGCATAAGCCAGAGTACACGCCTCACGTGGACACTGGTGATTACATTGTTGTTGTGAACGTGGAAAAAATCCGTGTAACCGGAAACAAAGCGTCTGACAAGATGTATTATGCTCACTCTGGTTATCCAGGTGGTTTGAAGGAAACAACTTTCGAGAAGCTTATTGTTGCTAAGCCAGAAATGGTTTTAGAAAAAGCTGTGAAAGGCATGCTTCCTAAAGGCCCGCTAGGTCGTGCAATGTTCCGCAAGCTTAAAGTATTTGCTGGCGCAGAACATACGCATCAAGCGCAACAACCACAAGTTTTGGATATTTAAGGAGCGAGCAAAATGGCAGATACTCAATACTACGGCACAGGTCGTCGCAAAAGCTCTACTGCTCGCGTATTTTTACGTCCAGGCAGTGGTAACATCGTAGTTAACAAGCGTCCACTAGATGAATTCTTTGGTCGTGAAACAGCTCGCATGGTTGTTAAGCAACCTTTAGAGTTAGTTGAAATGTTAGACAAGTTTGACCTATACGTTACTGTTAAAGGTGGCGGTATTTCTGGTCAAGCTGGCGCTATCCGTCACGGTATTACCAGAGCATTGATGGAATATGATGAAGGTCTACGTCCAGCACTTCGTAAAGCTGGCTTCGTTACTCGTGATGCACGTCGCGTTGAACGTAAGAAAGTTGGTCTACATAAAGCACGTAAGCGTCCACAATTCTCAAAACGTTAATCGTTTGTTGTGGTGCACTGCACCTGCACAAAATGCAAAAACCCAGCCTCGGCTGGGTTTTTTTATGCTTGTCTCTCTTTAGAGCCTGATTACACCATTTGAAAGACGCTGTAAAACCATCCATGGGCGCTCTGCGAAATCATCCATGATTTCAAATAGCGTAATCAAACTGTAAACTGTTAGCGAGTTACAATTTTCTCGCCATTTCATTCATATACTGTTGTGAGAACGCTTTTGCTTCATCCAATGTCTTAGTGTAGTCCAAATTCACTCGGGCTTTGTTGCGAGCAGCAAAATCTAAGTTCATTAGGCAAGGGTAAAGTTCAGTTACAAATCTACGAGTAAAGTTTTTATCGCTAGAAAATGGTTTTTTCGTCGGACAGCTATGTCCAGGGGATAGATACTTTTCTTTTTCTAATGCGGCATATAATTCATCTAAATAGCCCCAAATCTGATTATATTCGGCTTGGTTAAACTCAAAGGGTGCGCTGGGTAAAGTGTTTGTCATAGTAAACTCTGGGAGTTTATTTTCTTTTTTCTGGCTTTGGTCTTCTAAAAAAGTTAAATATTCAGATAAAAAATTAACACTAGTTTTTTGTATATCTTGTGCGGCTTCAAATTTCAGTCTACTTAATCGCCCTTGGCAATTTAATAAACTGCTCTTAACGCTTGTAATTAGAAGATCCTTGCGTAATTCATTTAAGCGACCACTTTTTATGGTTTGCAAATACTGACCGCATAAATTAAAACGCACACCTTGCTTATTCAGCACCCCATTAACGTCGTCAAGATAGTCACTTATCTGTATGAGTTCTTGTTCGCTCAGTTGATAGGGTTTATTAGGAAGCGTTTTTGTTACAGTAAGTTGCTTGCGTTCTTGCTTATTAAGTTTGTCTTCATATTGTTCAGCAAAGGCTACCAAAGATCGTATTTCATCAGTTGGCAACAAATCCACTTTTTGCACTATTTGCTGAACGCAAGTTGATAACCCTCCGATATGACCGCGCAATTGATTATCATTTTGTGGATATCTGCTAAACCTAAATATGACGCCTTGGCAATAACTTGGCCATTGAGACGGCCCTGCTGCTTTTCCATTAGATGTGGCAGTTGCTACTTCTTTTTCAAAAACTGAGGTTCTAAGTTTTTCAAGGTGTTCTTTGATTTGCTTAAATTCTTCAGCGGAATATTGAAATTCTGGCTTTGGCAATGCAGCCTGTGCCGCAAAAGACAAGGTAAAAAAAAGTAAACAGAAGCTGATTAAACGAAGCTGAGAAAATTTACTTGGCATCTGATAATTCCTTTTATTATTGGCGGCTAACACCGCAAATAGTCACTTTGAGTTCAATGAACTCAAATAATCAATAAAGTACTATATAGAGAAAAAATACCGATGCCAAGTTCTGCAATTACAGGGTCATAAACTATTCATACTGAGGTTTAAATTTGGCTTTTGTCGCCAGTTTAGTGCTCAATTTTCCGGTCACAGCCCATACCAAAAGGGCAACCCAAGCTACCCAAGAAAAAATGGCTGGAATATTAAGTAACGCAATCTTTCCTGCATGTTGACGGTTAAATGCAAGTGCTAACAAACTGGGTAAAAACCAAACGACTAAGAAAAACAAGGTGAATAAAACTAGAAAAGCGAAATCAGCTTGTTGCCATGCGGTTGAAATTGCAGTAAAAAATTGTTGTATTGTTTCCATCTTAAAAATCCTCATTGGTTAATATTCAGGATTAGAGTCAGCAATCATGGAAGAACTGTTACATAAATATTTTTTATTTTTTTTCGTAACACTTAATGAGTCAGTTAAGACTAATAGCAGTAAAGGGAAAGTTTTATTTGCAATTACGGGAATTATTTTTGAGGTCAATGGGTAACTCAACTGAGTCTTTAGAGGAATTTTTGCTCGATTTGTGGGAACAGAATCGAGGTGCAATAAGCCGAACATTAATGGCTTGTGAAGCTGATCTATCTTTAAGGCAAGATTTAAAACAAGATCTTTATTTAGCGCTTCATCAATCATTGCAGCGAATAAAAGATGCAGCCAATCCTCGCGCTTATTTGTTTCGTATAATGCACAATGTTACCGTCGATCATATCATTAAAGCTCAGAAACATAAATATGAACCTCTGAATGAGGATGTAAACCAAGAGCCCACTCAAACGACACCTTCTCAGCAATTGTTCGAACAACAGCAAAGTCAGCAACTGATGCGCGCAATAAGACAATTGTCTCCAGCAAACAAGCAGGTCATTTTGTTACTAATGGAAGACATAGATGCGGTTGAAATAGGTGAAATATTGCAAATTTCTCATGGCGCGGTGCGAGTAAGAATTAATCGCGCCAAAGTAGAACTTAAGGAACTAATGCAAAATGACAGATGATTTAGATATATCAGTACTTGCGAAAAGTTGGCAACAACAGCCTCTGTTAGAGGATGCACTGCCAAACGAGAATGATTTGAAAGAAGCCCAAGCTAGAAAAAGAAAACAAAAATACTTGTTGTATGTTGATTGGGCTGGCGCATCAATAATGTTAGCGGCGGCTACTTGGCTAACCGCCACTTCGTCAGATTTTATTGGTTACTTCACTGCTATTTTTTTAACTTTCGGTGCGGTTGGCACTTTGTGGGTCAGCTCTTTCATTCACAAGCCAATTTTACATTATGCCAATTGGAGTAGTGAGGGGGTTCTTAAATTTCGACAAAAAACCTGTGAGTTTAGTTTGCGTTATTTTCGAGTTGCTCAATTCAGTTGTTTGGCATTAGTCATTTTTACTTTAGTTTTTTGGGGAATGTATTTACACTCGTTAGCAACGAACGGCTATAACTTGTTGTTGTTTTACTCCTTTGTTGTATCTCCTTTGTGCTTGATTGGAATGGTCATTTTTCAAAGCAAAGTGAATGTGAAAAAGCTTGAGTTAGAGTGTTTGAAAGAAATAAGCCAGACCTTTGTTGACTAAAGATTCGACTCGATCACAAATTCTAATGTTGGGTCTGCGGTTTACAATATTAGATATCAATCTCATAAGAAACGAGTGAAATCAGTCTAAATCCGTGGAAAGTTTTTTTATTAGCATTTTATCAGCAATGCCCGAATTGAATTTGGCTCAAGCAATTGGCTTACTGAGTTATTTCTTGGGCATTCTTACTTTTTTTCAACATGATGATAAAAAGCTAAAAGTGACTATGTTGGTTATGAACCTCAATCACGCACTTCATTTCATTCTTCTGGGTGCGACGGTTTCATGTTTGAGTGCGCTCTTAAGCGCCTTGAGAACCGGTCTTTCAATTTATATACGATCAGCTTGGTTGGCCTGGATATTCATCTTCATTGCCGTCATTTCAGGCGTAGTGATGGCAGATCATTGGTTCGAACTCTTTGCTATTCTTGGTGTGTGTATCGGAACCTATGCATTGTTCTGTCTGCACGGTATTAAGATGCGGATAGCATTTTTATTAGGGGCTTTTTGCTGGTTAACGAATAACATTCTCGTTGGGAGTATTGGTGGCACCTTACTTGAGCTGACCCTTATTGCAGTGAATCTCAACACGATTCGACGGTTATTGAATCATCAAAAGCAGCATGCATAATCCTATCACAAGCTTATTGTTTTACATCCTCCGCTTTTTTAGTGTTGAGTGCTTGCCCCAATGCAAAGAAATAGCCCAAGAAATGTTTTTGAATCAGTGCAAGCTGCTGATGATTCGGATATAAGCCAATTTTGGCTTCATTACTTTGCTTTGTACCTGCCACTAAGAAGTGATTAGTAATAGTAGATTCCTGTACAACGCGCTCAAAAGCTCTGGCCGCTAGTTCTTGCGGTCGAGCATAATAAAAACTATTCAATTGTTTATCAGCTTTAATACTGACCCGCACTAAATCACTTGAATCTTTGGTGACAGGGTTTAAGAAAACGCTTTCAAATGCATCAAAAAGTGCATTATTCAAGGGATGCAACACCGGTTTAGCTAACTCGTTAAGCCACAATTCACTGGCGAATACAGTATTTGAAGCGCCATCAAATGCATGAGGAGCAATGTAATGGTCATAGGCATGAAACCATTCATGAGCTAACGCCCCTCCGCCAGCATTCTTCGCTAAGCTAATGGTTCGAGTTGCCCCATTATAATGGGCTTGTACGTGTTTGGAACCACCTGTTCCATAAGCTAAAGACAAACTACCTCTTAAAGAAATAGCTTCAGGAGGAATCGATAAAATGTCCATCAGATCACAAAATGCATCAAAAAACAGGTTTGCCGCCTTTTGCTGTTGCTCTTTGGTAACCCAATTTCCAACTTTAGCACTTTTAAAACCGAAGTATTTGACGATATCAGCAAAACTGACGTCTGCGCCATCTCTGTGTGATGCACCGTTACGGAAATAGACTTTATTTATTGAGGATTTGGAATTTTGCACGATTTGGGTTTTAAGCTTTAATACTTTTAAACGTAAAAGATCCTATCAGAATTTATACTTTGCTCAATGACAAATAAAAGTCTTCCCTATGTTTATTGCTTTAAGAGGCAATTTGCATTTTAGGGTTGGCACTACAGTTTTTAAATATCTCAGGGCGTGAAGCGGAAGCAAGCAACAAAGAATCGTCATTCCGTTGCAAAACGGAATCTCCTTGAAACAAAACAATAGTACTAACTGACAATTTTGCAATTGCGAATAAAACTAGTATTGTGAAGGGACAACAAGCCAAAATAAGACTTATTGAAAATGGATTTTAGAAGGTACCTGCTTGTAGCTGCAGTCATTTGTTCCTTTGCCGCTTACGGGAGTGAACTAGAAAAGGATTTATCTTTACATCAAAGCATTCGTGCTGAGTTACAGCAAGTTTCTCAAGAAAGTGATATTCCTGGTTTTTCTGTAGCAGTAGTCAATCAGCGCGGTGAAATCTATAGCGAAGGGTTTGGCAAAACAAACCTAGATGGCAAAGCTCGATACACTGCGAACACCCCACAAAAAGTAGCTTCTATCTCGAAAGCTTTATTAGGCATAGCACTGCTAAAGGCTCAGGAACTGGGTATGCTGAGTCTCGAAGATCCTATCGATAAATATTTCCCTTTCGAAATTAGAAACCCTAAACACCCAGGACAAGAGATTCACCTAAAACATTTAACCTTACATACTTCGTCATTGAGAGATACGCGCGATATCTTTGAACATTCATATATTCTTCAACAAAAAGAAATTGCAGCAAACAAAAAAGTACTGCCTTTCTTCAAAAAATCAGACGAAACGATAAGTCTCTCGAAGTTTTTTACCAATAGCCTGTCTACAAATGGCGAATGGTATGGAGAAGAAAGCTACTTTGATTTTGCTGCGGGGGAGGAAAGAAGATACTCAAATCTAGGCGCCGCAATTTGCGAATACATTATTGAAAAAGTGTCCAAACAGGATTACGCATCTTTCACAAATAAGCACATTTTTGAGCCATTAAATATTAAAAATGCGGTGTGGGACTCTAATGAAGTTGGAACCGAATCAAGCTTATTTTTTGATAACTCGACGTCACTAGCTAAGTATAAAGGCTTTAACAAAGCAGATGGTGGTTTGATTATTTCAGCCAGTGAATTAAGTTTGTTCTTAGTTGAGCTTATAAATGGATACATGGGAACGGGTACGCTCTTAAAAGCAGAGAGTTACAATGAGTACTTTGATTTGCAAAGCTTTCCAGATCAAGATCGTCGATATGGAATTTTTATTGAATCTAGGCCAAAAACGTTTGGTTTTGATGACAGCGTAATAGGTTTAATGGGAGCTGATCCTGGTTTGTTAACCGCGATGTTTTTTAATCCCGAAACAGGTATGGGAAAGATCATGCTGTTAAACATTGAGCCGAGACAAAAAAGTACAAGGGATGGAATAAATAAGATTTGGAAAGCCATTTTAGATTTTGAAGCTAAAGCTGCAAAAATATACATCAACTGAACTTGTAACTTACTAATCTGATATTTCCAAACTTGTTCGCCTTCAAGCTTTCCAGTTTATTGCGTACGTGAATCGGAAGTAAGCAACAAAGAATCGTTATTGAGCTAGCTACGAAGAATCGTCATCGTGTATATGGACTCCCTTTTCAGATCAAGGATTATTTGGACATTTTTAGGAAGAATGCA
>CANMCE010000017.1 GCA_947496235.1 uncultured Glaciecola sp. | reverse complement strand
GTCGTTAGCTCAGTTGGTAGAGCAGTTGACTTTTAATCAATTGGTCGCTGGTTCGAATCCAGCACGACCCACCACTTTCCCCACACTGTCATATTATCAGCATAAAACAATGAACTTTTTATGACGTGAGAGTATAATAACCCTACTGTAATTGACTTTTTAAGACTATGACATTAGCCGCACGTATCGCTCCCATTGATTATCCATTTCCAGCCAAACCAGCACCATTGTCTGTTGATAAACAACAAGCTCTGATGTCAGAAATAAAAGCGCTGTTAAAAGCGCAGAATGCAACTCTGGTAGCTCATTATTACACTGA
Source organism: uncultured Glaciecola sp. (assembly GCA_947496235.1). Taxonomy (GTDB): domain Bacteria; phylum Pseudomonadota; class Gammaproteobacteria; order Enterobacterales; family Alteromonadaceae; genus Glaciecola. The sequence goes on along the minus strand of CANMCE010000017.1, from coordinate 62,894 downwards.
CCCCATTATTCAGGCATTAGCGGAAGAAACCGGCGGTTGTGTATCAGACTCTTTGGAAATGGCTAGATTTGGACGAGATGCCCAAGCTGAACGCTTAATTGTGGCTGGGGTTAAGTTCATGGGAGAAACTGCAAAAATACTTTCTCCTGAGAAACGAGTGTTTATGCCTACCTTAGATGCTACTTGCTCATTAGACTTAGGTTGTCCTGAAAAAGAGTTTACAGAGTTTTGTGATGCTCATCCTGATCGAACGGTTGTGGTTTATGCAAACACTTCAGCGGCAGTAAAAGCACGTGCAGATTGGGTAGTAACCTCCAGTATAGCGCTAGAAATAGTCGAACACTTGGATGAGCAAGGGAAAAAGATAATTTGGGCACCTGATCGTCATTTGGGTGCTTATATCCAAAAGCAAACCGGTGCCGACATGTTAATGTGGAATGGTGAATGTATTGTGCATGATGAATTTTCTGCACAAGCGCTAAAAACCGCTAAACATTTACATCCAGAAGCGGCAATTTTAGTGCATCCTGAATCACCGGCAAGCGTAGTTGCGATGGCCGATGCAGTAGGCTCAACAAGTCAGTTAATTAAAGCCGCTCAGACACTACCCAACAGTAAGTTTATTGTAGCAACTGACAAAGGCATTTTTTATAAAATGCAACAGGCGGCACCGAACAAAGAGCTGATTGAAGCCCCAACTGCGGGGCAGGGGGCAACCTGTAAAAGTTGTGCGAATTGCCCTTGGATGGCCATGAATGGTTTAGAAGCAATGAAACAAGCCTTACTAAACCCTGAAGGCAAAGAAATATTTGTAGACGATGCATTGCGCGAACGTGCAATGTTACCGTTAAATAGAATGTTAGACTTTGCAGCATCGCTTAAAGGTTAATCAAAATATACAAAATCGCTAGATTAATATGAATTCTGGCTTGCAAGCGCGTTAAGTTTTCCATAGTATACGCGCGCTTACCAAATTTCGGAGAGATGGCTGAGTGGCTGAAGGCGCACGCCTGGAAAGTGTGTATGGGTTAATAGCCCATCGAGGGTTCGAATCCCTCTCTCTCCGCCATTTTCTTTTAAAGTCAAACTCCCCAAAAACAAAAAACGCTAGCCAAACATTTGTAGCCGCGCACGTAATTTGAGTTTAACGGACAAATAAAATGAGTTTTCAGGAATGAAAGCGAGAAAAGCCAGATAAGGGCCATGTAATTAATCGCTCTTATCTAGCACTTGAATAATGCTTAAAACCTTAGTTGAATGTTTTAATTAGATTAAGGTACCCACTAAATAGGTGCATAGAATTTGCCCCTTCGTTAGATAATTCAATATAGTATCTACCTGATACTGAAAGTTCAGATGCAAATATTAATACCTCTAAAACATCACCTTTTAAAGATATTCCGTTAGTCATATTCTTATCGATCACTATTGTACTTTGGTCATCCAGATCATAAGCCCTGAAGATAATGTTCGTAAACTTAGATAAATCAAAATAACCATCGTTAAATCTAAATGATAATTTATTATCAGAATCTGTGAAGATAGAACGAATTCCAATATTTCTTTGCTTTCCAAGCTCAATTTCATAATGAGTTCGGTTAAAGGCAACACCAGGGTTTTCAATGTTAACAACATTAACTTGAACTACCACGTCGGGGATTGCATTTCCTGCAGCATCAGCTAACCCTTCCCATCTAACTTCATAAGGTGTACTGCTAGGGGTGTCAGTGTCTACATTGTTGCTTGTTGGAGGTACCTGCCTTGGATTATCAACATTGTCATTCAACGTTAAAACCGGAACAGCAAAGCTTGAGCCAACTGCAATTGTGTAAATAAGTTGAGATGGGGTTAGGGTGTAAGTAGGTGGAGTGGTATCGGCTGGCTCTACTATTTGTACACTCACACTCTGTTGCGGGCTTGGATCGTCTCCATCATTAGCAACAGCAGTTAATGTAATTGATTGAGGGGTAGCTGGTGGCGTCAATGTAATGGTTAACGCATTAGGATTATCTATAGTGCCCGCACTAGCTGACCAAACAATTGTATGAGTGTCGCCTATATCGTCGTCACTAATTGTTGCTGTGAATTCTCCAGTACTGCCTATTTCAATAGAAGCAGGTCCAGAAATTGAGACCGACGGCGGATTATTTATAATAGCCGCAGCTACTGTGACAAACACTTCATCATCATCAGTGTTACCTTGATTATCAGTAACAGTTTTTGTGAGTGTAATCACCTCTTGAGAACTAGGACTATGCCCTGTGTAATCAACTTCCGCAGTATTAGACGGACTGACCGAACCTTTACCTGTGGGTACAGACCAACTAATTGACGCTATTGGGTTAGTACCAACAGTGTCAGCGCCACCAACTGAGACAGTACCGCCAGCGGCAACATTTCTATCCGGTCCTGCATTGGCTACAGGAGAAACTACTGGTGTGCTATCAGTTATTTCAATGTCGTGCATTGCCATTTGATGACTATGTGTAATGCCAGAATCGCCACCAGTCCATTCGGTTGAGTCAATTATATTTACTATTTCACCGCCTGATAACTCGCCGCCCTCACCAAATCGGATTTTACCGCCTGATTCAACCGTCTGACCTACCTCAATGGTAATAGTGTTATTACTCAGTGTAACGGATGATGGAGTAACCACCGTATCATTTGGTTGCACATACCATACGCCTAAATTATCACTTGCCGCGACTTTAGCCCTAAGTGGTGCAGTTTGCACCAAGCACGTCACCACAATAGTTTGCGAACCACCTGTAATGTCACAGGTTGCACTTTGAGTAATAATTGGTTGCCAATTCTCGTCAGAATATGCCCTTGCAAAAAACTCTTCTATTTGCGTATAACCTAACGGGCTTAAGTGCGTTGGATCGGCGCTTGGAGTATCTAACTTGTCATTAAAGTTAAGGTTTAATGAGTGATTAGGTCTAACAAAAATAATATTAGGGTTATCGTTATTTTCTCGTGCAAATTCATATTGTGCCTGTTTGATTTCCCTTGTGCCGCTTTGATTGTTACCAACTTGAGTAAATAGAAACTTAACTGGTAAATTGTTATTACCTGTAAGAGCTCGCATCCTTGTGATATAGCTATTATTAAGACCGCCTAAAAGAGTTTTATAGACTTCCCCAGTTGTCCCTATTGTTTGATCCCTTTCACCTTGCACATGTGATAATACCGCCGCCTCAATAGTTGCGTTTGCATTAACAATGGTTGCATCATTAATAAGCGCCTCAAAGTATCCGCTTTCGTCACCTTCGCTTAGTGTGGCTATATCTTGCGAAGTCTGCGCCCCGTTATAATACGCAAAACTATTAGTATTACCCGTTGTCAATTCGTCTAGTAAAATATGACCTGCTGATTGTTTATCTTGTCTAGGCGAGTATCTATGTAAACCTGATGGGCTAACGTCACTAGCCTGATAGCCCCTTAATACAGTGCCGTAGTTTCTTTGATAGTTTGTACTTCCATTTAAAAACCACTCACCTAATGATTGCCCGTAAGCGCTCCAAAGTGCCAAAGTAATATTTGATGGAATAGGGGCGTTTCTAATCTCTGTTGCATCAACTGGGATTCTAATTCTTGCATCATCAGGGAAATCTGGTAAATCAGCCTCCCAGATTCCATCAGATAAAATAAATTCAAACCTTGCTGGTTCTGATGCAAATGTTAAATCACCGCTACCAGTGCTAGGGCTTGCCGTTGTTCCGCTAGTTTCTAAGAAGTCATACTCTAATGTGGCAACATCACTAGAATTGTAATAAGTTAAGCGTTTAATCCACTCTGTACCGCTACCAATATTAGTAATGTTAACTGATGCACCTATATTCTGACTTGCAATAGCATTACCGTTAACCTCTAGTGAAATATCTTGAGGATCTGCCCCTGCAATAATTTTCAGTATACTCATTGCGCCATGCGAATAATATTGAGCGATATCATATTCTCGAGTCGTGCCTGATGTTGGGATAACTCTGATTGTCGCATCAGTCCGAAAAGGGTTTTTTAGTTGAATAGATGTATCACCGCTTAATAATGTGCGGAATGTATCTGTGTGATTTGAATTAAACTCAAACTCTATTGATTCATTTGCACCTAACGTAATATTTAAACCTGAAACAGATACTCGCTTTGTAAAATGCCTTTGGGTTTCACTTGGCTCTGTTGAACTAGGTGCAAACGTTGCGCTCCCTGCACTAAATAATGCTGAATTAGACATGATTACGCCCCCACAACAACACTAGCCCGTGACCATGCAATCTCGCCTGTACTATCCTCGTTAGCATCTGTAACATCAGTTGCAATAAGAATTAAATCATCACCATTGGATAATGAAGTAAATGCTGCTAGGTCTATTTCTAATGTGCTTGCACTAGTATCTAAATCTGTGCCTGTTGTGACTTCCGATAAATCACTATCAAGAAGGATTGCATATCTCAACCCTGTTTGACTTGAAATGCCAGATGGAATATCAAACGTAACTGTTTTAGTTGGTGATGGTACGCTAGATGTCACCCATTCATAATCAGCGTCTAAATCAAAGCCAGTGAATAATAACGGTTCATTTGCTGTGCCTGTGTCGGGTACTTGAGTTAACGTGTCGTCTGTTTGTTCAAAATCCCAACTGTGTCGAGTGCCAATCGTACATACCCCGATTAAGCTATCAACAACGTTGTTTGCTCCGTTATTATTTCCTATTCGATTAATATCAAATGCCGCCGTTGCAACAACGATTTCCTGACCTAGCCCCTGCTCAGTTTCATTAATAACATAGGTGAATTCGTCGGGGTCTGATGCACTTCCACTAGTGCCACCTGTTGAACCTCTGGTAATAGTAAATGTGTACAAAACCCCTGCACCGCCGCCGTTGCCTACTTGGTTAGAAAATAGATTTGTTTCATTGACTGCACCAACTTTAAATGTGAAATCATTTACGTTGGATAGCCCTACAAGGTCGTTACTATTGAAACTTGCAAACGCCTGTATATTTTCAGTCTCCCTGAACATACTAAATGTCATCGTCTCACCCTCTGCGAGAGTAATAGGGTTTGTCGGGGTTAAATACGCCGCTGAGTTTATGAGATTAATAGCCATTTTTAGCTCCTTAAATAAAAACGCCCTTCTATAAAGCGTTGTTGTTAAACTTTTTACCTAACTTTTCCGGTTAAAACTACCCCGTCGTAAGACCGGGTATATTTGTATCTCTTAAATCCTAATTCTTTTAGCTTACCGTTTAGTTTTGGACGAAGTTCTCGCATTGTTATCCCGTTGTGAATTGTTAGAATTTTTATAAAACACTCTGTTTTACTTAGTGTTTCAATTACACAATCAGTATGCAGCAGCCCCTTGGGATTCCCTGCACTCCAGACCCTAAATATCCACGATGGGGTATTCAATCTATCAACGGTTGTTTGCATAGCATGCTCCTATTGAGCGGCGATAGAGAGTTTATTAAACACACTCTAAATAGCCTCCAGTTGGTCAATGTAACTTTGAGCTACTGTCTGAAAACTCGATAAATCTGAATCCTGTACTGCTTTCTTACCTCTGTGTCTCACGTCGTAAATAGTGTTAAGAATCGTCTCCCAAGCTATTGCCGTGTCTAGGACATTTTGCGCTGCTTGTAAGGGTGTTACTGAGCTGACATCGGCCCACGTTTGAATCATTGGTGGTACTTCGGTTTGGTCCTGTAAATAGTCTTTTGCTTGACTAAGCAATTGAGTGTATTCCTGGTCTATTTTTAAACCAGGACTGACATACCTAGCCCGAGCTCTACCCGCAGCTTGGTCAATTAATGACTTAGCCACATCTTTGCTTGATATGTCAGGAAAATTCGAAGGCAGCTGCAAGCCTGCCTTGTACAACTCTCTAAGTAACACATTCATTTTTGGTAAATTAGAAACGCTTAGCGTTGTTTCAACCTCTAAAAATACGTCTCCGTTGTATGTGTAGCGGCGCTTTGGAAAATAACCAGGATGTATCGTTTGACCACTTTTTACTTGCGATGATTGCCACTGTGGTTTACACCACATGGTTTTTACAATTTCGTTAGTCTGGTCATCGGTAATGGTGATATAGCCCATCAAATCACCTCTGCCTGCAAATAGCCGTTTACGAACGTTGAAGTGTAGGCTGTGTCGTAGGTACCATTAATTGAAAATGTCACGCGCATTGAAAAGTCGACATCTCCAGTTGAATTAAAATCCCAAAGGAGATCGAATTGCTGGTTAAGCTCATAAGTGGAGGACGATGGATCATATAATGTTTGACCTGCTACAACCGAAGAATCACGCAATATTTCTACGGTCATCCTAGTGGGTCTATCAATAGGTTCACCACCTACTAATTTTGCAGCTGAAGCACTACCATGAAATCTAGCCCTAATTCGAACATTGCCGGCAGGAGCTGTAAGTGATAAGACAGTTTGCGTTCCTGGCGATACAGCACTTGGGTCATCTTCTCTAATAACATTTGAACCTGGCGAATCTGCTCCTGGTTCACCAGGTGGCCCTTCTTCGCCATCCTTTAAATAAAAGAAATAAACCAATACTTTTGCGCCGGAAGCATTATGAGTGACGGTAGCAGTTGGCGTGTGCGTGTTATTATTAATAACATCTAGTGTCATGCCGCTAAGAGGCTCTCCATCGGCTGTTTGCACAAATATACCGACGGATGTCACAGTGGCACTTATGAAATCAGTATTTAACTCAACGCCATTTAATTCAAAAGAAACTTTAACAGTACCTGTATTATTTGTCGGGCTTAAGGTTCCGTCTGACAATCTTTTCCAAATCACAGTATTATCATCAACACTAGTAATGCCTAAAACGGCATTTTGGCCTGTAGCACCTTCAATAATGTTCTCCCTGAACTGGGACCACCCATTGTTTGACCAGGTTATCTCGCCAGTCTCAGTATTAAGAGACGCTGTGTACTTTGTCTGTGAACGCCAGGTAATTTTTCCACTTTCAAAATTAGGTAGATCGGTTGTGCCATCTGGAAAAGTTTCTGTGGTACCGTCAAAGGTTCCGCCAGTTGGAATAGAGGGGCGACTTGTACCATTTTTAAATACATATGAGGTAAACGACCCATCGACACCGTTGAAATAGTCAACACCTAATTCAGGTGTATATCCTGGCGGAAGCGTTAAAGAAGCATCGCCAGTATTTGGATCTATGGTTACTGAACCGTCTTCATTTTGTGTATAAATTGGAATAGGAGCATGTTGGCCATCAAACACAGTCACGCTGCCGTTTTCACCAGTTATAGTGACAGAGCCGTTGCCATTATCAGTAACCGTTGGCCCGTCACCCTTGTCTCCTTTGGGTCCTTTTAATACCCCTCTAGCTTCCCAGCTTCCCTCCACTTTTTGCCATACCTGAAAGGTAACCAAAAGGATATACCAGTCACCATCGGTTCCTTCATTATCATCTGGTTCAGCCGTTCCAGATAACCACTTATCGCCGTCTTGGCCATAAATGTTTCCATCTAGCTGCCATTGACCACTCACCTTTAAATACACAATACCATCTGGGAATTGAAAATATCGTTGGCCATCTTCACCAACGGCGTTACTTGGAGGTGCGGATCCAGTTAAAAATGTACTAGCAGCTGAGCCTGCAACTTCCGTTATTGTTATATTCGTTTCTGTTGCAGGGCTCTCTCTCTCAAACCGATTTATTGCAACAACACTGACTTTGTATTCGCCTTCGTTTAAGTTCGCCAAGTCAGCCTGCGTAGTCTTGACCCATCTTTCCGGCGGATAAGAAATGTTACCATCAGGGCTGGTAATAGTAATTTTATAGTCAGTTATAGAACTTGGTGCAGGGTGACTCCAAGTTAAGTATCCAACCCGATTAGCCACAACGGTTTGCGTAAACCCAATTCCTGTTACAGGCTCAACTTCAGTCGCATCTGGTAGGCTTGAGTATTCAGGTAAATTTAAATTAGCTTCGGTGAAATCATCGGCGGTTAAACTAACGTCCTCAATTTCTATGGTCAATATGGTGCGATTACTTTTAAAATCCGGCTTAAAGTTGCGAATTATAAACTCACCGTCTATGCCCATTTCATTGTCAATCCATCGAACGCATTTGCCAGGATATAAATCAATTCTTAACCCCCTGATAGGAAGTTGAGCAACAAATCCAGCTCTATTTCTTCTTAGATGTAGGCTAGCTAATCTTTGAACCTGGCGCGGACTGGTAACTAGTGGATATTGGAGATTATGCTCTAATACGCTTCCATCACTAACAATTGCCTGATCGCTTTTAACCACAGGGGCATCAGTAAACTGCCATTTAAGATCGGGTGCAACATACTCGGCCCGTACAAAATTGGTCAGTTCTTTTTCTGGTCGGTGCGGTTGATAGTCAGGTACCCCATCTAAATCTGCGTCTGTAATAGTCGTTGTATAGGGTCCAGAATAGGCTGCACACACCAAATACACTTTACCTGAAGGTCTGTAAATATTTCCGGCGCAACACTTTAACAACTCCTTAAGACCGTCTGGCGGGCGAATACTTGTATTTAAAACGCCGTTTACCATGTAACGAGACTCAGACATCACTTGCCCTAAGTCATCCTCATATAACATCTCTTCATCACAAATATTGGCTTGCGCTGCCATGTGAGAAAAGGGAATGCGAGTGTTAGGGATAGGCTTATAGCCATAAAACCTTACATAATCATAAGCACATAAAATTGCGTTACTGCTGTACTCCCAAGTGCTTGAATCATTTGCCCGATGCTCACCATTGCCACCCCTGAGACTATCTTTTCTCGGATCATAAATTTTTCGGCCCTGGACAAAAAACTTTATATCGTTGACGCCACTGGGGAATAAATTTGGGTCAATTTCGACTTTCAAATAAGCATTTGTGGTTTCATATCCAACGTGCTCATTTGTCCAACCCTGAATGTGCTGCAGCGCCAAAGGATGGGCTGCAGTTTGGTCTCCAAGATGAAATGAAGCAGTTACGGCGCTTCCATAGTAGGAAAGCGGATGCCCTTCAATTTCATAAATAGCGGCGCTCTCACATGGGTGTGCTGCAATGTGGATTGCAAAGATATGGTACTGCTTAGAGTTTTCAGTAATTTTTCGGTAGCCAATAATTTGCCCACCCACCACAGTTTCACCGTAGATAATTTTTCTTGGTTGATTGGCTTGAGTAGTAATTTGCTGATCAGCTGCAGGGTTTATATTCCCTTGGTCATATGACGGAACAAGGGCGTCGCCTAAATATTTAGTAGCAGCGGCAACTGCAACACCCAAAGCAACAGCAGCTGCAACTGTTGTCACAAAACCAACAGCTGCAGCACCTGCTGCAACGGCGATACCAACGACTACTGGAGGCATAGACTCACCTCCAAATTATCAATATGCCAAACACCTTGAATGCTTGAAAAAGGAAGATATATAACCCCAGCTTCTGAAGCTGCTGCCACATTGTTTGCACCAAGATAAACAGCAGCGGCAGGACCTTGCTCAGTCTCCACTAAAACAACATCCCCCCTCATCGCCGAAAGAGGGACATCCATGTCACCAAACATTTTAGTAAAGGCAGATTCTATAGAGCCTCCACCAATACTTTTAAGCGCTTTTAAAGCACCTCTTTTGGTGCTGTATTTTCCGCGGTACCGAATTGCAGGGTCTTTACCTGTCATTTCAATAACTGCATCACACGCAAACAAACAACAATCAAATTCACCATATTTAAACGGCGTTTGAATATGTGTTTGAACGTAATTTATTAGGCGTTTAAACCAGTCTTTTTTTCGAATAGGCATCATCGTAATTGCACCCGATTGCGTGAAGAGTGACCAACACCCATACCACCATTGGCAACGGTCTTAGTAGGTAAGGAAGAAAGAGGGCTTCCAGCAACGATTTCGGTCAAATCAAAAATTCTATCGCCAGGATGGATCGATTGCTGAGCTTCATTGGTTGTTCTGGCATTAGTAGCAGGTTGAGACCATCTATTTAACCAATCAGTAGCAGTTATCTTAACGACCGATGGAATACCTTTAGACAATTGACCTCGGGTAAAATTAATCTTACCAACATGGCCATCAAAGATATTGGGAAGTTCATGCTCTATTACTCTATTCTCATCAAGTAACGCCAAGTGCATCACAATCCCTCTACCTTCGGCGTTCTCATTGATGATTGTACTCATAAGCGTTGGATCGAGAACTTTAAGCGTGATGGGCATTTGTGTTGGAGAGGTGGTTTCATCTTCAGTGAAATCGCCTATACCGCCAAACTCGCCTACACCTAAATAGGTTTGGCCTTGGAATACTCGTTCCCCAACGCCGGAATGCGCTCTGACTATGCCACTTGGCCAATCCAATTCAATGAATATCAATTTTCGGCTGGTGTCATCTAAAAGCGCTGCTTCTTGAGCTTGATTTAAATCTCTACTCATCGTGCCCCCGTAAAATCTAAACGGACATTACGTAATAAGCGGCGATTGCTAGCGAACTGCTGAATTTGTTTTGGATCTTTCCATCGCGCCAATAGATTTAAATCTACTGCATTGGTTGTTAATGCCACATTGTTTGTTGTTGGTTTACGAACTTCAATTGCTAAGTTTAGGGTTGCCTTTCCAGTTGCATCACTGTTTACATCGTCCAGCAATTCATTTAATTGGCCGTCTAACATAAATCGTTCTCCAGCTCTGGCACACGTTTGATTGGCGGTGAGGTTTTTCACATTGAGCGCGTAACCATATTGGCCAGCACCGTCGACTAATGGCGTTCCTAAGAATCCCAGTTGAGTTTCGTAAAGTGGATCAATTAGTCTTGTGAGGTTCGTGTGACCGCGAAGCTTTAAAAGATGTAAGCGCAGCGCATTTGCTTGCTCTTTTTCTATAACAGAAAAGTGATAGGAGACCTCAAACCCTTCACCCGGGTTTTGCTCAATTGATTGAGACATATTCACTTCACTCACTGACATTTTTGTATTGGCAACAATGTCGAATGAGCTTCTAGAAGGTGTAAATAAATGCCCAAAGGTTGGAAAGTTAAATATTTGCATTAGGCGGCACTTCCCATTAACGTCTGAGACAATTTCCCATTAGAAGAAAAGTCTCGTTCCAACATTTCATGATATTCAAACAAACCCTGTTGAACGCGCTCTTGGATCATTGCTTCCATTCCTGGTACCGCATTCGTTGCATCTATTTGGATTGTGGGACGTAAATTTATGACTGCAGCAGTGCCATAGGCAGTGCCTGGTTTAGTAACCGCTGCAGCGACTTCTTCAAAGTTTTCACGCTGACGAGGATTTAGCACCATCTCATCCCGACGAACGAAATAGGTTCCCTCATTGGCAGCTGCCATTCTTCTAACACCGTCGTGCGCTTGACCCTTATATGTCGCACCCTTGATATTAGCGACTAAGGATGCACCTTGAGCTGCAGCTGCAGCCATTGCCGGTATATTGGCAGGAAAGGGGATAGCTGAAGCATTAGAAATCGCTGTTGCTAGGTTTAAGATCCCCTGAGCAATGGCAAACCCTTTTTGGATAGCAAACATCACTTTGAAAGCTTTTGATTGCTTACCCCCAAATTGTTCAGCAAGACCTGCCAAGGCTCCAAATATTTGCTGGGAACTGGATAATATTAGATTGTTTTTAGCTGCTGCATATGCTGCTTTATCATCATGATATTTATTATGGGCAGCTAGGGATAAGCGGCGATGTTCATCTTCAGAAATCTTTTGTTGAACTAACGCCTCGTTAATCATGTTCTGCTGACGCTGGTAATGCGCCAGAATCGCTTCCTCTTTGGTCAGCAACGATTCTCTAAGTCTTTCAACGTCACTATCAGAAACTTCTTCAGGACCATCAACAGTTGCAGTACCTTTAATCGGAACAACATTGGAATTCACAGGGTCATTGGCGGCGGATTGATAAACGTCGCGAAGTGCTCTGGCTTTTGCTATTTGGGCATCAAAACTTGCAATTGCAGCGTTTCGCTCTTGTCCAATCGCGATTATTGCGGCATCTCTGGCAGAGTTGGCCGCTGCCACTTGTTGGTCTTTCGCCGCAAGATATTCCGCTGTCATCCCTTCAGCGATTTGACTAGCAGCAGCCATTGCTTCGGTTGCGTTGTAGGTATCTCCGTCCCAAAACGCTAGCTGGTCCGCAATTTCTCTGGCGATTACTCCTACTCGACCACTTAATTCAGCTAGTTCAGCTTCAACTACTTGGGCAAAGTACTTTCCATATGACTGGCCGATTTCAACTATATATTTAAATTCTTCAATTAATCGCTTGGCAGCGTAACGCACGTTTTGTGGAAGTGTTAATACCTGACGCCCTAACCATTGATAGTATTCAGCGATGAAATCAAAAAAAGTAGAGAATGCATCAGAGAGGATATTGAGACCTTCTCCAATTGCATCAGTGTTAACCCCCCAGTTTTCTGCAAGCGCATCAAAATACCCCTCCAACTCACCTGATGCGAATAAAGCATTAACGTCACCTAAGTGGTTACCGATGGCTAAAATACCATCAGCAACACCCGATGATGCACCTGTAGCATCATTGAAGGTTCCAACCAAAGCGCTTATGTTATTTGTTAATACAGTGGTCGCTTGGCCAATTGTTGATTGCATTGAGCCAAATTCTTCGTTAATGATCGAAGACTGATTGACCAGGGCGGCAATTAAAATTTCTGAGGTTAATTTACCTTCAGCGGCTAGCGCTCTTAATTCACCTGTTGTTTTTCCAGTCTCCGCCGCCAATGCTTGCATCAAACGAGGTGCTTGCTCAGCGACAGAGTTAAATTCATCACCACGAAAAGCGCCACTGGCTAACGCCTGCGCTAACTGACGAGTAGATCCTTCGGCTTCAGCTGTTGATGCACCACTAATTGCGAATGATTGATTAATGGCTTTTGTCACAGCTAAAAGCTGCTCATTAGACACATTTAATTCTTGAGTTGAACGATGTAATTTCGCATAAAGTTCAGCGGTTGCCGTATAAGATGAGCGAGTTTGATTAGATAACGAAAGCAAATTTGATTGAATGAGATACAACTCTTCACTGGAGCTGGTCACCAACTTCAATTGGTTATTCAAATTAGTCATTTCGTCAGATAATCGGATAAACTGAGCAATACCTAACGCAGCAATTAAACCAACGATACTTGCCTTAAATCCCCCAACGAATCCAATACCACGTTGCATTCGGCTACCAACTCGACCAGTTGCAGCATCCAAAGCTGTCATTCCAGCACTTGAGCGAGTTGCTTGGCCATTTAGCTGGCGCAACTCCCTCTCAAGGGCATTGATTTCTTTGGCGGTCAAACGAACAGTGCCAACTAATCCTTTATTATCAGCGCGAAGTCGAATGCCAACATTTATATCAGTCATTAATGCCTCCGACTTTTAAGCTGCTTATTTAGATGAACAGCAGCTTCCTTTCCAATGAGTCGTAACCCTTTGTATTCTTCAGGTGTAAACGAGCGCTGCGACATTTCGCAATCATTTTTTATGGCAGTAACATCAAGCCCTAAGCAGACAGAGCTTTCATATCGAAATAAATCATCAACTTCTAAGAACCAGGCAACGGTATCCCAATTTTCAGGCAACACTTCACACACATCGTCTGGTACCATGTGCTGAATGTGTTGCTGAATAACTTCTTCGGATGCACCCATGTCTTTCATCTGCTTACTTAGCTCGTCTATTTCTTCTTGCGGCTCTTGCGGGCCGACCGCCCAGTGACGGGCGACCCTTTTAAGTTTTTTTCAGCTATGCCAGCACTGGCGCGATGATAAGCATCAATAAATCCTAGACGGATATATCCGCCAGCTTTAAAAAGGCGTAATTTATTTTTTTGGTTATAGGGGATTGGCGTGCCGTCTTCCTCTGCAATGTCATTACCAAAACCAACTACTACGCGACATAAGAAGGCTATATCGTCATTTATTAGCGCGTTATATTCGTCTTGGTCGATAATCTCGAATTCTGCTGAACAGGTGAATTCTTGGGTTTGACCACCGTCTACGGGCGCTTTAATGGTAACGGGCCAAGTGATTATTTTTTTGGTAGATAACTTAAAAGTCATATAAACCTCTTATTAGTAAAAGGGCGCATCCGTGCCATTCTTTTTATAAGACTTCCTGTCCTCTTAGGGTAATTATTGTGTCGTCAGAACGCAGTCGTTTCCTCTGATAGCTTTCATGGTTAATTCCCATGTCGCTTTCCCTTTATGTTCACCAGGCGTAATAGTTATAATTTGGGCTGCTGTAGAGGCCACTTTGAAAATTCGACCCGCTGTAATTCCCTGGGTAAATTCCAACGGAACGAAGGTGTTGCTCCTGGCTATTGCAAAAGGATCAAAGGTAGCAAGTTCAGGTGTTTCAACCGTCACTTTGACTTCTTCATCCCAATCATCAATGAAGATTTGTTTTACTTCGGTACCTTCATCTAATTCGATAGAGTTGTTTTGCGCCATCTCGAATGACGTACAGTTGAGCGCTTGGCCGTCTAATGAAAATGAAGTGTTTTGTTTAGAAAACTCTTCTGGCAACGTAAAGGCAGAAAAGTCTCCTTGAGGGATTGAACCAGACAAGGTTCCGCCATACACGCCTTGAGCCTCAAAGTTGATGTATCCTATTTCGCCGACTTTAGCCGCGATTGACAGAGAAGCTTTTCCGGCCAGCAAAATGTGATACATGCCTTCCCACCAAAAATAGATCGTTCCGTCCGTTTCACTTGCGGCGTTTAAGATGCGGCTGTGAACAACTTTGTCAGCTTGAGTAACCTGATCCATTCCTGCCATTTGTAACATTGCCGCAAAAGCGACTGGGGTGTTTGCTGTGCCAGAACCCGCCATTTCAAATGCACCGGAAATCTTGATCATCTCTCCTGTGTGAATAACAGGTTGAGCGCCGTTTTTACCATCATCTAAATCACGAGTAACTTGTTCTGTTATCCAAGGCTCTACACCTAAGCCTTTTGTTTGCATTGCAAGAGGGGTGGCACCATTTGAAATATAATCTTCGCCCACGCTGTCTTCAGGACGGCGAAGAGCAAGCTGCATAAATCGACGTTTAGATTTGTAACCTGGAGTGATGGACATTATTTAATCCTCTTTTTTGTTGCCAGTTGGCGCAATATCATTGGTCACGGTTAAATCTTTGTGGCCGTTAATTTGCGCGATTTGACCAGGTGTTAAGAATTTCTTTTTAGTTTCACCTGGCTTGAAAGTCATAGCCGCTCTCTTTACCTCTTGAGAGCCAGAATTCGTTACTTTAAACATGATCACATCCCGAGCGCCAAATGCGCGTTGTAAACCTATCAACCCAAAACAAACCACCATTTACAAATTGAAGTAAATCACTCGCCCCAATCAAAACCGGCTCATGTTCTTGCGGTTTGTATCCATACAATGCTTGCCTAATATCCTCTCGGATTTTTTCAAGGCGCTCCGCAGTTTTAGCGCCTGTTTTATCGTTTATTGACTGAATGGCAGTCACAACCCCAAACGTAATAAGCACTTCCTGCAGGGGAGATCCAACATCAACATCCCGTGCATTATCATTTGGCCGCTCAGCTATAGGGACGATAAACCCCATCGTTGAACGCGTTAAAGGCTGAGATAGCGCCACCCTAAGCGACACTGCATGCTGCACTATGTCAAAACAGTGCTTTACCTGATCTTCAATCTCTAACAACAACATCAGATAAACCCTTTGGATCGGTCTCGATTAAAAACCGTTTCATCGGAATCGATTTGTATAACCTGATCGCTTTCTAGCTCTTGGCTATCGCTCGTTAGGCCAAGCTTTATTTTTCCGGTACCAACGTTATGAAGAAAATCAAGCGCTGCTTTATTATTTCTCTCAACGACTTCAGAAACCGCATTGTCGTATAAATTGTATCGCGCCATGTTTGCACACAGGCGCACCAGTACAGCTGGACTATTCGCCAATGGAAGGTTGTATCTACCACCGAGGTAACCATCAATGATATTGCTCGCATCGGCGATAGCTGCCTTTACTTTCGATTCATCAATAATCCCTGTGCCTGTGGTATCAGTGAGCTGGATAAGTTCATCCAGCTCAAATCTGTCAACCATGTCATTAAGTGTGCAATACATAGTTAACCTTTAGGACTTCGCGCCCGCTTTAGCCTTTTCGACATTTGCGGAAGATTTGGCTTTCGCATTAGGCGCTTTTTGGTCTTCGTCTTCTTCTTTTCCTTGCGGCGACTGTCGAACAAATTGGTCGAATATCGTCTTATCAGCGCCTTCTGGGATATCGTCCACGGAGATTTCTCGCACTGACAATCGCTTTTCTTTGTGAATAGCGTCCAGCTGCTCTTCGTCCAGGCACTCTTTTGGAATGACGGTACCTGTATCTGAAAATCCAATGCCAGCGCGGCGAAAAGTGGCCACCATAGCGGTCACTAATAAAACTGTAGTAATTGCTTTCATGTTGCTCTCCAAAAATAAAAGGGTTAGCTACCGCCTAGTTTCCTAGGCGGATCGTTGCAGTTCTGTTCTATAAGAAGTCCGGCTGAACTACAGTGAACTTATTGCGAAGCTCATTGCTGACAGTGGTGGTACCGTCAGAGATGTTTTCGCGCGTATTGATTTGCTCGGCCTCTTTCCAAAGAGAAGATGGCACTACTAGTTTCAGCCCTCGTTTACCAAGACCCAGAGGTCGACCACCGTCGGCTTTAAAACCGCGCATCATTTGTACAGCTGCCCACACGTTTTGGTAGTTAAGCTCCGCTTTGACACCAACGGCCATTTGCCAGAATCCAAAACCTACGTTGTCGCGGCAATCCACCCCATAACGGAATGATTTTCGAGTGAAAACACTCTCATCATCCATGCTATCCATGTGGGTAAACATTGCCGGCTTGCGCTGCTGGAAGATGATTGGTTTAACAGCACGACTTGCATCTATGATGTACCAGGCGTCACCTGTGTAACCGCCATCAACGATAACGTTTGATACAGACGCATCTACACCAGAGCCATCTACCTGTGGGTTAACAGGGTGATCCGTATCGAAAAAATACTGCCCGTCGTAACAGGTTGTTGTAAAACCTGCAGCCAATAACGGGTAGACTAGTTCGTCTGGGTGTACTGCAGCGGCATAGCCCATTTCATCCATAAGCGGTGAATAAACACCTAGGTTGTCATCTTCAATATCGTTTCGGTCGACCTCAATGGTAGATTCCCAATCTTTATTGACGATGGCATAACTGTGTTCTTTCATCGACTTCAGAACTCTATCGCCTATCCACTCTCTAAAGGTTGGAAATTGACCCAACCAACCATAGGTATTACTTGCCGCAGTGGAAGGTATAAGCGTCGCCACTTCGCTATACATAGGTTCAGCGCGAGTTTTACCTTCTTCGAATTTTTTACTAAAGCCAGTGCGAATTGCATCTAAGGCTGCTGCATTTACGATTCCCATGTTTTTCTCCAGTTAAGTAAATGGGTGAAAATTAGTGTTTAAACAGCGTTTAATTGGTTGCTATCAGGCCCTATTGATTTAAATGCGCCAGATAATCCTCGTTTGAGATCCCCAATTGCTTTGCAACGGCTTCCTGCTCAGCAGTGAGCGCAGCTATTTTTTCCCGCTGGGGAATAGGGGGTTTTTCGGTCGTTTGCTTTCCCGTAAGCGCTGCAACAACAGGTCTAGCAGCTAGCGTCGAAGTGAGCATGGAAAGGTCTTTTTCACCTAATTTGGTTAGGTAATCAATTTCGGCTTCAGCGATAAATTTCCCCGCCTTTTGCGCATCCTCGATAACCTTATCAACGGTCAAGGTACCGTTAGACGCTTTTAATGCCGCCATTTCAGTGACCAAACCATTGTAGGTATCGATTGGCACAAATTTAGCCAGGTCAACATCACCACCACTTTCAACCTGCGCTTTAAGGGTTGCAATTTCGGTGGTTTTATTTTCAGCTTCAGATAATTTATCCTTTAACCCTTCTAGTGCTGCAATTGCATCTTCTGAAGTCAAGGCCGCAATCAGTTGCGCATCTTCTGTTGTTTCTGGGGCAGTCAAACCAAGAACGCTAAACAACAGCGCTAGCTTTGATTTATTCATAGTATTCTCCGGTGGTTGGGTTAAAAACGAAAGGGCTGCACTGGCCATTCCCTTAATTGCAGGGTCATTGGTAAGTGCTACAGAGTGAATATCATTAACTTGGCCAGTGGCTTTGTCGTAAATAATTACAGGTGAGAAAAGGCTATATTCTTTGTCTTTGACGTGCTGTCTGGCGATTGGGGTGTAACGAAGATAAGCAAAAAGCCCTTCACCAGGACGCCATTCAAATTTGTTCGCTCTTCCGCTGGCGGGGGCTTTTTGACCGTTTTGGCGGGCCAACAGCGTTTGATGTTCGTAATCAAACAGTAATTCATCACCTGCAGCTGCTCGGCTATTGAGGAGCTGCGCGAGGCGCTCACCACTGGCATTATCAATTCGCCACTTCCCACCAGGCACATCATCAGGACGTCCATCGTAAGCGGCAAAGTCTTTACCAGGCAAAATCTGCTGCCATGCACCAGTCTCGTCGCTAACAGATGCAACAAATGAACAAGACGCAAGTGCCGTGTTTGCAGGTAGTTGTGAAAGTAAGCTAAATGTTTTCATGCCTGCATTGTGCAGGCATTTGTTATTCGATTGGGATTAGTCTAGGTTAAGTATATTGGGATGGTGAGGGGATTAGGAGCGATTTATGTTTTGAGCAAAGCGCTCTAATGCATGATAGGCTTTGGTGGTTTCAGTACCACTTTTTATTAATTCTTCCTTATATCCATTTGGGGTATACATCCGAAGCCATATATTTTCAGCCTTCAGCATTTTAGGAATGATATCGAAATCAGCAGAAAAAGCTTTTGCAGAATTTCTAAGCCCTAATTCATAGGTTAACGTTGTTGTGTATTGCGATTGTTGCAACGTTACTATCTCTCCATCTACGCTCAGCTTTGCTCCAGTTATCGCTACATACTCCAAAAACGAATTTACAATAATAAAAACTCGCTCTGGGTTCTCACTGTTCCATTGAGCCCCTAAACCTAAGCACTGGGTCATGCTGCACTTCCCACCATGAGGTTCGATAAAAACCACCTTGGAGTTGTTAAAGCCGCTTTGTTTAACTTGAACTGATTTCCCAGAAGTTGCACCACAACCAACGATTACAAACACTAAAATTATCAATATAAACTTTTTCACAAATATTCATCCTTAAAATTTATCTAATATAAGACAGGTTATAAAATACTATATTCACATTATGAGATTTAACATTTACAGCAAAGTTGTTCGTTTATTGTGCGAAATAACAATAACCAAACGAAAAACAAACACACAAATAATATAAAAATCTTTTAACTATTAGATACTACGAGAGGGGTATCCCATGTTTACACCATCAAACCAGAGGAAACTAGTTTGATTACATAAGTTATTTAAAGGAATTATCATGTTGCATCCTGAACCCATTTCCATAATAAAGATCCAAAGCCTTACCTTTGCTGATAGAGAAAAGATTGGTGAATTATATCTCCAACTAAACACTTTAAAACAGTTAATTGCCCAAATTGATGATTTTTCGCTATTGGAGCCTTTAGGTGTCTCTCTATTGTTAGAGAGTGTATGCCAAGAGTTAAGGTCGATAGCCGAACCTGAACTGAAAAAGCCTCAACCAGGTTAAAAGAGGGTAATCCGCTTGAGAAATCAATCTAAATAATATTATTTGCCGTTTAAATCGCCTCAGAACTGTTTAACTCTTCTTAATTGCAATAACGGCAACACTACACAATTCTTAACCGCTTAGAATGCCATTCTGAGCGTTTTACTGTTTGTAACGATTTAATAGCGCTTTGGTATTTTCGTCTGTGACTAAATTAGCAGCATTTTCGGCTCTTGGAACAGACTGGTACCCAACCACTGTATTTTGTTTTGATGAAAATGTAGTTCGTTTGCGCTTTAGTTGCTGAACATACTTTAGATGCCATTGATACAAAGTATGCCACCGATTTGGTTGTCCTACCCAATAAGCTTTAAACTCTCCAAAGGTATCTTTACAAATAGATGTATCAATCAACCCTATATGCGTCGCCAAGTCTGTTGTTAGCTTTTCATCTAATTCAAAATCAAACGTCATAGCAAAAGGTTTGCCGTGTATATTATCCATCTAAATGACCTTTTAATATTTCCACGATTTCATCAGCATCGCTCCAAGGCGAAGTTGTTAAACCCAAAAACGGACGGGCAGGGATGCCATCCTCTTCTCTTCCGAATTGGTGTGTTGCTGCATATTCTAAATCTGTTCCAAGCAGAAGTCCTCTGGCGAACGCTGAATAATGCAACGTATCCATTAGGTATCCTTCTTCTCGTAAAATGTGACCTTTGCCTTTCTTGCGCCTAACTGTCTCAGGTGCCAATGGTTCATGAGATTTTCCGCTTGGATCTAATTGCAGATTCATCCGTTCTTGCGTAGCTTCCTTCAAGTATTCGCCAATTTCGGCAAATGCTGGTTCGAGTGTTCTCCCTTTTTGAAGAAGCTTATTCAGCTTTTTATGGACCCGATCCATACCAACAACATCAACACGAACTCTAGTTCCTGCCATTGTCACTTTCCATCCATTTCATCAATTGCTCAATCGAGGCACTTTCGTGCATCGCTTCAAGCAGCATATCAATTTGAAACTGTTCCTCACCTTCAGCAGCATCGGATAGCTCCTGAAGTCTTTTTGGCGCATCGTCTGGTAACGGCTCTAATGCTAGTATTTCTTGCGCTGCTTCTAAAAGTTTCATTGTAATACCTTTTGTAGAATATCATCGAAGTATGACGCCACCTCTGGCCATAACTCTCGCATTGTATCGTAACCCAATACATAAAATACAAAATGCTCAGCAAACCACTCGCGTTCGTTTGTGCTTCCATATTGCGAAATACTTAAATTTGTTGGCGGTTTTGCTAACCCTGATTTGTAATGCACTTGATGACCCATTTCATGCAGCCATGTAATAAAGGTTGCATTATGATCATCCATATACTTTTCCGTTGCTTGGCCACTTCCCCACCAACGCCACTTCTTCAAAGGCGCATCTTCAATCCCTTGACGTATTATAGTGTCTATTCCAGCCAACATTTCAGCGGTGTTCACTTTTGATAAATTATGTTTAGTTCCGGCTTTAACTACAACGTGATTAAAAGCTCGGTTGGTGAAACCGAGTGGTTGACGGCGGCCACGAGTGGTAAACATCACTAAGGCTCTATAAATATCAGTTTCCAAATAACTCGCTACTTCTTGCGCAATGGCTCTGGACGACTTACCAATTCGCATTTGCGCAGATTTTATAACAACCGTTTTGGTTTGATATTTATTTAAAAAGGCAATGAGTTTTTCTGTTTGTTCTTTTGCTTTAGAATGCAGTAATTGTGCGGCAACCCAATTAAAGTTATCAACAGCAACATTGCGCACTGTACTGAAAACCGTAGGAACATGCCTCTCTGGCAGCTGCTGCGCTTTCTTTGCCTGAGCCTTTCTTTTTTTTAGCATGGGAACGGGCGATGTGGTGCCAGGTGAATAATCAAATCCTGGATCTATTCCAATGGGTACCTGATGGGTTTCTCCAGTAGCCTTATCAATCCATTCTCGCGTTTGTATTCTTGGAGAGCTACCGACGTTTAAACCCTTACGTTGCAAACTGCGCTGAGTTTCACCAAATACCTTACACTTGCAGCCCCAACCATTTTGAGGAAACCAAACATCCCAGAAAGGATCAGACTTAGGCAACACAAGCTGGTCTTTGGCTTTATGGTGAATTCTAGGTTGGCGACTATCACCATGCTTGTAACGCCAAAACTCAAAATTCTGTAGTTGAGTATATCGACCAGCGTTGTATGCTTGGCGTAAATTTGTCCCGTATATGATGTTTGCGCGCCAACTGGGGGAACCGTTGAACTGCCATCCATGCTTTTGCGCAACCTGTTTAAAGTTTGCCTTGAACCAGGATAAACTTTTTCCATTCGCAATCGCATCATCTACCATAGAACGAAAATCATTTATAAGCTCTGTTTTCATCGCACCGGCAACATGAAAAGCTACGGTATTTTGCGCCCTGAAAATTTCAGCCCAGCGCGAAGAGGGAAGGTTAATTTTCTTTCGAAAATATTTTATCGCCTCTTCAAATTTAAGATTTCCGTATTCAACGCTCATTGCCTTTGTCCCGCTCAGCTTTTATGTTTGCTGCACTGACAAGTAGATTTCTTGCGACATGTAGATGGTGATAGTCTTCCTCGTAACACAGTGCATTTGGATCAGACATACTGCGAACATCAATGGCAATCATTGATAATCTATGTTTCGCTGCTGACACTAACTCCCTTTCGTTTTTTGTATCAAGCGCTAACCGTTCATAGCGTTCGATTAACGCCCAGTACTCTTTCTGATTTGCACCTGAACTGCTTAACCTGCAATGGGGACATTTGTCGAATTCAGACATTTACTCCCCCTGTGTAACATCGAATTGACCAGCGAGTTCTGAAGCTGCAAGCGCTTTAGCTAAGAGCACTTCAAATTGCTCAGTAGGCAATCTATTTTCAAGTGCTAATAATGAATCCAGCAAATCTTCTAGACTCTCAGCGTTTTCTATTAACTCTTCTATAGGCTTCATTAAAGCAATAAGGGTTTTAGCACCTTCAATCTTGGCGCGGGTAGAAAAGGCATCTGCAGCATCTTCATCAGATTGAACCCTTAATGCAGCTACTCCAGCTTTCAATTCGGCTTGAACTTGAGGTTCAGGCGTGACCTGGTTAACAATTGAAAGCACTTCTTCATCATTTTCAGGCAAGGGGATCTGTAATTTTTGATGCGCATAGTTAAGAGGTATTTTGTATCCTACATCGACCAGTTTAGGGATCGCATCACTCCAAAGCTTTAAATCTTCAGGTTCTTGTATATCAAATATTAGGCGCGGCTTTCTTCTCGGATCGCCGTTATAGCTTTTGCCATTTAACATGTACATTGGCAAAACGAGATCGCGATTTAATGTATTGGCCAATTGAGATAAATCATGATCACGAATTTCAATCCTAACTTCATTATGCACATTTCCTAATGCTTGAGACCCTGTATTACCTTGTTCAGCTGTTAAGGTCTGTCCTAATATAGCTTTTGATTGCGTTCTTTCGCACCAGGACATCATTGTCATAAATGGATCAGAACCTCCACCTTTGGCTGCATCATGAAAATCAATTTCCATGCCTTTAGGGATTATTCCCCCTGCATTGTGACCTATACCCACCACGGCTTGTAATAGTTTTGCCTTTTCTGCAGGTGTCGCGCCAGATGGATATTTACCTATTCGTATAGGCACTCCAAATATTTCTAAAAACTCCGCCAAATCTCTCACTGAATAATTCTTGAAGATAAATGGCCACGCAAGCTGACGAACTAATCCTTGACGAGCTGGATAACCTGATTTTGCAGAGTGGCGATGTTGCAACCAATTCAGCGGCCTAAGCGCTTCACCTTCGGCAGTGTTATCTCTTAGTCGAATCTTACGCTGGTCGTTGATATCTAGCTGAAACCAAGAAGCTGGTTTATGCTCAAATCCTGTCGGAATACGCCAGTTGTTATACATATCCCATGTAAACTCAATATTTGAAAAGCCTTTTAAGATGCCATCTGCCATATCAAATAGCACCGATGAAAAACAATCTATGTCTTTCAACATATCCTCAATAGCTGCAGCATCTTTTTGTTCTTGGGAAGATGCATTACGAGGCGGCTCTACTGTAAAGGGAATTGAAGTTAACGCCATTTTTCGCTTAAACAATTCAGCGTAAATGTGTCCATCTTTCTCTTCAATATCCTCTGCCAAATAACACTGCTGCATAAGCAAACCATGCTCTGCATCTCGCATAATGCTTGCAAGTTTGGCTGGCGTTAAACCTGAAGAGGGGTGATCATCATACTCTCGTTTTAGGTGAGCAACATTTGGCAGCTGCTCCGATTGTTTTGTTTTTAGCTCTTTGCTGCGCAATCTGTAGCGCACACCGTCAACTTCAAAGATATCCATTAAAAGCACCCCGTGTTTGGTAATTGCACATCATCATCGTGCACAGGTAGATTTGCGTTTTGTTGCGATCGACCTATGGAAATATAATCAATTTCTCCGCCTTCCATTTTGGAAGCACCCACCATCATGCAGCAGGCAATTGCACTGTCTCCATGCCGTTCTTTTTTATCATCTGTTTTAGTTTCTGGGATTCGAGGAACGCCGCGATTGTTTATTTGGATGGAACGAAGGTCATCTAAGATGTCTGCATCTTTTGGAATAACCATCTCAAAATCTTCGTAGTAGGCTTTCATGATAGGCATGTTTTCTCGGTACCAAGATTCTGATATTTTCACGGCTTCAACCAAACCGGCACCGTATTTATCAACGGCCTGTTCTGCTAAATATTCACCATTCCCAGTAGCGTCTAGATGCGCACCAATAAAGCGTGGCAACCGATCAATGATGTAAAATAAAATTTGCTCTTGTTGCTTATAGGGGATATTTCGCAGCTCTATTACCAAAGGAACAATAAAACTAAGGTCCTGCTGAATCGCGCCTACCCATAGACAAGTTAAGTCGCCCGAACGCGCAAAATCCTCACCAAGGCAATGACGCACATTTGGATCTAACTTCATCAACTCAGGCAGTAATACTTCTTTGCACCAATCTTTTATATCCGCTTCACGTAGGTCTGGACGCATTTGATTCCAATCAGGCGTCTGTTTGTAACGTATAACAATAGGTTGGCCATTTTCTCCAGGCTTTATCATGGCTTTATCAATCAACGCTCGGCTAATATAAGCGCCACCCCCTGATTTAGGCACACAATAGTATTCTTCTAGCGCATCTTCTTGGCTTGCAGTATCTCGAAGTAAATCGGCCTTCCACTGCTCTTCACGCTCAATGGACCAAGGTTCACCCAGTCGTTGACAAATACGCTGATACAACCCTTCATTACAAGCGTCATCTAAGGTGATGCGGTGAATGCTATAACGCTTTTTTCCCGCTCGACTTTCTTCTATTAGTTGGTTAAATTGATTGTCCGACCCATTGTGAGTACTAATCAATCGCACTTTCGCTCCCCACATGGTAAGAGCTAGAGCTGCTTTTAACACTTCAGCTAAAAGCAAATGAAAGGCAGCCTCATCAATTGTAACGTTACCTTGCATACCACGGAGATTGGAAGGTTTCGAACTCAATGCTTGGATTTTAAAACCACTGGCAAAATGGATCACAAATGTAAGAATTTCCTTACCTTCTTGACCATCATCTATAAACAGTTCTTCTTCTATGTCTCCAGCTGCTTTATTGAATGCTTGAGCCCACATTGCGGCTGCATCAATAAACTCTCTGGCCATTTCTTTATTGGAACCAACGTAAAAGTGATTGGTTCCTTTGGCTTCTTTGCTTTTACTGGCCGTTAGAACGGCATCAGCAGCTTCCGCCCAAGTGATACCGGTTCGTCTCGACTTCTCTGCAATTTTTAAAGGGGAATCGTCAGCAATCCAACGTTTCTGGTACCCAAGTAATAGTTCATTTTCATCAAAGGGGATAAACGTTGGTAAGCCAAAGCGAGTTTCCAGTCTATCGCTTTGCTCTATCGCTTTTTGATATTGGGATTTACTAGGCTGTATTTCTTTTGGTGTTTCGGTTGATTGGGGGGGCAATTTCATCAGGCTATCCCCAGAATTTCACGTTTAATTTGAGCTGCGCCTTCACTTGTAAGCCCTGCGGCTTTTGCTGCACTTTCTGCGCGTTCTGCAGCTTCTTCGGCCATTGCTTTTCGAATCTCTCGTTCGCGTTTAGTTGATTCACTAGCGGCCTTTTCTAGTTTCTCAACACCAATGGCCAACTCCTTTATGAACTTAGGCTCTACCACGGCACCTGATTCTGAGAGTTTTAATACCTGGTCAAATGCTAAAGTGCGCACCATTTCTATTAGCACCTTAGACACTTCTCCAGTCGGCTTACCGCCTAATTGGTCAACCCATTGCTTGGAAACCTCACGCGCCTCTTGAATGCGACTACCCACAGTCGCCATGCGCGTTGCATAGCGATTTAAACCACTGCGAGATAGCTGCTCATCTTCTGGTAAACCTGCGGCCTCTATAAGCCCATTTACGCGCTGCAGCACTTCTGTTTGAGTAACTGATTTATCTCGAAGTAGCTCAATTAACTCTGTCTTTATATCTTCTGGAAGTTGATCAATCTTACTAGGCTTGCCTCTGGTTTTCTTATCAGTCACGCTGTAGCCCCTCTTTTAAAGATTTGAACAACTGCTTCTTTACTGAAGGAATTACATTTCTCAGTTCGTCCAACAGCCGAAAATAGTCAGGACACTCATTTCGCAATAAATTTAGATAATCCTTCCCAAGCTTAGGATCTTGTGCACCAACGACTTCTTTGCTAATCTCTTCACAAACAAATGCTTCAGCTAATTTCCGTATCAATTCTTTTTCTTTTTTGGTTGCCACTTTACGCTTTGTCATTTAGCCCACCAATGCGCTTAAGCTGTCTAAACAAAAAATAATTAACTGCGGTTAGCAAAATTAAAATAACAAAAAATGCGGTGACTTTTGTCGAATTGGAAATTCGAACTCCGCCAAGGACGGCGAAAATCACCATTCCCCATTGAACACCAACAATAAAACTTATTACAACTTTAATGATAAGAGCATTCATTATCGGATCCCTGGTCGTTTTACACCTGGTACAGTTGCCATGCCCTTTTCAACGTCCAAACCGCGAGAGGTAAGTTTAGCGACGGTATAACTTTCATGACTTTCAATCTCTATTAACCCCTGTTCTCTGAGCCAATAGAGATGGGTACCAAGCTTATCAGTACTCATATTGTTGCCGTATTGCTGACAGACCGACTGGATTATGCTGTTATTGGCTCTGTAGTCATCCATTGCGGCTAAGCAATGAAGAATACTCAAACGCTGATGTTCGTTTAAAATATTATCAAGTGGCATTAGGATTTATCTCCGCGAAGTTCGTTTTCAATCAGGATGTTTTGATTGTTTAAGATTTGTTTTAATAGCGGTTCTGTACCTTCTAACCTGCCTCGCAACAGCGCCATTTCCTCTTTCATTGCAGCTGTTTCAGCAGCGGTGGGTAAATGTTTAATATGGCTATTTATCTCCAATACCATTTCTCTTAACTGGAAGTGTTCTTTTTTGTGTAATCCAAACTCAAACTGATGCCGTTCGATTGCTTCACGCTGTTCTTGAAGCTCTTTTTTGGTGGCGAAGAATCGACTCAACCACCAAAGTGCAGCAAAACCCATTAAAGTTAAAAGCATGGTATAAACAAATTTATGTTCGTTTATATGAGTTAGTAAAATATCCATCAGCGCAGCCCCTTTTCGAAGTCTTCTTGGCATTCAATACAACGTTGAGCGTTGGGGATGATTTTACGGCGCGCTGAAATATCACTATCGCAACGAATACAAAGAGCATTCCCGTTCGTATCTATCTTTATTGCTGGTTGAGAAGCAATTTTGTTATGTTTTTTTAAAGCGTTTTGGCGAAAGAAGTCATCTCTGGCTTGTGCTTGGTCGTGAATATCCATTAAACGGACGCCCCTTGTTTAGAAAATTTATCCCACGTTCTAAACCCGAACCAAGCCAAAGTAGGGGAGGCAATAAGAACCGTAATTTCCCAATTTGAACCTGATCCTTTTTCAAAAATTGCGGCGAGTTCAAACACAAATATGTATACAATCGTAAACCAGGAGTGACGTGAAGCTATGGCGGGACGGACACCTTTGATATCTTGACTTGTTCGAATGGTCTCTTGCTGTTGGGTGTGCATTGTTTCGTCATGCTCTAGAACCAGCTTTTTCTTTTCAACCTCTAATTTCTCCAACTCAACTTTTAATTCACTCAATTCATTAGGATCAAGACTGTCAATGGTACTTTGCAAAAGTAACCTTTCATTTGAGGTAGGATTGTTTTGAAATGCTTCAATGGCATCAGCCAAGATCCCCGCAGATTTTCCAACATTATCATTGCGAGATTGCGAGAATAATCTAATGACGGAAGGGCCAACAGATAATAGGGTTCCAAGGATACTCATAAACCGCTCGTTTTAACTGGGTTTTAAATTGATAACCGCAGTGTAGAGAAGCATGTTCCTAAAGTGATATTAGCGCGAGCTAAGGGATTAGAGTATTTTAATAAGAAAGGTTTTGGAAGTTTAGGTTACAACTGTTACAACTCTTACAACCCCTATAAATACTGGTAGTTGTAAAGGTTGTAACAGTTGTAGCTTTAATCTATCAATGTGTAAAAAATGCGAGTATGACGCTTCTCACTTTTCCAATACACATTTTCATATTTTTCAAGTCTGCTGCGAGCCGTTTTATCATCTTTGGTGAATCCACAAGATTCCAATAAAGCTGATTTATTTAGCTCTCCCTGCTGGGTTAGAGCCTCTTTAACTTGTGAAACAAAGCTCACGTCCTCTTGGGTTAACTTAGCATCAGCAACATCACGTTCAGTTAAATTAAATGTTTTAGGGTCGATATCAAAAGCTTTATCTCGTATTGCACAGCGCTCTTTTTTGCATATCAGTAATACACCAATTCCGCTGGATAATTCAAGTTTTCTCAACTGAAACATGTTATCAACGGAGTTTCTTATATTATTACTTCCCTGATAGTTTCGACCATCTTTGTTAGAGTGATGTAGCACCACTAAAGTGCCTCCAGCTTCACGAATATCCTTTAGCTGTTCCATTGTTACCATAGCCCGAGAGTTATTATCAACATCAGTAAAATCTCGAAGAGAATCTATAATGAATATGTGATTTTCATATATTTTCCCAATAGCATTAGCTTGAAGCGCGCCAAGCAGCTCACTTGGTGACATCTCGCATTTACTCCTTTGGACATAAAGCAAGTTTGATAATGGTTCTATGAGCTGTTTATCAATTTGACGTTCTTTTAAGACCGTTAGAGGGTTATCAAAATCCAAATAAGTCACTCTTACACTTGGCAACGATGCACAGTACTTAGCAAGGGAAAAACCGAGCCAACTCTTACCGTTTCCACCATCAGCGTAAATCATGGTTATCATATTTTTAGCTAAAAAATCAGGTATTAAAAACTCAGCTTCAGCATTAAAATCAGAGGTGGTCAAAGATGATTTTTCTAAAAAATCTAACACGGTTAATCCTTCAAAAATAAGTGTAATTCTTTACGTCTGGCGAAAATAAGCGCTTTTTTCACTGCTCTTCTTTCCAGTGCCCAAATATAACTTCTATTGCAGCCACAAACTTCAGCAATATCATCTATTGATAAAACTTGCTGTGGCGCGGCATGAAGACACAGCGCAGCTAAACCAATGTCTATTTCAGGTTTAAGCGCTGCCATGCTTAATCCTCGTCTACATAATCGGTCGACGTTAGTACTAATTGAACTTGCGTTCGCTTGCCATTAACGAGCAATGTACCTAGCCATTGCTTTAATTCTGAACACTGTTCATCCTCCATATCTCTTGCCATTACGCCGATCAATGTAGCCATTGACAATGGCTGTTGGGTGACTTCGTCTAACAACATATCTTTAGGGTTATAATCTGGGTGAATTAAATCTTTCATAGGTTTACCTAGAGTAAGTTAGGTTGAATTTTTGCTAAGTATTCTTTTCTCTTAACATGTAGAATTTTATACACTTGGATCACGTTTAATTCAGGGCAGTATTTTTTGTGGATTTTCTCGATCATCCACCCTTTAAGGTGCCAAAGTTTGAACATTTCAATATTACGAAGTTCTTGTTTGAGCTTGTCTCCACGAGGCAGGTACCGCATTTCCCCTCCTTCATAGTGGGCAATCTCAGCAATTAACGTGCACGCCAATTTATAACTTTCATCTTCATCTAAGCCTTCTTTTTGCAGTCTTCGCTCAATGATCAATACCAACTCCCAAAGGTGTTGTTTGTATCGCATTTGAGCTACATCTTTGTCTGCCGTCGCTTCTGGAAGGTTTTCCAATAACAAATCAAAGTCATCATCAAAGCTAAATTCATCTTGATTGTCATTCATCGACTTCTCCAATATGAGCTTTGTAAGCTACTAAGGTTTGGTTAAAAGAAATTTCATTTTCGTCGACTTCATAGGGTTTGACAGCTAAAAGAACTTTTAGCATTTCTCGCTTATACCAGTTCTTTAGCGACTCAATAACCTTGTAGCCAGATTCATGATTTAACCACTCAGGGGATTCTATTTTTGTCATTCGTTTGACGTACTTGGCCAAAGCGTTTTCGCTACCATCCACCAAAAAACCGTGTCGATGCATTTCACACCAAAGCGCCCTAACTTTATTTACTTCTTCAAATCTTCTAGGAACGCGTGAACCTGGGCTTTTCTTTTTCTTTCCTTGCGACTTCGCTTTGGGTACATAACCCCGTTTACGCATTGCTAATAGGACGTTTTCTAATTCTTTAATTGAGCAATTTTTACAACTGGTTTTGCCATTAGTAGCCAGCGAAACAGCAGCTCTGTAAGTGTCGTCATCCAGTCCTAATTCCTTTTTGGCAATATGTATCTTGGCAATCAACGCTTGTCGCATTTGGGTAATCCTAAAAAAAAACAAACAACGGCCAATTGAGATAATACAAATATGTAAATACCAAGAAGTAAATATTCCTCTTGTAACGCAGCATCTATAACAAACAAAATTAGAACTACCAGTGTAAGTAAACGTTTCATGTCACTCTCCTTTGATTAATTAAAACGCTGATATCCAGCGCTTTAATTAATCCCCTGAAACAGGGGATAGGGTCTATTCCATCATGTTTAAGATTTGTTCCACATATCCATCCCTCACCGGAATTGTTAATTCCATTTTTTGTTCTGAGTAGTCGTCGCAAAGCTCACTTAAAATAAGGATCAAATCTTCGACGCTACCAGTAATGACAACATTCGATTGATGTTCATCGCCGTCGGCTAAAGCTGTTATATTCAGTGACATATTGCCTCCTATACCTTGGCGAAATCTAAGGGGATATTGAGATATTTACCGGATTCATCACGCACAAAAGCACGGAAATAGGTTACTGTCGTGTCGTGCTCAATAGCGTTATCAAGGGCCTCCATAGCTTTTTCCCATAAAGGATCTGGCGTTTCGAGCTCCAGACGACGTACACGTTGTAGGTCAGCTATATTGAAGTTACCTTTGGCGTCTGTTCTAAAATATTTACGGACAAACGCCTGTAAATTACGGTTTGAGCCTTTTGCCCATCCAGCAAGACATTGATCAACTAATTGCACAGCAACTACCATGTGTTCATTAGTGGTCATTCTGTCTTGCTTTGTCCGCTCGATTTTTAGTTTTCGGTCAAAGCTTGAAAGCGAAACATTTCCTTTTCTACCGCCAACTTTCACCTTGTAGATATTTTCCATTCGTTCAATATGCTGCTCGAACTTCGCTGAAAACCGCTCTTTTGCAGCTTGCATTTCATCAGCAAGCACAGCAGCATCGCGCGCCATTTCTTTCACCAACTTGTCACGAATAAGGTCATACTCCTTGATGTTACTAACGCGAATTTGATTTCCTACTTCATCTAACATGAAGCCATCTAAAGCTTTGGTGTCAGATAATTCATGCACTCGCTCGACTAACTTTTTAGTGTCTAACATGACTATTTCTCCTAATTGAATTGATTAACTTTCCAGCTAACATTGCAGCCTTTAACTCTTGCCATCATCAGATAATGACGACCTTTATTGTCGTGATTAATCACCGTTGGAAAGCCGTTTAAATGGGCTTTATCAGGGGGTGGTAAAATTTCAATATCGTTGCCAGTATCATTAACTGACAGACCAATGACTTCACACCCCAATTGGTCCAAATGAACAAGTGCTTCACTTGTCGTTTTAATGCGCGATATAAACCGCTTTTGTAAATGTGTTCTATTCATGTTTACCTCCTGTGAGGGCAGCGCATGCAGGCTTTGTAAAGCTGCACGCGTTGTGGATTGGAAGGGTTAAAGGTTTTTACCTGCTCCGACAAACAACGCTTTACAGGTATATCCCCTAATATCGGGCAAGTTACCTCAGCGCTAGTGTAAGCAGCTAAAACTTTGTCCTTGATGTTGTTTAAACTTCCTTTGTATTTTTGGTTAAGAACTTGGGATAGAGCAGCCCTTGAGATACCAAGATCCTTCTCGACTACACGTCTCCCTAATTCTTCGGTTTTGCGTTCTAGCAATGAAAACCAGTGCATCATATTTACGCCTTCTTCCTGGTCTCGGTAGCTAAAGGCATGAGACGATCTAAATTCTGATCACGCATGCCTTTCTCACTCATAACAGGGTACTTTCTACCCGTGTTATTAATTAAAAGATAAGTGTGTCCGTTGCCGGTGCGCTTGCGCATTGGGTCAGTCACCTTTACTTGTCTTACCGAAACCACATAGTTGTATTTCTGCAAATCGCTGATAAACTTTTCGACTGAGGCGCGAGAGCATTCTGCACTTGCTATAACCTCATTCACTGTGAATTTCGTTAAATATCGAATGGTTTGCCATATGCGTTGGCGGACACATACCCCGCGAGGACTCGTCGCGTTCTTGCCGGGTAAAAATGGTTTAGCATTCTCTATTTTTGAATAAACAGTCCCCTTATAACCTCGGTGCATCGAACGAACTGCACCGAGTGTTTTAAGGTGGTAAATTGCGTTTTGCGCCTGTGCTAATGAGACATCCATTTCGCTAGCCAGCTCTTTACTACTAAACGTATGCTGGTGTTTAATCCATTCCCAGCTCCTTTGGCTTAGCGTTCGCTTCATTATGAAATCCTTTTATAAATCCGCTGTCGGGAATAACATACGACCAGCCCATTGCTGAGCTGAGATCGAATCCAATCCATTCACCACACAGAACTTCTCAATACTGTTTAAGCCAACGGTTATCAGTCGAAAGTTTCCATTACTCTTTTTCAGTAACTCAGCAAGCAAGCATGGCTCAACCTCACAATGCTCAACTAACTGTTCAGCCATAATGGCAATGTCATTTTCATTTGCTGGTTGAAACTCTACATGCTGACTGATGCGTGAAAGTAACTGTGGAAGACGCTTTACCTTTTTTGGCAGCTGCTCATAACCAATTAAGATAATTGGCACATTTGCCAGGTCGTAGATGTCGCGGAGGGTTTCAAGAACTGCAATTTTTTCCGCTAAATAATCAGCTTCATCTATAAAAAGTGGGCGGTTACAAATTGCTAACTCTCTAATGATATTCGACAGCATTTTGGCCCGAGTACAATCCGTCTCAAGACCGAGTTCGGTCGAAAGCCGTTCTAAAAAAGTTCCAAGCGTGTCAGCTTTAAAACATCTAAGTAAAATCCCATCTGCTTTGGTAAACAACCAAGCCCCCGCGGTTGTTTTACCCAATCCAGCTTTACCAGAAAACATTCCCATAGCAGGGGTGCCATCTTCAGCGCTTTCGGTTAAGTTTTGATATGCATTAAACGCTTTTGTCACGTTTGCAGTATGTGCAGTTATGCTTCTCATTTGATTTCCTTTTTAAATTGAATACCAGGCTCTTCAAGTATTTTTTCTAACATCGCCGCTTGGCCTGGATAATCGCGACGATAATTTAGGAGCCAAGCTTTTTCTTCAGGGCTTAAAAAGCCCTTACATTCTCTCTTGGCGTAATAGGTGGCCTTTGCATGAACTGAATTAAACGTTGGTTCATGATTTTCTATGGCCTCTTGCAATTGGGTTTGGTCTCGCTTTTGCTTCAGCTTTTCCTGAAGATTAGAAATCTTGGTGGTGTCGACTTGAATTTTTGATTCTTGCGTGGCACCAACATCCTTAAATGCGATGGCTTCAATTTCTTCAATGCTAGATTCAAGCGAACTCAGTTTGGAATTCTGAGACTGTTTGTAATCAAGATATTTTTGCGCTGCATTAGAAATCTCTAACTTAGAGCTAATGGTGTTGATAGCATTCTTCTTGGCTTGAAGTATTGCGCGCTGTTTCTTTTTAGCCTCAACTGCATGACGATATGATATTTCACTACCTGCAATTTCGGGGTTTACAGCTTCACAGATGAATTTATTCGTAATGGTGCTGAATACTGTAATTTTGCCAATATCCTTTGGGTTCCAACGACACATAACCCGATCACCGATACAAGCTCCAAGCTCAGCGTGGATGTAGTAAGCACCATCAACTTTAACGCCCTCTTTTGTAACTGTTCTAATTCCATCACCTGGTACCGGAGCAAGTAAAATATCAAGCTGGCGTTCACTTTTTATTTTGCGAATTGAATTCTGATTTTCAGCGACAATTTCAAAAGGTGTTTTTTTCGTTTCGGAATGTGTTGAATGGTGATAAGCAAACTCAATCCACTGATTCATTTTTTGCTCAAACTCTCGAGCAGTTAGTTTTATATCAATGGCTTCGTTATCTTTTCCTTTTTCTCTCTTTTTGAGCAACCTAGATGCAAAATCTAGTCTAGAGTTAATTTTTTCACGGTCAGAAACATTGTGCCCTATATAGCCCTCAAACAGTTCTGCAACTCCGTGTGAGAACGTCCTAAAAAAGCGTTCAATGTGAGGTTTTTCCCAAGGGCTGTGAGGGTTTGTTCGATGATTATGTACTTCTAACGCATCCCAGACACTTGCGATATGGTGAGAAACATAGTCAGCACCATTATCCGTTACTGCAACTTCAGGAACTCCCCAATCCAATATTGAACTGCGAATTAGCGATGCAATACCCATCGCCGCAGAAGTAGGCCATAAAACAGCTTTTACACGGCGTGTAAACACATCAATTACTGCAATAATTGAATATCGACCATCGGTCAACATTACATCCGTTGGAGTACTATCAAACTCCCACATTTGATTGATTCTTGTGACAGATGACGATAAATCGCCCATTGCACTCATGAATGAATTTTTAAAACCAGCTGGGTTAGAAATATAGGTAAATAACGCTGGGTTCTTTTTCTTATAGTTTTTGATCCAACGTCGACATGACACCTCACTTGGAAGCTCAATGGAATCCTGGAACTCAGCTTCAATAATCTTAGCTAATTGAGGTCCTTTTATATGGGGGAATTGGGTGATTGCGCTGGTACAGTAATTTTTTAGGGATGGATTAGAATCTATTAACGTTCTACCTTTTTTCTTTCCCCAGTTATCGACTAACGCCACCAATCCTTCTTTGTCAAAGGACTGTTTCCATCTGCATAAGGTAGAAAATCCAATTTTTTTAATGTGAGTAAACTGAGATTTTAAATCCTTGTCTGAATTGAATTTGTCACAGAAC
Organism: uncultured Glaciecola sp.; assembly: GCA_947496235.1. Classification (GTDB taxonomy): domain Bacteria; phylum Pseudomonadota; class Gammaproteobacteria; order Enterobacterales; family Alteromonadaceae; genus Glaciecola. Next base: position 27,541 of record CANMCE010000017.1, on the reverse strand, counting down.
CCTTTCCAAGCCATTTGCGTTGGTTCGTTACGTTCGATTTGATACTGATTAGCTAGATCGATCAATTCAACTTTTTCGATTGCTCGGTTTAACTGGCTTTGATCCATACCAGACAAAGCTTCCAAATTAAGAAGCTTTGACGACGTAACGCCATCTTGTTTTGAAATTATATTTTTAATAATTGGACTAGTTTTATTTAAACTAGTTATTAACGAATTTGTCTTAGATTTATCCTGGAGAGATTCAAGCACGTCTGCAGGTAATGAAGATTCAAAAAATAACTTCGATACACCCCCAAGGCCCTTAGTTTCTTCGAATTCCCAACACTCCTTTTTGGCACGCAATAGCACCGTTCTTTTGGTTTTTCCCAAGCATTCAGCGATTTGAGAAGCTGTGTACTTAATCATATTCTTTGCTCCTTCGGTGATTTGGAGCTTTCGTTGCGTCTACGTCCATCTTTGCGAACACCAAGAGCGTCAAAACGGCTTGGCCAAATGTCTTGCTCTTTTACACCAATGATTTCCGAGATGATTTTTTCAACTTTAGGGTAGGGCTTGTGCAATGCCTGCTGAAAAGCTGATTCATGCAATCCTCGCATGATTGAGTTTTGTCGTAGAGACAAGCCAGTCTTCTTCTTAATAGCTGCTACAACGTCAATGTTGTGCCAATCCTTTAAACGATTCATAATGGTGTAGTTTTACTTTATCCAGTAACAATATATTGCATTTATATCAAAAAATTGTGTTTTGTAAATAGAAAAAACACAAAAAATTGCTATAAATATAAAAAAATGATTCAGAGGCGCGCGTGGACAAATACGAATTTGGAAAATATTTAGAGGATTTAAGACTGACTGGAGCTCGTCTAAATAGGAAACAATTTCACGAAAAATATGGCTGGCATCAAAATTCAATCAGAGGCTATGAGTTGGGCGAGAGGTTATGTGATGTCGACTACATTTGTTGTTTAGCAATAGCTTCTGAAGCAAATTTGATAGATTTACTTTTATTAAGGCTCGAACAAGGCTTAATTCAATTCCCGCTGGAATCTGCGCCAGACGGAAGAATAAAAACAATCAATAAAGCAATTGAAAAGCTAAAACACTTTTCGAATAAATCTCCCTCAAAGCAAGATGCCAGGATAAACACCTGGAGAGATGCTGAAAGTGTTATTTTAGAAGATGAGTCAATGGAGCCTACAATTCAAAAAGGGAGTAGCGTACATCACAAAGCGTTAACCTCTAAAATCAAGGACGGACATTTGTATATAGTAGATATAAATGAATATAGAACTGTCCGCAGAGTTCATGTCTCGCCAATTAATAGGGAAGTCATCTTTAAGTGCGATAATCCCGTTTTTCACAATATCACGTTTTCAGATAAAGAAGATTACATTCAATTCATTGTGGGGAAAGTGACATCCTTTTCTACTTTTATCACTTAGGCCGCGTAGAAAAGTGCGATCCTATATTATAAAGTGTGAAATATAAGTGCGATCCAAGCGCGATCCTATTTTTAGTCTACCAGTAAAATAAAACCACTGTTTAATCGCGTTCAAACCTTATTTAAACTAGGTTTAACGATATATCACACGAATGAAATTCATCAACGCAAATTTCTCATTTCAAAGTCCATTTACAACGCTTACAACCAGCCGTCTTAAATTAAGTGATAAAACTGCGCTTCGACGTTATGCCACTGATTATCCATACAGCCCTTTAATCAAAAGGCGCGCGTCACGATCCCACCTAATACCGTTATTTCTCACTTATTCTCATATTAAATGGTTAGTTACAACATTTGACTAAAGCTATTGTTGACGCTCACATAATTTGAGAGTATCAATCAATTAAATTTAGATTTTTGCGTGCAAAAGATATCCTTAAGTTTCGTCGATTTAGCGCCGATTTATCCTTCTGTGAATTTAAAATACTACGCTGCGCTCCGTCCTGGCAGCAAAACGCGCTATACACGGCTGGAAATCATTTCTCTGGTGATAGATGGTTAAAAAGTTGCGGCTATATAATATAGTGTTATCGTTCTAGAATCGTGCAAACTAAATGACCTCAAATGGAGACAGTTTGGATACCAATAATTTTGTTTTACCCCAGAAAGTAATTTCAGCATTAAAGCGCATTAGAAATTATTATGAAACTAATGATGAGTCAATACTTTCACGAGTGATAAATTCGTCTTACGTCTTCGTAGATTATGGTGCAATTTACGATAATTGGAATGGTGGTATGCATGGACACAATGTAACACTATTCGTGCCAGAAGACGAAATGGTTCTTATTAAACTCGAAACTCAAGCTGAAGTATCAAAAAAAATTAAGGATGATCTACACAAAGTGCTTCCAAAAATTCAAGATGAATTTATTTCAGAAGTCTATATTGAGCAAATTGACGAGAATGATAGTCAGTACAGTCTGGCTGAACCAATTTCAAACCCCCCTTCTGTCAATCCTGAAAAAACAGGTCTGTGGGCTAAGGGAAAGCTTCGTGTTTTTCTCAGTCACAGAGATTCTCACAAGGCTAAAGCACATGAATTAGCTAATGCTCTGGAGCCATACGGGGTTACTACATTTGTTGCACATGATGCAATTAAGCCAATGAAGGAGTGGCAGAAAGAAATAGAAAATGGCTTAAATACAATGGAAATTATGCTCGTTTTATTGACGGAAGATTTTCATCATAGCAACTGGACCAACCAAGAAGCTGGCTTTGCTTTGGGAAAAGGTATTCCTATAATTTGTTTAAAAGTCAGCAACTGCGATCCTCAAGGGTTTATTGGTGCTCGTCAGGCTTTAAAAGTACCGTATGACGATATTTATGTGCACGCATCAGAAATTTACAAAGCACTTATTGATCATCTTGGAATGGGGAAAAGACTAAAGCAAATAATAATAGAGAGCTTTATTTCCTCTAGTTCTTACACTGATGCTATGGAAGCATTACAACGATTGAAAAGCACTATTGACTCTCTAGACGAAGCAGAATTTCGATTGATAGTTGATGGCTATAAAAAAAACAATCAACTCTATGGTTGCGCTGGTATACACACTAAACGTCTTTCTCTTATTGGATTTCTAGAGGTAACAACAGGAAAACGATTGAAAGTTGAAGGTCTTAGCCAGATTACAGAGCGTTAAATCGAGAAATACTGCGGTATTTTTTACTTACATTTAGATATCTGAAATTTTCACTTTTTAGTTTAGTTCCCAAAATTCATATGTGAATGCAGCGTTTCAATGGAAACGTGACAAATGATTTGTTTGAAGTTTTACAAATCTAACCCTTAGTGTATTTCGTGTTGATTGTCTAAAATATCATTATCATTCTTAATGCATATTAAATGGCTAATAGTTCGAGAACTAGTGTCTCAATTTCTTAATATTCCTCAGTAATTCAATTGGTAGATATTTATATTTGGCCACCCGACTATACTCAGTCTATTTAGGGATTTTAGTTAACACCGAGTTCTTACAGTACCGTTTAAATATTAAAAACTAAACTGTGCTAAACCTTCAAAAAAACTAGTTGAAAAAATTACCTTTGCTCCATTTTCATTTAAAGTCAAATTACAAAAAAACGCTAGCCAAACATTTATCTATTTGTTTGAAAGATTAAAACTTATATGTTGTTTTTAGTCCAAATCTGTTGATTTTTTCATCTGAACCATCAGGTATATTAAGGTTTTTTCTTTGTACCTACGGTGATAAAAATTTAGTTTAACAGTATCTCCATTAATACTTGAGCTTTCGTTCGGCTGTTGTTTAATGAATTTGTATTCGCAACTATTGAACATCGAAGAGTGCTAGTGAGTGTTTTGGAGGTTTAGTTGGAAGAAAAACAAAAAATTGCTTTATTTATCGACGCAGATAACGCACCAGCGGCTAAAATTGACGTTATTTTGTCGGAGTTAGCCAGATACGGGCTCGTAAACATTCGCAGGGCATACGGAAATTGGAAAAGTTCAAACTTAAAACCTTGGGAAGAGGTCCTACAAGAATTTGCGATACAACCTATTCAACAATTTGACCTAACAAAAGGAAAGAATGCAACTGACATAGCGTTAGTTATTGATGCTATGGATGTTTTGTACACTCGAGAAGTTGATACTATTTGTTTGGTTTCTTCAGATTGCGACTTTACACCTTTAGTGACCAGAGCGTTAGCGGATGGAAAGCGCGTAATAGGATTTGGAGAACGAAAAGCCCCCAAAGCATTTGTGAATAGCTGTTCTAAATTTCTATTTCTCGATGAAGAGAATAATTCTGAAAAGGTGGTAACGTCAGGCCCCACAAACATTAAAGGTGATTCCAAACTAATTAATATGCTTCGACAAGCCATAGAAGCTTCTGAAGATGACTCAGGCTGGGCAAACATGGGCACTATTGGCAAACATATTTCAAATCATGCTTCATTTGACCAACGAAACTACGGGTTTAAAAAACTAACGGATTTATTTGCGGCAATTGATTTATTTGAAATTAAGCAGACTAACACCAGTTGTACTTGGGTACGAGACAAGCGCAAGGCGAGAGCTTATTAAAATTAATCAATATCCTTTCCAATCTGATGCTTATCCAATCGATATAGAAAAGCTTTGTAGGTCATGCCAAGGAGTTTAGCAGCTTGCGCTTTATTGCCCTTGGTGTGTTCAAGGGCTTGCAATAGAAAGCTAGATTCAAGTGCTTCGAAGTTTACGCCTTCAGCGGGTAATTTAAGGTCTTGAGGCGATGTTTGGGGTGCTGATGTCTCTGCAAAATTACACAGCTCTACTTCATCTTGCAGCAACACAAAACGTTCTACCTTATTGCTGAGTTCTCTTACATTGCCAGGCCAAGAGTAGCTTTTAAGCTTTTGCTTGGTATTTTTGGAAATTTCAGGGACACTTAATGCGTATTGTTGCGCCGCTTTATTAAGCAAAAAATCGAATAACAAAGGAATATCTTCCGTTCTTTCTCTTAATGGCGGAATTTCAACAGGCACTATGTTTAGTCGGTAGTATAAATCTTCTCTAAATTCACCGGAAGCCACCATGGCGGATAAATCTCTGTGGGTCGCCGCTAACACCCTAACGTCAACCTTATATTCTTTATTATCCCCCAGAGGTAAGACGCTGCCTTCTTGTAAAAATCTCAGTAGTTTTGCTTGCAAAGATAAGGGTAATTCACCAATTTCATCTAAAAAAAGTGTACCTTTATCGGCAAATGCAAATTTGCCAATCTTGTCAGCGTTTGCACCAGTAAAAGCGCCTTTTTTCGCACCAAAGAGTTCAGCTTCCGCTAATTCAGAAGGAATAGCACCACAGTTAATGGGCACAAATCTATTATTTTTACGACTGGATAAATTATGCAAAGCGCGGGCGGCTAGCTCTTTTCCCGTGCCGCTCTCACCCGTAATTAAAACTGTTACATCAGTATTCGCTACCCGGCTAATGCGATCTTGTACTTGTCGCATTGCGTCGCTAACACCGACAAATTCCATCAGTTGATGCTGAGTCGTAAGTGCGTTGCTTAACGCATTATTTTTCTTACGTAATGAATAAGCGCGCTCAGCTTTTTCCAACGCAAGCAGCATTTCCTGACGTTGAAACGGCTTGGTGAGATAATCGTCAGCGCCCGCTTGCATGGCCTCTACTGCGTGGCTAATACTGCCGTGAGCTGTGGCCATTACAAAGCCACTTAGCGGCATATTGCTACGCACATAATTAAGAAGATCAAGACCAGACAGGGAAGGGAGCTTCCAATCACTCAATATAAGATCAAATTTATGTGTTTTTAACAGCACAATTGCAGCTTCGCAACTGTCGGCTTGTTGGATATTGTAACCAGCATTGCTAAGAATAGAGCTAATTAACTCTCGTTGCTGCTTGTCATCTTCTACTAATAAAACGTTCAGATGTTGAGGTTTAATACTCATGCATGCGTCTCCTTGGCAAACATGATACTGGCTGTACAACCACCTTGGTTATTATTTTCAAGGGTTACAATACCATTATAATGCAGTTGCACTATACGCTGCGCGATGTATAAACCCATACCAGCACCTTCAGCTTTGCTAGTAATGCTAGGCTGAAATAATTTATCCGCAATAGATGGGGATAATCCTTCACCCTTATCAATGACTTCCAATACGAAGTCTGTATCCGTTTCATATAATTTGACGTGAATCGATTCTCCATTTTTACTGGCTTCGACCGCATTGCTGAGCAAAGTAGTTACTACAGCTGCTAATTCTGTGGCAGATCCTTGTAAGCATGGTGTACCGATAACTTCAACGTCAATGGCATGCTGATGTCCCATACTAATTTGCATTACAGCATCTTCCACAACATCTTTAAGCGATAAATCTTGGGATCTATCTAAACCTGAGGTCGTTAGTAATAATAAGGATTTAATGGTCCTATCCAAGGCTGTGATTTTTTTCCTAGCCTGATTCGCCAAAAACAATCGCTCGTCTTCTGATAACTCTGCCGAGCGCATTTCGTCAATAGACAGTCCTATAGTATGCAAAGGATTACGAAGAGAATGAGCTAACCCTCGACTAATTTCACCTAGTTCAGCGAGTTGCTGTTGTTGTTGAAACTTATGTTCCATTGCTTGAAGTTGGGATAAACGCTTACTGGTCTGATTAAACTGTTGCAGCATGAGTTTGACTTCGCGCACACCGTCTTCTGCTAATACGGTATTGAATTTGCCTTGGCTAAGATTAGAAAAACCTAAAGCAAGTCGACTCAGCGGTTTAGTGACATGGCGAGATAACCAATATGCAAACAATAAACTGAGCAAGCCAAAGGCTAGGGTTGCGCCGCTTAATAATTGAAAATACCGATTCACGCTGGATTTATTATTGTCGAATTGAATCACTTGTGAACGTCTTTCTGGCCCATCTAAACTAATAACAAACACATTGCCTTCAGATTTTTCAATTTTGACTTCGTTTAACTTTCCAAAAGCGAATTCATGCTCTAATTTACCTAATTCATTTTCCATTTCTATCCGAGAGCTTTCATCCCAATTACGAATGACTTTTTTAACAAAATGCGTCTCGTATTGAGTCACTTTTTCAGTTAATTCTTGCTCAGGATCAGCTTCTTCAACTTCATCTTTCTCAGTTTTAGACTCAGCTTCTGGCATAACAAGTTCGATGACTTCGGTAGATAAGCTTAAGCTTTTGTCGGCAATTTCATCGGCAATACGCCCTTGAATAAAATATATAAAACTTAATTGCACAATAGCCATCACAATTAAAAAAGCACCTAAAAGTGTAAATACATAAGTGGCTAACGAGATGTTCTTAGCTGACCCCAATTTCATTTATCCTGCCTTCGAGATATTCTTTGACACTTTAGTTATTCAAATAATGCACCAGTTTATGTGGTTTATAACCAATTGAAAAATATATAGTTTTAAAACGTTGTGATAGCTAGATTCGAATACATTGCTGATATCAGGATATCATATCCTCATATGAGGATGTTTTTCATCTTCAAAACCAAGAAAAAATCAGCTTATAAAGCTAACTGTATGAAATAAATGAGAAATTTTAATTTGGCACAAGGCTTGTAAAAGAATTGGCGTATTAGGCAAATATGAAAGATTGCAAATTTAGCCTAAATTTCTTTAATCAAACTGTTTTACAAGGAAAAGACTATGCCACTGATTATCTTAAAGCGACTTTTCGCTATTGCGTTATTAACCACTTTCATTACTAATGCTGATGCTAGCGATGATAAGACCAAACACAAAGTATTTACCATTAAAGCAGATTCCGAAGACAGTGTAGTCATTGATGTTAAAGGTTCTGATTTGAATGCTGAAACCATAGAGTTTTCATTTGACGATCTTGAAGACATGGCCCTAGTCGAAAGTCATTTGTATCAATTAGATGAGGAAACCCGCCTAAAGGTCATGAATGTATTGGAAAATGTGCGTGAAAACTCCCCAGACCACGAAATGTCAGAAGAAGAATTGCACAAGGTCATTGTTATTGAAAACGGAAATACCATGGAATTAGACTCCGAGATGGTTACAGTTAAAGGTATGAAAGTTTTCCGTACTGGGGGTGATAAAGATTTTGTTTTTGTTTCAGGTGACGGCAAAAGTAAAATCGATGCGCTAGTTAAGCTCATTGAAAAAGCAGATTTAAGTTACGAAGATTTGGATAAACTTCAAGCGGCATTAGATGCAAAACGTTAATACGGTTCCCTGTTACTGTCATTAGATGATAGTAGTTGAGTAAGGCAACCCTATGGTTGCCTTATTTTTTTCTAAAATGGTTAAGAATTAGTTGAGGCCTTGATGAATGGCATTTAATAAATCGTTGGTTTTGGTATCACCACTGAGTTGCCAAAAAAATGCACCACCAAGCTGGCGTTCGTTAACATAGTCCATTTTAATTGAAATTGTTTTAGGGGTATCAAAACTCCACCATTCATTGTTGCAAAAGCTGTATGCTGTGCCTGTAATTTCGTCGATATTACTGCAACGTGCGATTAAGGTATTATAATTCTCAGCTCCAACTTCGTTCTTTCCTTGAGCTGGCGCGGTGGCAATACTTAAAACAGATTCATTTTTTACACCTTGCCATCCGCGACCATAAAAACCTATTCCGAGAAGAATTTTGTCAGCTGGCACATTTTGGGATAAGAGAGTTTTAATGGCGTGATCTGAATTACGTGTGGGGTCGGCGCCTTCAACGGCAAACAAAGGAGAATGAGGATAAACAGGTCCTTGCGCTTCCCAAGTGCCTGAAAAATCATAGGTCATAGGCATATAAAAATCGATGAAGGGAGCGGCTTTTCCATAATCTACGGCGTTGAGCACGGTTGATTGGGCGCCAATAGCAGTTGTTACCAAGGCGTCGTTGCCAAAACGGGTGCGTACAGCTTTCATGAGTTTGTAATAACCATCGCGACCACTATGGTCACAAACAACGCCACAAGCGTTGGGATATTCCCAATCAATGTCAATCCCGTCAAATACACCATTCCATCGAGGGTCGTAAATCATATTGAAACATGAGTCAGCAAAGGCTTCTATGTTCTTAGCGGCTTCCACAAAGCCTGGTGATAATCCCCAACCGCCCACAGACCATAGGATTTTTAGGTCTGGATATTGCTTTTTTAGCCGAACAAATTGTCCAATTACACCTTTTACAGGCGCGTCTTCATTATCAGCAACACCATCAAGGCTTTCATGGGAGTTGTATGCTTTTTTCATACTAGCTTGCGGATCAGCGATATAGCATTGTCCCTGCTCGTTAACGCCTGCAAAAGCAAATAATAAATGTGTAAGTTTGTCTGCAGCTCCGCGCTCCACCATATCTTTAACGGTGTAACCTCTTTCAGCCTCCCATGCTGGGTAGTAGCCGACGATTTTAGGCATGTTTACTGGGTGAATAACTTGCTCAGCCTTCACCAGCGTAGAGAGCAGGATGAATAAGCAAAGGAAATATATAGAAGAAAAAGAAGAAATTGCTTTAAGCATTAAGCTTGTCCTTTGAAAAATAATGGAAAATTGAAGTTTTTACTGTTTCACTTTAACATTCCACCCTTTATTTATTAAATACTTAGTAAGCTTATACCCATTTAATCATGTTTTCTGTACGAATGGATAAGAAAGCCCCCTTAATTTGAGGCAATATTCACCGCAATCAAAGTTAAAACTTCAAATATGGGGAATTGGAGGAAAGGATGTCATTATTAAAAAAAGCATTGTTTATTTTGATGCTGCTTATTTCATACTTATCAGAAGCAATCGTAATACGCCATGACATTGAAGACAGTAAATATAAAGCTTTAGCAGAAAATTATTCCGCTTCAGTGGCATATATTGGTGGCTGTGCTGCAACTGTTATTCAACCGAACTGGATCATATCTGCTGCTCATTGTTTGCAAGGCAAAGAAAACAGCATTTATGTTGCTCGCCATTTAGATCAGCAATATAGAGTCAATCGCATTATTGTGCATCCACAATTTACCCGAGAAAATGATGAGCTCTATGATATTGCCATAGTGCAATTGAAGGATCCTATTAAAAATAGCAAACCAGCGGTTATATATTCAGGGGATAAGGAATTAAATAAACAAGTAGTATTTGTGGGGCGCGGTACTTTTGGCAATGGTAAAGACGGCTTGATCAGAGACGATGGTATCGAAAGAGCGGCAACCAACACTGTGGATAGCGTAGATCAATTTGTCATTGGGTTTACTTTCAATGCACCTGAAACAGCTACAGAATTTGAAGGCATAAGCTCTAGAGGTGATAGCGGTGGACCAGCCTTTGTTGAACAGGATAATAAGCTTTACCTCCTTGGTGTTAGTTCTTATCAAGTAAGCAATGGTTTTAAGGAAGGCAATTATGGTGTCAGGGAGTTTTATACTCGAGTTTCAACTAATAGCGGTTGGTTGACAAAAGTTTTAAAAGAAACGGAAGACGCTTATATACCCAAAAGCCCGGTAATAAATGCCATTATTAACGACGATAAAGTGGCTCTATCCAAAGCTTTAAAAGGCAATAATAAGCTAGATAAAGACGTTGTGAATGAAGCTTTCTATCAATCGATTATCCTTTCGCGAACCTCATTAGCTAAGATGATGCTTGAACATGGCATTGACGCAACTGATGTTGAAATACATGGGCTTTCGGTATTTGAATTTGCACTACAGCAAAATAAACAGGATTATTATGCGATCTTGCAACAACATTTTAGCGACAAGGATTATGTGCATGCGGCTAAGAGTAAGGTACTGCCTTTTTACGTAATTCGATTTTTAGATAGCGATAGCCTGTTAACGGGTATAAAAATGCTGTTATCTCAAGGCGCAAATATTAATGCTCAGACATCTAATGGAGATACAGCCTTAACTATCGTTGGCTGGAATACTAGGGACATCGATTTATTTCAATTTTTTGTGAAAAATGGTGCAGATATAAATATTGGAAATAACAACGGTGATACCCCACTCATGGATGCGGCTTATTTAGGAAAAATCGAGCAATTAAAGATCTTGTTGGCAAATGGCGCTGACAAAAATTTAAAAAACAAGCAGGGCAAAACAGCCCTTGACTTGGCCAAGGGTAAAAACCATACCGAAGCGATTTCCTTGTTGCAGCAATAAATCCTTAGTTAAGCTCTTTTATGATAAAGGGCTTAATTTTTCTTCGCCATTACTTTGAAATCGGGCAGGTGTTGATGCCAAAGATTTTGTAAAGTGGGCAAAAACCAACAATTCCAGTGAGTAATGGAACTATACCTATCCAGCCCCAAGGGGTTTGCGGTCCGAAAAAAACTAATGAAAGAAGTGCAATACCTAGAAGTACTCTTATAGCGCGATCGATGTTATGTTCATTTGTCATGGTAGATCTCCATTGTTGATTGAGATCCTATTAAGCAACTAATGACATTGTTTGTCTGTGACTTAATCACCTAATGCTAGATTTAATGTATTTTTTTGATTTAGCGCAAGTTAATAAGCTCAATAGTACCTCGTTGCACTTTTAAATATCCGGCTTTTTCCATGCGTTTTAATTGACGACTCACCACTTCTCTAGAGCTACCTATATCATCAGCAAGCTGTTGATGAGTTGCGTGAATAACAAGGCTATTTTCTTTTAGTAACCTTGTTGTTAAACGTTGCTCAATGCTAAAAGTGCCAAGTACTGATATGGTATCCACTAGTACTCCGATTCGGTGGCTGAGCAGTTGTAGCAGTTTATTTCGAAACTCAGGCGACTCATCATACAAGGCATGGAATTTCGCTTTTGGCATAAAGCGAATTTCAACATCACTTTCGGCCTCGGCAATGGCGGGGTAAGGACGTTCGCTTAATAGACAGCTAGTAGTTATCACACAGGTCTCATCTTTTGATATGCGATATAACGTATTTTCTCTGCTGTCCCCACTCAAGGCATATACTCTTACCGTGCCGGATTTTACTAATAAAAAGTTTGGGCAATCTGCGCCGTCCAATTGCATGATGGTACCCTTCTTGACCTCTAACAAATGAGACTTATCAAAGAACTTCGCAAAGTCGATGGCAGGATCCTGAAGTAATGTCATGATTTTATCCGGTGCTTAAAACGCCAAACCAAAGATATTAAAATTTTTTTAAAGAAAATCAAAGATAAACACGCTCTATTGTACAAAGTAAAAGAAATTGGGAAATTAATCCTATATCCTCATAAACTATTTTGAATAATCTGCTTTGTTATGCCAACCAACTACTACAACGACAACATACAAGAACTTAAACAACAATACTCGTCAGTTCCATTTGATGCAGTGCATGCTGGATGGTCTAGGCATTTAGAAGCATTGTGGAACAAAGACGTAGTTAGAATATTAGATGTAGGGGCTGGAGTCGGTCGAGACATAAAGCATTTGGCGATAGCAGCGCAAAGTAAAGGGATTGATTATTATTGTGTGGCTGTTGAGCCTGCCATTGAAATGCTTAAAGTTGGTCAATCCTCTACTCTTGGGCTAAACATAGACTGGATCCAGGACGAATTGCCTAGCCTTAGACATACTCCAGAACAGAGTACTAAATTCGATTTAATACTACTTAGCGCCGTGTGGATGCACGTACAGCCAGAACAGCAGGCGTTGGCGCTAAAAAAGCTTTTAAGCTTATTAGCAGACGATGGCGTGCTTATCTTGACAATAAAATTGGGTATGGGGGCACAGGAGCTTTATGCTAGAGCAATGTTCGAAATAAATATTGATGATTTAATCGCTAAGGCAGATAAATTAGGGGCTATAGCGATGTTAGAAACTGATTTAGTAGCTGATAAGCTTGGTAGGCGCAATATTTATTGGCAAACCTTGAGTATTAAGAAAAAATAATCGCAAAATTAAATAATTCGCTATTTCCCTTTAAATATTTCTCAATATCACCTTCTTAAAACCGTCTGGATCGCATAACAAAAACCTAATACAAACTTTTTCAATTTTAAGTTTTTGAAATTATTGAACAAAAATTCAATTTTCAAATCTCACAAATAACTCACTTTTTCATCATTTACTTTTTAATTTAGCTGAATAAAAGTAATAAGGGTCAGCCGAACAAAAAAAGTTTTCATGTTGATAAGCTTTTTTCAGAATTTTTCAAAAACATAATAATTTGACGTACTAGACGTACTAATGGAGATATATAATGAAACTGCCTACCTTTTTAAAAAGAACTGCAATCGTCGCTACTATCACAATGACAGCTTGTTTTGCTGTAACAGCGGAAGAAGAAAAAGAAACATCTAAAGATGATGATATTTTATCTTTCGATTACACCCCTTTTACACTTGGTGGCTCTGACCGTCTTGATGATGAGTGGGAAATTTATAACTGCTGGCCAATGCCAGAATGTTTAATCCCTAAAGATCGCAGATCTGATGGCGAAACTAACGGCGGCAACTAATTGTTGATTGACAATTAATCCCCAAGTTTTATTTCAGTCGGTGGAATTGAGGTAAGTGTCCTTCTATGCTTCTTAACTTACCTTAATTCCATTATGTCAGTTTGAGCCGGCGAAAACGCGTTAACCAAAATACTACTTTCATCTTGCTTAATGAAAAATTTAGCATTCAATAGCTCCACATCAAACGCCCTTTTATCCAATTCCCCAGTATTCAAATTGAAACGTACCAAGTCTGTATGAGTTCCATTAATTTCAAAATAATATAAATGGGTGTTTATTACTTGCCAAGTGTAATTCACTTTTAAATTAATTGGTATATCAATGGCTTTACGTGTTTTGTTTTTCACATCATATAAAAATGTACCGAGATCACTTTGCGCAACTAAGGTGTTCTTGATGGCAGTTGAGGCTATTGCCGAGATGCCTTTTTCTAAACGTGTTGCTTCGCCGCTACTGATATCAAGTTGCCAAACTTCGCTTTCGTTCAAATAAGAATTTACATAGTAGATAATATTCGAATCCGTTGACCATGCAGGGTAGGTCACATAATGATTTTCTGGAGAATAATACACCAATTTTTTAGTGTCAGGGTTTAGTACAAAGAGTTTTCTACCTATAGTGCCGGTAATTAACTCCTGATCATAAGCAGTTTGTAAATTATCGATTTGTTGATAATCATCAAATTCTGTTAATTGGCTATGACCGTTGACAGGATCCCATTGCCAGATCTGTCGTAATCCGCTTTTATGGGATAAATAATAAATCCTATCGCTTACTTTTGAGTAAATGCCAAAAAAGTCGCGGAAAGGGGAGCTAATGGAAAATGCGTTGCCTTCCCCTGAATTCTCATTAAATGGATTATTGACTTGGCGAATTTCAACGTTGCTTAAATCGCCGGAAATGATAAATAGCCGGTTGCTTTGAGACGTCATTTGACTGATGGACGTAGGGCTCACGTAATAGGTTTCTTCTGCCCAATTTTGTTTTGGCGAAATACTCATTACCGTTTTACCTATTAGATATAGTAATTGCTCGTTGTGCCAAGTTAACGACTTGATAATAGATTTTACTTTCGCTGTATAGGTAGGTGAAAAACCTTCTAATCGATAAACAATGACTTCAGTTTCATTTCTGAATAGCCTAGCGACCGCAAGATAAGAGTGACTTTCGTCTACCGAAATTAAATAATCACCACCACTATGAGAACTCGGCAGGGTGAGACGTATTATCTCTTTGGTGTCAATATTCACAGTGAAAACAGAATAAATATCTCTTTCATCAATGGCTGAAAAAAATAAGCTGTCTCCGTCCTGATTCCATATTATAGTGTTAATGGGTTTTTCAGCTGAATATATTTTCTGTAAATTTTGCGGTGGTCCATCGTCTGAATAATCGCCTACCATAATGGCAAATTCAGAGCCTGATTTGCGGAGAAAAGCGAGTTTATTCGAGTTAGCGGAATAAACAGGTTTAAAATCGTCGGCGTCGCCACTCGTTAATGCCGTTGAAGAGTGATTAACGAGATGAAAGCTTGATATATGCCAAGGTTCATCGCGACCACTTTTATAGGAATATAGAACCTTATTGGTATCTGGAATATAACTAACGTCTTTTTCACCCCCTTTAATATCAACTAAGGGATACACATGCTTAGATTTATTGAAAGGAAAAAACTGCATTACGCCGACGATAAAAATTGCGGTAATGGTAGCCGTTAAAATGAGATATAGGGGCTTCTTTGATTTTGTCGACCAGTTTGGGTTTTCCTTGGTTTTTTGAGGTACTTGGCTGACCTTTTTATTTTTGGGGATTTCACTCGACTTTAAATTAGGTGAAGAATGAACTTTATAGCCCACATCTGCAATTAAAACGTAGCCACGCTTATGAATATTTTGAATATATTGGGGATTTTTAATGTCATCGCCGAGTGCTTTTCGCAATAAACTAATGATGCGTCTAACGGTTCCAGGGGTGATAACTTTTCCTGTCCAAACGTTGTCGATAAGGTCATCAATAGACAATACCTCTCCCTTGTGGTTTGCCATATAATTGAGTAATTCAATGGCCATCCACTCCATTTCGACAAGTTCTCCATGCCTAGATTGGAGCATGGAAAGTTCGGTATGAACTATCCATTCGCCAACTACTAAGCAGGAACGTTTTTCAGTGTTCACGCCAACCCCTTAATACACGTGACCTCGAGAGTATTGATGAGGCTCACCTAACAAATAAATAACACTTGCCTCACAATATATCAGATAAAAAAATTGTTTGATAGCCACCTAACAAATGATGTGCAAATAACTCACGCATTCCCATTGCCTAACTCATACATGGTTGACAAAAATTTAGTTTAATTGCCATGTCTGTTAAGGAATAAACCAAAATTTTCTAAATCACAATACTCCAAAAGAATTAAAAGGAGAAGCATCATGGACAGTTTTTTCTTACATGGTGAAAGGCTAGTTATCTCAGACCAAGGCCCTCATGAAAATAATAAGAATTACCAAAGTGTAAGAAAATTTTCACAGAGCAATAATATGAGTATTAAGTCGACAATAAAATGGATATATGACGTATCTCAACAAGACAAATTGCTAGAAAAAATACTTTTGCCTAAGGTAGAAGCGGTCAAATTTGACTCCTTGTCTAGCTTGGACACTTATTTTACTCGCCGCAATACCAGTATTTACACGGATAAGGCGATAAGCCTGCAAGAATTATCAAATTTTTTATATTTGGCTTATCCAAAACACAATAACAGAAAAGAATCGCATTTCAGTCATGACAACCTCTCCTCATTGACTGGGCGCGGCAGTAGCTGCCGCCTCATTATGTTTATACAAAATGTGACTTCGCTTCGAACAGGTATTTACCTGTACGACGAGTATGATCACTGTTTGTATTTATTTAAAAAGTGCTCATCACGCCAAATTCAGCAATTATTAAAGGCTAACTGCTTTCAAGATGAGTTCGTAAGTTCACCAATAATGTTTGCACAATTGGGATCCTTAGTAGAAAGCAGTCAGCACGTAAGTGAAAGCGTAAATCGCTACATCATGATTGAAGATGGTATGCAAATTCAACGTATGTATATGGCCGCTAGTACGCTTAGCTTAGCTTGTTATCTCACAGGGAGTTTGATTAAAGCATCAATCGAAAAATGGGTAGGCATAGATAATTTTAATTTTAGTTTATCTAGTGCATTTGTATTAGGGCATTACGAAGAGCCCGAAGAAGAAGACCAGTGGCTATAACGGAGACCACTAAGTTTTGTTGTAAGGACATAAAGGATGAAAAAATATAGCACGTTTTTCTATATTGGTGTGGTTGGTCTAGGAATTAGCTTCGTCATCAATATTCTGATTGTGCTTTTCCAGGATGTTCCAAGAATGACTTTGATCGTTATCTGGACACCTATTTATTTAAATTTTCTGTTTTTTTTAATAATGGGTGCATACCAGAATCATTGGCATAGAACCATTAACAAAAAATAGGAATAATCATGACCGGATTACTCTCAACTTCTATAAATGTGTTAGTTGCACCACGAAATGAAGTCGATAATATCATTTCGCACCCTAGACTAAGCTTAATCCCTTTTGCTGCGCTTTTAGTTTTATTTGCAGTACTTTGGTTCAAATATTACGCCAATGTGGACTTTGAATGGTATAAGAACCGAATGTTAACTGATGCCATTATGCAAAACCCAGAAGTGCCTGTGTATGCTATGGAAGAAAATATGCAAAATGTAACGCCGAGTTTAACTTTAGCGGTGAATATGTTTTCGGGCACTATGGCGATTATTATTTTGTTGGTTGTTCGATCTTTGTACTTGTCTATTGCTAGCAATATTATAAAGCAAAGTCGCATAAATATTACCCATTGGTTTGCTATATCGGCATGGTCCACCTTGCCGATTTCTTTGGTTATGATTGGAGCGCTACTCTATTTTTCAGGGGAAGACATGCGATATCTGCCAATTGAGGCTATCAATTACATGTCGCTTAACAATTTGTTCTTCAATTTTTCCAGTTCCCATCCATGGGCAGCTTTATTTAATACCATAGATATTTCGATGCTTTGGAGTTTTACTATTATTGCTTTAATGTTTTCAAAGCTTACCAGCATTGGTCCTATTCAATCGGCAGCGATTTCAACTTTGCCGTTTTTACTCATCTATGGAATTTGGTCAGCTAGTATTCTGCTCTAGCCTCGTAAGCTGTTGCAAAACAGTATCCCGTCTATTGGTTTGCGCTGCACTGTAGCGCAATACCTTTTCAACCGCTAAGATTTCGATATGACTTTGGGCACGGGTTATTCCTGTATACACCAACTCTCGATTACAGCCTTGGGTGATTTGATAGGGCAAAATTATGAGTACTTGTTCGAATTCACTGCCTTGGGTTTTATGTATGGTTAGCGCAAAAGCGGTTTCATACTTGGGCAGTCGATGAATACTAATTTGCATGGGATGTCCGTTATCTCTTTCTATGTAAGCGGTTAATTGTCCTGATTCAGAAGATGACCAAATCACGCCAATATCGCCATTATTTAGGCCGGTTGACGGATCGTTTTCAGTAATCATTATGGCTTGCCCATGAAATAAGCCTAAATTCGATGTGCTTCCCACGATATTTTGTAGTTTATTACTTATCCATTGATTCAGTTGCTCAACCCCACTAGGACCTTTTCGAATGGGAGATAAAATTCGAAATGCTTTTAGTGCATCAAACAGCGTTTTGGGATGTGATGCCTGTTTAACTTTAGTGGAATACTCTTCTATAAAAGGTTGCAGCCTAGCTTGCTGATGTTCTAAAAACGCTGATTCGGTAATATCATTCGGTAAAATATTGGCGGCATTGAGTAAGCTCAGCATTTGACTGAGGTCTCCAGTATGCACAGCTTGTGCTAACTGATTGATTTGGTTTTTTGACCTATGGTTTTGACTAAGGGTGACTACATGATCGCTTTGATTATTTGCGCCTACAGGCACTTCTATACCTGATAATTGCTGAATAAAGTGGGCGACAGCTTCGGATTTATCATTGTTGGTGTTTTGGGTTAAATCTGCCAACAGATTTCCAGGTTCAACCGAAGGTAATTGTGCGGTGTCACCTACCAGAATTAGCTGAGTAGAGGGTTTGCAAGCGCGTAAAAGTTTGGCAAACAATGCACTATCAACCATAGAAAATTCGTCAACTACTAACAGGTCACATCGCAATAGATTATTTTGATTCTTGCGAGTAGAGGTTTTATCAGCGCGAGCGCCAAGTAATTTATGTACAGTGGTTGCAATTACCGGAATGCTGGAAACTTGTTCTGTGATAAGTGGGATTTCCTGAAGTTGCTCAATGGCTTCACTTAATGATTCACTTAGACGCTGTGCCGCTTTACCTGTAGGGGCAGCCAATTGAATGCTACGTTTTGGGTGAATGCATCTATACATAGCCAATAAACGAGCGACCGTATAGGTTTTTCCGGTGCCTGGCCCACCGTTTAGTACCATAAATTGTTGGGTTAACGCGTTTGCCACAGCCACTGCTTGCCAATTTATTTGCTGGTTGTTGTTAGCAAAAATTGCGTCAAACTGTGCTTTATGCTGATCTGAAATAGCGACTTCCATAGGCTTTTTCATAATTTGCACGCGCGCTAATATTTCTTGCTCATACTGATAATAACGGCGTAAACACAATGTGTCTTTTATCAATACGTAAGGTGGTGTTTCTGCCGAGGTTTGCAACCAGAGTGAGAGCAGTTCTTGTAGTTGCTCTACATTGGGTAGTTGTATCCCGGGGGCAAAAGTATGATCCTCAGTTTCAATAAGATCACTGTCTTGCACTTGGCTACTAAACAAGGTTTGTCCAGCAATCCCATCTAGCGGCAAACAGGTATTGCCTTGTTGCAAGTGCAAATGTAGCTTTAACAGTACACTATATATAACCTCTGTTTTTGACGACTGTGACGTAGGTAAAGGATAGTAATCGATAATTTTAGCTACGATTACTGCATCTGATTGGGATACACCATGAAATCGGCTGATTAAATGACGCCAGTTCATAAAGTATCCTCCAACAATTGCCACAAAGTGTTGCTCAGTTGTGTGGAGTAAATGCCTGAGCCTTGGGGAAACTGTGGCGACATGCCGCGTAGGAAGAAGTAATAAACGCCGCCAAAATCTCTTTCTCTTTGGTAATCGGGAATTCGGGCTGCTAAATACTTGTCTAATGCCCAACAATAAATAATGTATTGCAGGTCATAATTGTGCTCTAAAATCGCCTTTGTTAGCTGTGCATCGCCGTAATCTAAAGCCTTATCGCCCAAATAGTTCGATTTGTAATCGGCAACATAATAGCGTCCGTTGTGAATAAACAATAAATCGATAAATCCATGCATCATGCCATTTAAATTTTCCATTGTGAAATAGGGCATTGGAAAATCAGCAGCAATAGAATTTTGTTGCCTGTGCTCTTTTAAAATGCGTGATATCTTGGCTGCACTTAGTTCATCTAATGGAAAATAGAATTCCGGTTCTTTAAGGGTATTTTGTGCGGTCAAAGATCCCAAAGTAAAACTACCTTGTTTATCAACCTCTGGAATTGGCGTGTTCAATATGGCATTTATCCAAGTGTTCAGTCCTTGAATATCGAGAGTATCATGAGTATTTGCATAAAAGGCGACGTGTGGATTTTCCATACCCAATTGAATAGGTTTTGAAAAATCATGGTCTTCTAAAATATTGTGTAGTAGGTTGCCAGTATCAGCACTTCTTTGAATGCTGAAACGACAGTCTAGATTAAATTCACTGTTTTCTTCTTCTACATCGGCGGGCGAAGGTTTTGGCAATTGCAGACTCTGGTCGCGGTCTTTCTCTGTTAAATCTACCGTCTTATGTTGTCTCGCGATTTTTGAAAATGAAGCAAGTTGCCATGCTTGATCTGTCGACTGAGTGAAAGAACTTGCTTGTAATTCAATAGCTAACTGCTGACTTTTGGCTATATCAACCTGCTCATCATTGCCAAAAAAATCGGTATAGAACAACTCTGGTGCATGTTCGGTCAAACTCACCAATTGCGCGTAAGGATTATTAATTCCTTGATGAATAAGCAAATGATAAAGGGCCGTTTTTTCATAACGGGATTGACGTCCAATTCCCAAATAGCAACGATGAACAGCTCGCGTGATTCCCACGTACAGCAAGCGTATTTGCTCAGCAAAGTCTTGCTGCATTTGCCAAGCTGAAGACGTATCGTCTATGCCTATTTGCACCTTAATACAAGCCTGTTCAGGATCAAAATAACGTAAAATGTGGTTTGGTCGTGGTGAATATGGCTCATGGCCCGCAAAAGGAATAAATACTATGGGATATTCCAAACCTTTTGATTTATGCAAGGTGACTATCTGTACCAAAGCCTCATCAGACTCCAAGCGCTGAACGTTCTCATCTTGCTCAAGGGGAACATCAGATTCAGCTGAATTCAGTGGCAATTGCTTTTTAAACCAATTCAGTAATTGATAAGCATGCTCACTGGCATTGCTTTGTGCGTTTAATAATTCAGATAAATGGGTGTAGTTTGTCAAGATGCGCTCTTTGAGCACATCATTTCTATGGGTTTTAAACCTTGATTTCAGCAAGCTAGTGATGAGTACAAGCACACCTTCATTTAACCAAATTTGCTGCAACTCATGCATTTGCTCTTTTAGCGCATCAAACTTATCCATGTCTGTGGTAAGCTGGTGCAATTCTTCCACGGACAGCCCGAAAAGCTCTGTACTTACGGCTCTAAAAAACTTGTGGTTTTGATTAGCATGCAAAATGCCATCTAACGCTTGATACAAATAAGTCGCTTCTTTACTCCCGAAGATATCCGCTTTTTCACTTAGGTATACCGAGGCTATTTCCGCCTGCTTTAACGCATCTTGTATATACTTGGCTTCCGATTTTGAAGCTACCAAAATTGCAATATCTTTAAACTTTACAGGCGCGTCTTCAATCTTGGTTTCTTTTGTTAATCGCACTATTTCATTGGCAACTGCGAGTGCTTGTTCAGCCTTAAAAGTTTTGCCATGATGATGGCTAGTATCTGTCCAAATATCTTCATTTAGTTGAAAATGGATGGCACCTTTTCTGCTGTCTGACAACTTGTTTGTTTGTGTATCTTTGCCAGGATAAATCCAAGGGTAGGGGATATGCGGATCGAAAATATGCGCATCCTGAATAATAGAATCTCTATCTGCTTCTACTTTTTGCTCAAGGCGCTGATCATGCTGCGCTAAAGGTAATCGGTTTTTAATATCCAATATTGAGTTTTCAGTCACTTTGGCGCCATAAAACAAACAATTGTAGCCATTAATGACAGCATCAGAAGAGCGGTAATTATGTTGCATGGACCAAAGTTGAGCCCCTTCACGAGCAAGAATATAGGTATTAATATCACCACCTCTAAAGCCGTAAATCGCCTGTTTGGGATCACCTATCATTACCAACATAGTGTTAGTGGCATCTTGGGGGTAGCAATGAGAAAAAATCGCATACTGGTGCTTATCAGTATCTTGAAACTCATCTATCAAGGCAAAGGGATAATGTGTTCTGATGTAGTTTATTAAGCCTTGATTTCCCTGTGAAATAGCCTCCGCTAAACTATGGATAGTATCGTCATGGTCTATCACTTCATGTTGCTGCTTATTGGATAGAATGCGACCTCTAATATCCAGAATCCAAGTCAGTACCTCTTGATAAAGTGCTTCAAATTGGATGTTTTCTTGTTGTTTCTTTTCAAGTTTAGCCAATTCAGTATCGAATTTTTTTAATTCAGAACATAATGATTTGGCTTCATCAGACAAGGTGGCATATTTGTCCGCAAATGCCGCTAAATCGTCTTTAGCATCTGTGTTACCTGAAAAATGACCGACAAATCTATCAACTAATTTCTTACCAAAGATCGGTTTTACTTTGGTTTTTGCTACCAAGTTGTCATAACTTGGTAAGGCTAACCAATCCATCAATGCCTCAAACGCCGCTATGCGATCAGCTTTTTCAGCACTCAAGGTGGCTTGCATGCTAGCTATTTGAGTCTGTAGCAGTGTAATAGCGGTGGTTACTTGTGGGTGATTAAAAAATGTTTGATAAAGGTCGTTTAAATTAGCCAGTGCTAAGTCTTTTTGTTGTTTTATTGCCACTGATTCACTTTCAGCTGAGCATCGGGCAATATCCATAACACTTAACGTATTATAGCCAATGAGCGCCGGATAAAATGTTTCAACGAATTGGTTTGGCGTAAGTATTCCCAGTTGTTCAAGTTGAGACACTATGGGTTGTTCAGTTTGATGGCGCCTGAACCAGTCTTGCACTTCTTGCAGTACATAGGCGCGGCTACTGTGAATGACTTCAGGGGTAAAACTTTGATGACGTAAAAACGCAGTTTGTTTAATTACACGCTGACAAAAGCTGTGAATAGTAAATACCGAAGCCTCATCTAAGTCTAGGGCTGCGGACTTCAGTAGAACGGCTGCTTTTTTTAATTGAGCTCGTTGCTGATCGTCGACTTCTTCATCAATTGGAATTTGTTCTATTATTTGACGAAATTGATCATCAATTTTATCCGGCGTTTCGGTGATACAGGTTAGCAACTCATTTACCGCCTCAGCGATGCGACCGCGCAGTTCTTCTGTTGCCGCTTTAGTAAATGTCACCACCAAAATCTGTTGCACCTCGACCTGTTTCACCAATAACAGACGTATAAAAATACGGGTAATATTGTAGGTTTTCCCTGTTCCAGCACTGGCTTCAATAATGTGTCTACCATTGAGCGCCATGGCACCAACATCTAAAGGCGAGGGAATAAGAGGCTGATTGTTCATTAGCATTCCCACCCTTGAGGTAGGTGCGCAAAGTAAAGCTGTTCTAGCTTTTCACTATCTATGTGTTCTGCGCTGACATTGTCGGGGAAAAAATACGCTACATAGTCATTTGCGAAATATTCATTATCTAACACCTTATTTAGTGCATCTGGAATATCAGCAGTATCTTGATAATTGCTTTGTTTAGCTTTTATTACCGCTCTATTCGCTGCACAACCTAGCTCCAAATGCAGCATGCTTGGCCTCTGCATTCCGGTTTGATAATGTTGCAATAAGGTAGAAAGGAATGCCTTTGCTTTGAACGCATCAAAATTATTATCATTCAGCTCAAGCTGGCCAATTTTAGGTTGCGAAGATTTACTATCGCCAGTTTGAATCCCTTTTAAATAGCCTTTTATATCGACAAAGGTCAAGACAGTGGAAACGGGTTTATTAGACGCTATGCGCTTTATGGCATGTTTGATACAGGTGCCAAATAAGTCTTTTACTGATATTTGGTGATTAGCAAGAATTTGACTATTGTTGTGAATATCCACTTCCGTAAATGAATTTAATATTATGGTTTTGTTGTTGACCGATATCTCCGTATTAAATTCACTTACTTCTTGAGAATCATCAAGATAGGAATCTTGTGCAAACGATTGAGCTAAACCAGTAAATGCTTGATGATAAATATCTTGCTGGGAGCTAATTTCGGGTAAATCTCCAGCTTTGTGCATTTGCTGTATTTTTTGCTCGAAAGCCAAAGCTTCTTGTCTAGCTGCTAGGTCTATTAAGAATTGATTAATTTGATAGCGCACTAAGCCTGAGGCTTCAAAAGGTTCGGTATCGTCTTGTGCATCTACAAATCTATCGAAGGATAAGTGCAAATGGTGGTGCGCAAAAGCTGCCAGCGGATCTGTATAAAAGCTTACTAAATCATCTGCGTCAATAAAGGCGGGTAATTCAAATTCACAGCGTAAATCAGCCATGGTTATGACTTTTTCATTCGCAACCTTTAGCCAAGCACTCGAAAACGAAGGTCGTTGTGCCCAATCTGCATCTGTTAATTTGTCTTTTTCGTAGGCTTTTGGACTAAATGGTTGTAGTGGATGTTCAGTAACAGGAACACAATCAAAAGCTTGCTTTAAATAGTCCATAAACTCCCGCAATACCAAACTCGGTTCGCGTTTTCCATTATCTTTAATGCTCTTACCTTGATAGCTTAAGTACAGATATTGTCGAGCAGAAATTAAGGCTTCTAAAAACATGTATCTGTCTTCGCTACGTCTTGATCTATCTGTACTTCTAGCTTTATCTCGGACCATTAAATCAATGCTAAGGGGCTGTGCGCTACGAGGAAAAACGCCGTCATTTAAACCTAAAATACACACCACTTCAAAAGGCACACTTCGCATGGGTACCATAGAACAAAATGTCACTTGTCCGGTATTGAACTGATTCACTGGATCTGGTTTGGATAACAAGTTAGATAGCGCTTCGCGGGCAACAGATAATTTAACTTGATGCTCGTGTTTGGCTTTTAAAATGTTATTGTTAATTTGTTCAATGGCAGCTTTCAGCGTTGCCAAAGCCCGATTGTCATCTTTTTCGGCAAACAGTTGTTCTAGGATTTCGCTTTGCATAAAACCCAGCCACATTTGCATACTACGCTGTGTTTGCAAGCCAGCGTAGATGGTTTGCAAGGTTTCAATGAACAGAATTAGCTTGCCCAGTATGGATAAGGATTGACCTTCTACACAGTTAACCATAGCAAAAGGTAAATTATCGGCGTCCTCGTCAGCAAAAAGCGCCGATTTCAATAGACGAGACAATCCCCATTCCCAAGTATAGATGTCTTTCACCTCTGCTTGTTGCAAGATGGCAGCTTTATGTTCCGCATCTTTACCCCAATAAATATTGGCTTCACTTATCCATTTTTCACAAAGCTCTACTTCTGAAGGCGTTAGGCCGAATTTTCGTTGCACACTTTCAATGTGCAGGTAATCAATCAGAGATGTCACGCTAAAGCGGCTGTCGGGTAAGTGCAGCATATCGATAAACATACTGACCATAGGATCAGCATCCAAGGGGGCTCTGTCTGCAATTGAGCAGACTAACTGAGGATTGCCATCTTGGTCAGTGGCATAGCTGCCTCTGAATACACTCTTTACATAAGGGGCGTAATCTTCAACCGCAGGACATAGCACAATAATGTCGTGAGGTTTAATGCTATTGTCACTGTTTTGGATAATCTGCAGAAGATAATCATGCAACACTTGAATCTCACGCAAGGCGCTATGACAACTATGGATACTGACCGAATTATCAGGTGGCAGTTTGCCTGCTACACCGGTTTGGGCTTGCAATAAATCTTGTTGAATAGCGCTTAATACAGTGAGTTCTTTGGCTTCTTCTTGCGCCAATTTATCTGCAAACAACGCACGTTGAGTAAAATCAGGATAATCAATTTTTTGTAATTGATTAAACAAGACCCGCCCTTGTTTGCCTAAATTTGCCAACAAAGTATTGGGTGAATCTTCATCGGTAAGTTTAGTAACACCTTGCTCAAGCTTTTCTTTCATCAGAGCATAGGTTGAAACCAAATCACCCCAAAATTCAACGCATGGATTTAAATGAAAAAAGTAAATATCGACTTCTTGACCTATGGTTTCCAAAAAGGTCAACTGCTCTGGGGTTAACGCATTCACCGCAAAAATATACAATACTTTAGGTAGCTGATAGGTGTTAGGTGTAAAATTTTCAGTGGCCGTTTTCACAATTTTCGCAGGATAAGCATCAGATGTTGCCACTAACATCTGCCAGAGTTTTTTCTGCCAGGGTTCAAGCATCTGCTGCGCGCTATCTTGGCTAAAAATGGACTGATTGCGCTGCCAAAGCTCAAACCATTCAGGACGAAATTGCATATATTGCTCAAATACATCAGCTGTACCCTGAGCGAGAATAAAACGGGCTTTTTCAGGATCAGATGCTTGTTGCCAATAAGCGTTCGCATGTTCGGCGTCTGGATCTTGTTGAAACGCTTCTGTGCGCAATAGGTGTTCAATACGCCAGGTTAAAATTTCTCTCTTGTATAAGGATTCCTTGGGCACTTGATCTTCGCCAAGAATACAGCGGCAGAGGGAGTAAATACCACGAGATACCAAAGGAAAATCGATATTCATGGCAACGCCGCATGATTGAGCGATGCGCATATGGATAAAATGCTTCATACCCAAACTTTCAACCATCACAGTTGAAGGTTCAAAAATGCCAAGCCGCCCAGAAGTATAATCGTTTTTTAATAATTCAATGAGCACTTGCAGTAAGTACTCTTGACGATTAGACGGCACAATATTGAACATCAAACTTCCTTTATTGTCTGTATTATTCCACGATAAAAATCATAGATTTTGCTTCGATGCTGGTCAGTTATAATGACATAAATTTTAATAAGGCACATCTTTGAAATGGGCTAAAAACACTTGAGGTTTTAGTTATATAAAAAATGTTTTAAGAAGTAAGAGATATATGCTCGCTATACCGCAAGTTGTTGTAAATTTTTTTGTGTAAATCTCAATTTTTTAAATAAGTAAATCAATAGGTTAGATAAAATCTTGTATTTGGCGAGTTTTCTCGCTAAATACAGGCTTGCGAAATCC
Source organism: uncultured Glaciecola sp. (assembly GCA_947496235.1). Taxonomy (GTDB): domain Bacteria; phylum Pseudomonadota; class Gammaproteobacteria; order Enterobacterales; family Alteromonadaceae; genus Glaciecola. The sequence continues at coordinate 617 of CANMCE010000017.1, read as the reverse complement.
AAGGCAAAACCACCCAAACCAAAGTTGACCTTTTAAAATTAAATGTTGTATAACAAAGGTTTATATTAAAGGGACATTAGCTATGAATCTACTGCACTTTCGTTCATATGCGAGATGCTCGCTAATAAGGCGTTATGCATCCAAGTAAACAGGTTCAAATTTTGAAAATTCTTATTGGCTTTATTTTACTAATCACGGCCGAAATTGGTTATTGTGAGTTGGTTGAGTCAAAAAGCCTGAAAAGTATTGGCGGCAGTATAGTCGAATACGAAGAAGGTAGCTTTGACTTAGTAGTACCTAACGTGCTGGATAGTTGCCAAATCTACTCTGTTCAGACTGATTTAACAGAAAATGGGTCTTTGGTTTTCTCAAGTGAATTAAGAGATAACTTAACTCAGATAGACAAGTTTGTATCAACAATTATTTTTGATCCTCTGAGCAAATTTGTACTGTCAGTGACACTTATATATAAATGTGAGAATACAATTAAGACCATTCAGCTTGGTTCTTTTTCAGAAATAATAAAGGCGGAGTAATGATGCATAATCGGGTAGCCAAGGGTCTCTAACCCTCAGCCCCCACAACACCCTGCATGCGGCTCCGCACAGGGCGTTTCA
>CANMCE010000016.1 GCA_947496235.1 uncultured Glaciecola sp. | reverse complement strand
TTTTTGTCACCTAATCCTGATATGCTAAACAGCATACCATCTCTTGTTAGGTGGCCAAACTAACTATGCCACTACAATTGGGTAGTTATCCGGCAGTGGGGTTTATCGAAGGGTGCCTATAAAATATAACAATCGCATCTTGAGCGGCCATTTCGTGGTCTGGGACCTCCGTTTCGGCGCTTTGCGCATACTCTTCGGCCCCAAATGCGGACGTTATTGTTGGATTTCGGAAGCGTATGTGTAAAACGTTAATATTATTTCAATTTTCTATTTTCTGTTGTTGCGAGAGCAGAAGGATTAGTTGTGGATCTAGCATATTCTAATAAAAATACTAAATACTAAATACTAAATACGCATACGTGTTCGATATTAGTAATGGTGAGGTAAATGATTATAGTGGCGAAAAGAGGCTTGATAACTTACCTCTTAATAATGGTTACTCAATCAAAGAGCCACACCTAAGATATGAAAACAACAAAATACTGGATGCAGAGTAGTCTTGTTCCAAGGAAGTTATAAGGATAAAGATATTGTAATTGTTAGAAAGACAAGTAACTCATTTTCAAATCCATGGAAGTTGCTACGGGCTATTGCTGACCATCCTGTACCTGTTACCACGATAACAGCGCTTGTTTTGTGATGGTACATATTTATGTAGCGATTCGAGAGGACATTATGTCTCGTCAATCATTGGTCAGCACAATGGTTAGCAGCTGGCGCACTTTTAAGGACAATCGCACTACGGATGACGATTCAACTCACTGTGATTCGTCGTGTTCAATATCAAAAAATCACCATGTAATTTATATTGTGTGGTGATTTTTTCTTTTTCAACCACGACAGATTCGTCTTGAGTTTTCTCAATTTTTTCAGGGGCTTTTTCTACTGTTTTGATGCTCAGTTTTTCAATAGATTTAATCCCTTGAATATAAAAAGCAGTCGCCTTACCAGTTTCTGTATCAAAGGTAATTACATAGTTATTTGTTGTCCCTAAAAGAGTTGTTTGTAATTTTTCTTGCTGGTCTGGGAAGCTTATTTCAACCATAGATCCTTCCCCGTCAAGAATATTTTCTGCTTCTTGAGATGCAAACACAAACACATAGACAAACAGAGATATCGCTATGATAAATAGGGTTGTTTTCATGTAGTCTTTACGCTTCTTCGGCGCCCATAGAACCCACATGAGTATTCGAAACCGAAAGGGAAGTTTATCTCCTGAATACTTTTCCAGTGTGCGAGCCCTATATCTGTTACCAACATCGGCGAGATAGAAGATGACAAGAAGAAGTAAAAAGACAATAACGATGTCTGGGTTTTTAATTGGCGTCGCCAAAATATCTTCGAACGTAACGAGCTGCAGAATATTCACGTTCAATTGACTATACATAATATGCAAATAGCACATACTAGACAGTACCAACAGCAGATAACTTATCGCAAGCGCGATACCAGTGGAATTTCTTGCAAATCTAAATATCTCATCGAATAAATATAAGTTTTTAAGATCTTCGGGATCCGTCTGCTTTTGAGGCTCTATATCTTCCATGTTGTTTACCAATTCTCTTGCTTAAGGACCAGTATATCACGTTAGTACCTAGGGTTGCGTTTAATAGCTGGACCGATATTTACACAATGAAATAGTAAGAGAAAGTCGACGAATCATGGCTTCTATTATTTTGAGTATTAACAGTTACAAGCACAAGCTAGATTATTAAGTTAAAATAAACTCGTCCTAACGAAATTTACCTGCTTTTTCTGCGTCTTCAGGAGTGTTAACGTTGATTAATTCGAACGTACTATTTTTAAATTCAATGGAATGAGCACCTAATTCTGCCAGCAAGTACTTAACAGATGGAGAATCGGATAATTGTAAGCAGCGAGCTGCGGCAGTTATCGTTTTAGTATTTATCGGCACTACAAGCGGCAGGTAATTATTTAAATAAAAAGTCCCTTTGTTTAACAATTTATATTGGGATATTAAATACTCAATAGACTCAGCGGAAAGCAGAGGCATATCTACTGGCATAACTAGTGCGTAAAGTGAGGGGAGTTTTTCAAAATCGATGTCGGCAAAAAAACTCAGCATTTCGCAAATAGCACTAGCAGGGCCGCTATTGGGCGAAGATTCAGTTATATCAGCTGATTCACCTCCTAAAATAAAATGACCATTTAAGGGAAGGGCATCACACAATGCCTGAGTTGTTTCAAGCATTGTGTGTTGATTGACTACAACCTTAGATTTATCTTGTCCCATTCGTCGCGACTGCCCACCCGCTAAAATAAAACCTAGGCTATAGTGAGGTGGTTGTGTTAGCTGCAACCGAATGTTTTCAATAATATCCATATTGTCTGTCGTAAATTAAAATTTAGTAGATACCCATACCCAAAGTTTATCAGTATCTACTTTAATGTCACCTGCAGAATAGTTCGCGTATTTAATCCCCACATTAAAGTGTTCAGCAACTTTTGTTGTGTAGACTAAATTTATTTCACTTCCTAAATCATCAACTGTTGATGAGCTCTCATCAGCATCAAATTTGTGATAAACCGCTGTCCATTTTCCGCCGGCTAGCTTACCGGATACTGTTGCAGATAAATCTTTTAACCCTTGTGTTGGGGTTGCTAGGAATTGATCTGACCAACCATTGAATTTGTGAAGTGTTGCCAATGGGGTAGAAAATCCAAAGTTTCCGTCATCTGAACCTAGTACTTCATAGCCAAGTTTTAACGTGACAAATGATAAGGCTACTCCACCCTCAAGGAATAAATAACTAGCGTCAAAATCCGCAGCTGCAGTTTCAGATGATTGTTGAGCAAATTCAGCCGTGTATAGCAGCTTTCCGAAATCCGCTTTGTAAGCACCAGAATACCGGATACCATAAGTGTCTAGCGCATTATCAGTATTATTATCGACTTCTAGCAAATAAGCATAGCCAGTAAGTTTGCCATAGTCTGTGCTGTAGCTTAGGTTCAATAAATGATCTTTGGCATCTAAATCTGCGGCTTCTGCAAAGATGCGATTACGTTGGTCGATATAAGCATAAAATGCATTTAATTTGTCATTGATTTTGTAATTTACTGACACCGCATCGAAGGTTTGACGATCTTGGCGCCATCCCACATGACCAACAAATCGATGAGAATCCAAGGTAATCACTTGGCGGCCCACTTTGACTGTGTAATCACTACCGCGATATTGCACATAAGCTTGGTCAAGCTCGGTAGTTTCAGGATCAGCAATGACAGAATATTCACCCACATTGTAACCTGTAGGGCCTACTGTGTAATCGCCTTGACCCAAAACAATGCGGCTGTCTTCGGCTTCAAAATTAAATGAGAAGCCTTTGTATTCACCGCTCTCAATGCCAACAAAGGTGCGTAATGTTAAGGCGTCAGCATCTTGCAAACTATTATCTTGTGAAACCGACTCGTAACGCAAGTTCATGTTAATACTTGCTTTGAGTTTTGATAAAGCATCAAACCATTCCGCAGCTTGTACAGAAGGTGCAAAAGTCATGGCAACTAAGCTTGCAACAGAGGTCAATTTTATTAATGAATGTGAGGTTTTCATGTGTTGTTCCTAAATTTAGCGTGAAAAATCCTGGCCTGGTGCATAAGTGCCAAGCTAACTATCTGTTTTTAAATGATTAATTAAGCTGCGTTATTCTTCTTTACGGATGCAGTTTTACCTTTATGAGAACTTACAGTTTCAATCTTCTTTTGCTTTTCGTACAAGAAGGTTAATACTTCGTGTCGATAATGGTTGTACTGGGGATTATCTGCCAATGACAATCTATCTCTTGGCCTTTCCAGTTCAACATCTAAGATTTCACCTATGGTGGCTGAAGGTCCATTGGTCATCATCACTATGCGATCTGAAAGTAAAACCGCTTCGTCCACATCATGGGTGATCATGATGACGGTATTGCCTAAGTCAGCATGAATTTCCATTAGCGAATCTTGCAAATGTGCGCGAGTTAAAGCATCTAGCGCACCAAAAGGCTCATCCATCAATAGCACTTTGGGCTCCATGGCGAGGGCGCGAGCAATACCAACTCGTTGTTTCATACCACCTGAAATTTCAGAGGGCAATTTGTCCAATGCATGGGTCATATGAACCAGCTCTAGGTTGTGTGTTACCCAATCTCGCACTTCTTGTTTAGATTTAGTTTTCTGTGTCTGCTTTACTGCAAGTTCGACGTTTTTATACACAGACAACCACGGCAGTAAAGAATGGTTTTGAAACACTACCGCTCTTTCTGGCCCCGGTTCTTTAACTTCAGCGCCATCCAAAATAACACCACCAGTAGTAGCCTGATGTAATCCAGCGACAATGTTTAAGACAGTAGACTTTCCGCACCCCGAATGACCAATGAGGGAGATAAACTCACCTTTTTTGATTTTCAGATTAACGTCCGTCAAGGCATTAAATGGCCCTTTTGGCGTTGGGAAATCTATGCCAACTTGAGTAAGTTCTAAATGTTTAGGTTGCATAATAAGATTCCTTTTGTTGGTCATTTAGCGCAATACTGCGTTTTTGTCCCAGCTGACATAACGCTGGATGGTTAACATTAAACGGTCAAGTAAGAACCCAATGATACCTATGGTAATCACCGCTACCATGATGCGGGATAATGATTCAGATGAACCATTTTGGAATTCATCCCACACAAATTTCCCAAGTCCAGGGTTTTGGGCAAGCATTTCAGCTGCGATCAACACCATCCAACCGATGCCGAGTGACAAACGTAACCCGGTGAAAATCATTGGAATAGAGGCCGGTAGCACAATCTTTTGCACATGGCTTAACGGCTTTAAACGCAACACTTTACTTACATTGACCAAGTCTGAATCAATATTAGAAACACCCACTGCGGTATTGATCAACGTAGGCCATAAGCAGCATAAAGACACCGTAAACGCCGATGTAATAAACGACTTTGAAAACATAGGATCTTCGCTGATATAAACCGCACTCACTACCATGGTCACTAGAGGTAACCATGCTAGAGGAGATACTGGCTTAAATATTTGAATTAGCGGATTCATAGCTGCGTAGGCAGAACGACTCAAACCACATAAAATCCCGACAGGTACTGCTATTATGCTCGCAATGAAAAAGCCAACCATTACTGTGTATAAACTTGTCCAAATTTGATCAAAGAAGGTAGGAGCTCCAGTGTAAGGACGAATCTTCGGCACATAAGTTGGGTCTTTTGCCACACGTGCGGCATTGCGCTCTTCTTGACGACTATAAAAATCATCCGCTTTTTCCCGTTGTTGATTGTGCTCATCAATCAAAGTCAGCGCTTGTTCAAACACTTGGGTAGGTCCAGGAAATTGACCTAACGAAGTGTCGATAGATTTTGCAACGCCGCTCCAAATTCCAAGAAATAATAGAATTCCGATAAAAGGCATTATCAGTTTAGGTCCTGAATTTAGCATGCTTGAAATCATACTTTTTCCTTGAAGTTTACCTGTGTAGCGTACTACTTGTGCCGAATTATTCATGATCTTATCTCTCGTTAGAGATTAGGTTAAAGAACTGTATCTCCCTTCAACCCAATCGGAAATTTGTTTAAGTATTCGTTTGGTTTAGTGCCGTCGAATACCACTTCATCGATGAATTCACTTTGTGGTGGTTTGAATCCTGTCTCGGTATCAAAATCTGGGAAATCTTCGGCGTTTGCTTTACCTTCTGCGATAAGAGATTTGGCTGCTGCAGCGTAGATATCCGGACGATAAACACTTTTAGCTGTTTTCATAAACCAATCATCTGACTTAGGTTGTGAAATTTGTCCCCAACGACGCATTTGAGTTAAATACCAAATCGCATCACTGTAATAAGGGTAGGTCGCGTTGTAACGGAAGAAAACGTTGAAATCAGGAACTTCACGCTTATCGCCTTTTTCGTATTCAAAAGTACCTGTCATGCTGTTAGCGATAACTTCTGCATCAGCGCCGACATAACTTGCTTTCGCAAGAATCTCTACTGCTTTGCCACGATTCGCGTTATTGTTTTCATCTAACCACATAGCGGCACGAATCATAGCTTTTACTACACGAATATGGGTATTTGGATTTTCTTCAGCCCAAGATTTACTAACACCAAACACTTTTTCTGGGTTATTTTTCCAGATTTCATAGTCGGTGATGACAGGTACACCAATACCTTTAAACACAGCTTGTTGGTTCCAAGGTTCACCCACACAGTAACCATAAATTGTGCCTTGCTCCATGGTTGCTGGCATCTGCGGAGGAGGTGTTACCGATAATAGTGCTTCAGCGTCAATAATACCTGTAGTATCAGATTCGCCAGCGTAATATCCAGGATGTATTCCACCAGCCGCTAACCAATAACGCAGTTCATAGTTGTGAGTAGAAACAGGGAATACCATACCCATTTTGAAAGGGTTACCCGCACTGCGATAACTATCTACCACAGGCTTTAAATAGTTCGCTTTAATCGGATGCACAGGCTTACCATTTTCATGGGGAATATTGGGTTTCATCTGTTCCCACACTTTATTAGAAACCGTTATACCGTTACCGTTTAGATCCATGCTGAAAGCAGTGATAATGTGAGCTTTTGTACCATAGCCTATAGTTGCGCCTAAAGGCTGACCGGCAAGCATGTGCGCGCCGTCAAGTTGCCCATCGATAACGCGGTCTAGCAATACTTTCCAGTTTGCTTGAGCTTCTAAAGTCACATAAAGACCTTCATCTTCAAAGTAGCCATTTTCATAAGCAATTGCTAATGGCGCCATGTCAGTGAGCTTAATAAAGCCGAATTTAAGTTCTTCTTTTTCTGGCCATCCCAACTCTTCAGCGTTTGCAACAGTTGCTGAACTCATCATTACAGAAGCAAGGATTGTTACCGAGCTTACTGCCAGTTTCATTTTGTTTTTGAAATTTGTGTAAAACATTTACTTTCCTTAAGCCAAAAAAAAACCCACGTGCTTACGAAGAAATTCTTCGATTACACGTGGGCTTCGTTGCCGAAATGTTTCGCTTAATGATTAACTCAAACAGCGAAACAAACTAATTTTAATTTTCTATGAATTTCATAAGGCATAATTAGTGCCAACTTGAAAATATCAATAAAAACAATAGGATACATTTTGGGTGAAAAGGCTTTTATTTGAAAATGGCCCAATCTAGTGCACCGGATGCACAAAAAGTAACCTAATGGAATGGCAGCGCTTCTTTATTGCGCATCTGCCAGTATTGCTCGGCTTTACTAATTGCCTGCTCAATATTGAGGTTTTCAAGTAACATCAGATAACCGGAAAGTGAAGCGATAACAGCTTGTTCGCCGTATCCGTGAGAGAATTTACCTCGCCAAACGGAGAGCATAGTGTCGCTAGTGAACCCTTGTTCTTTTAACGCCCAACCTTTTGCCTCAGGCAGATTTATTTTCTCGATCGTGCCTGACCGAGTAAAATATAGATGGGTATCACGATCACGATTTATTTCTGGATCGCCACCGTCTCCACGAAATACTAGAGAAGCTTGATCTGTAAATGTTTGATTTACTGCTGCATGTCTTTCATCTAAATGCGTGTGGTATACCCCTTGAATAGCAAAGGGAGCCTTACTAGGATTTAGTAATCTAGCAAGGGTATTGGCACAAGAACGCAAACCGAATAATTCACGCATTTTTATAATACGATCTAGTGGTTTTAGTGCAATGCCCAAATCTAGATAGCAAACCCCAAATTGATCTACGTCTTTTTGAGCTTTTTCTATTGAATCAGCAAGAGGTAAACCTAAGGCGGGCAAAGCATGACTGGCATAGTAGCGTTGAGAACCAGGTTCTGAGGCGCCATGCAAACATATTCGATAGCCAGCTTGTACTAGCAAGGCAACGCTTAATAAATACCAAGGAAGTTGGCGTCGCTTGCCTGCATAACAACCGATATCAAGATTGAATTTACATTCTGAAAGTTGGGGGGAAACACGTTCTCTACAGGCTTGAATAAAGCCTTTTAATTCATCTACAGATTCTTCTTGCATCCTTAATAACATTAAAAACGCGCCGGCCTGTTCTGGCGCTATTTTTTCATCCAGAAGTTGTGACATTGCATCATAAGCTTCTTCAAAGGTCAGATGGCGAGCGCCTCTCTGACCTTTACCTATGGCCTTAATATAATCACTAAAGGGTACATTTCTCATACGAATAGTCTAATAAATCTATGGATACCGCTTGGCGACAAGCTACCACTTGACCAATAACCACTAAAGCAGGGCCCTTGATTGTAGCTAAAGCAACGCGTTCACTGATATCGCTGATAGAACCTGTGATAACTTGTTGATCATTACAGCACGCGTTATCTATTACCGCAACAGGAATACTAGTGTCGATGCCCGCATCCATTAATTTTTCAGACAATTGTTTGAGTTTTTTTAATCCCATGTATACAACCGTAGTTTCATGCACGGAGCTTTTGGCAATAGCAGACCAGTCAGCTTGTTTCTTCGGGTTCTCAAATTGAGCTGTTATTAAACGCACCGATTTTGCACAACGACGATCAGTCAATGGAATGCCTGTATAAGCAGAGGCCCCAGACGCCGCAGTAATGCCAGGCACTATTGCAAACGGAATCCCCGCTTTCTGCAAAGCAGTGGTTTCTTCGCTAGTGCGAGCAAAAATAGCGGGATCTCCGCCTTTTAATCGTACTACACGTTTTCCTTCAAGCCCTAAAGATACTAAGCGTTCACATATTTTTTCTTGTGGCATGCTATGCTGACCACAACGTTTACCAACAAACTCTCTGGCCACATGACGAGGAATACAATTAAGCACAGATTCATCTACTAGCCAATCAAACAGCACAACATCGGCTGTTTGTAATAAACGATAAGCTTTCATGGTTAAAAGCTCTGCATCGCCAGGCCCTGCACCGACGATAAATACCTCTCCGATTCGAGCTGAAACTTCAGTCTTGTCTATTACCTTGCTAAGGTAACCAGCGGAAAACATAGACTGTAACCGTAAAGCTCCTTGCACAAATGGCGCAGCAATTTTATCAAATAACAGATTCATTTTCGGTTTCCTTAGTGGAAGCAAGCGGCGTTTTCGCGCTTGTATATTTAATAAGGCTGGCGAGTTCTGATTTGCAAGAACCACAGTTAGTGCCGCACTTAAGTGCTTTACCAAGACCTGCAACTGTTTCAACGCCTTGATTTATGGCATCAGTGATGGTTTTCTCACGAACACCATGACAACTACAAACCAACTTACCGAGTCTAAAAGCTTCATCAGCTTGATGTTCTAATAGACCATTAATTTGTTCAGGTGTTAGCTGTTTCTCTTGGGTATATAAACTGTCTAACCAATCCATGGGGATGTCTACATAGGCGTCAGACAACATGATAACTAACACTAGTTTGTCTTGTTTAGTGACCACAATAGTTGCCTTATTGGCACTTTGATAACTAGTCCATTGTGTATCTGTAGGTAAACATGACATCACATCAGCACAAAAGGTCATCAACTCGCTACTATCGGCAATATCAGAACCCATGTTCTCTATTGTTGGGGTATCTAACCAGTAGTCGCATTTGCGTTTAATTTCGGCTAAATAAGTGGCGTTTCCATATAATTTCCCATAGGTGTTATAAGAAACTGGAGTTAAATTTACCGCCGCGTGTTTTAACTCTGGTTGTCCAGAAAGCGGATCATTTGCACCTGTTAATAAAGCGCCCACTTTACAATGAGATCCCCAGGTAGCAGACCAGTGAAAGGGTGCAAAACATTCACCTTTTCGCTGGCCGTTATCAAATTTTGCAGGCAATACGACCTTTATTTCTTGGTTGCAAGCTGAAGATAGGGCTACTAATTGGCCCTCTTTAATTCCAACAGATTTAGCATCTAAGGGATGAATGCTTAACCAAGGACGGTCCAAATGTTTGAGTAATCTTGGGGCATTTCCCGTACGCGTCATTGTGTGCCACTGGTCACGAATACGCCCCGTGTTCAATATGTAGGGGTACTCACTGCTAGTTTGTTGTTCAGGTAATTTAGGTGTGATGCTAATGAATTTTGCTTTTTTGTCTTGGGTATAAAATTTGCCATTGGCGAACAATCTAGCATTATTGCTCTGTTGATTGTTTAATGGCCATTGCACCGGGCGCAGATTATCGTATTCTCCGCGGGATAAGGTTGCTAGCGAACCTAAGTCTAAAGCTCTACTGCCATGGTTATTCGCTGCGGTTAAGGCGCAATGTTCGGTAAAAATATCAACCGGATGTTGGTAATCAAATGCCTTTTCAAACCCCATAGCGCGAGCAACCAAAGATATTATTTCCCAATCATGCTTTGCTTGTCCGGTAGGAATGACTAATCCTCTTTGACGAGATATACGTCGTTCAGAATTGGTGACTGTGCCGTTCTTTTCTGACCAACCGGTTGCAGGTAATGCGATGTCGGCAAATTGCAAAGTGTCATTGGTAGCGGCTGTTTCTGATACTATGACCAATTCACATTTTTTTAGCGCAGCTTCAATCAGAGCTCTGTTGGGCATGCTGGCTACTGGATTTGTCGCCATTATCCAAATACATTTTACCTTTCCTTCAGCGACCGCTTTAAACATGTCGACGGCACGTAAACCTGGCTGATTGACTAAATTAGGTGCTTGCCAAAATCGTTTTACTGTTGTGTGATGCTCTGGATTTTCAATATCCATGTGTGCAGCAAGCACGTTAGATAAACCGCCAACTTCTCGTCCTCCCATGGCATTAGGCTGTCCAGTGATAGAAAACGGCCCACATCCGTCTCGACCAATTTTACCGGTGGCTAAATGACAATTAATAATCGCATTTCCCTTGTCAACGCCGCTGGTGGACTGATTAATTCCCATTGAAAAAAAGGTTACAACCCGAGGAAGTTGGCTAAACCATTGATATAACGTTTGAATAGTATGAATTGGTAAATCACAGCTTTGCGCTACTTGTTCCAGTGTCCATGGTGCTGCAGCTTCAATAGCAGATTCGAATCCCGATGTTGAAGTTTGGATAAAATCCGAATCTAAATGATTATTTTCATGCAAGAAATGTAATAAACCACAAAATAACGCACTATCTGAACCTGCTTTTAAACCAAGATGTAAATCTGCGATACTAGTGCTGTCTGTTGCTCTAGGGTCAACGACCACTATTTTCATCTGCGGATTGCGTAATTTAGCGCGTTCCATTCGTTGAAATAAAACCGGGTGCGTCCAGGCCGCGTTGCTACCAACTAAAATAAGTAAATCAGTGTGCTCTAGATCTTCATAATTGCAGGGGACAATGTCCTCACCAAAGGCTCTTTTATGAGCTACCACTGCTGAAGACATACAGAGTCGAGAATTGGTGTCTATGTTCGCGCTACCAATAAAGCCTTTCATAAACTTATTGGCAACATAGTAATCTTCAGTCAACAATTGACCTGAACCATAGATGGCCATAGCCTCTGGACCGTATTCCTTGACGATATGCGATATTTTTTCAGCCACAGTAGAGATTGCTGTATCCCAACTTACTTGTTTTCCAAAAACAGTAGGATTTAACAGTCGTTTTTCTGGACTTAAGGTTTCCAACAAGTGAGTGCCTTTAATGCACAAGCGTCCAAAATTTGCTGGATGATCTGAACTTCCAGTTAAATCTCGTAATCCAAATTCTTCTTTGTTGTCAGCAATTACGTCGACGCCACAACCAACACCACAATAAGGGCAGGTCGTTTGCAACAGCCTTTCATTGTGTTGTCCAGTAATAGGCAATTGGTTTGTTAGCGCCGCGTACACAGTTGTATCCTCAGATTTCAATCAAAACACGATCGTTTTCAATATGTACAGGAAAGGTTTGCACTTTAACGTCATCACGTTCAATACAATTTCCTGACGCAAGATCATAGTGCTCTTTATAGAGGGGAGAGGCGACTACAATTTTTTCTTTAAGCGTACCTACAATACCGCGATACAAGACGTTGGCTTGACCAATAGGGTCCCAGTTACTAATGGCAAAATAGAGTGTTTCCTGTCCAGTAGATACTGTAAAAATTGCAACTTGCATCCCGTCAACCAAGGCACAAACTCCGCTATTAATTACCAAATCATCAAGATGACAAATATCGTGAATATTTTGAGTGTTGGCTTGTGTAAGCATTTAATTTCTCCTAAACAATAGCTACTGGAATTGCTTTTCCAGCAGCATATTTTTCAGCATTGGTAGCTGGACGAATTTGTTCTCTTTCAGATACAAACTGAATGTTGCTATCTTTTTCATCGCTGTTAACGAACTGACGGAAACGTTTTAATGCTTCTGGCGATTCAATAGTCGTTTTCCATTCACATTGGTAGCTATCAGTAATGAGCTGCATTTGTGCTTCTAGTTCATCACAAATACCAAGAGCGTCATCAATAACTACAGATTTTAGATAATCCAAACCGCCTTCAAGATTTTCCATCCACACCGAGGTGCGTTGTAAACGGTCCGCTGTTTTTGCGTAGAACATTAGGACTCTATCGATATATTTAACCAAGGTCTCATCATCTAAATCAGTAGCGAATAAGTCGGCGTGACGAGGTTTCATACCACCGTTTCCGCAGACATATAGATTCCAGCCATTTTCGGTAGCAATAACACCTATGTCTTTGCCTTGAGCCTCGGCACATTCGCGGGTACAGCCTGAAACCGCAAATTTTATCTTGTGTGGCGCTCTTAAACCTTTGTAACGGTTTTCCAAATCAATGGCTTTGGTAACAGAATCTTGCACGCCATAACGACACCAAGTGCTACCGACACAAGATTTTACTGTTCTAAGTGCTTTGGCATAGGCGTGGCCTGTTTCAAATCCACCTTCAACTAAGGCTTGCCAAATAGCGGGTAGTTGTTCGACGCGTGCACCAAACAAATCAATACGTTGTCCGCCAGTGATCTTGGTATATAAGTTGTATTTTTTAGCGACTTCACCCAATAAAATTAGTTTATCAGGTGTGATCTCACCACCAGCAACGCGCGGAACAATGGAATAGGTTCCGTCTTTTTGCATATTACCTAAATAGGTGTCGTTGGTGTCTTGCAGCGGCTGATGCTGGCGAGCCAAAACATAGTCATTCCAAACAGACGCAAAGATAGAACCAGCAGCTGGCTTACAAATATCACAACCCAACCCTGTTCCATGTTTTTCAAGTAGCTCGTCAAAGCTTTTGATGCCGCCAACTTGAATTAAATGATATAGCTCTTGACGAGTAAAATCGAAATGTTCACAGATAGCTTTAGAAACTTCTACGCCACGTTTTTCCAATTCGCTATCGACAATGTTTTTCAACAAAGCAGCACAACCACCACAACCCGTGCTCGCTTTAGTGGAGGATTTTACATCGCCTAAAGAGCAACAACCGCCGTCGATGGCACCCACAATGTCACCTTTGGAAACATTGTGGCATGAACAAATAGTGGCAGTGTCGCCTAGAGCATCTGCACCCAATAAAGGTGCGTCGCCAGAAGAGGGCAATATGAGCGCTTGAGGACTTTCAGGAAGCGCGATGCCATTTAACGAATACTGCAATAATGTATCGTAATCGCTGGTATCACCGATTAATACCGCTCCAAGTACCAATGAGCGATTTGCATCTACAACTAGCTTTTTATAAACGCCTGCAGGTTGATCGTGATAGGTATACACTTGAGCCCCTGGAGTACGGACGTGGGCATCACCAATTGAACCTACTTCAACTCCCATGAGTTTAAGTTTGGTACTCATATCTGCACCGGTAAAAGCGCCTTCGTTACCGGATATATCTGCCACAGCAGCGCGGGCCATAGCGTAACCAGGTGCCACTAATCCATAAATACGTTTTTCCCATAGTGCGCATTCACCAATAGCGTAAATATCGTTGTCAGATGTTTTACATTGGTTGTCTATGACTATGCCGCCGCGCTCGCCAATCACAAGACCAAATTCTTTTGCTAATTGGTCACTTGGACGAATACCCGCAGAAAATAAGACCAAGTCGGTTTCTAAGTGTGAACCATCAGCAAATTTCATGCGGTAACGGCTATGTTGACCTTTTTCGATCACTTCAGTTGCTTTTTGGGTGTGTACTGTTACCCCTAAAGCTTCAATTTTTTGCTTTAATAAATCACCGCCCATAGGGTCAAGTTGCACGGCCATCAATTGTGGGGCGAACTCCACCACGTGAGTTTCTAAACCCGCTTGTTTAAGTGCATTTGCCGCTTCTAAGCCTAACAACCCACCGCCGACGACTACACCAATTTTACTTTGTTGAGCAGAGGCGCTGATGGCTTCAAGATCCTCAATGGTGCGATAGACCAAACAATGAGGTTGGTCATTACCCGGAATTGGTGGAACAAAAGGATAAGAACCAGTGGCGAGTACTAATTTATCGTAGGAATAAGTATTGCCGTCTTTGGTAGTAACTACTTTACTGTCACGATCAATATCTGTAACCCAAGCATTAGTAACAGCTTCAACTCCCCAGTCTTGGTAAGTTTTTTCATCAGTCAAAGCTAAATCTTCAGCGGTTTTACCTGAAAAATAAGAGGATAAATATACTCTGTCATATGCCAGACGGCTTTCTCCGCTCAGCACGGTTATACGGCAGTTATATTCACTGTTTACAAGTTGTTCAACAAAGTGATGGCCTACCATGCCATTGCCGATCACTACAATGTGTTGTTGCGAAGAATGATTCATTTTATTCACCTATTTTTGAGGCAAAAAAAAACCCACAACCTTTAAGGTTGTGGGCTTCGTTGCCTATTTAAGCTTTTACTAAATTGTTTGTGTTTTAGACTCTCAATTCGCTTGAGAAACTAAAAAACGGTGTTGAGTTCAATACAAGTTATGTGCCAATACTATTTTGCTTTAAATAACAAATAGATAAGGGATAAAGAGCGTAAAGCAGTAAGCTTTTTCGCACCAACAACAAGCAAATGCATCCTTTTTTTGGTGCATTTGTTAACTTTGGTAGTGTATTAACACAATTATGAGAAGTACAAACAATATACCTGAAACACTCTGCCAAAATTTCACTGGATGGCGTTCAATCAATGGTAAATTATCTCTATATGCTGGGTTTGGATGGCGTAAGTCATAGACAAATTCAGACAAGCTCGGGTATCTTTTATTCGCTCGTGGCTGACAGGCTCTTTTCAAACATGAATCCACCCATACAGGCACATTTATGTTTCTTTCGAACAAACTGATATAGCGTAACTTATTCATATTTTGATAATTAGATTGTCGCGCTACCTTAGTATTGAACGGATACTCTCCAGACAGTAGATAATAAAATAACACGGCTAGAGAAAACTGATCCGCTTGTTCATTGGGCCAGATGCCGATGAAGTATTCCGGGGCAGCAAAAAGTAAATCCCCAGGAATAAACAACTGTTCATCGCTGGATAAAAAATTATGCCCACATATACTGGCTGCACCCAGATCAATAATAGTTAGTATGCCCTCATCATCAATCAATATATTGTCGGGACGAATATCCTGATGTAATACACCTCGTCGATGAATTGCAGTAAAGGCATTGGTCAGTTGTGTCGCCCAATCCCTGACTTGTTCCAGTGAGGCTGGGCCATTGTCATCTATCCATTGGCGTAAACTTTTACCCTCAATATATTCCAACATTACATAGAATCTGCTACGGCTAGAGGTAAAATTACTGCAACGAATTACTTGAGGATGCTTGATTTTTTTAGCTAACCACTCTTCTTTGGCGAATTCATCTAAATAAGGTAAATTCGCTTGCATGCTGATAGCAGGGATTTTAATTACCGCGGATTTACCGTCATCAATGTGTTGGGCTAAAAATACCTGACTTCGATCAGAGCGATGCAATTCACGAATGACACGCCAGTTATCCAATAAAGTGCCGGATTCAAGTGACTTTACAAAGGGCAAATAACCCTCGGGTGAGTAGTTTGGATAATGATCTGAAGTACTTAGTACATTGATAATGGCCAAACTAATATTGTCATCACTGCCAGCATCTAAACATTTTTGTGCAATCATGCTACAACAGCAATCAAGGTCTTCTTTATTATCATTGAAGATTGCTAGCCAATCATCCGGCTCAAGAAATTCAGACACACCATCTGTCATCAACACGAAGGAGTCATCTGGTTCAATGTCCATGATTATAATATCAACGTTTAAATTTGGGCGAATCCCTAGGGCATTACTTAAATAATAGTTACCATCCTCTCCTTGTTGTCTGTGGGCTTTTGTACAAAGAGAGACTTGATTTTGGCGTATTCTGTATATTGCACTGTCACCGCAGTGCAATAAGACGGCTTGTTGACCGAACAAAATTAAGGCACTGAAAGTGCAAACATATCCTTTGTTGGGATTTTCTTGATAGGGACTAAGCTGGGTTTTAACATAAAGTTGCGTATTAATTGTTTCGAGAACTCTTTGTGCTGCGCGCTGAGGCGACCAAATGTCACTAGTAAGTAAATAGTCACTTACAAAATTAGCAACAGCATCTTGACTAGCATATTGGCTTACTTGGCTACTGCTTATGCCATCCGCAATGGCAGCAACAATTCCGCGGCGTTCAAGATCAAATAAATCAGGCACTGTCACCTTTAGACAGTCCTGATTTATTGATTTTGCGCCTTTAGAGGAAAAAGATCCCTGACGACATTTGAGCATATAATTTAAACTTTATCGCTAACCTTAGAAGCTAATACTGGGTCTACAGAACCACCTTTAGTTAACGTGCGTTTTGGTGCAGTGCGAACGTGAGTAGTGTATAGCGTTAAACCAGTAAACAATAGACCACCTACTAAGTTACCCAGTGCAGTTGGAATTTCATTCCAAATGAAATAATCCATGATTGAAAAATCACCGCCCATGATCAAACCGAAGGGGAACAAGAACATGTTTACTACTGAATGTTCAAAGCCCATGAAGAAGAACAGCATAATTGGCATCCACATAGCCAAAACTTTACCACTCACATGAGTTGAAATCATAGCACCGACAACACCCATAGAGACCATCCAGTTACACAACATGCCGCGGATGAAAATGGTAATCCAACCTGCTACGCCATATTCAGCATAACCAACGGTTCTGGCTTCACCAATACTTGCTACTTTAGCTGCAATTGCGCCACCATCAGTGTTGTAACCCATAGTAAAGATGAATGACATCATAAATGCGACAGTCAATGCGCCAGCGAAATTACCTAGAAATACCAGTCCCCAGTTGCGAAGAATTTGTGGCCAAGTCACCCCTGGGCGCTTAGCTAACCAAGCCAATGGCGCTAATACAAAAACACCGGTTAACAAGTCGAATCCCATTAGGTATAGCATACAAAAGCCAACCGGGAATAAAATTGCGCCGATTAAGAATACACCAGTTTGTACGGCAACAAAGACCGCGAAAACTGCTGCCAATGCCAAAATGGCACCAGCCATATACGCGCGGATCAAAGTATCACGCGTTGACATATAAATTTTAGATTCACCAGCATCGACCATTTTGGTCGCAAATTCTGAAGGAAGTAAATAAGCCATTTTAGTCCCCTAACTTAATAATTAAACGAAAGCCCACAAACACTTTGGCTATTTTTTAAGGCAAAAAAAAACGCCCGCAACCGCTCCTTTTGGAGAGTGTGCGGACGTCTTTATCCGAAAAAAAATTTGTTAACCTAAACAAGGTTTGCTGATTTTCATTATACAAAAACAGTGCCAAAACCATCAGTTAAACCACATGTTAAACAAATTCAATTAGTTAACTTCAGAAACCGGAAGTATCAGACATAATCTAATAACTATAGTCGTCACATTTCTGCGCTAAAATAGGTCAAGACATCCCAATATCGGTGCGTAACCGCACTCTTTTGTTGGGTGTCCATTGTCAAAAATGCTAAAAATAATACGTAAAAACGCCGAATTTACGCTAAATGCACAGTAAATAACACGAAACAGCATTGCTCTCAAAATAGGAATAACATTTGCTTTAGTTTTTTTAGGCACCAAGATTCCAATTGAGTGGATCTATTTATGAACACACATAGTGATATTACAAAACGCTTTTTACTCTCTGCTAAACATCAGGAGATACAGGCGCTACATCATTTATCACTCAATTGTAAAACCGTAAAGGCCGTAAAAGATATTATCCACCAGTTGCAAAAAGAAAGGGGAATTAGCAACGTCTATTTAGGATCAAAAGCTGAACTATTTGCCGAAAACCGTCTTAAACAAATAATCGCTAGTGAAGAAAGCGAACAACATCTACGTAGCCTATTAAAATCTCTTTATTTGGGCCGAATGGACAACGGACAATCGATGCGGCTACTGGGTAGCATCACATTTGCATTACAGGGCATGGATCATCTACCTAATTTACGCGAGAAAATACACCAACAGCAACTGTCACCACTAGAGTCAACAAATGCCTATTGTCGATTAATTGCGGGCTTACTTGATGTAATATTTGAAGCGGCTGATGTTGCCAGCGATCCAAAAATCACCCGCTTACTCGTTGCGTTATTTAATTTTATGCAAGGTAAAGAATTTGCAGGGCAAGAGCGGGCATGGGGTGCCATTGGCTTTTCAGAAAGCCACTTCGATTCCGATCTTTGTGAGCGTATAAGCTCACTGACAGAATCCCAAACCCACTGTTTTGAAACTTTCATTAAATTTGCAGACAGTGAAGAGTTATCGATGTGGGATATTCAACAAAAAAATGAGATATCAGCACAAATTAGTCAACTCAGACATATGATTTGTGGGTTGGCATCAGGTCAGGCATGTTCCCAAGAGCTTAGCGAGGTGTGGTACGACATTGCTACTAAGCGCATTGATGCCATGCAAAAAATTGAGGAACACCTAACTGAGCGGCTAACAGAGCAAGCGAATGAACGTATCAAACAAGCAGAAGAAGAACTACGTAATCATAAGCTTTTACTCGATTCATTGAACAATAGCGCTCCTCATAATGATGCGCCGGTAACTATGCTATTTGATACGACAGTAAGAGGATTACACGGAGTCGATGTTAATCAAAATACAATCACTGAAACGGGCAACATGTCAGTGCATAAGTCATTTTACGATCTTATTCGAGGACAAGCACAGCATATTCAGGACATGTCGAACGAGTTAGCAGCTGCAAAGGAAGCTCTAAGCGAACAAAAAGTAATAGATAGAGCTAAGCTTCTGTTAATGCAGCATATGAAGATTACCGAACAACAAGCATTCAAAGAATTAAGGTCTACCGCAATGGAACAGAACGTACGAATTGCTGACCTTGCACAGCGGATTGTCAGCCGCATGAATCAATAATTGAATTGTGTAGTACCCCATCATTCTATCCGAGTCTCTCGGAGCGGTATTAAGTAGATGTGAAAGATAGGCCCATCTGTTAGATGTACCCTATGACAGGCAATATACGTGGAATCATTCGACCAAATCCTACACATAAAGTTAACTTGAGATGTATAAAAATAAAGCCAAAGCCCTCAATTCAAATAGAGGGCTTTATAAATTTACGTAAAGTAAACGGCTTGCTTAACTAGCGGAACATGAAATTAGAACTCAATTCACATATTAAGCAAATCTGCGGCGGATTAATATGCCGGCAAATAAACTCAAAATGAGTATCGACATGGTAGGTGAGCTGACTTCGATATTTGATGTAGGAGGGGGCGTACTGGTTAAAAACTGATGAAACTCTGCAGAGCCTTCATAAGATTTTGCTGCCACACCACCATCGAATACACACCCGCCGCTGAGTTCCGCGTTTATAGCTAATACCGCGCCGTACATACAAATACTATTGAAATTAATAGAGGAAGCATCAGCAAAGTTCCAGATAATATTATTAGCGCCTAAATTTCTGAAACCATCAGTAATATTTACGCCACCCGCAACATTAACGTTTTCTCCATGCACGTTAATCACCACAGTTGAGGCATTACCATAGGCTAATTTTAAAGTAGTGTTTTGGGCAAACACTTGATCAAAATTGACTTCAAATATCGCTAGTTCATCAGAACCTGTGTAAGTTAAATAGCCAGCATTAAAAACGCCATTACTTGTAAGTCCAGCTAAATATGAGCTTTGAGTTAGAAGGTCTGCTACTAGACCATCAATGCTCAGATCATTATCATGAGAAACGCTACCACCACTGTTCATATTTACATTGCCAACATTGAGCGCACTTCCATAGGTAAGATTACCTCTGTTGATATTTAAATTTGCCGCATTTATGTCGCCTACAACTGAAAGACTATTGGCGATAGGAATATCTCGCGTGCCAAAGGTGGGAGAATGACCATAAGCAACTAATTCACCACCAATAAATGAAGCACCTTCAACTTCACCACCATGATAAACATAGTCACCGGATAAGATTAGGTTGTATTCGCTCAATGGAGAGCTAATTGAATGTGAGCTTATCGCTAAGGTGCAAAGCAAGAGCGCGCTTTTTAGTGTTTTTAAACACATGGTTTTATCCTTTACTGATGTTACTGCTAAATAGGTATCGGATTTATTAAGGTAAATCTGAACGTAATAAGACAATAAAGAGGGCAGCCACAAACTAGCCCATGTCTAAAATATGCAGTTGCAATTATTGAGCCCAAATTGAAATACACAATAAAAACAATAGATTGGAAATTTACCTTGCAAAGGTATGAGGTCTGACCATGTGATCTGATAAAAAAGCTGACATTCGCTCTTGATTATTCGGCTTTGATCCCAGCAAAAAGTAATTTTAGTAGGGCCTTACCGTCTTTAGCAATATCAACTCCGCTTGGCGCTTCTAGGTATTCCATAACAATTCCGCGGATAAAACTCTGCAATGCAATACCTAACAAACGAGGGTCAACAGTTGTAGATAAATTTCCTTTAGCGGAAGCTTTTTCAAAATAAGTGGCAAAGGTACTAATAGTTTTTTGTTTGCTTAATAAGAACTTTTCTTTACTTAGTTGAAAATCTCCCGAATAGTCACATTTGAGCAAAAACAACGTCAGCAATTTTCGTTTTTGCTCATCTTGATCCAATTCGGTAAGTATATCAGTACATATGGAAAGCAGTTGATCAGCTGGATCGTCATGAGAGAGTTCTAAACCTTCTAGAACACGTTCAATAAAAGGTTTATGCAGTTGTTCATGCAGGGCATCGAAGATTTCTATTTTGTTCGAAAAATGCCAGTAAATTGCACCACGTGTTACATCTGCGGCTTTCGCAATTTTATCTAATGACGCTCTAGCGACACCTTCTGCAATAAAAACGTCAATTGCAGCGTTTAATATAGCGACTCGGGTTTCTTCTGCTTCTAATTTTGTGCGACGCATAAGTACCTTTTTCTTTGACAACATACATACATGTATGTATATTACTACTAAGTTTATTATTTGTCTAACCTGTAAATTTATTATTTACTAAGGTTAAAAAATTACAGACACTTCAGAGTTCGAGAAAATTTATATGAAACAAAAACTTAAGTTATCCTTCATGTTTGCAGTAATTGCATTGGCAGCAGGATGTTCTGGCCAAGGCGAAGAAAACGCAGCAATGGGTGCTCAAGGAATGCCACCACCAAAAGTATCTGTGATTTCATTAGAAACGCAATTAATTGCAAATGAAGTAGCCCTTCCGGGCCGTATTACACCTTACCGACAGTCACAAGTACGTCCTCAAGTAGATGGTGTCATCACAAAACGCTTGTTTGAAGAAGGTGCGCATGTTGAGCAAGGTGAGCAATTGTATCAAATCGATGATGCTAGATATAAAGCGCAGCTGAATGCTGCTGTTGCTGATGTCAAAAGTGCGCAAGCTAATTTAAATACGTTAGATGCGCGATTAACTCGCTATCAAGATTTGATTAAGAAAAACGCCATTAGCCAACAAGAATTTGATGACGTTAAAGCCCAACGTGAACAAGCGGTAGCAGCAATAAGTGTTGCTGAAGCTGCAGTAGAATTAGCAAGAGTTAACCTAAACTATACCAAGATGTATGCGCCAATCAGCGGTCAAATTAGCCGCTCTTTCGTTACAGAAGGTGCTTTAGTTAACGCTAACCAGAGTCAGCAATTAGCAACGATTACACAGCTTCACCCTATTTTTGTTGATATGCAGGAGTCTGGGAGCGCCATTCTGGATATTCGTAGACAGTTAAGCAAAGAGAAAGAGTTACCGGTTAAGTTAACCCTTGATGAAGTGACAGGTGAAGTATTTAATCAAACGGGTAAGTTAAAATTCTCAGAAGTGACAGTAGATCAAACAACGGGCTCGGTTACTTTGCGTGCCGAAATTCCAAATCCAGAAAGCTTGTTAATGCCCGGCTTATTTGTAAAAGCACATGTGGTTTTGGATACATCGCCTGAGTTATTAGTCCCACAACGAGCGACCACGCGCCAGCCTGACGGCTCATTAAAAGTATTTGTCGTTAATAGCAGTGACCAAGTAGAAGGTCGCACCTTAAAATCAAGCCGAACCTATAAAGACCAATACGTGGTGGAGGGAGGCCTAAATGAGGGGGACCGCGTAATAGTGACTGGATACCAAAAAACCAGTGAAGGTATGACGGTAACGCCTATCGCTTGGCAGCGCAACTCTGAAGACAAAGTACTTACAGCTCAACGATAATAAATAGGACTTTTTAGAATATGGCTAGATTTTTTATTGACCGTCCTGTTTTTGCTTGGGTGCTCGCAATAATTACTATGATGACGGGCGCATTGGCAATATATTCGTTGCCAATTGAACAATATCCAAAAGTAGCTCCACCTTCGGTGGCTATTTCCGCAACTTATCCTGGTGCTTCTGCTGAAACCATTGAGAACTCAGTGACGCAAATTATTGAGCAGAATTTGTCAGGTATCGATAATTTACGTTATTTCTCAGCGAGTAGCTCAAACGGCACCATGTCTGTGAACTTGACCTTTGCGCCAGGCACCGACCCGGATATCGCTCAGGTACAAACGCAGAATAAAGTGCAACGCGCTTTGCCTTTGTTGCCCCAATCTGTGCAACAACAAGGGGTAACAGTTACTAAATCGAATGATTCGTTTGCCTTGGTGGTTGGCTTTTATTCTAAAAATGAAGCCTATGACCAATATGCACTTAGTGACATGCTGATTTCTCAATATCGCGACCCTATTTCTCGAGTAAATGGTGTTGGTAATGTGCGCGTATTCGGCGCCCAGCGTTCAATGCGTATTTGGTTAGATCCAAACAAATTATATAGTTTTAATCTAACGCCCTTAGATGTTCAAAACGCCGTTCAAACCCAAAATACTGACGTTTCTGCTGGACAACTTGGTGGCTTGCCGTCTATTCAAGGTCAGCAAATTAATGCCACTATTCAAGCGCAATCAAGGCTACAAACGGTTAAAGATTTTGAGAATATTGTATTGCGGGTTAACACCGATGGTTCTCAAGTAAGAGTAAGAGACATTGCTCGAGTTGAGTTAGGCGCTGAATCCTATGATGTAATTGTACGTTATAGCCGTTACCCAGCATCAGGTATGGCAGTTAGTTTGGCTTCTGGTGCAAACGCATTAGAAACAATTGAAGCGGTAAAAGCCAAAGTAGAAGAGCTTAGCGCTAATTTGCCTGACGACGTTAAACTAATATATCCACTCGATAGCTCCCCATTTATTGAATTATCCATAGAATCAGTGGTTTACACCTTAGTGGAAGCCGTGGTGCTAGTGTTCTTGGTAATGTTATTGTTCCTACAAAACTGGCGTGCGACCTTAATTCCTACCATAGCAGTTCCGGTGGTGTTATTAGGTACCTTCGGTGTGCTTTATGCGTTTGGTTTTAGTATCAATGTGCTGACTATGTTTGCCATGGTATTGGCAATAGGTTTGTTGGTGGATGATGCCATTGTAGTAGTTGAGAACGTTGAACGTATTATGGAAGAAGAAGGGTTGTCTCCTGTTGAAGCGACCAAGAAATCCATGACGCAAATTACAGGTGCCTTGATTGGTATCGCTGTGGTGTTATCTACCGTATTCGTTCCTATGGCATTCTTTAGTGGATCTGCCGGTGGAATTTATCGCCAGTTCTCCATCACTATAGTGTCAGCAATGACCTTCTCAGTGTTAGTGGCAATTGTACTATCGCCTTCATTGTGTGCCACCTTATTGAAAAAGCATGCGCCTGATCACGATAAGAACAAGGGCTTTTTCGGAGGATTCAATCGTTTATTTAATCGCGGTCGTGATCGCTACGAGAAAACCTCATCTCACATGGCGGCTAGATTCAAACGTTATCTGGTAGTTTATGGCTTGCTAGTAGGTGGCTTGGTCATGATCTTCAGTCAGCTTCCGGGTTCTTTCTTGCCAAACGAAGACCAAGGGCGATTGTTTGTACTAATCAATACGCCGCCAGGGTCGACTGCGACTAGAACCTTAGAGTCTGTTAAGCAAGTGGAAGATTTCTTTTTAGATCAACAAGGCGAAGCAGTTAACGGTATGTTTGCTGTGGTCGGATTCAGCTTTTCGGGATCTGCACAAAATGCAGGTATGGCGTTCTTAAATCTTAAAGATTGGTCTGATCGCGAAGATGAAAATCAGTCGGCTGGCGCTATAGTGAATCAAGCCTTTGGCGCTTTAATGCAACTACAAGATGCTACCGCATTCCCTATTTTACCGCCTCCAATTATGGAATTAGGTAATGCTACTGGATTTGATTTACAACTTGTAGACCGCGCTGGTAATGGACACCAAGCCCTAATGAATGCGCGTAATCAGTTATTAGGCATGGCTGCACAAAATCCTAAGCTAGCGGGTGTTCGGCCAAATGGTTTGTCAGATGTGCCGCAATTCAAAGTGAATATCGATAGTGAAAAGGCTTCAGCTTTAGGAGTGTCATTGAGCGAAATTAACGCCTCTTTACAGATTGCTTGGGGTTCCAGCTATGTGAACGACTTTATCGATCGAGGGCGTATCAAGCGCGTTTATCTGCAAGCCGATGCAGCTCACCGTATGACACCAGATGACTTGGATAAATGGTACGTGCGTAACAATCAAGGCGAAATGGTAGCCTTTAGTGCCTTTTCTACCACTGAATGGACTTATGGCTCGCCTCGGTTAGAACGTTTCAACGGTTTGCCATCGGTTAACATTCAAGGTAGTCCAGCTCCTGGTATTTCCAGTGGGGAAGCCATGGATGAAATGGTCAAACTCGTTGGTCAATTACCGCCTGGATTTGGCATTGAATGGTCGGGATTATCTTATGAAGAGAAACAGGCTGGGTCTCAGGCGCCATTATTATACGCTATTTCGATAATGGTGGTTTTCTTGTGTCTAGCGGCTCTTTATGAGAGTTGGGCTGTCCCATTTTCGGTGATTTTAGTTGTGCCATTGGGTATTCTCGGCTCAGTGACAGCGGCCTACCTGTTTGGTTTACCTAACGACGTGTACCTGCAGGTAGCCTTCTTAACCACAGTAGGATTAGCATCTAAAAATGCTATTTTGATTGTTGAATTTGCAAAGGCGCAAGTGGAAGAAGGAGTTCCTCTAATGGAAGCAGTATCCACGGCCGCAGCGCAGCGTTTTAGGCCTATTTTGATGACCTCAATGGCATTTATTTTAGGTGTAACACCACTTGCCATAGCCAGCGGTGCAGGTGCTGCCTCGCAAAATGCCATAGGTATTGCGGTAATGGGCGGTATGTTAGCTGCAACATTTATTGCCATCTTATTCGTGCCTATGTTCTACGTTATGGTGGAAAAAATATTCAGCCCTGGTAAACCCGACGAGGTTTCGGAAAAAGAATAACCTAGGTTTAAAAGGCCGCCTAATTAGGCGGCCTTTTTATTTCTCGACCAATAAACCTGCCTAATAGTGTTAAATTTGAAAGTTAAAGTGTATTAAGACTTAAGTCTGCTAAGCTTTATCTTTGGTTCTTAAGTATTCAATATATAGAGTTTTCTAAGTGAGCGTGCAGGACACATATATACATGTATCGCTTTCTTTATGCGAATCCAACGGAGGTTTAGATGCAAGCGCTAATTATCGATAAAACACCAGACTATGAAGTATCTGTAAAACAGGTAGATCCGTCAGAACTACCTGACAATGATGTGCTGGTGGATGTCGAGTACTCAACGCTAAATTATAAAGATGGCCTTGCCATTACCAACGCAAGCCCAATTATTCGAAATTTCCCAATGGCGCCAGGTATCGACTTTGCCGGTACAGTGGTTGAGAGTAAAGACGACCGCTTTTCAAAGGGCGATAAAGTTGTATTAAATGGTTGGGGCGTAGGTGAGAGATACTGGGGCGGATTGTCGCAGCAAGTCAAAGTTAAAGCCGATTGGTTAATTCCTTTGCCTGAGACTATGTCGACTTGGGATGCCATGGCTATAGGTACCGCAGGCTACACCGCTATGCTTTGTGTAAATGCATTAGAAAATAATGGTGTTTTACCAGAATCTGGTCCCATTTTAGTAACGGGTGCCACCGGCGGTGTAGGTAGTATTGCTGTAGTTTTGCTCGCGCAAAAGGGCTATCAAGTTACCGCATCCACAGGTAAAGAAAAAGATCACGCAACTTTAAAAGAGATGGGAGCATCAGAGGTCATATCCCGTGATGAGATTTCATCTCCGGGTAAACCGTTACAAAAAGAACATTGGGCGGGTGTAGTGGATGTAGCCGGTAGTCATACCCTAGCAAATGCCTGCGCAGCTACCAAGTATGGCGGTGTTGTAGCGGCTTGTGGCCTAGCGCAAGGTATGGACTTTCCCGCTTCTGTAGCGCCTTTTATTCTGCGCGGTGTAACCTTAGTCGGAGTGGACAGTGTTTATCAGCCTTACGAGAGAAGAATGCAGGCATGGCAAGCCTTAAGTGACGCTAATATCACAGATTTTTTGAAAAAGAATACCCAAGAAATTGAACTAGAAGATTGCCCTGAATATGCCAAGCAACTTATTGATGGCAAAATTAGTGGACGCTTGGTCGTTAAGGTTGGCTAAAAAGTTGTTGATAATGGTCTTTTCTTCGAGCGCTAAGGTATTAATCTTAAGGTAAGAAAAGACCAGTTTTGGCAAAAGGAAAAAGGACTATGCCGCTAGATCAAACAACTGATGCGCTCTTTGTTGACATGAATAACATGATGGCAAATTTGTTAGAGCGGTTACCATCGATTGGTGTTGGATTAGTTTGCTTTTTGGTGCTGTTCTTTTTAGCCGGCCCAATTTCTCGATTCCTTATCAAACCTATAGATTATTTGAGTAAAAGCGAGCTTATTCGCATAGTCACAAGGCGCGCCACCAGTTTTTTTGTGATCATGGTAGGCGTGTATATCTTCCTGCGACTGGCGGGACTGACTGAGTTTGCCATTGCCCTTATCAGTGGTACTGGATTACTCGGTCTGATAGTGGGCTTTGCTTTCAAAGATATCGCTGAAAACTTCATCTCAAGTATTCTTTTAAGTGTGCAAAAGCCGTTTAAAATTGGCGATGTGGTTGATGTAGCTGGGCACACGGGTGTTATTCACCAGGTTACCGCTAGAGCTACTACGCTGGTAGATTTTGATGGGAACCATATTCAAATTCCCAATGCGACTATATATAAGAACGTGATTAAGAATTTTTCTGCCAACCCTAAAATGCGCGGACACTTTATCATTGGTATTGGGTATGAATCTCAGGTGTTAAGTGCGCAGGCTATTGCCATGGATGTTATGGCTAACCATCCTGCTGTGCTTGCTGATCCTGAACCGCAAGTGTTGTTAGATAATCTTGGTTCGAGTTGTATCAATTTAAAGTTGTACTATTGGATAAATAGCGAACAACACTCTTTGCTAAAGGTCTCTTCAATACTTATGCGAACAGTGATGCGCGCTTTTGAATCCAATGGCATCAGCATGCCTGATGATGTTCGCGAACGTATTTTCCCTGACGGTATTAACGTTAGATTGGTGAAAGATGACGAGTTCGCTGAGGTGGGGGTTGAACCGCAAAAAGAGGCGCCTAAACTTGATGAACCGCAAGAGCAGATATTAGATTTTGAACAGCATTTGGATGATACCGAAAGTGATGCAAACGACATTCGCAAACAAGCTGCTCAAGCACGCTCACCTGAACAAGGTGACAATATTTTATAATTACCCGGCCAAAATAGCTGAGTGGCTGTCTTGGTTAAGTCTAAATTCACTCGGCGTGCACTGATATTTAGCTTTGAAAGCACGATTGAATGAGGTGACTGAGGAGAACCCGCTTTCCAAGGCGATAACAAGCACTGTCCAATGCTGGGTTTGTTTGTCTATGAGTAACTGAAGCGAATGTTCTAGGCGTAAATGATTTATATAAGCATTGAAATTTTTCGCGCCAAGATCATTGCGAATTACTCTGCTTATTTTGTATTCAGACTCGTCCAATTTAGTCGCTAAATCCAACATTTTTAAATTGGGCAATAAATATAACTTCTGTTCAGCCATTAGAGTATTTATAGCCTTAGCCAATACTTCGTCTTTCTGAATTTCGTTCGATTGCTGAGCGTTTGTGGATTCGACGCTTTGCTGTTTGGTTTCTTTTCTTCTCCACCATAAAATTCCTTGAGTGCTAAGTAAAATAAAGCTTGCTGAAAAGGTTACCAGCCAAGGGAATATTAGAGTGTATTGGCTTTCCGATAAGAAAGATTTCGCAAATATACTGCATAAAAATACCCCTGAACAAAATGGTACTAAAAACAAAATTCTTTGGACTCTTTGAGGTTTATTAACCTGATTAAACCCTTTTATAGCCTCCCAAAAAGTTAAGGCTAGAACGGTAGATGATAAAAGGGTAATAGTTTCGCCTATAAATCGACTGACGACCCTCAAGAATTGTCCATGATCTGAAATAGTGGCGAGGCTTAATTGTATTAATTGACTGCTAATCACCAAAACGGCGATCAAACCGGCAAACAACAAGTGTTTTCCTTGAATTGACTTCTCTCCAGAAAACATAGAACGCGCTACTAGCCAAATACAATTGCAGGTAGCACAGGTACCTACGCCAATAAGATATTGCATGGGACCTAAACTCTCAGCACTCAATTGCTTAACTGCAACCATCACCATAGATCCGCAAAAAATCGCAAAAAAGATATGCTCTAAACGTTTATTTTTGACCGTCAATTGAATCAGCATTAGCGTTAAGCTCATTAGCAAGAGGGTGAACTGAGCGGTCGTTATGGACATATGCAAACTCATTTTGGCGGTATAAATTTAGTCTACGACATTGTGTAGTTTATAAGCAAATTAACAATGTTAGGGAATGTTTCAAATGAACTCCGTCGTTGGGTTGAAAATCGCAACCCAAAAAGATCGTCATTGCGATGAAAATCGCGACCTCCTTGATAAAGGCAATAAAATTAAAGTTAACCAAGATTAATAAACTCCATTGGTGTAATATTACACCAGTCTAAATCTTGAAGGATAAAAAATTATGCCTCGTCAAAGTATCACTCTCACAGATAAAAATGATGCTTGGCTTAAAAACCAAGTTGAAGAAAGTGGAGACTACGCTAACAAAAGCGAGCTTGTTAATGATTTGATTCGCCGGGCTAGACGCGCAGAAGTCATTAATCGAAAACTAGCTCTTGCAGAATCCAGCGGTTTTGTTGACCAGTCTCCTGCTGAAATGCTCAGTGAGTTCAAAAAAGATTTAAATCGATAAATGGCATTTTACAATTTATCTCAGAATGCAAAGGAAGACCTAAGGCGAATTTACTACTATGGTGTTGCAGAGTTTGGTGAACTGCAGGCAGATAAATATTTCTGGGGCTTTTTTGATATCTTTGAAAATATCGCCCAAAATCCATCGGCATATCAAGCTGTCGATCATATTCGAATCGGTTATAGACGATGTGTTTATAAGGCAGACACAATTTATTATCGCTTGGATCAGGATAATAGAGTTGAAATAGTGGCCATCATTGGAGGCCAAGAAATTGATGAATGGCTATAATCTCCATACACTCTGGCCAGATAGCATTAAATTAAATTCCTGCCCTTCTAGCTACTTTTTTATTACTGACAACCACAAAATAACAATAGCTAGGTCTCCGACGTTAATTGGCTACGATCAAAAACATCAATACAAAACATAGAGAGTCGTTTTTTTATCAAGAAACATGGCTTTTTTACTCTCAAAATCCGAATTTGATAAGCCAAACTCACCTAATAACACCATGATAAATGCTCACTTTGTATAAATGGAGAGTTTATCATGCAGTCTATCTCGCAAGTTGGTGCTGTTAGCGTAAAAACAACATCAAGCTATTTAAGTTTCGTCATCAAACTTTGGGCGTTTGTTGCTTTAATAGGACAGTGGATGTTTGCTGCATATATTTTAATTCAGTTTGCACTGCCTTTTTTCAGCGGGAGTTTATCAAGCGAAAACACTCAACATATGATTCGAGGGATCGTTGAGGGAGATACATCGGGAAATGCCATATTAATTTCTCATCTATTAAGTGCACTCGTGTTAAGTACTAGCGGTATTTTACAACTCTTTCCATATATACGAATTCAATTCCCTTTATTCCATAAATGGAATGGTAGACTATTTTTAGTGTTAGGTATTATGGGGGCTTTAACCGGTTTATATTTAACTTTGATAAAAGGCTCCAGACTCAGCGATATAGGTGCAATTGGTGTTTGTCTTAATGGCATCTTGATACTGATTTTTGCGGCATTAGCTTGGAAATATGCGTTAAAAAAGCAATTTCAAAAACATATGAGATTCGCTATACACACTTTCATTTTGGTAAATGGAGTCTGGACCTTCAGGCTTTATATGATGGGGTGGTATCTGGTTAACCAAGGACCAAACGGGAATAACGCGACTATTGACGGACCAGCTGACCTGATAATGTCCTTTGCTTGTTACCTTTTGCCTATGGCAATGGCTGAAGTGTATTTTTGGGCACAAAAACGAAGAGACAGAAAGTCTTATTTCGTAGTGAGTACTACAGCAACCATTGGATGTGCGATAACCATAGTTGGCGTTGTTGCCGCTACCATGATGATGTGGTGGCCAAGAATAAGTGCAGGATTGTAATAGCATTACCAAAGTCATTAATTGATGTTTGTTAAAAATAGGTTAAAGTGGGCCGGTAAATTTGATGTATAAAGGAGCCGTCATGGATCGTCGAAGTTTATTAAAAGGTGCACTTGTAAGTTCAGCATTGGTCGGCATGCCCGTCTCTTCGGTTATCGCAAATAGCGCAAAATCTTCCAATGGAATAGGCAAGCTAAAAGGTAATATTCACCATTCAGTGAGCCGGTGGACTTATGGTCATTTATCCATTGAGGAACTTTGTCAACTAGTAAAGTCCCTTGGGTTTTCTGCCATTGATTTAGTGGGCCCAAGCGATTGGCCAGTGCTTAAAAAACATGGCATAGATTCATCTATGTGCAACGGCGCTGAACTTAATTTGGTAGATGGATGGATTCATCCCGAGTTTCATGATGAGCTAACCGAACGTTATCTACGCCATATCGATTTAGTTGCCGAAGCTGGCTATAAAAACTTGATTTGTTTCAGCGGTAATGCCCGAGGGATGAGCCCAGAACAAGGCTTGGAAAATGCCACAAAAGGCTTACAACGAATTCTTCCCCGTGCTGAAGAAAAAGGGGTGATCATTCAAATGGAATTGTTTAACAGCAAAGTGAATCATCCTGATTATATGGCTGACAATTCTGCTTGGGCTATTGAGCTTTGTAAGCGCTTGGGCTCAGAGAATTTCAAACTGCTATACGATATCTATCATATGCAAATCAGCGAAGGGGATATCATCAGAACCATTCAAGATAATCATCAATATTTCGGGCATTACCACACCGCTGGCGTACCGGGTAGAAATGAAATTGACGACACCCAGGAACTCTATTATCCCGCCATCGCTAAAGCGATTTATAAAACCGGCTTTAAAGGCTACTTGGCCCAGGAATTCGTGCCAACACCTGAAACCAATGAGGGCAAAGTGGCGTCACTAAAACAAGCTATTGAGATTTGTGATATCTAAATGATCCAGTTATCGGGCGGTTTTATAGTGCATATCCTATACGTAGAACTAAATAAACAATACATGTGTTTTTTAGTGTTTATTTTGATTCATTTGGAATAGGTATTTTTCTTCCGCAGGACATTTATCCGTATGTAGTTGGTTTTTTCGGTGGTATATGTCTTTATGCATTCGGTTGGTCTGTTAAATTCATAACTAAACAGAAGTTAGATTTAGGGTAAGCTTATGCGAGAAATGAGACGATCTGACAAATGGTATCGAGGAGCGGTTTGGCTTCCGTTGTATTTTGTCTCGATTCTTTTATTGTCGACTTTTAATGCATTTATTTTAGTTGTCTCCTTTGTATTGATTATGTATTTGTTAGATCTGTTTTTAGATTTTTTATTTAAGCAATTCGGCAATACTACCAAAAGAAAAATTATTTTATTTCTTACTTTGTGGACAATTGAATTGACTCTATTTTTCATTATTATGAAAATTTAGCGATATTAGGTTTGTTTAAATAGAACGGAGCATTTTACAAAACAAGCGATTGATACCTCCTTAAAAATTTATGTCTCTCAGTCCTGTGACCCCAATGCACGAGACAATTCTCCAAAAAAAGCACGTGAAAATCTAAACCAATTTAAGTCCTAAGTATTTGACAGATTCCTAAGTTGTCATCAGGATAAGAATAATTAACCCCGACTCCATTATTGCAAAGGAGATGCTACCTAATGATTATACAACGGATTGTAAAAGCGCTGCGCCAACAAGATTGGATTACTGTAGCGATCGAAA
The DNA here is from genome assembly GCA_947496235.1 of uncultured Glaciecola sp. GTDB lineage: Bacteria > Pseudomonadota > Gammaproteobacteria > Enterobacterales > Alteromonadaceae > Glaciecola. The sequence goes on along the minus strand of CANMCE010000016.1, from coordinate 33,469 downwards.
TGTTTATTGTGGTATTCGGTGTTTACCTCGGTATTTTGCTAGGCAACTGGAATGCAACCAAACAAGACAAGGCGCTTTATAACGAAGCGCTGGATAGGATGATGAATGACCTTCAGAACAATGTATATCTACTAGAGGAAGTAATAGTCGATTTAGAGGAACCATTACGAATCGTGCAATTAGCAATTGATGACTTGCGAAACTGCCGAACGAGTGAAGAGGCAGTTGATAGAGTGCAAGCAGCGTTTAAACCCATAGGCGCAACCAAGAGTTTCGACACTAACACGATTTCCTTAGAGCAGTTCTTAAACAACCAAAGCTTCTTGCCCTTTCAGTCATCTCAAATGCGTAATCGGTTACTTAAACTGCTAGTGTATCTCCAAACTGCAAATCAAGAGTCTTATAGGATTTCGTTGCAATTGTCAGATTTTTTTATGGATGAAGGGTTAACGAAAAAGGGACCATTGATTTACGACGGGCCGAAGGAAATTGTGGATGTTATTTTAAGTGGAGAATCCCCAACGCCAGAGTTAGTGCGACCTCGACTGTTAAATGTTCCTCTATCTGTGGCGTGTAAGAATGATAGTTTTGTCACTGAGTTTTACGTGTGGGAGGACAATGCTTACTACCAGTCCGTGTTTTCTAGCATCATAGCAAAAAGGCTTAGAGGAGACCTTGAAGCACTTGGTTATCCAATGTAAACCGTCGGCAACGGTACCTGTCGATTACCGATTTCGATAAAGCAAAAAGGCACTCATTAAAAAGCCAGCAGCGCTAATTAGGCTAAACAGGGTAACAACCAAAGCTCCCTGAGAGTCACTTATGCTGCCGGGTAAGGTTAACTCTGACAAGGCGGGGATCAACAAAAAGGACAGGGCATTCAATAGCATTATTATACTTGCTGGTTTACTTCGTCCTCTACACCAAAACAATGCCAAGATGCTTAACACCAAGGAAACGTAATAAACTAGGTTTATCGTGTTGTCTGGTTCGCCAATGATACCTACAGCTAGATTTATCCAGAAGGTCAAAAACACTAGCCCTATATAAATGGCATAGGCGAATCTGGTGCCCCATTTGTTACTTTCTTTGATAAGCAACAACAGGAGCATTCCCGCGCCAAAAATGAGTCCACCCATGACTAAAAAATCGAATACTGTCCAATTTACTTCGCCACTTATTTGCATGGCAGAAAAAGGAATACAAAGGAGTAAAAATGTGATCACAGCTAACATAGCAATTTGTTTTTTAAATCGGCTTTGAATCTTGGTTAAGGTAGTTTTCTGGGCAATATCACTATTATCCAATTCAAACTTAATTTCTGGTAATGGAGAAACTTTAGCGGCCAGCTGAGCGGCCAATGCATGATCAGTTTTTGCTATTTGCTCCAAATAAGATCGCGTTTGCGCACTGGCTTCGTCAGCCTGATAGAGTAAAATTAAATCGTTAATGATGGCTTTGTCTAACTGGGTCATACTATTTCCTACAAAAACCTTAGTTTTTTTGGTTATTCGACGTATTCAAACGCTCACTCAAGAATTGGCGGGCTCTAAATACTTTCACCTTCACTGCGCTTTCCGAGATAGATAAGATAAATGCAATTTCACTTATCTTTGCGCCACTCATACTTAAGCTAAGCGCCGTTCGAGCTTCTAAACTCATGTGCTGCATATAGTTGTGTAGCTCACTTAGCTGATCTTTTTGAAACGCTTGATGTTCCAATAACTCGGACTGCTCTATTGTTTCTTCAAGATGACGCTTAGCAAGATTGTCTTTATTCTGTATCTCAAGAAAAAAATTGCGGGCAATTTTGAATAAATAAGCCTTAGCGGTTTCCCCACGAATGGATTGACCACTGCTTATGGCTCTGGCAAAGGTTTCCGCGACTATGTCTTGGGCGAGCTCTTTGTCGTGACACAAAAAGCAAGCGAAGCGGAAAATATCCTTCGACAGTGATTGGTATAATTGCTCGAATTCTTTCATTTAAATACAGCGTTTATTGATATTAGTGATAAGGCCGAGAAAGGTTACATAGGAATATAAAATAAATTTGTACCTGTTTTAAAAAGGATTATTCAGAACATTAGAATCAAGGTTAGCTTATTAGCAATGTTAAGTCTTAGGGGCAGTATTAATTTTAACCATTTTTTCCTCGACAATTCGCCTCTGTTTCTTTATATTGCGCGCCCTTGAGACCTTATCTTGAGTCTACTTCAACTTTTAAACTTCCTAGGATTTGTTTTGATTACTACCGCCAATATAACGATGCAATTTGGTTCAGCGCCATTATTTGAAAATATTTCAGCTAAATTCGGTAATGGAAATCGTTACGGCCTAATAGGTGCCAATGGCTGTGGAAAATCTACTTTGATGAAAATCCTCAGTGGCAAACTAACCCCAACCGCTGGCAATGTATCTATGCCGCCAGGCACTAAGTTGGGTATTTTGAACCAAGACCAGTTCGCCTTTGAAGAGATGAGCGTAGTAGACGCCGTAATCATGGGTGACCGTGAATTATGGGAAGTGAAAAAACGTCGCGACGAAATATACTCACTTCCTGAAATGAGCGAAGAAGAGGGCATGGAAGTGGCCAATCTAGAAGTACAGTTTGCTGAAATGGACGGTTACACAGCAGAATCTAGAGCCGGCGATATTTTATCTGCCGCTGGTATCGAAGAAAGTTATCATTTTGGCTTAATGAAAGAAGTAGCGCCCGGTCGAAAAGTGCGTGTACTTTTAGCTCAAGCTTTATTTGCCGAACCTGATGTGTTGCTGTTAGATGAGCCTACCAACAACTTGGACATCTACACCATCAGCTGGTTAGCCGATGAGTTGAACAAACGTAAATCCACCATGATCATCATTTCACACGATCGTCACTTTTTAAATTCGGTCTGTACGCATATGGCGGATATCGACTATGGTGAGTTACGTATTTATCCAGGTAACTATGAAGCTTTTGTTGCGGCATCTAATTTGGTACAAGAACAGTTGCATCATGAAAACGCGAAAAAAAGTGCTGAAATTCAAGAGTTGCAAAGCTTCGTCGCTCGCTTTTCTGCCAATGCTTCTAAAGCAAAACAAGCCACTTCGCGAGCTAAGAGATTAGAGAAAATTGAATTAAATGAAATAAAAGCGTCTAGTCGTCGCAAGCCATTTATCCAATTTACTCAACATAAAAAACTGCATAGATTAGCGGTGACGCTGGAAGATCTAGGGCATGGTTATACAGATACGCCATTATTTAGCAATACCAACCTTTTACTAGAAGCCGGTGCTAAGCTTGCCATTATTGGTGAAAACGGTGCGGGTAAAACCACACTTCTCAAATGTTTGATCAATCAAAATGCCAATCAAGGGACAGTGAAATGGGCGGAAAACGCCGCGGTTGGATATATTCCACAAGACAGTACGGCAGATTTTGCTAATGACATGACAATGTTTGAATGGATGTCCCAGTGGCGCCAGCCAAAGCATGATGATTTACAAGTAAAAGCCATGCTAGGCCGCTTGTTATTCGGTTCTGATGACTTTAATAAACAGGTCAGTGTTTGCTCAGGTGGTGAGAAAAACCGACTATTATTCGGCAAAATCATGCTGCAAGATATTAACGTATTGGTGATGGACGAACCCACCAACCACTTAGATATGGAATCAATTGAAGCGCTGAACAATGCACTGTTGGCGTTTGAAGGCACAGTGATTTTTGTTAGTCACGACAGAGAATTTGTGAATTCACTAGCGACTCAAGTGATTGAGATTGCAAATAACAAAATCACCCACTTTGATGGCTCATACGAAGAGTTTCAGGCGCACATAGCTGCATAATAATGAACTACGGCTCCATTATTGAAAAATGGAGCCGTAGTTCATTTTATATTTTGATGATGGTGAGCTCAGGTTCGTCGTTGTCGGATACGTCAAAAACGAAGCGGTAATTGCCGGTTTCGCTAGGGGTAAATTGCAAGTTAGCTGAATCTGCTGCGCAATAGAGTTCGATTGTGTCATCTAGCTTTAAGGTTTGTTGACCATATTCTACGCCGCAGTTTAAATCATTTGCCCAGCCCGAATCTGCCACTTTGAAGTCATAAGGTTGGCCATCTGCAATTAATTCGATCACAACGGCATATTCATCTAGTGATACGGAGCGAAGTTTAAATGCGTCACTTGCTTCCCACCAATTGAACACGCCGCGTAGGTACATATTAGAGTAGTCTTTGTCGGGTTGTTGAGTGAATATATCTTCAACGTTAGGGGTGGCACAGCCAGTCAGCAGCAATGCCATTGTTCCTACTAAGACAAAGTCTTTTTTAAACATCATTTAATACTAATTCCAGCGTTACACATTAATCACGGAAATGTCAGCCACCGACATAAAGCCTAGGTGCACATTCGCTACTAAATGTATTCTATTTTCCTTAATTAAGGTCTCATCCACCATTATCATCACTTTATCGAAAAAGCCTGAAAGGGGCTGCTCTAGTGATGATAATTGAGTCAGTACGGTCGAATAATCTAAGTCAGAAGACGTTAAGTTAGCTTTTACTTTCTCAAAAGCTTCAAACAATGTGCGTTCTTCGTCATGTTCAAATAGACTAGGATCAACAGACGCGTAACTCTCAATTTTGATATCGTTTTTATTCAAAATGTTGCTAACGCGCTTGTTACCGGCAATCAAACTTGCACCAGCTTCAGATTTTGAAAATTCTGATACCGCCACAACGCGCTTGTTAATATCAGACAACGAGTATCGCTTAGTGACTATCATTACCGCAGTAACGACATCACTACTTATACCTTGCTCGGCATAAAAGGGTTTACATCTGTCTAATAAGAAGCTGACAACTTGCTCTGCGGTATTGGCATTTTTCAGTTTATCGCCAAAGGTGGTAACCACTTTTTCAACCAGGTCTTTAACATCAATATCTAAATTGTTTTCAACTAAAATACGTAAAATACCTATGGCGCTTCTGCGCAACGCAAAGGGATCTTTGTCACCTTTAGGAATTTTATTGATACCAAAAATACCTACTAGGGTGTCGAGTTTTTCCGCTAAAGAAACTAAAACACCTGTCATGCTGGAGGGGAGTTCATCATTGGCAAAACGCGGTAAATACTGTTCTTTAATCGCTTGAGCAACGGCGTAAGGTTCGTTGTCATGCAGGGCATAATAATAGCCCATCACACCTTGTACTGAAGTAAACTCCATAACCATATTCGAGACCAAATCAGCTTTAGCCAGTTTAGCCGCACGAGCTGCGAACTCTAAGGTTTGTTTGTCCAGTGACAAAGACTGTCCGATAATTTGAGTGATTTGTGCAACACGATCAGATTTCTCAGCAATAGTGCCAAGTTCTTTCTGGAACAAGATACTGTTAAGTTTTTCCGCTTTATGTTCCAAAGTGGTTTTTTGGTCAGTTTCAAAGAAGAAACGCGCATCGGACAAACGAGGGCGTATTACTTTTTCATTACCGGAAATGACTTGGGAAGCGTCTTTACTCTCAATGTTAGATACGAACAAGAACTTGCTACTTAGCTCACCGTCAGCGGTCAACAAAGGCACGTATTTTTGATCGTCTTTCATGGTGTAAATAAGCGCTTCTTTAGGCACAGCAAGAAACTCTTGTTCGAATTCCGCTTGCAAGACTACTGGCCACTCAACTAATGAGGAAATCTCTTCTAGTAGGTCTTGATCAAAATCTGCAGTCAGTCCTAACTCAGCTGCTTTCGCTTCTAACTGCTGTTTAATTGCGTCTGCGCGGCTAGCATAATCCACTAACACATACTGAGCTTTCATTTGTTCAGCGTATTTATCAGCGTGAGTAAGGGTAAAGCGATGATCACCGTGGAATCTATGGCCAGAGGCTTGATTTGATGCTTTTATGCCAAACAATTCAACGTCTAACACTTCGTCGCCATAGAGTGCACAAATAGTGTGAACTGGACGAATAAATTCAGCATCTGAGCTTCCCCAGCGCATTGGCTTAGGAATCGGCAATTGTTTAATTGCGCGCTCTAATGCGGCAGTGAGCTCACTATCTAGCGACTGACCAGCGACTTTAGCTTTGTGTAATAACCATTCACCTTTGTCAGTCGTCAGGCGCTCAGCGTCAGCCACTTCAATACCGTTTGATCTAGCCCAACCTTGAGCTGCTTTGGTTGGATTACCATCGGCGTCGAATGCTGCTGCTACTGCTGGGCCGCGCTTTTCAACGATCTTGTCTGCTTGTACGCGTTCGACAGTATGTAATAAAACACCTAATCGACGAGGCGTGCCGTAGGTGGTAAAGCCATCAAAGTTGAAACCTAATTTATTAATTTCGTCGTTTACGTTTTGCGCAAAACTATCAGAAAGCTTTTTAAGGCTTTTTGGTGGTAATTCTTCGGTACCCAGTTCGATTAGTAGATTTTGGTGTTGCACAGACATCTATTGGTTATCTCCATTACAAAGTGGGAATCCTAGGCTTTCTCTCGAGGCGTAGTACATCTCTGCACAAGCTTTGGCGAGTGCACGCACGCGCAGTATGTAGCCCTGGCGTTCGGTTACCGAGATAGCATGACGGGCATCTAACAGGTTAAATACGTGAGAGGCTTTCATTACTTGCTCATAAGCAGGTAAGGGCAGTTCAGCTTCAATAAGTTGCTGACAAGCTTTTTCAAACTGATCAAAACTCTCGAACAGAAAATCCACATCGGCATATTCAAAATTATAGGCAGATTGCTCTTTTTCATTTTGTAAGAACACATCGCCGTAAGTCACTGTGCCAAAAGGACCTTGAGTCCATACCAAATCGTAAATGCTGTCCACACCTTGCATGTACATGGCTAAACGTTCTAGGCCATAAGTAATTTCGCCGGTAACAGGCTTACACTCCAAGCCACCTACTTGTTGGAAATAGGTAAACTGGGTGACTTCCATGCCGTTTAACCAAACTTCCCAACCTAGGCCCCAAGCACCAAGGGTAGGAGACTCCCAGTTATCTTCTACAAAGCGAATATCGTGAACTAAAGGGTCAAAACCTAACATTTTAAGAGAACCTAAGTACAACTCTTGTATGTTGTCAGGAGACGGTTTGAGCATCACCTGAAATTGATAATAATGTTGTAAGCGATTCGGGTTTTCACCATAACGTCCATCAGTAGGTCGGCGGCATGGTTGAACATAGGCACTGTTCATTGGCTCTGGGCCAAGTGAACGTAGAAATGTCATAGGGTGGAAAGTACCTGCGCCTACTTCCATATCAAGCGGTTGAATGATCACACAACCTTGTTGTGCCCAGTAATCTTGCAAGGCTAAAATTAGTCCCTGAAAGGTATTCAAATCGTACTTTTGCTCGGTGTTTTGCATTCGCTTATCGTTTTGTCTTAATTCTTGGGATTCAAAAGGGCGGTAGTATAGCGTTTTTAACCGCTTTTGGGTATCCATATAGAGGGAAAAATGGCTCTTCGTAATATGTGGTTGGGATATAGAAATTTGGCTTTATTTTGCAAAAACATGAGGGTAGTTGGAATCAGCTACTTTTAGAAGAACTAAAGGCCGAGATTTTCAATTTTTTTAATAATACTTTTATCTTTATTTTGATTGGTTAGATTAAAAGGATTACAGCAGAAATATGTGATAAGAATTCTATTTTTACTTATTAGTCTTTTATAAAGAAACAACTTACACTGCGATAACCTAATAATTGTATTCAGAAAAACCCGCAAGCTCAGTTCAATTTCTCTTTTTTATCCAGAGGATAGTACAAGCAAAATAATTAGTATCCATTAACCCTAGTTCTCCAGAACTAATAAATCTATAATGTACATGTTCTTGATAGTGCTTTACAGTACATTGATTAGTCACGAACTAAAGCTTTTTCACTTGAGTGAATCATTTAAAAGTTATAAATTTGGTTTGATAATACATTTCTAAATGGAAGTAGAAAATGAAATCTGTAGTAATTAAATGGCTTTTTGTCCTATCATTCCTATCAAGTTTTTATAGTTCGGCAGAGAATGCTTACATCATTGAAGAAGAATTAATTTCACCCAGTTTCAGTCTAGACCAAAATTTAGTCTTGGATGAAAATTCAAATTCAGCTTTTTCCCTTTCGTGGAACCAACAGAAAAGGTCAAATGAAATAATTAGGTTCGCACTTTCTTCTAACGGAAACTATGAATTTCAAAACGCAATAGATCTAAGCGCTCTAGATACTCAAAGACAAAGTAAACTTTTAATTCAAGATGATTCGCTGATCATTATATCCGGCAGTTTTATTTTTTACTGGGATATAGATTCGAACGGTAATTTGAACTATCAAGGCAATCAACAATTGTCCCCGGAATATTCAGCGGCATTTTCTAGCCTCAAAATAATCCCTATTTATGACGGTCTCTATGTTAATTTAACTGTTTCATCCTTTTATACATTTTCAATAAATACCGAGTCTAATTTGTTGACAATACTTGCTGAGCAAGAGTTGACTCCAACAGTTTACGCAAAATCTGCCACATTCGACTCTGAATCTGAAATTTTGTGGATTGGAAGTACCCTCGAAATTGGTACTTACATCTTTCAAGGATTTGAAAATATTGGCGGTTCGATCGTTGATATTGGAACTTATATTTATGAATTTGATGATGAATTTGACTTTGTGAATAATGCTGGCATTGCAATGATGCAATATGATCATTTAACACAGTCGATGTTTGTGGCAAATAATTCGAATAGCCAGCTGTTTAGTCTCGACCTACAACAAAAAAGTATCCAACAAGTAACTCTTAATGACTCGTTAGGTTTAAATTTCTACGTTTCAAATCAGTTGAATAAACAATTAATAGTAGGAATTGAAGATAACCTTTATGCCGCAGTGATAGATTGGACGGATACCAGAATTGAATTATCTGGAACGCCACTTACAATAAGTCATAGTGATTATCTTTTCGTCGACAATAATTTGATATTAGGGGTTGGAGAAACATTTGAATTATTCCAAATTACAGAAGGTAATCAACTCAATAAACTGGAAACAAAATTTACGTCTATATTGAATGATTATTTACCCGATAATGTACGAGGCTACTTTTTTGACATTGAAACCAATAGACTTGTTTTATTAGGCCATAAAGGAAATTTTGATGACGAAACGGTATTTATTTTTATTTGGGAATATTTTCAAGAATCAAATTCTATGGGGTACATAGGCTCTTTGGAAGTTCCACAGAGTATTTCTTTGGCTAATCAGTCTAACTATAAAATAGTAGGTAACATCGGGAATAGAGCTTACTTATTAACCCGTTCGAATGAAACACTTAATACATCAATTTTGGTAATTGAGTATAACGAAGTAGGTTTAAATATTTCCCAAGAGTATTTGTTTCCGGCAAACCAAAATATAAACCTTCAAGGTTCATTTTTATTAAATGATACATCGCTTGTTCTAATGCATTATAGCGCTAATGAAAGTAATGTAACTTATTCTATTTGCGAGATGGATAATTCAGGCTTAATTTCCTCTTGCGACACTCACCAACTATTTCCTGAAGGCGAAGTGATACCGTTAGATCGAGAATTAACTTATCAAAAGCCACAAGATTCAGACGCCATTTACGCGGCTCCACCGATGTCTTCTGACAACTCATTTTTATGGGTGTTTCAGGTCAATGATAATAATGAACAGCTCGATTTAGTGCAAAGCCTGAACATACCCAATGAAAATGGATTATCTAGTCGACTTGATAATGTATTTGAATACGATAATGGTAAAAAGTTAAGTTTTACTTTTGGGCGCTTATTCCATTACGCGAAACAATCTGAAAACAATGATTGGGAACTAGTACAAATTCAAAATAATAACTCGATTTTCACAAATCCATTGAAAACCAACGAAACCAATTATTTCATTGGTTCAAGAGGCAAGCCCTTTCTATTTGATATGGAAACCCAAACCCTTTATGAAAGCGGTCAAGAAGAAGATCCTGTTTCTAATAGTGACATTTATGCGGTAACCTCTAATAACAAGGTGATCATCGTCACTATTGACGAAATGAAAAGTTTAAAAGTCGCATCGTTTACAAACACAAAACCCATGATATTTAAAAGCAATTTCAATTTTGGTAGCTTAGAGGCGCTACAAGATACGGTGTTGGAAATTGATATAGCAGACAGTTTTATCAACTATGATAAAGAACGCCTCCAGCTTCAAATAAATGGGGAAAATATCGAGTCACTGAATCATTCAAAAATAACATGGGACGAAGAGTCTTTATTTTTTAGATTAACCAATGAAGATATGTTTGTTGATGATACTTCTGATATTCCTTCTGATAACATATTAGTGAGTTTGTTTTTAGATTCTGAATTACTAATAGCATTTGGGGTAACGCCTGTAAATGTAAATGACGCCCCCGAATTATTAGTATCTATAGCTACTCAATACTTAGACGTTAACGAAACTTATATCGGTGATTTAAGAGATTATATCGCTGATCCTGATCGCGAAAGCGTATCATACAGCTACTCAAACATTCCACCTGGAATGACAGCAGGGACTGAAGGTGTAATTGAAGGAAGTATTGCTACATCTGGCACCTATACTGTAACTATCAATGCTAGTGATGATGAAGGAGCGACTTTGACTTTTCAATTACAAATTGTTGTTGGTCAAGCTGTGCAACCTCCTCCTAACCCTAACCCTGTCGCAGAAAGTGGGGGAGGAAGTTTCCATTATCCGTTTTTCATATATTTATTGAGTGTGTTTTTTCTTAAACAGGGAATAAAAATGAAAAGATTGAGGTATTGGATGTGACCGACTTTACTTTTTCAATTATTCCTTAACGGAGTTGTGTTAGCTGAAGGCTTGTTGTTTGACTTAAAGACAAACTATCTATTTGATCTCGTCACCATGATTTTTGTAAATCAGTTGTCTTTAACACCAGTCTTACTGCTGAAAAAGACAGATTTCCTAAGAAGTTTATGTTAAAGGAAACTTGGAAATAGGTGAGCTGAATTTATTAAGTCAATCAACTAAGCTAACTTAAAAATGGTCTTATGATGCAAATAATTCTGATATGGCTATCGAATCTTTGTTTCGTTTTTATTTTTTGAAATCTATTGAAGCAAGCAACTACCCAAAAGTGATAATTACACGGTTGATTAGAATCACCTAACAAAGCAAAATCCCGTCTTTTAGTTTAGCTTTCTAACAAGTGATGTCGAATCGGTTATATTCACAGTTTCGAGTAATGAAGATTATCCATGTATGGCCAAAAACATCATCGTCTGGCTTAGTTTGAAACATCTGTTAAAACTTTAATTAGATTCAAAAAGATTTAGATAAGTTAAACTACTATTATTGATTTTCAAATTAGGCAGTAAAACTATGAAACCAGTATTGATTCTTATTACTTTGATGGCTATTTCCGCTTGTGGTTCAACCTCGTCTTCATTAACTGAAACTGAAGTGGAGGTATGGTCAAATACAGGTTTTTCTGAATCTCTAGCCAATGCATGGCATAAACAGGGGTTTTCGACCGAAGCGGCAAAAAACTGGCAGTTAGCAGGGTTTACACCAAAAGAAGCATCAAAATGGACATCTGAAAACTTCACTTTTGCCGAAGCTGCTGCTTGGCGTAAAAGTGGATTCAGTTTGCAGCAGGCAATTGAAGATAGACAAAAAGGGCTAGTACCTATCAGCTAACTTTGAGGCGTGACCATTACGCCTTTATCAGAGCTTACTAGTATCGAACTGTTTTAACTCAACTAACTCTGGTTGAATTTTACTTTCGTAATCACTTTCTATTTGTTCTCTTTGGGTATCTTGCTGACGACGTTCTGCCTTGCTTAAGGCTTGACGAGCCTCATGCGTCGGGAAGTGTTGAATGTCGGCGTAGAGTGCAAACATAGCGGGATATTTTTGTACAAAGTCGGGCTGAGGATCCAACGGGAGCGCTTCTAGTAAATTACAAATGCGTATAGCTCCTTCTGAAGGATCACATTGTTGTTGCTCCATGGCAAAGGCAATGGTCTGAATGCTTTTGGTTATTGTTTCGATGCGTTTATTTCGCGCGGCTTGTTGGCGATCATTTTGCGCCTTAAGTAAAAACAACAAACGGCCAGCATAAATCCCTAATCCAAGAATAATGAGCGCGCCTAGCCCAACCAATATCCACTGTAGCATGTTAAAACTCTTTATTTTTCGTCGTCGTAGTCATCTAGTTTAATTGCGTCTAGACCGGAAAACGGATCAGATTCTTTATCGTTCTTAGAGTCTTCTTGCTCTAAATCGATGCCCAACAAATCGCAAAGTTTGCGGTGTCTGGCCAAGGTTTTATCAAGGTAAGTTTGCTCTTCATTGGTTAAACGTTTGGTTTCTTGTTTTTCTAACAAGGCATCTAATCTTGGGTCATTTTCGATCGCATCTAGCTCTTCCTGCGGTGAGAAAAAACGTGTTTTAGGTGCATCCATTGATTCTGGTTTTTTGTTTTTATGCTTGTAAAGATCAATCGGCTTTTTGCTGCCTATTCTTGGATCTAGTTTTCCAGCAGATTGTTCTTTATTCTTGTTGTTTTCTGCCAAATGCTGACGAGAGCCAGCTTTGTGTCCTTTATGACGTTTTTCCTTTTTGTCTTTTTGAACAACTCTAGGGGCATCTGTTTTGCTAACGCCAATTTTACCAACTTTGCGTGTCTTCTTGCGACCAGCCATTATCTTCTATCCAAGTATGAAATCATTCAGAACGGAATACCTAATTGAGGATCTAGGTTTCCAACAAACAAGAAAAAAGGTGATAACCCGAAGACTATCACCTTATATTAATTAGTGTCTAATGACACCTCTCCCGTTTTACACTTCTTGTGTATATTATTGTAAAGTCAGCTTTTTATTGTTATTCACAAACCAAACAACGTCGTTTTGGGTAATCCATTACGCTTTCTTATTTTGCTACTATACCCAGAAAAATTTTAATTATCAAGTTTTACACGTTTGCTGTATAAATAATAATCAAATATGGGTTTTTATACAGCAATAAAAACTCAAAAGATTAGTGTAATCCGGCTAAATATTTTGACAATACATCAATATCTTCGTCGGTCAGACGTGCCGCTATGTCACGCATCATGCCGTTTAGGTCGTTATTGCGTTGTCCTGATCGAAACATTTCAAGTTGGGTTTTAGTATATTTTGCGTGTTGGCCGCCAATGACTGGAAAACCAGCTAAGTTCATACCTTGTCCACTAGGACCGTGACATGCGATACAAGCGGTAATGCCTCGCTCTGGATCGCCACCTCGGTATAAAGCTTCACCAGCATCAACTACATCTTCAGGAGTTTCACCGATTTTAAGTTCTTGAGAAGAGAAATATGCAGCTAGATCTTTAAAGTCTTGTTCAGACAGGGTCGCAACCATGCCCCACATGACAGCGTTATTTCTGCCTTGTTGACCACCAGTGTCTGCGCCCAGTTTAAATTCAGTAAGCTGTTTAAAAAGGTAACCTTCATGCTGGCCCGCAATTTTAGGGTTATCTTCAATGGTACTATTACCATCAGCATTGTGACATGCTAAACAAGTCGTTGACTTTGCTTTACCTGCTTCAGGATCACCTTCTGCGGCTATTGCATTCATGCTTAATAAAACAAAACCAAACAGCAAACATAATTTCTTCATAGATGTACTCTCTTACGAATCGAATCTCGATACCTTATAACGGCAGATGGGGCGTATTTTACACAAATATACTGTTAAAAAAACAATTCCTTGTTAATACTATGGATTTAAATCATGTAAACTACAAAAAAACTGTAAACAATCGCTGAATTTTAGCGTTTCAGAGTCATTAATGTCATATTTTACCAAAGCAAAATTTTTTACAAGCGCACCGGATATTTCTCACTTACAACCATTTGAGGGAAAAGAAATTGCCTTTGCTGGCCGTTCCAATGCTGGAAAATCCAGTGCGTTAAATAAATTAACAAGACAAAAAGCCCTTGCTAGAACCAGTAAAACTCCAGGCCGAACTCAATTAATCAACATTTTCGAGTTGGATGAAACTCGGCGTTTAGTGGATTTACCCGGCTACGGTTTTGCAAAAGTGCCAATTGAAATGAAGAAAAAATGGCAAAAGTCATTAGGAGAGTATCTTCAAAAGCGTGAATGCTTAAGTGGCTTAGTGGTGCTGATGGACATTCGGCACCCGTTGAAAGATCTTGATCAGGACTTAATTTATTGGGCAGTGGATGCTAACTTACCTGTGCTGATACTGTTGACCAAGGCAGACAAACTCAAATCGGGTAAACGTAAAGCGCAAACATTGATGGTTAGAGAAGCTTCATTAGCCTTTCAAGGAAACATAAAGGTGCATGCATTTTCTTCTTTAACGGGCGTTGGGCTTGCTGAGGCTGAAAATGTTTTGCTGAATTGGTTGGAGATTGAGAAACCTGAGGCTTAGAAAAAAGAAAGCCCCGTAACACACTAACGGGGCAAACCACTCAGGGAGAACAACACATTCATAGCTTATGAGTCTCCCAATTAAATTAAGTTCAGAAGTTTTTTAATTTTTTTTAAAAAAATTTTTAATGCGCCTGATCCCAGTTATCACCAACCCCTGCTTCAACAATTAAAGGCACTGACAATTCGACGCAGTTTTCCATCAATTGGCAGATTTTGGGTATAAAGGTATCGAGTTTGTCTTCTTTAATTTCAAACACCAATTCATCGTGTACCTGCATGATCATGCTGATATCTTCTTGATCATCCAATTGGCTTATCCAATTAGACACTTCAATCATGGCCTTTTTAATAATATCTGCAGCTGTACCTTGCATTGGCGCATTGATAGCTGCTCTTTCTGCTCCTTTGCGGCGAGCGCCATTACTCGCATTTATATCAGGCAGGTATAAACGCCGTCCAAAGACTGTACTAACATAACCCGTCTTTTTTACACCTTCACGGGTTGCTTCCATGTAAGCTAGTACGCCGGGATATCGCTCAAAATACTTATCCATATAGGTTTGGGCATCTTGTCTAGATATATGTAGTTGCTTGGATAAACCAAACGCGCTCATGCCATATATTAGCCCGAAATTAATTGCTTTAGCGCTGCGCCTTTGATTTGTAGTTACATCATCGACAGCTGTGCCAAATATTTCAGATGCGGTGGCACTGTGAATGTCTTTACCTTCTTTAAACGCATTCAATAAACCTTGGTCTTTGCTTAAATGCGCCATAATTCGAAGTTCAATTTGGCTATAGTCGGCGGCAACAATTTTACAGCCTTCTCTGGGTACAAAAGCTTGCCGTACTTGACGCCCTTCTTGGGTTCGAATAGGAATATTTTGCAAATTAGGATCGCTAGACGATAACCGCCCGGTAGCGGCAACCGCTTGATGATAAGAGGTATGTACTCTATGAGTACGATGATTAATCATCTTGGGCAGCTTATCGGTGTAGGTGTTTTTAAGTTTTGTCAGGCCACGATATTGGGTTATCAACGCTGGTAGTTCATAGTCATTGGCCAATTCTTGTAACACATCTTCCGAAGTAGAAGGGGCGCCTTTTGGCGTTTTCTTGATTACAGGAAGTTCCATTTTTTCAAATAGAATGTGCTGCAATTGTTTAGTTGACCCCAGATTAAAGGGTTCCCCCGCGAGTTCATGCACTTGCTCTTCTAACGACACTATGCGCTTAGCTAAATCTTGACTTTGTTGAGATAACATTTGAGAGTCAATTAAGACACCTCTTTGCTCCATCTTAGCCAATATACTTGAAAGCGGAACTTCAATGTCATTTAACACTTCAGTTAGTCCGTCTTGTTCAGCTAATAACGCTGATAGTTTGTTATACAATCTTAACGTCACATCAGCGTCTTCGGCAGCGTACTGGCCGGAAGTTTCAATATCTAGCTGATTAAAAGTCAGTTGTTTTGCACCTTTACCCGCTATTTCTTCAAAACTGACACACTTATGTCCGAGATATTTCAATGCCAAACTGTCCATATCGTGACGGGTGGCGACACTGTTTAATACATAAGACGCCAACATGGTATCGCAAATAACACCTTGTAATTCGATATCATAGTTGGCAAGTACGTTTTGATCATACTTTATGTGTTGACCAACTTTTTTCGCATTTTTATCTTCTAAAAGAGGTTTCAATTTCGCCAACACTTGATCGCGCTCTAACTGATCCGGTGCGTCTGGATAATCGTGCGCCACAGGAATGTAGTATGCATCGTTATCCGACAAAGCAAAGGAAAGTCCGACAATTTCTGCTTCCATATAATCTAAACTGGTAGTTTCAGTATCAATGGCGTAGATTTCAGCTTTTTCTAATTTGCTGATCAGTTCATCTAATTCGGATGTCTCAAAAATAATTTTGTAGGCAGAAAGGTCGAAATCACTATCGACGGATGTAGTTGAAGACGAAGATTCAGATTTTGAACCTATAGCTTCTTCAATATAGTCTTTTTCTTCACCGCTGACTTCAGCAAGCCATTTTTTAAATTCCAGTTCGGTGAATAATTCCTTTAATGTTGCCCGATCCATTTCCTGCATTTGCAAAGAATCAGGCTTATATTCTAAAGATAAGTCGGTTTTTATAGTAGCCAGTTCATAAGAAAGTAGCGCTTGCTCTTTATATTCAGCCATCTTGTTAGCCATAGTTTTCGCGCCGCGAAAATCTAATTCGGCTATTTTTTCTAGATTGTCATAAATAGCTTTTACACCGCCTATGCCATTAAGCATAGCGATTGCGCTTTTATCGCCAACGCCTGGTACACCAGGAATGTTGTCAACTTTATCGCCCTTTAAGGCTAAGAAGTCGATAATCAATTCCGCTGGAATACCAAACTTTTCAACAACACCCTGTTTATCCATAGTGGTTTTAGTCATGGTGTTGATCAAGGTTACATGCTCGTCAACCAATTGGGCCATGTCCTTGTCGCCCGTACTGATAACGCACGCTCTACCTTGTTCACTGGCTTGACGGGCAAGGGTTCCTATAACGTCATCTGCTTCTACGCCATCTTCTACGATGAGAGGAAATCCCATGGCCTTTACTATGGTATGCAAGGGCTCAATTTGGGTTCTTAGCTCGTCAGGCATGGGTGGGCGATTGGCTTTGTATTCTTTATAGATGTCATCACGGAAGGTCTTACCCTTGGCATCAAATACTACCGCCATACATTCGGGATTATATTCTTTAACTAAGCTTCGTAGCATATTGACTACGCCATAAATCGCCCCAGTATCGTTGCCTTTGGAGTTAGTAAGTGGCGGCAAACCATGGAAAGCTCTAAATAGATAGGAAGAACCGTCAACTAGGACTAAAGGGGAAGATGAATTTTTGTGCATAATTATTTAGCCTACCTAGCTTCAATTTTTTAGTCTATGATTTTATTAGAATTTTTTTCGGAAAGCGAATCATTGCTTGTGGATAACTTTGTGAATAAGTAACATTTGCCCATCAAAAATCTACCTATTTCAACTGAAACAAGTATCTAAGTATTGAAAGGGATGAATCACTGAAGGCGTTGAGCCGATATCCTTTATTCTTATTTTGCTGTGTAGAAAACGGGTTTCTTGTTGACCCGATTCAGACTAATTTAACACAAAATTTTCATATTCCAAGAAAATAATTGCACAAATTTTTTTATCTTTTTTGGTCAATAGGTTATAAATAGAAAATAAGAATTGGCATTAATGTTTTAGATGAAAAGTGTGCTCTAGCAGTTACATCTAAAATTTTATTAACACATAACAATAATCAAGGCCTGCAGTTTTGCAATATCGCGCCATAATAAGAATACTAGGACTTTTGGTTGCACTATTTAGTGCCACCATGCTCCCACCTGCGTTAATTTCCCTCATTTATGAAGACGGGGGTGGTTTAGCATTCGTAACGGCATTTTTCTTATCACTATTTACCGGTTTACTCTTTTGGTATCCCAACCGGCGGGTGCGAGCTGACTTAAGAGCCAAAGAAGGTTTTCTCATAGTCGTCTTGTTTTGGACGGTACTGGCAAGTTTCGGTGCGCTGCCTTTCGCTTTACTAAACCAGCCTAGTATGACGATTACAGATTCATTATTTGAATCGTTTTCAGGCTTGACCACTACAGGTGCTACCGTAATCGAGGGAATTGAGTTTTTACCTAAGGCTGTTCAGTTTTATCGTCAACAACTCCAGTGGCTTGGTGGTATGGGGATAATTGTGTTAGCTGTAGCGATTTTACCAATCCTTGGGGTTGGTGGCATGCAGTTATACAGAGCTGAAACCCCTGGGCCAGTGAAAGATTCAAAGATGACCCCACGAATTGCTGATACAGCAAAACACCTTTGGTATATTTATCTTTCATTAACCATCGCTTGTTCTGTCGCATACTGGCTGGCAGGCATGAATATGTTTGATGCGGTATGTCACTCATTCTCAACTATCGCGATTGGTGGTTTCTCGACTTACGATGCAAGTTTGGGTTACTTTGATAGTGTGGCGGTTAACTTGGTATGCGTTGTCTTTTTATGGATCGCTGCACTTAATTTTGCCCTACATTATTCAGCCGTTCACGGACGAAATATTCGAAACTATTTTAGAGATCCTGAATGTCGTTCGTTTTTCTCTATACAATTTGGTCTTATTACTGTTTGTTTCTTAGTTTTAGTAAATTACCAAGTTTATGATTCAGCCGAAGTGGCGCTAGATCAGGCGTTGATTCAAGCTGTTTCAATTAGTACCACAGCAGGTTTTGCCACTGAGAATTTTTCTGCTTGGCCAGCTTTTTTACCAATATTGCTCATATTCTCTAGCTTTATTGGGGGATGCGCAGGTTCAACTGGCGGGGGACTAAAAGTTATTCGAGTGCTGTTGCTGTTTTTGCAAGGCAAACGGGAGATCGATAGGTTGATTCACCCAAAAGCTGTTTATGCGGTTAAGTTAGGGGATAGAGCAATGCCAAATCGCGTGGTCGAGGCGGTGTGGGGATTCTTTGCTGCCTATGCGATAGTCTTTGTTTTCATTATGATAGGTTTAATTGGGACTGGTTTAGATAATATATCAGCCTTCTCAGCGACAGCGGCAACATTAAACAACCTAGGTCCTGGATTAGGCACAGTTGCTGGCACTTACGCGGAAGTATCCGATCCTGGTAAATGGCTATTGGTAGTCGCTATGCTATTTGGTCGTTTGGAAGTTTTTTCCTTGTTAGTACTATTTTCACCTACGTTTTGGCGAAGTTAAGTAACCCAAACAAGAAAAGGTTTTTTATCCAAAAAACAACGCACTGGGTTGGAAGAGTTTTTCTACATCGCGGATGAATTTTTTATCCACCAAGAACAAAATTACGTGGTCGTTAGCTTTTATCACCGTATCGCTGTGAGCAATGATAACAGACTCTTCTCTTACGATAGCGCCTATGGTAGTGCCCGGTGGCAACTTAATGTCTTGAATTTGTTTCCCGACCACTTTAGAAGTAGTTTCATCGCCATGGGCAATAGCTTCGATAGCTTCTGCTGCGCCTCTTCGTAGTGAGTGAACGTTTACTATGTCGCCTCGTCTTACGTGAGTAAGTAGCGCAGAAATCGTGGCTTGCTGAGGAGAAAAAGCAATGTCAATGTCACCACCTTGCACCAAATCCACATAAGCACTTCGTTGAATCAACACCATGGCTTTTTGCGCGCCCATGCGTTTGGCTAACATAGCAGACATGATGTTAGCTTCGTCATCGTTGGTCACAGCAATAAAAGCATCAACTTGTTCAACGTTTTCTTCGCTCAATAGTGCCGCATCACTAGCATCCCCTTGAAATACTATGGTCTCATCTAAAATTGTTGAGAGATATTCGGCCCGTTGAGGATTAAATTCAATCAGTTTAACGTTATGGGTAGACTCTAGTCGTTTAGCTAAACCCGCTCCTATGAGACCACCACCGGCAATCATAATGCGTTTGTAACTGGATTCGAGCTTTTGAAGTTCGCTCATGACCGCACGAATGTGCTTGGTATCGGCGATAAAAAATACTTCATCATCGGCTTCTATTACAGTAGAGCCTAGCGGACGAATTGGACGTCCGCGACGATAAATGGCTGCCACTCGGGTTTCAACGTTTGGCATATGTTCTTTTAGTGCTGATAAAGCGTGGCCAACCAATAAACCACCATAGTAAGCTTTTACCGCTACCAAGCTGGCTTTACCTTCGGCAAATTCCACAACTTGTAATGCCCCTGGATAGTCGATTAAACGCTTAATCGCTACTGTTACCAATTGTTCAGGGGCAATCAGATGGTCCACCGGGATATCTTGATGTTTGTACAACTGGCTTTGATAAATAATGTATTGTTCTGAGCGTACGCGAGCAATTTTGGTGGGCGTTTTAAATAAACTGTAAGCAACCTGACAGGCCATCATATTACTTTCATCGCTGTTAGTAACAGCAATTATCATATCAGCATCTTCGGCTCCTGACTTTTTTAATATATCGGGATGCGAACCTATGCCACAAACAACTTGTAAATCTAATCGGGTTTGCAAGTTCTCCAGAACTTGGGCATCTGAATCTACTATGGTTATTTCGTTTTGTTCACCAACTAGATTTTCTGCCAAAGTGCCGCCAACTTGTCCGGCACCAATGATGATTATTTTCATTCTTATGCTCAGTTAATAATTATTGCAGCTTTTTAATTTTGGCATAATAAAAGCCGTCCATTTGCTGCTCTCCCGGCAGTATTTGCCAACCAGGAAGTTCTCGCGTTTCTTTGTCATGCAGCGGAACCAATGCCGCATTGTCATGCTTTTCTAGAAACTTTGCAATTTGCTGAGTATTCTCCTGAGGTAGAATGGAGCAAGTTGCATACAATAATGTACCGCCATCTTTTAATTTTTGCCAAACTTGTTCAAGAATTTCTGCCTGTAATTCAACTAATGTCGAAATATCTGATGCTTTTCTTAACCATTTGATATCAGGGTGGCGACGAATAATACCGCTTGCTGAACAAGGGGCATCTAATAGAATTTTATCAAACTGAGGCAAATCAGCCTGTTGTGTAAGTTTTGTCGCATCTGCCTCTAGAATATGAACATTGCTTAAATCATAGTTTAAGCGCTGTAAATTTTCCTGCATGGTGACCAATCTTTTGGCTTGGTTATCAAACGCATATAAAGACTTAAGCGTTGGACAAGCTTCTAATATAGCTGCCGTTTTACCACCGGGCGCGGCGCAGCAATCCAAAACAACTTCATTGGGTTGAACGTCCAGAAGATGTGCGCATTGTTGAGCCGCTTTATCTTGTACACTGAACCAACCTTGTTCGAAACCTGGCAAGCTCGGGACATTCACTGCTGATAATAATTGAATACCAATGTCGCCGAATTCTGTAAATTCAATATCTTGCGCATTAAGAGCCTTTATAAAATCTTTTTTTGTAGTTTGAAGCAGATTAATTCGAAGGAAAATAGGGGCTTTTTGGTTTGATGCTTGGACTATACTCAACCAATTTTGTGGATAGTCAGATTGCAGTCTTTTCAATAGCCACTTGGGAAACCCATGTTCCATATGCTCTGACGGTAGAGCAAGTTCCGCTATTTTATTACGCTGGAAATTTCTTAAAACAGCATTTACCAAACCGGCAAATTTAGGTTTCTTTAATATTTTACAGGCTTCTACAGTTTCTGAAACCGCAGCGTGATCAGATGTGCGCATGAAGTGTAGTTGAAACAATCCCACCATAATAAGGTGCTCGATGATTTTATTATCACCTTTTATCGGTTTGTCTATGAGCTGTTGAGTCCAAAACAGTAGTTTGGGTAGATCACGCAATGCACCAAAGAAAACCTCTTGAAGCCAACCTTTGTCTTTGGCGTTTTTATGTCGCTGTAGCAAGACGGGAAGTAATTCTCGAGAAGACTTGCCAGATTCGAGAACTTGATATAATGCCCAAGCAACGTCAGCTCGCAACTGTACTTTATGATGAGGTTTAAATGAACCGGCTCTATTGGAGGTGTTTATTTTATTCAAGAGAGTAGATCGCCTGGACTAAGTAAATCTGGATTTCCATTAACGATTTGTGACACCGGTTGTCTCTTCTTGTTTGGTAACTGAAGCTCAGTAATATTGATGACGCCGTCTGAGCATTGAATCTGTAACCCATTTTTATCAAAGCTCAGTACTTCGCCCGGATTTCCTGTGTTGCCAGACACGACCTCGGCTTGCCAGACTTTTACCGGTTGCGCATTTAAAGGAAACCATACGACTGGCCAGGGATTAAAAGCGCGAACATTTCTTTCTATCTGCTCAGCGGATAATTGCCAATCACATTTAGCTTCTTCTTTACTGAGTTTTTTTGCATAGGTGGCCAAGGAATCATCCTGTTTCTTAGCCTCAAAAGAATCTAAATTAGCTAACGTGTGAGTTAGGGTTTTCGGTCCTAATTCTGCTAACTTTGTATATAAGGTGGCGCTTGTATCTTCAGGTGTAATAGGCAAGGTGGCAATATTTATGACATCGCCGGTATCTAAACCAACATCCATTTGCATAATAGCGACCCCGGTTTCTTCATCACCGGCCCATATGGCGCGTTGAATAGGTGCTGCACCGCGCCACTTGGGCAAGATAGAGCCATGCACATTTAGACAGCCTTTCGTTGGGATATCCAACACAGCTTTTGGCAGAAGTAGCCCGTAAGCGACCACTACCATCAAATCAGGCTGGTAGGAGGAAAGCTGCTGTTGAGCTTCTTCAGACGACAATTTTACGGGTTGTTCGACTGGGATATTATGCGTTAATGCGAGTTGTTTTACCGCACTAGGTTGAAGCTTCTTACCACGACCAGCAGGTCGATCCGGCTGACTATAAACTGCGACCACTTCAAACTCAGCATCCAATAATGCTTGCAAATGGGCTGCCGCGAAATCTGGGGTACCAGCAAAAACTATTCTCACACTTTTTCCTAAGCTTTAGCTGCTAGCCTTGCTTCTTTTTCTAATTTTTTACGAATTCGTTGACGCTTTAATGGCGACAAATAGTCTACAAATAATTTGCCTTTAAGATGGTCTAATTCATGCTGAATGCAAATAGCTAACAGACCTTCTGCTTCTAGTTCAAACGGATTGCCGTCTTTATCTAATGCAGTTACTTTGACTTTTTCAGCACGATCGACCTTGGCATAGTTCCCAGGTACAGATAAACAACCCTCCTCACTAATGGTAGAGCCTTCTTTTTCTACAATTTCAGGGTTTATAAATACTCTAGGTTCGTTTTGTTCTTCGGACACATCCATCACTACCACGCGCTTGTGAACATTAACTTGAGTTGCGGCCAAACCTATACCTTTCTCATCTTTCATGGTTTCAAACATGTCGTCAACAAGCTGTCGGATTTCATCGTTTACTTCGCTAACGGGCTCGGCAATAGTGCGCAGCCGCTCATCAGGGAAGGTTAAAACTTCAAGTACAGACATAAAATCACTCTTTTGGTCAGTATCTAATTAAATACGCATTTAGCAGAATATGTATCTTTTCCTATCTGCTGTTTCGGTACTATGCAGATACGTATTTCTCTTGTTTATAGTAAATAGGGTTAACTTAACGGAATTCAAACCGATAACTAATTATACAAACAAGCGATACATAGATAAACGAATTTCAGCGTCTAAAACAAAAGGTAAGCCTATGGCAAAGCAAATAGTCAAACTCATATGCAGTTCTGCGGTCGCAGTTTGCCTACTCTGTATGAGTATTCAAAGCGCCATTGCTGATGTATTAAACATCAAGTCAGATGCACCACAAACTTATGTGGTTCAAAAGGGCGATACGCTTTGGGACATATCGAATTTGTTTCTAGATAAGCCGTGGCTATGGCCAGAATTATGGCGTAACAACACACAAATTGAAAATCCTCATTTAATATATCCTGGGGATGTATTGAAACTGCGTTACGAAAATGGGCAGCCAGTTTTAGAAGTGGTAAGAGAAAAATCTAATCTCATTTTAACCCCAGACGTTAAAATCAATTCTAAACCTGTTCCTATTGATATTTTGCCTTGGTCACGCTTAGCGCCCTTTATCAAAGATGGGCAGTTAATGGACATTGAAGAGTACCATCAGCTACCCAATTTATTGGGTGATAGAGCAGATTCACCTTTGTTTGCTAGTAAAGATTTTGTACTCACACGTGACATTGATGCTTCGCAGAGCGATTACAAAGTAGTGAGAAAGCTGCGAGAAGTAAAAGACAGTGCAGGGCAATCTCTTGGATTGCAAGTGGAGAGTATTAGCGAAGCCAGTTTGGTTGCCGATGCCCAAAACGGTCGTCATCTTGTAAAACTAGAAGGTAGTTACTCTGAAGCTCGAAAAGGTGACAAATTAGCTCCTGATTATAAGAAGAAGTTCAAAGATTTGGTTATTACTCCAGCCAAAGAACACCAAAGAGGTGAATTGGTTGAAAATGTCACTGGCCGAACCCTTATAGGCAAACAGGACATAGTTATCATCAATTTAGGTGGTCGCAAAGTATCGCCTGGTACAGTGTTTGGTATATACGAAAAAGGTGCGGACATTAAGTTTAAAGAAGAACAAACGTATTCATTGGAAAGAGCGAGTTTATATTCTTTGTTTAGTATGTCTGAGACTATTGAGCAGCCTGCTTATAAAGTAGGAGAGCTAATAGTATTTAACACCTTTGAACACGGTAGCTATGCTTATGTTACTAAGGTTGAAACACACTTGAAAGGTGGGGAGATAATCGCCGCACCATAGAGTAAATAAATGTCAAGGATTGACTATGGTTACTCAAGGAAATACGCAACAACTGCAACACTATCTACGCTTGGCGTCCTTACCTAGTATTGGTATCAAGCGTATTCTGCAAACCAGCGAACACTTACGTTGTTCGTTGGATGAATTAATCGATATTAAACCAAAAAAACTTGTTGATTTGGGTTGGAATCAATCTCAACTTCAGGCGCTTCAAGGGCAAAATCAACCGCTTGAAAAGCGTATATCTCAAGCACTAAGTTGGTTAAATAGCGGCAGTAATAGACACATTCTTCCGATTTATTCTTCATTGTATCCAGAACAATTTTATACTATGGATAGTCCGCCTTTGGTGATTTTTGCTGAAGGTAACCTCGAATTATTAACCTCAAAAATGTTGGCCATAGTGGGCACCCGAGCACCAACACAATATGCTTACGATGTAATAAATAGCCTAATGCCTGAGTTATCTCTGTATAAAGGTTTATCTACCGTAAGTGGATTAGCGCTTGGTGTTGATGCAATATGTCATCGTGCTAGTTTAGCCAACAAGATACCAACTATAGGTGTTTTAGGTTGTGGTATAGACATTGTCTATCCTAAACGACACAGTCAGTTATATTCGGATATTAAGCAACAAGGATTGCTGATCTCAGAGTTTCTTCCTGGGAGCCAACCAAAGGCTTTTCATTTTCCCCGTAGAAATCGTTTGATCAGTGGACTTGCCAGTGCTGTATTGATCACAGAAGGTAAAATTAAAAGTGGCAGCATGGTGACGGTCAAATGCGCACTAGAACAAAACAAAGAAATTTTAGCTGTTCCGTGCAGTATGTTTAATCCCAATGGCGAGCTAGCTCATATATTAATAACAGAAGGTGCGGTTCCAGTGCGATCCGCTTCCGATATTATGCAAAACGTACCGGATTTTTTTGATTTTAATTTGCTTGATAAAAAAATTGAAAAAAGTTGCAATCAAAGCTTGGCAACTGATCCATTGTTAGATAGTGTAGGAGATAGCGCTACATCAGTTGATCTGATTGCTAAACGCACTGGCACACCAGTTGTAGATGTGTTAACACAATTATTAGAATATGAGTTGCGTGGTTTAGTAGCTTCCACTGCGGAGGGCTACGTAAAGTTGAGGGGCTAATTATGTTTGATATCCTCATGTATCTGTTTGAAAATCTCGTTTATCACGAGTCTGATCTTCAAACTGATCAAGATGAGTTAACTGACGAATTGATTCGTGCGGGTTTTCATCACGATGAAATCTATAAAGCACTAGATTGGTTAGAGAAACTTTCAGAGTTACAGCAGACAGAGCAAACGCCATATTTGTCATCTGTTATCCTTCCATCATCTACCCGTGTTTATACTTACAACGAGCAGTTACGCTTAGACTCTCAATGCCGTGGTTTTATTTCTTTCCTTGAAAACATCAATGTTCTGGATTCTTCTACCAGAGAAATGGTGATTGATCGGGTTATGGAATTGGATTCCACAGAGTTTTGTGTTGTTGATTTGAAGTGGGTAGTTCTAATGGTACTGTTTAATGTACCAGGGAAGGAAAAAGCATATGAACAAATGGAAGAATTGCTCTTTGAGGTGCCAGAAGGTTATCTCCATTAACTAATGTCAAAACAGGATAACGGGCTGTTTTCTTATGAACATACAGCCCATCAAGCTGCATATGGTGATTGCCCAAAGTGCCAGTCTCCTTTCCTTATAAAACATAAAGGCAAATCCAGTTTTATTGGTTGTTCAGCCTATCCTGAATGTGACTATACGCACAGCCTTTCTTCATTGGAAGTGGTGGTGCTTAAAGTAATGGATGACAGTCATTGCCCTGAATGTCAAAGCCCTCTAGCGGTTAAAAAAGGTCGTTATGGGATGTTTATCGGTTGCACTAATTTCCCTGAATGCCATTATATTTCTTACAATAAAAGTCACGACAAGAAAGACCATTATCAAGCGGTGAGCTGCCCTCAGTGCAGTGATGGGTCGCTTCAGAAGAAACAAAACAAGTTTGGTAAGTATTTTTATGCTTGTGACAATTATCCAAAATGCAAATTTGTGTTAAATCAAGAACCCGTTGGTGTAAAATGCGAAAACTGTGATGCTTCAGTTATGGTAAAGTTACCTAAAGATAATCAGTATCTTTGTATCAACCCACAGTGTAAGCATAAGCAACAAAGAGAATAATATGCACCTTGATCCTACGCTTTTTCGTCGGCAATTTGCCGCGGGAGATGTATTTGCGTACCCCACGGAAGCCGTTTTCGGCCTGGGCTGTGATCCTCAAAACCAAGCCGCGATGGAAAAAATCCTAGATTTGAAACAACGTCCTGTAGAAAAAGGGGTTATTCTAATTGCAGGAGAAATACAGCAACTAAACGGTTACGTTGATTTTGAACAGCTTTCTACAAGCAACTTCGACAAAATTAAAGCGACATGGCCGGGGCCATTTACCTATCTTGTTCCCAAGGGAGCTAAAACGCCCGCTTGGATATGCGGAAATAATCCGCTAGTGGCGGTTAGAGTTACTCAGCATCCTTTGGTAAGAACATTATGCCAAACCGTTAATAGCCCATTGGTTTCAACTAGTGCCAACCCTGCTGGGCAAACACCAGCTACGTCAAAAGAGATGGTCAAAGCATATTTCGGCGAGCGAGTCAGATTGCTCGAAGGTGATTTGGGAAACCAACAAAAGCCAAGTACAATTATTAACGCAGTTACAATGGACACAATTCGATAATGAAACTATCTCCAGTTACGTCAGAACAAGTGCAAACGGTCAAAGACTATTTGCTAGGTCTTCAGGATAATATATGCCAAACCCTGTCATTGGTTGATGGTAAGGGCGATTTCAAAGAAGATAAATGGGACAGAGAAGAAGGTGGCGGTGGTCGTTCTCGTGTATTAAGAAATGGTGGCGTAATAGAGCAAGGTGGCGTTAACTTTTCTCATGTGTTTGGACATCAAATGCCGGCTTCAGCCACCGCCGCTCGTCCCGAATTAGCCGGGCGACGTTTTCAGGCTATGGGTGTTTCCTTGGTGATTCATCCGCATAATCCATATATTCCTACGTCCCATGCCAACGTAAGATTTTTTATTGCTGAGAAAGAAGGTGAGCCAGCTATTTGGTGGTTTGGCGGTGGATTTGACCTTACGCCAACCTATTTATTTAAAGACGATGCTAAACATTGGCACCAAGTTGCAGCCAACTTATGTGAGCCTTTCGGTGAAGAAGTTTACGCTAACTATAAAAAGTGGTGTGATGAATATTTTTATCTGAAGCACCGAGACGAAACCAGAGGTGTTGGTGGCCTATTTTTCGATGATCTAAATTTTTGGGACTTTGATACCTGCTTTGAATTCATGCAGGCGGTAGGCGATGGATATCTTGAAGCCTATGTCCCAATCATGGAAAAACGTAAAGCAAATTCATTTACCCAACGAGAAAGGGATTTTCAACTCTACCGCAGAGGACGATATGTCGAATTCAATCTTGTGTATGATAGAGGCACCTTATTTGGTCTGCAAACTGGGGGAAGAACAGAGTCCATTCTGATGTCGATGCCTCCGATGGCGAGATGGGAATACGATTATCACCCTAACCCAGATAGTCCAGAAGCAGAGCTTTACAAATATTTGCAACCCATAGATTGGCTAAAATAGCTTTATCAGGCCTAAAGCTTGATTTGGATCAACGAATAAATGCCTGATAACTGCATGATTTTTCAAAGGTTAATCTAGATCAAAGTTTATAGTTTTTAGACATGTATTATCGCTCCCATAATTTAGGAGCAAAAAACACATGAAAAAAACTTTATTAACCGTAGCAGTAATTGGCGCCTTAGGCTTAACATCAAATGCCTTTGCTTATGAAAAAGGCGATTGGTTAGTCCGAGCAGGTTTAACAACAGTTGCACCAGATGCAAGCAGTTCAAATATTCTAGTTGGCGGCGCAGATTTCGCCCTTGGTGGCGCGACCGTCGGTGGTGTTGATGTAGACAACAATACTCAATTAGGTTTAAACATCGCGTATTTCTTCACCGACAACATCAATGTAGAAGTTTTAGCAGCTACGCCATTTAGCCATGACATTGATATTTTGGGCGGTGCAGCAGAGCTAGGCTCAACTAAGCATTTACCACCAACAGTGACAGTAAACTACTACTTCGCAGATCCTAGTGCAAAATTCCAACCCTATGCTGGTGTTGGTTTAAACTACACTATCTTCTTCGACGAAGAATTTAATGATGGCACTGTAGGTGTAATTGAAGATGCAGCAGAAGCAACTGTTTCAGATCTTGATTTAGATGCATCTTTCGGATGGTCATTCCAAGTAGGTGCTGACTATGAAGTATCTGAAGGCATTTATATTAACGGTTCTGTTCGTTATATCGATATTGAAACTGAAGCCTCTTTCAAAGTAAATGGAGCTGACTTAGGTTCTGTTGAAACTGTGGAAATTAATCCTTGGGTTTACACTTTATCTGTAGGCTACAAATTCTAATTTCTTTACCACAACTGTGCTATATAGCCCCGAGCAGAAATGCCGGGGCTTTTTTTTATGCTTGTTTTTGTTTTACACTTAGGTCACTTAATATTGCACTGGACCTAACATGACATTTGCCGCTTGTGTTTTCGGTAATCCCATAAAACAAAGTAAATCTCCCCTTATTCATCAAGCTTTTGCTAAACAGTTTGACTTTGCGTTTGATTACACCAAGTCTTGTCCAGAAGTCGCTGATTTTGAGCAACAAGTTAAAGGATTTTTCAGTAACCCAAATTCGGTGGGCGCAAATGTCACTTTGCCTTTCAAAGAAAGAGCCTTTCCGATGGCAGATAAATTGAACTCCCAAGCTCAACGAGCTGGCGCAGTTAATACGCTCATCGCAAAAGATGGCACTTTGATTGGAGATAACACTGATGGAAAGGGGCTGGTGGATGATTTGATTCGCCATGACGTGCAGCTTCAAGGTAGTCGAGTTTTAGTCATTGGAGCTGGTGGTGCATCAAAAGGTGCTTTGCCTGCGCTTGTAGATAGTGGTGTCGCAAGTATTGAAATTTACAATCGAACACAAGAGCGAGCACAAGAGTTGGTAAACTTAGTTCAGCAATATGCTGTTCAGCCAATAAGATTATTTGAGCAAGCTTCCGGATATGATCTGATAATAAATGCAACATCGCTTAGTTTAACCGAGCAGGTACCTGAAATTTCTTCGGACATATTTACCCAATGTTCAACCTGTTATGACATGGTTTATTTAAATGAACCGACGGCATTTATGACACTGGCGGGGTCAAACCAAGTCGAAAAATGCATAGATGGACTTGGTATGTTAGTTGGACAAGCCGCCGAGAGCTTTTATTTGTGGTTTGGCAAACGACCCGATGTGAATCCCGTCTTAGCCCAACTAAGATCTGATCTTTAGCTTTTATTTCTCTGATTCAGCGTTTCGTCTTTCAGCTTCTTTCTGCGCTTCCGAGAATAGCGAATCAGTGTTTTCAGTATAGCTATCTATGCTTTGCGGTTCAGCAAATAAAAAGTATTCTGGTAATACTGTCGGCGAAATTTGAGGATACAAAACGACTTCGTCAGTATCGATAGAACTTATAATTTGAAACCCTAATATTAGAAGAACGAGCGAGGCTGAAGCAATGCTAATGGTGCGATATCTCATACTCGAGGCTAGGTAAAAAGTACCCCAAAGAAATAACAACATTAAAGATAAATTTATTAGAGTATCACCAAATTGCAATGTACTTGTTTGGCCCCAATTGAAAATCAGCACTGCCCCAATTGCTTGTAATAATTCAATTGACAGTACGCAAAACACAACAAAGTTTAGGATGGTGAAAAGCTTCACTTCTTTTTTAAATATTTTGGCGAATAAACCAATCAAAAAACTAATAAAAATTACTGCAGTAATCCCAAAGAATCCGTCTAGAAAAATCTGTGACCATATGATTTTACTGGTGGTGTTAAAATAGGTCATTGCAGTGTTTACGGCGAAAAATACAAGCAATGCCACAGCAGAAAAATACCAGTGATTGATTTTGGTCGAGAAACTTTCAAGTAGATGTAGCTTTTTAGTTGGCTCTACTGCACTAGATGTGTCAAGGATTCGAATGAATTGTTTTCCAAGTTGAAATATATCTCCAACCTTGACTGGATGGCGGGAAGCTATTTCCTTACCTTTATAATCCTTAATACCATTGACAGAATCATTGTTGATTAAAAACAGTTCTCCCGATTCATCCTGATAAATTTCAGCGTGTTGCGGACAAACATGTTCATCTTGAATGATGATGTCGTTATTATAAGCTCGACCTATTGATATTGGATTTCCACTGCATTTTTCAAACTGCTGTACTTTCTTATTCCGAGAAATAAATTCAATGACTAATTCCATTTAATGCTATCCACAAATTTTTTGAAAAACATATTGGCCATATCTTGGGAAACGCCATTAAGCGCGTATTCAGCGACTAAGGTTTGTTTTGTGTCCTGTAACAATATGGTAGAAAACTTTACGTCAAAAAGACTGTGAAATTTTCGATAGGCGCGAATGCAACTGACACCTTTTGCAGTGTTGTTGTTATTATTTGCAAAAATGCTCTCTTGGCAGTGATAACTGCTGACATCGTCTTTTCCTGCTGACATGTTGAAAAAGCTACTTTTTAAATTATTTTCAAACACATTTGCCAGTTGCAACGCATTTAATTTTTCACTTTGAATCCATCGAAAAGAAACTTTTGCAGAACCTGTACGGAAATTGTCATAAATGTAAACATTGGATTCTAATGAACAATTAGTGGTAGCAAT
The DNA here is from genome assembly GCA_947496235.1 of uncultured Glaciecola sp. GTDB lineage: Bacteria > Pseudomonadota > Gammaproteobacteria > Enterobacterales > Alteromonadaceae > Glaciecola. Next base: position 1,915 of record CANMCE010000016.1, on the reverse strand, counting down.
AATAAATTGTGTTTTTTCCTGATCTTTATTGCTGTCACCCCAACAGTGCATTATATCTCCCATTTCTTTGGGGATAGATACTTCTCCCACTTGATGAAAAGACCACTCAGATGAGTGTAAACGAGAAATGAAATCAGTTTGATTGTCGAAAAGTTGTTGTTGAATACGCGCAATGAGAGTTTTATTTTGAATATCATTATTCTTCAGTTGTAACGCGTCAGCGAAGAGTTTGGTAAGTTTTTCAATGGGTACTAAAAAACTAAGCTGATTTCCCGCAGTAGATACATTTACACCAATAACTTGTCCTTCAGTGCTAACTGTAGGTCCTCCTGACATGCCGGGGTTAAGGGAGCCAGTTAAATTAACTCTTTCATAGTAACTTTTACTCTTTATTCCGTTATAAGTGCCAGGCACCACTATCATTCCTAGATCATGTGGATTACCGAGAGAATAGACATCAGCCCCTTTTGCTGGTGCTTTTGAACCCAAAGAAAAATAAACACTTGGTTTCTGTGTTGAGTATAAAATTGCTAAATCATTTACAATATCAACATCTATTAAGGTCGCTTCGTGGGTTTGTTCATCATGGTCAATGTACTCTAGGCTATATTGCTCAGGAGACTGCACTGCACTTGCGACTACATGATAGTTGGTGACAAGGTATCCACTATCTTCAACAAAAAAGCCAGTGCCAATTGATGATTTTTGATTCGATTCATTGTTAATCGATTTTATTTGGACGAGGGCAGGAGCAAAATGGTCAAATAAAAGTTCTGCTTCATTTTCTTCTGCGTGACTCACGATTGACCACAAAAATGCGGATGCTAACATCAGGCATCTGCTAAATCCCAACATAAATATTTCCCTATATAAAGAATCCTTTATCTTGACGACGAAAAAAGAAACGTAAAATATTCTTCAACCTTAAGAAATCCTTTGCCTATTGTAAAGTTAGATAATTATATTTTAAATTCTTTGAGTTTTACTTACTCAGGCATTATCCATGGCTAAGTATTCGTCTTTTAACACAACATAGTTTTTAGCAGATTGTTTCAAGAACGCGATTTCCTTTTGTTTTAGCGGTCTCTTTTTTACAGCTGGATTGCCAACATATAAAAATCCACTTTCTAAAACTTTATTTGGGGCAACTAAAGCCCCAGCCCCAATGAACACGTCATCTTCTACAACAGCGCCATCCATTACTATGGCGCCCATTCCAACAAGAATTCTGTTTCCTAACTGACAGCCATGCAACATACATTTATGTCCCACAGTAACATCATCCCCAATAATAAGAGGAAAACCATCTGGATTTAAGTCAGATTTCCTAGTGACATGTAAAACGGTACCGTCTTGTATATTAGAGCGTTTACCAATCCGTATATAATTAACATCGCCCCTCGCTGCAACTAATGGCCATATACTCGCATCATGGTCGAGCTCAACATCACCTACAATAACAGCACTATTGTGTATATATACTGATTCGTCGAATGAGGGGGATATTGCTTTGTATACTTCTATAGCCATTTGTAAACATCCTATGAAAATTATGGAGCTCATATTTAATTAGTGTTGCATAAACTGAGATTTTGAACGTTTTTCAATCGAACAGTCAAATATTTCACTTTTTTTACAATAAAAAGGTTGCGTTGGAAAACTTTGTCTGTAGAATGCGCGCTCGCTGTCGGGGTCAAGGCTCAGGCAGCAACGTAATGCTAGGCTGATAATACACTACTTAGGTTTTATCAGCCTAGCATTACGCCCTTTTATTTTAGGCGTTTTGAATAAAATTTAAGGGCTGTTAATCAAAAGCAAAAAGATGAAATAAATTTGCAAAAAAAGGTTGACAGGAAATTGGATTCGCGTAGTATACGCATCCCGCTTGAGAGGGACTTGAAAAAGACCGCTTAAG
>CANMCE010000015.1 GCA_947496235.1 uncultured Glaciecola sp. | reverse complement strand
AGAATTTAGCTCAAATATAAACTGACACTGGCACCCTAAAATTCGGGTAACTGTCAGATCAAGTCTGAGCTACTACACATTAATAAATCCTTTTACCACATTTATTAGTGATTAAGCCTCAGGTGTAGACTTAAACTCTGAGATTAAAAACTGGCTTCCTTCTTTACCATACAAAGTCAAACCGCAATTTCCCCACGCTTCGGGGATATTCAACACGACCCTATTATGCACCGGCATTCTAGTAAATTTCATATCGCATCTAACTTCAATTTTATCTAGCGCTTGGTTGTCATCAACAACTGAAAAATAAGGACGAGATAGACGATGATAAGCGTTTCCAAACTTACTTATTTGTCCTTGTCTGATGATTTCTTGATCCGAAGACAACTTGTTTTGTATCAGAGGAATGACTTGTTCAACTGTATTTGTGCGGGATTCTAGGTCATCTTTAAAGTATTCATCGTGTAGCTTTAAGGTTTCTTTGTAAGCACCCGTTACAGCGCCTATTAAGATTAACTGATTGGCAACCTGATTTAATATAGCTTTATCAGCAGTATTGGTTAATGTTCGGTAAGCTTTGGATAAGGCATAGTAGCGGCTTAAATTATCTTTTTTACTCGCAAAAATATCTGCTGACATCTTATTTATTAAGCCATCCTCAAGTAAATTCCAAGAGCCTTCTTGTTTAACTTCATCAAGTATTTCCTCTGCAGCATCAATGTTTTCACTTTTTAATGCGGCGTAAAAATCTTCAAATTGTGCTTTAAATTTTTTGCTGACACTTCTTTGGCCATCGCCCAAGTGAAAATCAAATTGGATTAAATTTTCACTTGATACGACTTTTTCCCCATTCTTTGTTGCCGGTTCAAATTTTGATTTGTGTACCGCTTTAACAGCGGCTCTTTCAAATTGACGGTGACCACTAGAATCAACGATAACCACTTCATCAATGTCGCCCTCTTCATCTACCACATAGTTTATAAGCACCCAACCTTCGCGGCCTGAAATTGCATAGGATCTTGGATAGTCTGGATGGGTTCTTTTAATCGGAACAGGTCGTTTAAACTCATAGAATTCAGCGCTATCGGGTATTTGAGGTTCAGATTCCTGTAGTGCGAATGCGGGGTTTATGTAGGCTGAAAAAAATAAAAAAATTGAGGGGATAGCTTTCATGAAATTTACGTCCGTGTAATCATCTAGGTAAAACTCTACCAAAGTCGAATTAAAATAAATACCCGCTTTGATAATAAAATTCTATTTGTTCAGCTTAGGTTCAGTTTCAGTTGTTTAGTCTTCTTCGTAACGGTAGCGAAAACCGTGTTTAAAGGAGAAGAGTATGAAACTTATTAAACTAATTAAAACAAGTGTTATCAGCCTAGTAGTGGTGGGATTGACTTCGGTACCAGCTTTTGCTCACAACGGTTATAAGGGACATGGTAATCGGGGGCACGGAAACAAAGGTGTAGTTATTAGCGTAAAACCAATCTACGCAAAATTTAAAGGACCTAGGTTTAATCGGGATTGTCAGTTACCTCACCATAGAAATCATAGATTCGAATCAGGACATAGAGGAGGACACGGATATAATATCAGCCACAGTAGTCATGGAATCGAGCCTATTGTAGGCGCTGTCATTGGTGGTGTTGTCGGGAATCAATTCGGCTCAGGACGAGGAAAAACAGCTGCAACAGTTGCAGGTGCAGCAATTGGCGGCGCTATCGGGGCTGAACTAAGCAGTAAGCATTCAACCCATTCACAAATCAATATGCATCAAAGTTCAAGGAATCATCATAGAACTTCAAACAATTGCAGCTGGGGCAATGATGGATTTAATAAAAAACACAAGACTGTTATCGGTTATAAAGTGAAATATCGCTATAGAGGACAGATATTTACTACTAGAACGCAATTTCATCCAGGACGCTATATCCATATTTAACTGTTGTTCTATGTCGATAAATAAGTTGCTAAACTGGTAAGTGAATGCAGGTCATTCACTTACCAGTAACTAAAAATGAGAGAGTGTATGGGATTTGTGAAACGTCTAGGATATTTGATAAGCGTCATTATCATTAGTATTGCGCTAACAGCGCCAGCTGCTGCAAAAGACATTTCATTGCGAGAGGCGGTGGATCTAGTGCAACAAAGATATCCTGGAAAAGTATTAAAAGCGTCGCAGACCCGCATAAAAGATAACACATTTTACCGCATTAAAGTGATGACTAAACAGGGTAGAGTCGTGACATTATTAGTGAATGCGGATACCGGTAGAATACGTAAAGAATAGCCTTATGCGATTACTAGTTGTTGAAGATGACGAAACCTTAAATGCTCAATTGATAAAAGCATTTAAATCACAAGGCTATGCAGTTGATGCTGTCTTTAACGGAGAAGACGGATTATTTCAATTGCAAGAAATTGATTATGACGCTGCTGTGGTCGATATAGGCTTACCTAAACTTGATGGGCTTGCGCTGTTAGCACAATTACGTCAGCAAAAACAAACACCTGTATTGCTGTTAACCGCTAGAGGCAATTGGCAGGATAAAGTAATTGGATTAAATGCTGGCGCAGACGACTATCTGGCAAAGCCTTTTCAAATGGAAGAACTTAGCGCAAGACTTAAAGCATTGATTCGACGTCAGGCGAAACAACCGAATCCAATACTGACGTTTGGCGAGTTAAAAATAGACACCAATGCCAATGAAGTCTTGTTGAATGATTTGCCAGTTCCACTGACTGCCTACGAATTTCAATTATTGGAATATTTAATCAGACACCAAAATAGAGTGATTTCAAAAACGGAATTAACCGAACATCTATATGAACAGGATTTTGATCGCGATTCAAACGTTATAGAAGTGTTCGTGAAACGACTTCGCAACAAGTTAAGTCCTGAACAAGCAGATAAATATATTCACACCATTCGCGGCAAAGGATACAAATTTAAGTATCATGAAGCTGGCGAATATTAGTTTTAGAAATAGGTTAATCATATCTAACCTAGCCATGTTGCTGGTGGTTTTGCCGATCCTAGGGCTGAGTTTGTATGAAGCATTTAAGCAACAAGCTCAATTATCCGAAAAACAAACACTGAGAGCCTATAGTTATAATCTTTTGGCGGCGATTGAAATTGACAACGCTAGTCTAGTCAATGATATTCAACTTGATGCTCCAAGTTTTTCAATACCAGATTCTGGTCTTTATGCCTTAATACGTGATGAAAATAACCTTTTGTGGCATTCCTCGTCGTTTATTCCCAAACAAGCAACAGCATTTTGGTCACAATCCAAGATGGGAGAGGAAGTATTCGACACAATTGTGATTAACAACAGACAGCATTTTAATTGGCAAATGAAAGTTGGCGTTGAACAACAAGATAAGCTTTATCCCTTTACAGTACATATCATAAAATCTACCCAAGATTACGAAGAGCAGTTAGCGGTTTTTACTAATACTGTATGGACTTGGTTAGCCAGTTTAGGGCTTGTTTTTGTATGTCTACAAATACTTTGGATGCTTTGGTTCAACAAGCCAATAACCGATTTAAGTGAAGAGATTTCTTCAATCGAAAAAGGCGATAAAGAAAAAGTTTCAAATGACTATCCAGTTGAAATTACCGCGCTTACAACCAGTTTAAATAGATTAATCGCCACTGAATATCAACAGAGAGAGCGCTACAAAAACACCCTAGCGGATTTAGCACATAGCGTTAAAAATCCTTTGACTATTGTTATGAATAGCGAAGAAATCCCCCAAAGTTTAATGGCAGAACTACACAAAATTGATTCAAGTATCGAGCATCAACTAAAACGAGCCCAAGGGGGCCAAACAAGTTGGCAATCAGGAACCAAGCTATTGCCAATAATAGTGGATTTGCAAAGCGGTTTGAGAAAGTTGTACCCAGATAAAGAGATAAAATTCTCTAATCAAATAGAAGCAGACATAACCTTTTTTGGGGCTAAAGCAGATGCTTATGAAATCTTAGGCAACCTTTTGGATAATGCCTGTAAAGCTTGCCATCAGCGCATTAGCCTAAAGGCGCATCAATCTAACAATCTAGTCATCGAAATTCTAGACGATGGCCCCGGTATTTCGTCTGATTTGGTCAATCATATAATGCAAAGAGGGGTGAGGGCTGATACATATTCTCAAGGTCAAGGCATAGGCTTGGCCGTGGTAAATGATTTGGTGTCCGCCTATCAAGGGGAGCTGACTATTGATCCTGAAAGCGTGTTAGGTGGCGCAAAAATCAGCATCTGTTTTCCGATGCAAAAGAAAACCTAAATTAGCCCTTGTAATCTACCCAGAGTGACTACACTTACCTATTGATAGAAGTGATTCGCAATCCTAATCAGTTTTTTTGATTAAGCGTATCGTTTCTTTTTAATTTAATTAAAGTCAATTCATCTATATTCTTATTATCAACGTAAACGAATACGTTTTTTAAATTAACATTAACTAAAAGGAAAACTCCACATGTCAATGATTAACAAGACGATACCTGATTTTTCTGTTGAAGCTTTTCACGATGGCGATTTCAAAACTATTACTAGTGACGATGTGAAAGGTAAATGGTCTATCTTTTTGTTCTATCCAGCTGACTTTACTTTCGTATGTCCTACTGAATTAGAAGATATGCAAAAGGTTTATGCTGAACTAAAAGCACTTGACGTAGAAGTTTATGGTGTTTCTACTGATTCTCATTTCGTGCACAAAGCATGGCATGATTCATCACCAGCTATCGGTACTTTAACCTACCCAATGTTGGCAGATAACATCTTCACTTTATCACGCGGTTTCGACGTATTAATTGAAGAAGAAGGTCGCGCACTACGTGGTACTTTCTTAGCAAACCCTGAAGGTGTAATTAAAGTAGCTGAAATCCATGACCTAGGTATTGGTCGTTCAGCAAAAGATATGCTTCGTAAAGTTAAAGCTGCTCAATACGTAGCTAACAACGATGGTGAAGTATGTCCAGCAGCTTGGGAAGAAGGTCAAAAAACCTTAACTCCTAGCCTAGACTTAGTAGGTAAAATCTAAGTTGTGATGAACTCAAATCATCAGCTCGCGGCTTTTGCCGCGAGCAACTTTAAAAAATGTTTTAGGTTAGTAAGTAGCGAAACAAATAAAGGCGAATATTAGGGTTAGATAAATCCTTACACATGCATAATGCGATTTGTTTAACCCTAATATTCGACACTATCCTTTATTCCTAGCGATAAATAACCAATTTTAATTTTAACACTGCTTTACGCGGTACCGGGTCAGTATGACCAAATTTTAAGGAGGCTAGACTATGTTAACCCCTGATATTTTAAACGCCCTAAAAGGGTATATGGAAAATCTTAAACACGAAGTGACTTTCGTGATTCAGACAGGTGAGCATGAAAAGCGCGAAGAGCTTGTAGATATGTTACAGCAAATTGCGACCACATCTGACAAACTAAATGTTGTGGAAAAAGACACACAAGGTTTATTGCGTTCACCTGTTACTTTTGCAATTCAAAAAGACGGCGTAGATACCGGTATTACCTTTTCTGGCGTACCAGGTGGGCACGAGTTTAACTCATTGATTCTGGCTATCTTGCAAGCCGGTGGTAGCCAATTGAAATTGGATGAAAGTATCCAAAACATGGTCAAAAAAGTTAACGATAAATTGAATTTTCAAGTTTTTGTTAGCTTGAGTTGTCATGCATGCCCAGATGTTGTTCAGGCAATGAATCAATTTGCGTTATTAAACGACAACATCCAAGCTGAAATGATCGATGGTGGTGTCTATCCTGATTTAGTTGAAAAACACAATATTCAAGGTGTGCCCACGGTATATCTAAATGGTGAAGTTTTTGCAAGTGGTAAGGTTGAAATTGCCGGCATCGTAGAAAAATTAGGTAAAGTTGCCCCTGAAATTGTTCAAGCGAGCAATGATACTCCTGAGTTACCTCTGCAAGATGTAACTGTGATCGGTGGCGGTCCTGCTGGCGTAGCTTCAGCGATATACGCAGCTCGTAAAGGTTTGGCTGTGACTATTATCGCGGATAGATTTGGTGGCCAAGTCAAAGATACCATGGGAATCGAGAATTTAATTTCTGTGCCGAAAACCACGGGTCCTGAATTGGCGAATTCTTTAATGGCGCATTTGAATGATTACGATGTGACGCTTAAAGAGCATTTCCGAGTCGAAAAAATTGAGAAAGGTGACATTAAGACGCTTACTTTAAGTAACGGAGAAGTGATTCGTACTCGTACCTTGATTGTAGCGACTGGAGCAAACTGGCGTGAACTCGGTGTTCCTGGCGAGAAAGAGAATATCGGAAATGGTGTCGCTTATTGTCCACACTGTGATGGTCCATTCTACAAAGGTAAAGATGTAGCTGTCATCGGTGGTGGTAATAGTGGTGTAGAGGCTGCACTGGATTTAGCTGGTATTGTAAAAAGTGTCACAGTATTTGAGTTTTTGCCTGAGTTGAAAGCCGATAAAGTGTTGGTTGAGCAGTTAAGCAAACGCGACAACGTTAAAGTGATTACCAACGCAGCTACTAAGCAAATTCTTGCTGAAAATGGCAAAGTAAATGCTATCGAGTATATCGATAGAGCGACTGATACAGTGCATCAGCAAGAACTCAATGGTGTATTCGTGCAGATTGGTTTGGTACCAAACTCTAAAGTCGTTGAAGGTGTTGTTGATTTAACCAAATATGGCGAAATCATTGTAAATGAAAAGGGCAACACTAGTGAACCTGGCATATACGCTTGCGGAGATGTAACTACAGTGCCTTATAAACAAATCGTAGTTGCAATGGGAGAGGGAGCAAAAGCAGCGCTTGCGGCATTTGATTACCTACTAATGAACCCAGTATCTGAAAGCGAAAAAACTGAAAAAGCAGCCTAGGCTGTAATTCACCCTCCCGTAAAATGCCACCCTCTCCGGGTGGCATATTTTATGCTCATCAGACTTAGAACAATCAAACTAACATTTAGGTTTGTAAAACCTGACCTTTAGTTGCTTTACTGTTAATATCGTTAAAAATGCAATTGTGTTGTACCAAAATGCGAATAAACAACTAAACTGCATTAACCTCTTAATCAACCGTAGTTCTAGGTGAAAAATGAAAACTTTTTTAAGTGTTTTATTATTAAGCTTTTTTTCTGTAGGCATAGCTGCCAAAACAGATATCTCAGATACTCATTTGCAAATCCACCGAGCCGATATCGCTAATATTTCGTTGCAAAATACTGCTCGGAACACGTCTAAAATGCAGTTCCGGATAGAAACTGAAAACCACGTCTATTCATTTGAATTGTCGTCAAATGCGTCTTTAATGAGCGACAGTTTATTAGCCCAAAAATCTGAAGAATGGGAATTATTAAAAGGGAAGATCCAAGGCAATGAAAAATCTTGGGCCAGGTTTAGTCTGCATAAAGGAAAAGTGAAAGGCGCTTTTTTTGATGGCAATGAACTTTTTTTGCTAGATTCGGTGAGTGCAATATATGAAGACCTTGCATCAAATAGCTTATATGGCGCTTACGATGCAGATTCTGAATATCAAGCTGTCATTGTGAAAGCTTCAGATATAGAACACAATGGTACATGTGCACTGCATCCTGGACTCACCGGAAAAGGATTAGATTTTAAGCTGTATGTTGATGAACTCCGATCTTTAGCAGCAGGTGCGAGTAGTGAAATTCGCATGAACATTGTGACGGATGTTGAGTGGAATCAGGGTAGTGCTACACCATTGCTTGAAGCTATGGAAAATGTCAATTTTGCTGATGGTATATTTTCAGAACAATTAGGGGTTCAGTTAACCGTCGATGAAAGTAACCAGTTATCGGAAAATGGTACTTTAGTGAGTACTGATTCCCTTCAATTGATCAATGCATTTCGACAAACCTCATTCAATAATCCTGGCCTGAGACATCTTTTTACTGGCAAAGATATGGACGGTTCGACGGTAGGTATAGCTTATGTTGGTGCTTTATGTAATCAATATGCCGCGGGTGTAACCCAGCGTTTAGGAATAGCTACAGGAATAGTCTTGACCCATGAATTAGGCCATAATTTCGGCGCCCCCCATGATGGTCAAAGTGGAACCGCATGTGCCTCTACGCCATCTGGTTTTATCATGTTTCCAACGGTAAATACCTCAGCAACAGATTTTTCAAGTTGCAGTATTTCAATCATGGAGCAATATAGAGATTCGGCTTCTACAGGCCCATTTGCTTGTATAGATCCGGTTGTAGTAAATATCCCTAACATCATTTCAGAACCGAATCTAAATGCTACTGTTGATCAGCCTTACCAATACGATGCTGATAGCATTGTTGATGTGGAAAATGACGAAAATGCAGTATTTTCCTTAGATACCTCTCCAGAAGGCATGAGCATTAGTGTTGACGGTTTGCTTAGTTGGACCCCAACGAGTAGTGACATAGGGACTGTACCGGTACAAATTAGAGTCGAAACCCCTGGTGGCAGTGACACGCAGTACTTTGAGATTGAGGTAGCTTCAGATTTTATTAGTTTTGTTGAATATCCAGTATCATCATATGGGGGTGTTCAAGATCGCACTGGCGGTGCTGAAATAGGTGAAACTGATTTCGAATTGGTGCTAACGGGAAATACTTGGAAAAGCATTGATTTTAACTACAGCGTGACGCCAAATACTGTTTTAGAGTTTGAATATAAATCCAATACTCAAGCTGAAATTCATGGGGTAGGGTTTGATACAGACAGTGCGATTAGTCCAGAAACAACCTTCAAGGTATATGGCACTCAGTATTGGGGAATAATTGAGTCTAGATATTCTGGAGAAGGGGAATATCAAACATTTAAAATATTAGTCGGAGAAAGTTTTACTGGTGATTTTAGTCAGTTGGTTTTTGTATTGGATAACGACAAACGAACGGTTGGCGCTGATGCTTATTTTAGAAATATTAGAGTTTATGAAGAAACACCACCACCGCCCGTTGAACCCCCTGAATTAACTTTTTTAGATTTAGGAACTTTTCAATTTACGCCTTTCAATAACAAACAAGACCGTAGCGGAGAGGTAGTCATAATAGAAGATGGATTCGGCGTAGAAATTACAGGCAATAAATGGCAAAAAATCATCATAGAACAGCCGGTTACGCCAACCACAGTGTTGCAATTCGATTTTAAAAGTACGCAACAAGGCGAAGTGCATGGGATTGGTTTTTTACCGGGTACAGTGTTGGACCGTGACAAAGGGTTTCAAGTCTACGGCACCCAAGCTTGGGGACGCCGACTAGATACTTATACTAACTTTGGAGAATATCAGACCTTCACTTTCCCTGTGGGAAATTACTTTACTCAAGAAAGAATTGAGTTGGTTTTTATCATGGATCACGACATTAGCAATCCAACTGGAAATAGCAGTTTCAAAAATATTGCGATTTACGACACTGCCACGAATCAAGAGTAACTAATGTGCTGTCGCCGAATTTAATCGGCGACAGAAAATTACTAACAATAGGTAGAATATACTAGTCCATTGCCAACTACCTCCACCACTACTTTGCGGCGGAGCTTGGGGCGTGTTTGAGGCCGCTATCACTGTTACAGATACACTATCTGTGGCGCTTACGCCAAAGTCATCAGTAGCGGTAACTTCAAAACTTAAGGTAGAAGCTTGAGAGGGCGCGGTGAAAGTCATACTTAAAGAATTGGCATTTGACAGGGTAACGGGATCACCTGTTATTTGTTGCCAAAGAATAGAAACATCGCTTTCGGCATCACTCGCTGATGCTGTGATTTGCACAGTCTGTCGAGTGTTCACTTGTATATCGTTGCCTGCATTTACTTGTGGCGGTTGATTAGATTCATCATCGCGAATAACGATTCTAATCTGATTTTGATCACCCAAAGTATCAGGTTCAGAAGTGACTAAGGTAAGTAGAAAAGACTCATTGCTTTCTGATTCTGTATCATTTTGAATATCGATGTAAACAGACTTTGCTTGGCTGTCGCCATCTGTCCATTCTAAGGTACCTCGAACAGCGGCAATGTCATCTTGTACGCTGGTTTCAAAATCAATTATATAGTCTGCTAAAAGCGCTCCTTGGTCTCCACCCACTCGTTGTACTGGGATTTCCACTTCACCATCGGTTTCTTTAACGGTGATTTCAGCTGACTCAAAAACGACTTGCCCAGGAAAGGTGTCGTCAGAAATAATACTGACAAAAGCTGTAGACGCGGCTATATCAATCGAGCCTCCTTGCGGATTGTTTAAGCGGATGAAAAACATTTCATCGGTCTCTTGTATACCGTCATCAGTGATGGCAATTTCGATGGACTTAGGTTCGAGATCATCTGTGATCCACTGTAATTCACCTTGTTCTATCTGGTAATCTTGTTCAGACGCCGAACCATAAAAAACGTGGTAAGCCACTGACATAGCGTCATTGCCCTGCTTTTCAACGGAAACCGAAAGTGTTTCGCCTTCAATAGTTTCATAGTTTTTCTGGGTAAATCTTACCGAGGGAGCGCTTGTTGTTAAGGTATCATCCTGCAATACATAAAGGCCGCCTTGTATATCACTGACTAAAATAATGCCAGAGGGCAAATATGGATACACTCCCCAAGCACCATTAAAAGATGTGTTGTTAGCGCTGCTAAAGGTATCGAAAAAGCCGATTTGCTCTGGCGCCAAAGGATCAGATAAGTCCAATATTGTCATGCCTCTTTCGTAATTGGACATGTAATATTTATTGCCTCTGGTAAAGCCATTATGATCTATGGCTCGAGTTGGGCCCGTCCAAGTAGATACTAATTCAGGTGAATTTAACTGAGTAATATCGAATATGTGCACCTTGGTATTTAGGCCAAAATTTCGCTCATCTAACTCATCATGCAAGATAACGTAATTCTTATCTTCGCTCCACCAACCTGAGTGCACGTAAGCCGCATCTGGGTAAGTCTCCCGTCCTAATTCAGTAGCTTGGCTAGGGTTGGAATGGTCCCATAATCTGAGTTCGTTTTCATTGAAGTCCAAAATTAGGTTGCAGGAATCACTTTGTGATGCTTGGCAATGGGTCTCTTTTCTCGCATCGGTTATGTTCACAGAACTTAAATCATGACTATAATCATTACGCGAGCCGTTACTTAGTACATATTGGCTAACCGGTGTTCTGGGGTTTTCTAACGAATATGAGCGCCAAGATCCCCCTCGATTTTCGCTCCCTGCAACATGTAGCAAAGGCGCTTGTTGGCTAGATAAGGCAGTATTTGTGGTGTAGTCCTGATTACTGATATAGATATTGTGTGCTTGTAAATCGTTGGTAACTCTTTTTACTAGTGAAATTGTTTCAGGTAATGAGTTTAGATCTAGTATGGTCAACCCCTCAGTGACATTGTCAGCGCTCACATAAGCATAAGCCATCCAACGTCCAAGGTCGCTTGAATAGTACTGATGGACTTTAATATCTCGCCAAGTAGTATTTTGCCCAGCTACACTGCCAATAACTACTGGCGCTTGGGGATTTGTGACATCTACAACTGCAACCCCATTTTGCAATCCAATCAGTGCGTATTCACGCATGTCATTTAAATCTACGTGCCCCCAAATATCATTTGCAGAATTACTATTTGTCGGTAATTCCGAGAGTGGCACATGTGACAGCAGAGATACGTTTTCACAATTGTAACCGCTAGCTGTTCCATCGATACATTCAGCTGCAGCTTGTGGTTTTAACGCCTGTTTTACAATCGCCATATTTTTTTGCGGGTATTTACTGATCAAAGATTTACTATCTACAATAGTGGTGAAACCTTTTTCGAATAGCGTTTGCGCATATTCTTGGGGAACGCCGACAAGGGTAGTAATAGATTTATCTGGTTGCTGAATTTGAAAATTATCGAGTTTGTTAAAGCCACCCAAAACAGGTTGTAGCTCGGATAATAAGTATAAAAGCGCCTGCTCAGAATCAATAGTGTAGGTTCCCGCGGAAACCAAAATCTTATCGCCTTTATTTGCTTGTTGTACCGCATATTCGATAGTAGCGCAGGGTCTGAATCTATTGTTACAACGCCCCTGATCTTTTCCATCCTCTGCAACGAATCTGGCTTTTTCTTTTTCGGCATGACCAAAGGAAGCAAATGAGATAGCAAACATCAGGAGGCAGATAATTTGGCCAATACATCTGAGCATAGATTTTTCCTTGGTTTAAAACTTAAATAGACCGGACTAGTGACCATTTCAGTGTAATTCAAGACGCCAAATTTATCATCTATAAGCGTAGAAAATGCCTATCTATTACCCATATAGATATGGTTTGACAGCGCACTAAACAATGTGGTCCGATATGTTGATTTTTTGTAAATTATCGGAAACTTACCATGTCCAGCGACTTTCAACCAGACTATCGGCAAACACATCAAGTCTTTAATCAACCAAGCCCGTTGAGTGATTATAATGCTTACGCCAGTGATAGAATTCTTTCCCATTGGATAAAAAACTTTGATGGAGAATGGGGAGAGACTTTGCTTACCGACTATGGACAACTGGTTGGGGGCTCGCTGCAACAGGCTGGATTTGATGCCAACAAATATACCCCAGAATTTACTCCGCATGACAGATTTGGGCACAGAGTCGATCTAGTCAATTATCATCCGGCTTATCATCAGTTAATGACTAGTGCTATAGCTCATGGTCATACTTGGCTTCCATGGAAAGAACAAAAAATGGGAGCGCATGTAGTTAGAGCTGGAATTGAATTTTTACATACGCAGGCAGATCCAGGTTCAGGCTGCCCATTAACTATGACATTTGCCTCCGTACCAGCTTTGCAACATCAACCATCATTGGCCGAACATTGGATCCCTAAGATATTATCAAACCAATATGATCACAGGAATATTCCCTACTTTGAAAAAAATGGTCTTACCATAGGAATGGCAATGACCGAAAAACAGGGAGGCTCAGATGTTCGAGCTAACACTAGTTGGGCCACTGCAACCGGGAAAGATGAGTCAGGAACTCCAATTTGGGAAATCGTTGGACATAAATGGTTTTGCTCAGCGCCCATGTGCGATGGTTTTTTAGTTACCGCGAATACAGAAGGCGGTATCACTTGTTTTCTAATGCCAAGGTGGCGTCCTGACGGTAGTAAAAATCCAATTCAAATTCAGCGTTTGAAGGATAAAGCCGGCAATACGTCAAATGCTTCTTCTGAAGTGGAATTTAGAGGTGCTTTTGCGTGGCAAGTAGGTGCCATTGGAAAAGGAATTAAAACTATTTTGGAAATGGTTGCGATGACCCGCTTCGATTGCATGGTAGGCTCATCTTCTTTGTTGGCCTTAGCAACACAACAAGCGCTACACCATACAAAACAACGCAAGGCCTTTGGCAAATATCTTCATGACCAACCATTGATGCAAAATGTACTGGCTGATTTAGCTTTAGAATCAGAAGCTGCTCTGGCGATTACCATGCGCATGGCAAAAGCCCTAGACAATCAAGAAGATGCGCTCATTCGCTTGGGAACAGCAATTGGAAAATATTGGATTTGTAAGCGCGCCTCTTTACATACCGCCGAAGCTATGGAATGTATTGGCGCGGTTGGATTAATCAAAGACAATGTGCTCGCGCGACTTTATACCGAATCTCCTGTAAACGCGATATGGGAGGGTTCAGGAAATGTCCAGTGTCTGGACGTGCTTAGAGTCATTCATCGAGAGCCCGAGGCGTTGACTGCATTGCTTAATGAAATTGAGATAGGCAGTAGTCTTAATCTAGATTTAAAAGTGTTTATTGAAGACTTAAAGATAGCTTTAACCGATATTGACTCCTTGGAATATAACAGCAGAAATTTGGTCGAAAAGTTAGCGCTTGCATGGCAAGCATCTACTATGCTGCAACATGGAGACAAACTTGTTGCGGAAGCTTTTATCAAAGCACGTTTGTGCCAGCACAACGGATTAATGTTTGGTACCTTACCGCCGGGTATTGATTGTATGTACATTATAAACCGAGCACTGCCACAACTATGAACACGCGTTGATGCCTTTACAGAAAATCATTTCACTTTGTGGCAAGAGACAGAGGATTAGGCATAACAAAAAAAGGATTAAGCAACTGGGTGTAATCTATAACCTGTATAATTAAGTAATAAAATGCAAACTAGCTTAAATCAATTAAGAGGTGATAAATGAAAACTACTGGCTACGCAGCTCACTCATCTGATGCACATATGGTGCCCTACCATTTTGAGCGCAGAGATGTTCGAGCAAATGATGTTGCGATTGAAATTCTTTACAGCGGTGTTTGTCATTCAGATTTACACACTGTGAACGGAGATTGGGGACCCCAACCTTATCCATTAGTGCCTGGTCACGAAATTGTTGGGAAGGTAATCGAAGTTGGTAGTGATGTTAAAAACTATAAGTTAGACGATATAGTAGCTGTTGGCTGTATGGTGGATAGTTGCCAAGAATGTGACCAATGTCACAATCACGAAGAACAGTTTTGTCGAAACGGAATGACCCCCACTTATGGTGGAAAAGACCGTGTCAACGGGGAAGTTACTCAAGGTGGTTATTCCAAGCACATAATCGTGCGAGAAGAATTCGTGTTAAGCGTTCCTTCGTCGCTAGATTTGCCCAAAGTAGCACCAATTTTATGTGCCGGTATAACGACTTACTCACCTCTACGCACTTGGGATGTTAAAGAAGGAAGTAGAGTAGGTGTTATTGGTTTGGGTGGTCTTGGCCACATGGCGGTAAAACTTGCTGTGGCTATGGGCGCTGAAGTTACTGTTCTTAGTCGCTCAAACGATAAAGAAGAGCATGCGAAAAATTTAGGCGCGACGGGTATTTTAGTTTCTACCGATGAGAAACAGATGAAACAAGCAGCGGCATCTTTTGATCTTATTCTTGATACTGTACCGGTAAAACACAACGTCGACACTTATATACCATTGCTAGATATTGATGGTTCCTTGGTTATTGTTGGTCAAGTCGGCCCCATGAATGAATTTATGACTATGCCTATGGTTATGGGAAGACGCAGAGTCGCAGGTTCACTTATCGGTGGAATTAAAGAGACTCAAGAGGTACTGGATTTCTGTGCAGAACACAACATTCACCCTGAATGTAAAATCATATCTCCAGAAGAAGTAAATGAAGCCTTCGCACATTTGGAGAAAGGCGACGTTGCCCACAGATTTGTAATGGATATGTCGAAACTAAGCGCATAAAAATAAAAACAATGGAGCCGTAGTACATTCCCCCGAAAAAATGGAGCCGTAGTTCATTATTTACAAATTTGGGCATGTATTGCCCACAAATTGGTTTGAAATGATGATGTATGACGGATCTACAGCAAATTTTGCACCTTCACAAGGCTTCAGTTGAGGGGTCTACAGTGTTTTCTATAAGATTTTGTGGGAGATGCTGGAATAATGAACTACGGCTCCATTTTTTGGGGGGAATGTACTACGGCTCCATTTTAGTTGTTTTTTGGGGGGACGTTGTATCTGCCGGGGCGATGGTTAACGGCAATCAGTATGTTGAGGGTTATGGCGCCAATTACTGATAACAAAACTAAATAAAGATCGAATAGAAATAACGATGAAAACAGGATGATGCAATCAACCATAAGGCCTATATTGCCGGCTCTTATGTTGAATCTATTCTGCATGTACAAAGCAAGAATGCCTAAGCCGCCTAGGCTTGATTTGTGTCTGAACATTATTAATAGGCCAACACCTATCATCATTCCACCGCCCATAGCGGCAAAAACTGGATCGATCTCCGCAATCGTAATCACTTTATACATGTACTCTGTCATTACCGACACCATAGTCACAGAAATGAAGGTATTGATGGTGAAGCGCTTGCTAAGTTTAGTCCATGCCAACAAGTAAAAAGGAAGATTCACAACGAAGAAAATTTCCCCGAATGAAAACGGTGATAAGTAGGTACCAATAATAGCGATTCCAGCCGTACCGCCTGTCAATAATTGATGGGTACTGAAAAATACCACGCCTAGAGATACAAACACGCACGCACAAAATAATGCGAGAACATCTTCGTAAAAACGATGAGTCGGGAATGGCATCTACAATCCTTTAAGATAATGAAATAAGTGATTTCAAAAACAACTGTGTGCTGAAAAGTTTACAGCAATCGTTATTTCTTAATAGTAGGCTGGGAGCATGTGATAAGCTAGGTTTTTCTATGCAAAGTATTGTTTTCTTTACGACTTTTTATAAACAGGTAAACTAGGTGTTGATAAGATGTAATCAACACCATTTATTGAAAAAAAACGCACTAAATCAGAGCGAACTAGCAGAGACTTAAGAACAACCCATTTATTCTTTGGAGTATAAAACAGCGCCACCTTGAGGTTGCAAAGACAAGGTGATTTGTCCATTATTATTCACACTTGTGCCCTCGTAATCTGCGTTTCCATTGTGCTTGTCAAATATGTGATGTAGCGATTTTCCTTTTAGCATAGACAAATTAAGTGTAATTTTTTTAGCTTTGTCCTCACCATTTACCGCCGCTACGTACCATTTTGAACCTTTACGTCTAGCTATTACAGCATGGCTGCCCGGATAACCATCGATAAAGCGAGTTTCGTCCCAAACTGCAGGCATTTCTTTTATCAAATCTAAAACAAAATCTGGCTGCTCTTCTAGGTTATTAGGTGTCAATCCAAAGTGCTGTACTGGGGATAGATACAAAATACCAGTCGCTAATTCAAATGCCTCTGTAGTGCGTCTTATACTTCCATTTACTTGGTCTCTAGAAAGTCGCTTATTTAAAAACACAGGCGCAAAATCCATAGCGCCAATGGTGTTACGTGTAAATGGCAAAATGGTAGCGTTAAAGGCATGCAAGTCAGAAGCTCGTTGGGTAAAAATTAGGTTTTCAGATGCTAAAACTGCTTCAGAAGTCACGAAATTCGGATACATTCGCTCCCAACCTCTTGGAATTGTGGAACCATGAACCGTGATAGTAAGACCATATTTGTTCGCATCGGTAAATATATCTTCATACAGTTTAATCGTGTCTTGTTTATCGCCGCCAAAAAAATCCACTTTTAGACCTTTGACGCCTATTTCTTGCAACCATTGCATCTCATTTTGTCTGGCAGGCGCAGTATTCATAGCATTTTGAGGCGTTTGTGGGGCATCATTCCACCATCCGTTTGAGTTGTACCACAAAAGTACCCCAACATTTTTTTGTTTCGCGTAATTGACTAACTCGACGATTTTATCTCGGCCAATATTCCTATCCCACCAGTTATCAATAAGGACGTATTCAAGATCCAATTCAGATGCTAAATCGATATACTTAATTTGGTCATCATAATTTATGCTATCATCTTGCCAAACAATCCAACTCCAACTAGCGCGGCCCATCTTGTAATCTTGAGAAGCAGGGTATCTAGGTAAGACTAAATCGAATGCTTGGGTCGTTTCTACTATAGGGGCCAAAGTTTGGCCAATTGTAATTGTCCGCCAAGGCGTTGTTGCAGGTAGTGCCATTGCCGCATAGGTTGCGCCAATGCCTGAATTCTCCCCTTCCTGAGGGAAAGCGATACCATATTCGCCATGTTTGGTACTTTCACTTAGTCGTGATCCCACGTAGGTGCTATCGACATCCGTTTCCGAAATTAAAATCCATCCTTTTTGGTTGTTTTTAAATAATGCAGGAAATGTATAACCCACACCATTGGCAGATGGGGTACCAACAGGTTCATCGAAAGTGTAGCCTTCTTCGTAGCTAGGTTTAGTCTGCATCCACCCTGTTTCTGGTAAAGCTTGCGGTGTAATAAAACTTGTCGCGTCATCAGGCAGATTAAAGCTGCTGGTTTCAGAAAAAACTTTAATTCTTGTTGCGTCATGACCACTGCGAACTATGTATCTAAAAGCAAGATCATTGTTGGCCAATCTAAATTCAATATCTAAAAAGTCACCCGTCTCAGTAGTAAAACTCACTAATAAGTTTGTAGCTTCGTGCTGAACGTGACTCACTTTATTTTTAAGTAACTCATAATCGTAACTGACGCTAGTAATAGAATGTTTAGAATATGTAAGTTGTTGAGAAAAATCGCCTAATGAAGTTTTTAACCCTAGTGATGAAGGCTGCAAAAATCGCATACCATTGTAATCTACAATGTAGTTAGTTTTTCCGTTTTCTAACTGTAGACTAAGGGATAAGTTACCATCGGGACCAGTTACTGTTATTGGCAATTTGGCGATTGTTGCAAAACTCATTAACAGCGAAACACAGGTAAGAATAAGGCGATTCTTCATTCAGCTTTCCTTAGATAGTTTGTTACATCGACGATGACAAAATTAGTGATAATTTAATTGATTAGATAAAACACTTAGTTAACAAAATTATAATACAATATTAAAAATGCAGATGTAAACTGAACTATGGATTTTCATAGAAGATCGCGTAATCTACAGTCAAAACAAACTAACGTTAAAATACTTTTTGGGTTTATGCGACTGCTCCCTTTATGCTTAATCATGATGTTACTCGGATGTAGCGACTCGGACATTGCTAAACGGCAAGCATTAGAGTTTGCGCTTTATAACGGTGCTACACCAATTTCATGTGAGGCTAGTTTTACCCATCAGCAAGACATTTGGACAATAGAAAACCTCTCGTTCTTTGTATCCGATTTGAAATTTTATACATTTGATAATAAAGAAATAGTGCCGATATTTGATGAATCGCCGTGGCAAAACGAAAATGTTGCTCTTATTAAATTTGATACATCTTGCGACGACTCAATTCCATCAAATCAAAGTTTAAAATTTACTTTCGATGGAGAAATGCAGGATTTGCATAGTATTGAATTTTCATTATCAGTGCCATTTACTCAAAATCACCTGAACCCACTTACCCAGGCTTCTCCACTAAACGACAGTAGTATGTTCTGGTCGTGGCGCATGGGTTATAAATTTATGCGTATAGATATGACAAGCGACGACAGCAGTTGGTTGTTTCATTTAGGCAGTTTAGGATGTGTAAGTCAGTCATCTGTAAGAGCACCCCAAGAAGAATGTAAAGTGCCCAATCGAATAAAAATTGCAGCCGACCTAACTTCTAACAAACCAATAATTACCTTAGATATAGCTGCCTTATTAGATGAGATTGAAGTGATAAATGGGGATAGTTGCATGTTTAACCATGATCAAACTCAAGTGTGTGGCGAAGTTATAAAGAATTTGTCTTCAGGCAGAGTATTCAGATGGAAAGAATAGCCACGCTTATTCTAGTGTTATCGCTATTGGGTTGTGAGCAATCTTCAACTCCTCACGAGTATGACTTGCCAGATGAATTCCCGCAGCCGCAAGCACCTGAAGATAATCCAATGACAAAAGAGAAAGTTGCTCTAGGAAGAGCGCTTTTTTTCGAACCAGCACTATCCATTAATAACACAATGTCTTGTGCTAGTTGCCATGTCCCCGAAAAAGCGTTTAGCGACCCCAATACTGTATCCATTGGGGCAACGGGCGAGTCGTTAAATCGCAATGCATTAGCACTTATAAACGTTGGTTACAACGGAAGCTTTACTTGGGCTCATAATGGGCTTAAGCACATAGAACAACAATTGTTGATACCGCTTTTTAATGAAACACCCGTTGAAATGGGCGTTACAGGTAATGAAAATTTGATTTTGGCTAGATTCAATACCGAGGATTACAAATATCTAGTTGAACAAGCATTCCAAGTGGATACACTCAACATGGAAATGGTGGTAAAGGCGCTAGCGTCATACGTGAGAAGTTTAGTATCCTTCAATTCGCCCTTTGATAATTACGCTTACCGACAACAAGACGATGCCTTAACCGGAAGCCAAATCAGAGGCATGGAGCTATTTTTTTCTGAAAAAACCGAGTGTTTTCATTGTCATGGAGGCTTTAATTTCACCCAATCTAGCGTCCATGAATTTCAATCGTTGAATCTACAGCCATTCCATAATACAGGCCTCTATAATGAAGATAATAAAGGTGCATACCCTGCTGACGACAGAGGATTGATTGACATTACATTAAACTCTGAAGATATGGGAAAATTCAGAGCTCCCACGTTACGTAATATTGAGTTGACCGGCCCATATATGCACGATGGCAGCATTCAAACATTGGAGCAAGTTATTGATTTTTATGCGGCTGGTGGCAGAGGCGCAGGGGTGAATAATCCATTAAAAAGCCCTTTTATAAAGGGCTTTATATTACAAGAATCGGAAAAACAGGATCTGATAAATTTCTTAAAAGGCTTAACGGATGAAAAATTTATCCATAACCCTCAACATCAGCCTCCAAGCCCTAAACCTAACGTGAATATTGACTAGGCAGGGTTTCTACTTGAGCCACGCCAGACGCAATAGCTGCTTTAGCAACAGCACCCGCTATGCGTTCACATAATCTAGGATCCATAGGTTTAGGAATAATATAATCACGACCAAATTCTAGTTTGTCTGAGTTGGAAGCGGTTAATACTTCTTCAGGAACCGGCTCTTTCGACACGCTACGCAATGCTTCTACAGCAGCCACTTTCATTTCATCATTAATTTGTGTTGCCCGAACATCTAAGGCTCCTCTGAATATAAAGGGAAAACAGAGGACATTATTTACTTGGTTGGGATAATCTGAACGTCCTGTTGCCATAATGAGATCTTTTCTCACTTCATGGGCTAATTCAGGTTTAATTTCAGGATCTGGGTTTGAACAAGCAAACACCACAGGATTCTCGCCCATCAAGGCTAAAACTTCAGGAGGAAGAAGATCTGGACCTGATACACCTACAAACACGTCAGCGCCCGTCATCACGTCTTCAAGGGTTCTTTTGTCAGTATTGTTAGCAAACAACATTTTATGCTCTGTAAGATCACTGCGGCGGGTATGAATCACACCTTGACGATCAAGCATATAAATTTTTTCTCGTTGCGCACCACACTTTATCAATAATTCCATACAAGCGACGGCAGCGGCCCCGGCTCCCATACAAACAATACGCACATCTTCAATGTTTTTGCCTTGAATTTCCAACGCATTGAGCATGCCAGCGGCTGTTACAATGGCTGTTCCATGTTGGTCATCATGGAAAACGGGAATTTTACAGCGCTTGATTAATTCTTTTTCAATTTCAAAACATTCAGGCGCTTTAATATCTTCTAAATTTATCCCACCAAAGGTGTCTGCAATATTGGCGACAGTATTGATAAATTCCTCTGTAGTGCGGTGCTTTACTTCAATGTCGATAGAGTCTATTCCGGCAAAGCGTTTAAATAATAAGGCTTTACCTTCCATAACAGGTTTTGATGCCAGTGGTCCTAGATTTCCCAAGCCTAAAATTGCAGTACCATTAGAAATAACAGCGACCAGATTGCCTTTGGCGGTATAACGATAAGCTTCATTTGGGTCGGCTGCTATTTCTTTTACTGGCTCTGCAACACCAGGACTATATGCCAATGCTAAATCTTTAACGTTGGCGGCTGGTTTAGTGATTTCAACACTGATTTTTCCCGGCGTTGGCTGGGCATGATAATCAAGGGCTTGCTGGCGAAAGTCTGACATTAGAAAAAGCCTTACGTGTTATATTTTGTTAATACTTTGTTTATACAAGCTTAAGATACCATAACTAGAGCAGGATGAAATCTCTTTGCTAGCAAAGGCTTAGAAGAATTAAATATAGCTAACACTATGATTTTATTAAAAATGCGCAGCCTACATTAATATTGAAAATGATAAATATAGATTTCAATCATCTAATGAATGTTGGGTTGTTGTATTTTTCCGCTCTTTAGTCAGCTCGCTAAAATTCAAAATGGTCAAGATTTGACAATATTTGGGGTTTGGCGAAATAAAATCCCTGCACTAAATTCACGCCACTTTGGTGCAACGTTCTCAGTTCTGCTTTGGTTTCTACACCTTCAGCAACCACCTTATATTCCATTTGATTGGCAAATAATAAAATAGCTTTTAGTAAACGTTGTTTTTCTATGTCTTGGTCAATGATCTCAATTAGGCTACGGTCTATCTTTATGATATCTGGATGAAGTTGCAATATATGTCGGAAGCTAGAATAGCCTGCACCAACGTCATCAATTGCAATACGAGCCCCAGAGGTTTTAACAACCCTTAAATGCTCCATCATCTTGGGATAGTTGCTCACTGCTATGTGTTCTGTAATTTCAATAACAACTTGATGTAAATCTCTGTTTTTAAATAGGTCTAAAAATTCATCTGAGATAATAAAATCAGGGGTTAAATTTATCGCAATATACTGGTGTTGTTTAAGCTGATCTAAGTAGCTAAAAGCGGCATTTACTATCTTTTGATTTAGTTCTATAGATAAGCCAACTAATATTGCTTTATCAAATAATTCATTAGGATGCCAATTCACCCCATCAATACGACATAAGGCTTCAAACCCTACTATAGTGGTGTCGGGCGAATTAATGTTGACTATAGGTTGGAATGCTAAACTGGTCTTATTCTCAGTGATGATGTAAGCCACTTTTGTTCTAATTTCATCAAATTGGAGTTGTGTTTGTGCAATATCAGATAAAAGGTTAGTCACGATTTGAGAAATCAATCGAAAGCTTTCAAGGTCAATTTTTCCCAACGATTCATCTGCTGAACGGCTGAAAACGCAAAATGTGCCAAAACAATTTCCGTCTGGCAATATAATGGGAACGCTCATATGAGCGCCCACGGGAACTGCCTTGGTAGCGGCCAAATGGGCTACACTAGGTTCCTTCTGCGCATCAGTTAACAGTTCCGGCGTAATTCCTTTGGCTACTAGGTAGCAATAAGATTCTTCGAGTGGGTCACTATCGCCAATAGAAATAATATCAACATTGTTGCCTGAATCAACGTATTGAAAAACCCGAGCATTGTCGATAAATCGAGATACGAAGGCCACTTCCATATTAAATTGAACACGTGTTGCCTTGAGTATTTGTTGAATCAATTTATTTGCGTTAATTGTGTCTGAAACGTCGTTGGACGTAAGGTTTTCATACGCAAATAACAATTGATTTAATTTCAGTCCCATAAATTAGCCACCTTTTTGCATTTTATGGAAGTTACTTTTATACACTTCAGTTTAAGTATAGTTAAGCTATTAGAATGTGACAGGTAAAAATAGAATTTGTGAAAAGATAGATAACGAAAAAAGAGAAAAAAAACGCCCTCTTATTTGAGGGCGTTTTCAAAAGAAATTTGGGCTTATTTTTTACCCAAAACACCAAAACGTTTCTTAAAGCGATCAACTCGACCACCAGTATCAACGTTACGTTGCTTACCAGTATAGAAAGGATGACACTCAGAACATACGTCCAGGTTCAAATCTTTTTTTACAGTAGAGCGAATTTTCATCACGTTACCACAAGAGCAAGATGCTGTTATTTCGCTATATTCAGGATGAATACCTTGTTTCATTGGAATACCTTAATTCTAGGCCGTCTCGCTATAAAGCCCGAAGCTAAACACCAGACGTTATTATTTAATATGGCGACCGTTACAAACAGTTGCCGGTAATTTTGGAGCGCGAAGTTTATATGAATATACCGCACTCAGCAAGCTTTTTGTTGCAATGCAGATAAACCGATAAAACGGTCAGTAGAGTAAAAGCATGCAAACTGTTACTATTCTTATAATGACTTTCTAGTAAATATCCATGTGAAATTAGTTTCTGTAGCCGTTCCTGTTCCCTTAGCAAAACCATTTGATTACATGGTGCCAACGCTACCTGAAGATACGCCTTTGTCTTCAGGTGTTAGAGTGCTTGTCCCCTTCGGTAGCAAGACCTTGGTTGGGGTTTGCCTTGAGTCACCAAGGACTGTTGAGGAAGCTGATAATGAAAAATATAAATATTTAAAGAAAGTGCTCGATAGGGTCCCAAGCGTTGATGCTCATCAAATGCAGCTAGCTAAGTGGTTATCAGATTATTATTTGCATCCGATAGGTGAAGTGCTCAACAGTATTTTACCTGTGCGGTTAAGAAAGAATGTTGAGTTGACTGAATATCAACAGGAAATGTTATCGGCGGAAAATGCAGAGCAGGCAGAGATCGATAAATTATCTGCTTCGCCAAAGCAGGCCAAGCTTTTTACTCTGCTACAACAGTCCGCGCTGCCTCTGGCCCAAATAAAAGCGAGTTTTTCCGACGCAGTGATTAAAAACCTAAAAGAAAAGCATTTGATCACCGCTTGGCAAAAAGAAGCAGCAAGAATAAATTGGCAACAGAAGATTCTTCTTGATAAAAAACATCACGCCAATGTGGAGCAATCTTTGGCTATTAGCAGTATCAATGAATCCTCTGGATTTAATTGCTTTTTACTGGAAGGTGTAACAGGCAGCGGTAAAACAGAAGTGTATCTTCAAGTGATTGAGGAAGTCATATTACACGGTGGCCAAGTGCTTATATTGGTGCCTGAAATCGGTTTAACACCCCAAACAGTTGCGCGATTTGAGAAAAGGTTTGGGC
Organism: uncultured Glaciecola sp.; assembly: GCA_947496235.1. Classification (GTDB taxonomy): domain Bacteria; phylum Pseudomonadota; class Gammaproteobacteria; order Enterobacterales; family Alteromonadaceae; genus Glaciecola. The sequence goes on along the minus strand of CANMCE010000015.1, from coordinate 71,287 downwards.
CGGTTGTGGCGAGCATTCATTCTGGATTAACAGATGTTCAGCGACTCTCCGTTTGGCATCAAGCTAGGCGTGGAGATGTTGGAATTGTTATAGGTACAAGATCCAGTGTGTTATTACCCATGCATCGTCTAGCAATGATAATAGTGGATGAAGAACATGATGAGTCATTTAAACAACAAGATGGTTTGCGATATCACGCCAGAGATCTGGCGGTATATAGAGCAAAAATTTCGAACATTCCGCTTATTATGGGCAGTGCTACCCCTTCGTTAGAATCCTTGCAAAATGCCCTGAGTAAAAAATACAGGCATCTTCATCTACATCAACGAGCAGGCCACGCAAGCATGCCGACGCAACATTTACTGAATATCAGTGGCGTATCATTGCAGGCCGGTCTAGCGGAAGGATTGATAAATAAAATTGAGACTCAGTTAGCGCAAGGCAATCAAGTACTTTTATTTGTAAATAGAAGAGGATTCGCGCCTTCGTTGCTTTGCCATCATTGTGGGCATGTTGTAACCTGCGCCGGATGTGATTATCCGTATACCGTGCATAGAACCGCGAATAACCTGCAGTGTCATCGTTGTGGTGAACACAAGGCTATGCGATATAAATGTGCCAGTTGTGGAAGTTCAGATCTGTCTACAGATGGGCTAGGAACGGAACAACTTGAAGCATTTTTAACTCAACGGTTTCCAGAGTATTCTTGTGTTCGTATCGACAGTGACTCTACGCGCAGTAAGCAACGTCTCGCTGAAATGCTAGACAAGATTAATAAAAATAAACATCAAATTTTAATTGGAACACAAATTTTATCTAAGGGGCATCACTTCCCAAATGTCACCTTGGCAATAGTGGTCAATATAGATACTTTGCTGTTTAGTGCTGATTTTAGAGCCCCTGAAAAAATGGGGCAACTCATAACTCAACTCAGCGGACGTGCTGGTCGTGCAAATAAACCAGGAGAAGTTTGGTTGCAAACTCATCAACCTCAGCATCCATTGTTACAAGATATGGTACAAAACGGATACGGTGATTTTGCTCGTACTATGTTGCAGGAACGAAAAAGTGCAAACTTACCTCCTTTCAGCTTTCAGGTGTTATTAAGAGCGGAACACCTTGATCAGGAAAAAGTGCTTACGTTTTTAGATTATGCGGTTGCGATGTTGGGACAATTTAAACAAGCAAAAATAATAGGTCCATTGCCTTGTCTGATAGAAAAAAAACAAGGACGATTTCGTTTTCAAGTGGTTGTGCAAAGTCAGTCTCGTCAATATATTTTATCTTGCATGCAACAGGTTATGCGCGAATTACAAGGGCATAAATTAAGTAGCCGAATACGTTGGCACCTTGATATGCAACCCCAAGATTTTAGCTAGGGATTTCAGCATATTTTTATTCCACATCAAAATATCGAAAAAATAGTAAGCAACCCGCGCTAAAATTTTTTAGAATGTCTTCATAATAAAAAAACAAATTAAATTTGGAATGGTAATTTACCGCTATGGCGCCACAAGATTATGTAAAGCGAGGACAGCCTAAACGAAAACCTAAAAAAACAAAGAAAAAGACAACATCCAATACGTCCGGAACACCTTGGTTTCGGATGATGATTGCCCTTTCACTTGTGTGCGGTTTTGTGTTTGCGCTTTATTCGTTACAAAAAGAAACGATAACTCCCCCCGAGAGTTCACAACCTGTATCAGCTGAAACTGAAATGCCGGCTGAACAACCGCGTTTTGTCGAAGGTCCGAAAGATCCTTTACCTATTCTTCACGAAGAAGAATGGGCATTTATTGACGCATTACCTGAATATTCAGTCGAGGTGGACGTAGAGGAAATTCCAGACTCGGATAAACTCTACATCATGCAGTGCGGTTCATTTAGGGTAAACGATCAAGCAGAAGAACTTCGAGCTCGGATTGCATTAGTAAATCTTGAAGCCGAGGTGATTGAAAGTAATGGTAGCAATGGTCGATGGTACCGCGTTGTCTTGGGCCCTTACGATAAAAAGCGTCTAGCAGAAAAACATCGACACGAATTACGCCGAAACAAAATAGTGGGTTGCAAAATTTGGTAACATTTAAGTTTGCGCAACCCGCTTGAAAAATTCGCTTTATACCCCACTTACATTCTCATTGGAGTCGCAATTTTAACTAGAGCGACCTTTGTGAGGAGTTTTTAAATGACAACAATAGTCTCTGTGCGCCGAGATAATCAAGTAGTGGTAGCTGGTGATGGTCAAGTATCACTTGGTAACACTGTGATGAAAGGAAATGCACGCAAAGTTAGACGTTTATATCATGACAAAGTACTAGCAGGTTTTGCTGGTGGAACCGCAGATGCATTTACGTTATTCGAGCGCTTTGAATCTAAGCTTGAAATGCATCAGGGACATTTGACCAAAGCTGCTGTTGAGCTTGCCAAAGACTGGCGAACAGATCGTGCGTTAAGGCGTCTAGAAGCATTACTGGCGGTAGCTGATCACTCCGCATCTTTGATCATTACTGGGAACGGTGACGTAATTCAACCTGAACATGATTTAATTGCCATTGGTTCTGGCGGTCCCTACGCCCAAGCTGCAGCCACTGGCTTATTGGAAAACACCCAGTTAAGTGCAAAAGACATTGCGACTAAGGCGCTCACCATTGCTGGTAGTATCTGTGTTTACACCAATCATTCACAAACTGTAGAAGTATTGGATTATTAAGTTCAAAGCGTCCAATAACCAAAAAGAAATTCAGAGGTTTACCCTATGTCTGAAATGACACCGAGAGAAATAGTGCATGCGTTAGATAACCATATTATCGGTCAAGCTGACGCCAAAAGAGCAGTCTCTATCGCCTTGAGAAATCGCTGGCGAAGAATGCAATTAGAACCTGAGTTACGTCAGGAAGTTACCCCTAAAAATATTTTAATGATTGGTCCAACTGGCGTTGGTAAAACTGAAATTGCTCGTCGTTTGGCGAAATTAGCCAATGCCCCCTTTATCAAAGTCGAAGCTACCAAGTTCACTGAAGTGGGGTATGTAGGTAAAGAGGTCGAATCCATTGTTCGTGACCTTGCAGATATAGCGGTTAAAATGACTAAAGAAACTGCTGCAAAAAAGGTCAAATACCGAGCTGAAGAAGCCGCTGAAGAAAGGGTGTTGGATATACTTGTACCACCTGCAAAAGACTATTTTGGTGAAAAAGAAACTACCGAAGAGCGAGAAAAAGGAGCAAGACAATCTTTTCGTAAAAAATTACGTGAAGGTAAACTTGATGATACCGAAATCGAAATAGATATCGCTTTACCCCAAGTCGGTGTTGAAATAATGGCTCCTCCTGGTATGGAAGAGATGACAAATCAGCTTCAAGGTATGTTCCAAAATCTATCCGGCGACAAGAAGAAAAAGAAAAAGCTTAAAATTAAAGAAGCTTTTAAACTTCTTGTTGAAGAAGAATCAGCCAAGCTGATTAACCAAGAAGATTTAAAAGAACAAGCTATTGAGTCGTTAGAGCAAAACGGCATCGTTTTCATTGATGAAATTGACAAAATCTGTAAACGAGAAGGTACTGGCGGGGCTGATGTGAGTCGCGAAGGGGTGCAAAGAGATTTATTACCCTTAGTTGAGGGTTCTACCGTCTCGACTAAACACGGTATGGTAAAAACCGATCACATTTTGTTTATAGCCTCAGGTGCTTTCCAAATGGCAAAACCATCGGATCTTATACCAGAATTACAGGGCCGTTTACCCATAAGAGTCGAGCTTTCGGCGCTTAATGTGGATGATTTTGTTAAAATTCTAACAGAGCCAAATGCCTCACTTACTGAACAGTATAAAGCGCTCATGCAGACTGAGGGCGTAAATATTCATTTTGCTGAAAGCGGTATTAGAAGAATCGCTCAAGCAGCATGGCAAGTGAACGAGAAGACTGAAAATATTGGTGCTCGTCGTTTGCATACAGTGATGGAGCGACTCATGGAAGATATCAGTTTCGAAGCTTCAGATAAAAGTGGTGAGTCTTTTGAAATTGATGAAGCATATGTGAATGCCCACTTAGAAGCCTTAGTGGATAACGAAGATCTTAGTCGCTTTATTCTATAATTTGATACAACTAACTAGCGCTACTGTTACTTCAGTAGCGCTTTTTTATGCAAAACGAATTATGTGCTAGATAAGAGTAAGCTGAGCTTCTCACTTATAGGGATATTGGTTAATTTTTCATTTTCCACGAATCTAGGGATAGGATCTGCGGCGATAAACACAAAGTTTCCTTTAGGAGTTAATCGCCAATCAATAGCTGTCCACCGCATGTGAAAGGCTCGCATTAGTCTTTGAGCCAATTGTTTGATACTGCTAGGCAGATTTATCGGTTCTACATCAATAACATGATTCTTTGTTTTTCCAACAGACTGAAAGGTTTCGGTTTGCTTATGAATAATAAAACTAAAATCTTCATCGCCAATCACATAGGTACGAATATCTTTCCCTAATACAAAGGATTGCAAGGTCACCGGTTGAGTACACCATTTTTGTATTGCTTCTAATTGTTTGTATTCTTTTGATAAGGTAAAGGTTGTTGCACCGCCCAACACAGGTTTCACGACAACATTTTGTTGAGATTCGATGAAGCTATGGGCTGTGCTCGGATTGCTTGTAATCAGAGTGGGTGGAATGTTAGCACCTAGGCTTTGTGCGAGCGTCAGCTGTCTAGGCTTAGCGCGGTAGAATTGCAGCGCATGCCAACCATTAAACCAAGCAATTCTATATTCACTGAGTAGAATTTGAATCAAGCTAGCATATTCTCTTTGAATGTGATCAATATAGGCGCTTTCGTCGTTACAATAAGTTATTAAATTAGGGGTTGCACAGAGGCCAAATTTGATAGGTGTTACCTGCTGCCAATAAACCGCATCGAAGTCGCAAAGTTTTTCAACTTGATCTAGAAAAAGCGCGTTTGATGTGACATCAAAATGAAGCAAGTTTAATTGCGCAGCATCGGAAGTATTTAAGACAAATACATGATGCTCAAGGTCGCGACAAATTTTCATGATTGATTGAACTTCTGGACTTTGTAAGTCACCTAATATAAGTAGTTTTTTCATATTCGATGCTCAGGGTAAATTACCCTTTTCGTTGTTGAGTGATAGAGAAAATACCTTAGTCGTCTGTTTAATCTGAGGTTCGCAATAAGCTATCAAGTTTGTTGTAGACGACATAAATTATGCGGATTAAGCTAAATGAAAGCGTCTATTCCAGCGGAACTCGTCTGGTATAGACAAGCTCTGACTGATACCATTAGTAGGTTTAGGATTGATTTAATATTTTCCATAATATTGTCCTCACTTTGAGTGAATATAATCTGCTAACAAACAGGCAGAAAAGGTCAAGGCAATAGACGTGGCAAAAGGGTAGGTTGCACATCCTTGTGTCTTAAATACTGCGTCCTTGCAGTGATGAGAATATTAGGACAGATATTGGCGAGAAGTAACTGATCGCTAGGATGGTTTTACAGATTTTTTGGAGGTTTTGTCTGCAGTACAGGAACCCTATTTACTTTATCGCCTGCATCATATTCATCTTCGCATTTAAGGTAAATGCAGAGCAGAATTTTGAAATTGAAGGTGTTTCTTCAGGTGATATTGAGTCTAATATTCGCGCCTATCTGAATGATCTTTCAGATCCTTTTGCTAGCATGAACTATGAGCGATATGCCAAAGAAATAAAACAAGAAGTGAGCACAGCACTGGACGCTTATGCTTATTACGATGCTGAAATCGAAGTAACTCTCGTCGATGAGCAAGAAAATGACGATGCCAGCTCAACCTTTACGTGGAAAATAGCTGTCTCCTTAGGAAATCAAACTAAGGTTGCGAATGTGGTCTTGGTTAATGACCTAGAACAGGTGGCAGCCGATGCCATGCCACAAGATTTGCTTAACATAGTGAATAAACTCAAAGGCTTTAAAGGTCAGGTGTTAAACCATGAAGAATATGAGTCTGTTAAAGCAAAATTACGTTCTTATGCGCTGCTTTATGGTTTTTTTGATTTTTCTTTTCCGCTACATAAATTAATTATTGAACCCCAAAAAGAAAGCGGCACCTCTGAAGCGATAATTCATTGGATCTTTAATTTTGGGCAACGTTATAAGTTTGGTGCTTTGCAATATTTGCAAAGCACGACAGGTAAAGATTTAGTAGAAGAAGTAAAAACATTTAAAAAGGGTCAGTATTTTGATCAGTCAAAAATTAGCCAGTTTTCTATCGATATGCAAAGCACAAGGTACTTTGATAGAGCTATTGCTCGAGCAAACGCTGAAAAGGCTAAAGATGGCGTGGTTCCTATCGAAGTAATATTGTCGCCAAAAGCAAAAAATAAATACAATTTTGGCTTGGGTGTATCAACAGATACAGGACCTCGTTTTACCTTTGAATGGCAGCGACCTTGGGTAAACTTGGATGGACATGCCTTCACCACAAACCTGTTCGTATCAAGACCTCAGCAATCAATTGAGTTTGGTTATCGTATGCCTAAAGGTAATCCATTAAATGATTTTGTGAATATCCAACTTGGATACAAAAAAGTCAGCGAAAACCAGACTGAAAGTGACAATGTGAGTTTGGCTATTCAGCGACAATTTGGCGCAGAGGAAGAAGGTGGCTGGGACTACATAACTTTCTTACGCTATAGCCAAGAAAGATTTAGTCAAGGTTTAGAAGATGAGCGCATTACGACTGCGTTATTGATGCCAGGGTTTACCGTAAATCGGTTACGTAAAAGAGGGGATATATTTGTTGATTGGGGCGACCGTCAACAGATAACAATATCCGGCGCATCAAAAGAGATCTTATCCGATATTGATTTTGCCAAATTGCTAATCCGCACTAAGTGGATTCGAAGTATTGGTGAGCATAGATTTATTTTTAGAGCAGATGCTGGCGCGATCGCCACTAACAGTTTTGAAGAAGTCCCCTCAACGGAAAGGTTTTTTGCTGGGGGAGATCAAAGTGTGCGAGGATTTGGACTTAACGAGTTAGCCGATTACCGACGGGTAATTGAAGACTCAGAAGAGCAAATCGAATTAATTGGTGGTCGTTATTTAGCGGTTGCAAGTGCCGAATATGCATACAAGGTCGCAGATAATTGGCGAGCAGCTGTTTTTGCAGATGTGGGCAATGCCACTGAAAAATTTGCTAGCGATCTTGCTTATGGTGTTGGCATTGGTGCACATTATCTGTCTCCCATTGGCACGGTAAGAGTTTACATCGCTCGCGGTGATAGTCAGTTGGAAAAAACGTGGCGGTTACATTTAGATATAGGGCCAGGGGTATAGTTTGATGCTAGGCAAAATAACTAAATGGCTTGCGATAGTTTTTCTTGGTTTGTTAGCACTTATTGCAGGATTGATTTTGTTACTTCCAACACAATGGGGAGTAAAAGCGGGATTAAGTATAGCCTCAACAATGATTGACCTTGAATATCAGGGGATACAAGGCAGCTTATATTCAAATTTACAGTTTGAGGAATTAAATATACAAACCCCGACTATAGATATTCGAGCAAAAGATGTGAATCTTGACCTTAAGCTGACGTGTTTATTTGACTTAAATTTATGTGTAAATGATTTGCACTTAGGCTCACTTGCAGTTGATCAAACTGGCACCCAAGAAAGCTCGTCGGAGGCTTCAGAAAATGGCTATATTGAACTGCCTTTAGCTGTCTCTTTAGATAAGTTTTCAATTGACAGCTTTGTTTTTTTAAACGCTAACCAGCCCATGGTTTCGTTGGATGCTCTAGCTATTAAGCAAGCTTCCATGCAAGGACCAGACGTTCAAGTACAGCGAATCCAGTTGCAACAACTGAATGTTTTTAGTTCTCCAACGACACAAGCAAGTCAGCAATCTTCACAATCGCCACAGAGTTTCTGGTTAGATACTCTGGTAGCTCAGCTGGAGCAAGCACCACAAATTCAAATTCCAGACGTGTTTATACCGGTAAACGCTGAGATTTCAGAATTGTCATTGTCCAAGTTTAATCAGGTGGCAAATGATAACCAATCCACAATGGTCATCAGTGAACTTAACAGCCAGCTAAGACTTCAAAATCAAAAGTTGGATTCAAACGGAGAGTTACAGCTTCATCAAGGGCTTGCTGATAGTCAAATAAGCTATGCTGTTAACCTGGCTTTGGATAAGGCTTTTAGCCATGAACTCAACCTAGATGTCAGTAAGCAAAACAATAGATTAACTCTGACAAGTGAAGGCGATTTAAAAGAAGTTGCTGTCAACATCAGCGATAAAAATGCGCAGATACTTCAGACAAAAGTACAAACCGATTTTGAAAAAGATAATTTACCCTTAGACATTCAGATGAACTTATCTAACACTGCTTCGTTGTTAGAGTTTTTAGATATTCCCTTAGATGCCAATATTCGACAAGGTCAAATTGCAATTAAGGGTAATTGGCGTGATGGCTATAACAATAGTATCGATATTGAATTAGAGCATCCTGAGATAGCTCAGCAACAAAATAGTTCTAACATCCAAGGTGAGATTGGGATTTACCCGCAGCAAGTCGAAGTGGATGCAAATAATTTGATTATAACGGGTGCTTTAGGGGAGCTTAATCTCACCGGAAAAACACAATACCAACAAAAACAATTAACCAATAAATATAACGTAGATATTGATGGATTGGCCCTTAATTTGTTACATCAACAATTACCGGCAAATCTAAATGGCAACCTAGAATTCGCAACTGCCATCAATGAGCAAGGTATGACGTTGGATCTCACTTGTGATGATGTAAACGGGATTTATCTAGAAAAGCCACTACAAGCAAACTGCGAACTTAAACTCCTGCAAAGTGGGCAAGTTCAAATCAAAGGATTACAGCTATCTCTTGGAGATAATCAGCTAAATTTAACAGGTACTACTAAATTACCTTCATCCAAACTTTGGCAAGCGACCATTGAATGGGCGCAAGCGGTAGAATCAAATCTTGAAATAGACTTGCAGGCACAACAGTTAGCTGTATTGCATCAAGAACTCGCTGGTAGTTTACGTTTGGAAGGCGTAATTGAAGGTAATTTATATCGGCCGAGATTTAATATTCAAACATCAGGACAAAAATTAAGTTTCGCTGGAGATGAAGTCGAAAATATTGATATAACTGCCGCAATCGACAGTGGTGAAAATTGGCTTAGCGATATTCAGATCCAAGTTGCCTCCGCAGAAATTCAGGGGCAAACTTTAGAGAATGCCGAGATCTCTTTTTCAGGAGATCTTGAACAACACAATTTGTCTATTACAGCCAAGCATCCTCAAGTAGAAACCTTGCAGCGCTTAACAGGACGAATTGTGTCACTCGACGATTTGCATTGGCAAGGGCAATTAGAAGAAAGTGAATTTGAGCACGACGCTATCAGATTAACCCTTAAATCTGCAGCCAACATAGATGCGAACGTAAAACAGAATTCTTACACCGTTTCTTCCGCTTGTTGGGATGGCGAGGATGAAAATACAGAATTTTGTATTGATCAAGCAAACTATCAAAATCAAAAAGCTAAAGTAAGTGCTCGCTTTGATTACAACCTAGGCAAATTGATGAATTACTTTTTGCCGGAGTTGGTAATGGACACAAGTGATGTGTTGTTATCGAGCAAATTAGAAGGTACCTATGACAGCCAAAAAGGGGCTGATTTTCTAGTGACTAATCTCCTACAAGGTAGATTAGATACACCAGAGCATAGATTAGAACTGACAGCTATTGTTGCCAATATGCATCTGTTAAAAGAAGAGTTAATCACTAATGTTTTTGCTGGTACAACAGCGACTGGCGCTGTAGGTTTGCAATCTAGGCTGCAGTTAACACCAGATGCTAGAACCCATCAAGGTCAACTCAGTATTCGAGGTGTAGACCTTTCGTTACTTAAACGTTTTATTCCAGTAGTGAATTCTTTGCAAGGCATGGTAAATGGTTCGGTCGGATTCTCTGGAGAAATCGCAAAACCTGAACTATCAGGTGAGTTGATAGTGGAGCAAGGGGAACTTATTCTTGATGCCTACACTTATCCATTGACTAACTTTAACCAAACAATCGAATTTAAAGGTCAATCTGCAGATGTTGTGGGGCGATTTCTGTTAGGAAAAGGAGAGGCAAATTATTCTGTTAATGTAGATTTCGGTGAAGAATTTGCAGCTAGAGGTGAAATTACCGGGAGTAAAGTACAATTAGCTTACAAGCAACATCAAGCAGATATCAGTCCAGATATAGTGTTTGATGTTGATACCAAAAAAGCCATGGTTAAAGGCGAGATCGTTATTGAAAAAACCGATATCAAAATAGATCAATTGCCAGAATCTGCACGCTCGCCTTCGTCCGATGTTATTGTGATAGGCGAAGTGACGCCCGAGCCAGTAATACCCTTTGGGCTTGATATTGCGATGAATATTAAAGTTGACCCGCAAGAAAAAGGGAACGTTAATATCGATGCATTGGATTTGAAAGCTTCGCTCAGTGGAGATTTAGAATTAACTGTCATTCAGAAGCAAAGGGAAAATAGTGAGGGTTATCAACCGATGAAAACCTATTTGAATGGCTATTTAAATATTTTAGATGGAAGTTATGATGCTTGGGGACAAAATTTAGTTATCCAAGAAGGCAGTATTCATTTTAACGGTGAACCAAGCTTGCCTCAATTTGATGTAAGTGCAATCAGAAATCCATTAAATACAACTGGGGATGTTGTCGCTGGTGTTCGTGTTACGGGGAATCCAATCATACCCAAAGTCGAATTATTTTCAGATCCACCCATGAGCCAAGCACGACAAATATCCTATCTTTTGCAGGGACAAGATCTGGATGGTGAAGCGGGAGATATCAATACTAATCTCATTAATGTGTTAGTGGGTTTTGGTGTTGGCCGCAGTGAAAACCGTATTAGCCAATTTGGCCGCGCACTCGGTTTCGACTCTTTAAATATCCAAACTGCTGGCCAAGGGGATGGCACTCAGCTTCAATTGACAGGGCGTATTTCGGAAAAATTGCAAATTACCTATGGGGTTGGTGTTTTCGATGCGGCAAGTGTGGTGATATTAAAGTATCAGCTATTACCACAACTCTATGTCGAAGCAACGAGTGGCGTAAACAACGCACTGGATATTTTTTATGAAATAAGTCGTGGCAAAATGGATTAACCAAGACAATTATCTTTACAGCTAAAAACCAGATGAGAACCATAAGTGACCACTAAAATTGTATTATTGCGCAAAAGTGAATACGGATACCATTTCAACATAGCATACCGTCAAGGTAAAAGATAAAGTAGGTGCAAAGGAAAATCATAAATGGTAACTATTAAACAGGTAAGTGAACTGGCTGGAGTGTCTTCCGCGACCGTCTCTAGAGTTATCAACAATACCGGCACAGTAAAAGAGAAAAACCGAGTGCTGGTGCATAAAGCCATGGAAAAGCTTGGCTATCGTCACAATGTTATTGCAGCTTCTCTTGCATCCAATAAAACCAATACAGTTGGCTATGTGGTACCTGAACTCCATGGTTCGTTCTATGGCGAAATGATGGCGGGTTCAGAAGAAGTATTAAGGTCAGCCAACAAGAATATGTTTGTGGTGACGGGGCACAGTGACGAAGAAGCAGAAATTAAAGAAATTGAAGCGCTATTGAGCCGTCGTTGCGATGCCTTAATATTGCACGTCGAAGCAGTAACTGATGAATATCTAATTTAACTGGTGAAACAAGAAATTCCGTTAATAGTAGTAAACCGATTTGTGCCTGAAATTGGGGAAAACTGCACTAGCTTAGACAATCAACACGGTGGCTATCTCGCCACCCGTCATCTAATTGAACAAGGACATAAAGATATTGCCTACATATCGGGATCTTTGCACAAAGCTGACAGTAAGGCACGTTTGGCCGGTCATAAAAGGGCACTAAATGAATACGATTTGCCGTTTGATCCTGAACTTACTTTTGAAGGCAATTTCTCAGCCCAATCTGGCGAACAAAGTATTCGTTTATTGTTACAAAAAGGGCTTAATTTTACTGCCGTTAGTTGTGGTAATGATGAAATGGCAGCAGGCGCAATAAATGCCTTAGAAGTCGCAGGTAAACAGGTGCCAAAAGATATATCTGTTGTTGGGTTCGATAATATTAACTATGCAAATTATCTAACGCCAAAACTCACAACAGTTGAATATCCAATGCACAAAATAGGTACCATGGCTGCCCATTGGATCTTAGAACATGCCTATGGCTCAGGTCCAAAAGAAATTGAACATCTACTTTCCCCCAAACTCATTGTGAGAGACAGTACCCGAGAGTTATCCTAGTTGAAATACATATTTCTCGGGTAACTTGTAAAGCTTGAATTACTTTAAATTTTAGCCTCAATTTGGCGTATTGGACGGCATGGCTGACCCAGAGCTAACATGCCTGGAGGCACATCTTTAGTGACCACACTGCCAGCGCCTATGACACAGCCGTCGCCTATGGTAACGCCCGGTAGAATGGTAGTGTCGCCGCCAATCCAAACATGATTTCCAATTACAATGGGTTCGGCAAACCCTATATGTTTGTCCCTTTCTTCGGCATCTAATGGATGATGTGCTGTATATAAACCTACGTTAGGTCCAATAAACACATGATTACCAATGGTTACGGTCGCTGGATTAACGACAGTTAGATTAAAATTAATAAAAACATGGCTACCGATGAATAAATTTTTGCCATAATCAAATCGGACAGGTTTTTCGATGTGGATATCATCGCCACATTTTCCTAAAATTTGTTTCATCATGTCTTGCTTTCGACTAACTTCGCGAGCGCCCAAAGCATTAAATTCATCAACTAGATCACGGGTTTGATAGCGAATCTCGACTAACTCTGGATCATTTATCCAATATTTATCGCCATTTAACATGGCATCAAAGGCACGCATTATAACTCCTGCATGAAATTAACGAATTATTTTATCAATACTATTAAAATTGGCTGAACATTCATACCTGAAGCTTAGATTTATTAAACCACAAGCTAAAAAACAAAAAGAGGGCGAATGCCCTCTTGTTATCACTTTCGAAAAAATTAAGCAGTCGCTTGTTGCAATGCCTTCATCTCATCGTGCAGTTGCTGCGCCGCAGCTCTTATTCTTCGTAACACTTCCATGCATTCAGTGGGCTGGGTTTTACCCAGTGCGTCATCAAGCACTTCCAATACTTTGTCTTCAACCTCTTCTAGCTGTTTGACATAAGTGTGCTCTTCCTCAGAGCTGAATGTGCCAATCAACTTGGTATAATGTTTTCGTAAATCGACCATCCAATGTGAATCATCCTCTGGCTCCCCTTGTTCATTAATGGCGAAGGGTTGAAGATCTTCGATGGCCTTTTTTTTCTCTCTGATCATTCTTTGAAAGGCGCTTTGAACGTAGTCGGTGTCGACTTCCTTTTGCGCTTCTTGATAAAAATCTATACCACCTTGCATGACTTTAATGATTTCAGCAATATTCTGTGCTTGGGGACGTTGAGTATTCATAATGTCTCCTTTGTTGATCAGTGAATTTAGATACTCACTGACTCAGTTGCAAGACATATTCCTACCTTGAGCTTCCTTTAACTTATTGAAATTAATGATAATAGTTGATTATGGGTGAATCTTAACCGCAAGCACCTTGTGAAATTTACAAAGGTGCTTGTAAGAATTATTGAGTCTAAATATTAGAGTAAAAATACGCCCATTAGGGTGTAACCAAGAATGGTAGCTAAACCTACACCCAATGCATAAGGCAGTTGCGTCTTCACGTGTGTTAACAGATCACAGCCAGCCGCTAATGAAGAGATTGCCGTGGTATCTGAGATGGGAGAGCAATGATCACCGAAAATACCGCCGCCTAAGATGGCTGCAAGGACAATTTCTGGCGGTAACTCCAAGGTTTGTACCAAGGGCATTCCGATCGGAATGAGTATTGCGAAGGTTCCCCATGAGGTACCTGTGGTAAACGAAATAATACCGCCAGCAATAAACAAGGCTGGCAATATGAGAAAAGCGGCTAGATGTTCACCCACGATTCCCGCAACAAAAAGACCAGTGCCCAGTTGTTTTAAACTAGCACCTAGGGTGATAGATAATAAAACTATGGTGACTAGCGGCAGTAATTCACTCATGCCGTTAAAACCGATTTTTGTGGCACTTTGCACGCTTTCTTTGCCGCTGATTAGCAACATTATATAACCAACGAAACAAGCTAAGAAAGTCGCATAAAGTACTGATTTACTGCCACTTCCTGAGGTGAAATCTCCATTGCCTGTCCACCACATGAAAAATAGGGTACCAAAAATCATCACGGCTAATGGGATCGTCATGTAACGAGATTTAGTTGCTTTGGTAATGGCAATTTCAGTGTCGATCTTTTCTAGTTCTTGTTCCGCTTTTTTTAATGGGCCGTGGACTTTATCAGCAAAAATTGTATAGCCAACAACGGCTATTGTAAGGATGGCATAGAGATTATAAGGCACAGATGACCACAACATTTTAAGCGCATTTTGTTCTAACTCATAGGCTGATAACAGCCCTAAAATATAGGCTCCCCAACCATTAACTAAAATAAGAATACAAACTGGCGCCGAAGTTGAGTCGATGACATAAGCCAAGCGAGCGCGACTCATCTTAAACTTGTCATATAATCCCCTGGCCATAATACCAGCAGCGAGTACGCTTAAATTAGATTCGATAAAAACCGCAATGCCAGTAAACATGGTTATAGCGCCAGTGCGTTTTTTGCTTGATGCCATACCAGAATTTACCAAACGATTTACTAAGGCCGTAACCCCACCTGAATCTCGGATAAAGGCTAAAAACGCGCCTACTAATAAACTAAATATCAAGATGCGTGCATTACCCGCGCTAGATGCGGTTGATACAATGCGTTCTATAGTATTGATTGGCGTCAACAAAAAAGATGCTTCGGATGTATTCAAAATAAGTAAGAATTCGGCACTTAATACTGCCACTAACAACGCCATAATTACGTCTTTTTTCCAAAGCACCATTGATATGGCAATAAGAGGTGGGAGAATGCTTAGCCAATCCACTATCGGTTATCCTTTTTAATTTTTCTTATTATTTTTGTGATGAAGTATGGCCTCATACACTAATGTCATTACACTACCATATTTACCGGTGGCAAAACTATCACCTGTGAAGCCAAAAGCAGTGTCTGTTCCTTCAATAGGTGAATGTTTTTTATTAGTCAGCAGAATAACTGCTAAGTCTAAATCTGGATCGATTACCGTGGCTATACCCGTCCACCCCGTGTGTCCAAAGGCATTTGCACTTGCATAGGGGCCAAAGTGCCAAGCATTTTGTTTTACATTGGCCAGTCGCCAACCTAATCCAAATTTATCGTCAGCATGATGTGGGTGAACAAAACGATTTAGCGTGCTATGGTCAAACAAGTGAGTGCTTCCGTATCCTCCACCATTTAATAATGCTTGCGCCAATACTGCCATTTCTTTTGCATTTGAAAACAGCCCTGCATGTCCAGCGACCCCTTGCATGGCGTAAAATGCTTTTTCGTCATGGACTTCGCCTTGTAACGTATATTCTCTTATATTGTCAAAGGTAATGCGTCCACCTCTAGTATTACCGGCGTATTCTGTTGCGGCAAATTCATTTGCAAAGTGCCCTTTAAGCAAAGGTGTGAACTTAGTTGACGTCAAACCAAGTGGGGTATACAAAAAGTTTTCTACATAAGCATCTAAAGCGACGCCCGTGACTCGTTCTACTAACAAGCCCAAAATCATAAAGTTGGTATCGCTGTATGTCTGTTTAACGTAATTGCCAATGTTTAACGGCACTGATTGCATTAACAGATTCGCCGTATACTGACGGTTTTGCGAGAAAAACGCTTTGCCATATCTATTGTCCTCTCGGTGGAACTGTACTTCACTGGCATAGCCTGAGGCATGAGATAATAGGCTTGCTACCGTACGAGAGTCCCTGCCACCACCTGAGTATTCTGGCAAATAATGAGAAATAGGAGCCTGTAATGAGATTTTACCTTGATCCACTAAATGCATGATGGCCAAAGTAGTGGCAAAGGTTTTGGTGTTCGAGGCGAGGTCGAACATAGTGTCCTTTTGCATAGGTTGAGGATTTGCTAGTGGCATACCATTTTCATCATAGCGTTTCTGATAACCATAAGCGGAATGCTTGATAATCTTGCCGTCTTTAAGTACAAGTAGTACAGCCCCTGGGAAACCATTATCAATGTCTTCCTGAATTAAGGCATCTACCTCAGAAAAATCATAAGGCACGGATTCGGCAAGGCTAATTTCTGGGTAATCAATTTGTATATTGAGCTCGGTATCTTCTGGTGCAATATTGCGTACTTCTAGGGTATTTAATCCCGTATGTGTGCGCTTTCCAAGATTGTAAGATTGCATTTGTGAGCTAAACGGCAGGGTTAGATTTAACTTTTCTCCGTTAATATAAATATCAGCAGTCGTATCTTGGGTTGCTTGAATTCGCATTTCCCCTTTGCCTTTATAGGCGAAAAAGTCTGCTTTATTATCCATCAGTGGACGGGTTTTTGAATACTGGAGTGGGAAGAGTAAATCTAGTTGCCCTGCCTGAATTTCAATTGGCGTTGGTGGACTGACAACTTCCTCTTCGTATCTTTCCATCAAAGACGTTAGTTTATTAGGGAAGTACTTTTCGATAAGTGAGAATATGGCGGCAGCTGTACTTTCATCTGCTTTGCCAGTGACTTGCCAAGGTAAAAAGTGCATTTGAAAAGCTGAAATGGTATCTATAGTTTGACTGTCCAAGACACCCGTTTCGGTAATGCCGTATCCATAATCTGATAAGGCTTTTTGCAGTAATCCGAGATTAACCGGATGTTTTGAAAACATTTGCCAATATTTTGCTAGAGTATCTTTTTCATACCATGCGCCAACACCTTCTTGATATAAACGGTACCAAGGAAACCTTGGGCCTGGATCATTTTTACGAGAGGGTGCAATATCTGAATGGCCAATTACAGCCGTGGGTTCAATGTCTGGATGGCGCGATAGAATATCTTTGCTGAGCTGGATCACTAACTCTATTTGTTCCGGGTCATAGTCTGGAAAAACACAAAGCTGCCCTTTTTCAAATTGCGCATAATGAGGAACGTCTTCCTGATTGATGCAACTAGGTACATTGACTATTTCAATGCCGATCGAGGTATCATTCAGCCCTGTTCGCCCTTGCCAATAACTGACGCCAGCGTGCCAAGCCCGTTCGTTTTCATCAACCAGTTGAAAAACTTCTAATTTGCTATAGGGATAACTAGGATCATTTTTTTCAGGCACTAGGTAATGTGAACTCACATGTCCTTTATCTACCAAATATTTCACAGAAGTAGCGTAATCAATGGCCGTAAAGTGCAGCACTAAAGACTTAACCCTAAAACTGTAGTTTTCGGAAGGCAGTTGCTCGTAACGAGAACTTGAGCAACTTTGCAACAATAAAAGAATAGATGTAAAACACAAAAACCGGGTAAATTTCACTCGTTATTTCCTAGACTAAAGCGAACTTCAATCAACTTATAAAATGTTCAAATTGAGAAAGTTATCCATGTAAAAAGATAACAAACAGCATCATTATCAAGACTAAGATGTCTTATAGTTCAAACTAACACAATCTATGGTTAAGTAAATAATAAAAAATTCTTAATTAGCTTAATGTTAAATAATAAAATATTCCTAATTACAAATGTACTAATCTGCCGTTGATAACAGCAGCGACTATTTTCCCGGCTTTGCGCATTAAAAAATAAGCTGGCTGACCTAAAATCAAAGCTCTAGGCAACGCGGGTATCGGTTGGTTGCACAGAATTTGGTAATCAGATTGGTTATCGATTAAACCTGGTTCACCCTGAAATTGAATAACCCCTTGTCGCAACCAATCAAGATAGCTCTCATTGGTGATGCGAGTGTAGTTATTTATTTCGTGCACCATGCCGGGTTCATAACTCAAATCACTGGCATCAAAATAGGCTAAACCGGCTTGTACACCTAAATCACCCACAGCATCGATATAGAATTCATTAGACCAACGAGATGTTTGTTTAATGCTGATAGATGCTTGATAAGAGTTTTCACAAATGAAGTGTAACTTATCGATGATCACACTTGATATGGTCTCGGAGACGTTTTCTGGAATGTTAAAATAGTCGGAAATTTCAGCATCCAGCGATTCAGCTGTTTCGATTGCAGGAAATACCTTTAATGCCTCTATTATGGCCTTTACATTCATTTCGCGAGCGATTTGTCTGTTCGGATCGCCACTGGCCGCGCCGGATTCAATAAGGATGGTGCTCACATCCAAGCTTGCAATGTAATCGCCAAAGGAGCGTGGCGAATAGGTGTCATCGTAGCGGGCAACAGAATTAGGTATACAGGGTTGCAGCGCCTGATTCATATGATGGATCAATGCCATAGCTCTCGCTCTAGCGGCGGAAATCGTTTTTTCGTGATCAAACGCGGGGGCTAAAAACGCAATTGTTGAGGGATTCCCTGAGGTGCCCACCTGATAGTATGGACTTTGATCGTGTAAATTAAATCCAATGGCAGGTTTAAGCTTTTTTACTAACTTTTTGAGCAAACGTCCTTCAGGGGTTTGCAACTTAATGCTGTCTCTATTGATATCAATGGCTTGAGCATTTTGTCTTGTTCTTCTTTGGGCGCCATCTGGATTTAACATAGGTAATATGTGTAACCGATAGCGTTCTTGCCAGTCAGGTAATACATTATCGTTTAGAAGTTGGTCAATAAGATCAAATATTGCAGCAGTTGCAGTGGCTTCATCGCCGTGCATTTGGGTCCACAAAAACACATTGGTCGGTCCCTGTCCCATTGATAAAAGATAAATAGGTTTACCGCTAAAGGAATTTCCTACAGCTTCTACTTCAACTGCTGAATGCGAAGATAAGGTTTTAATTAGGGGTTGGATATCCTGAAAAACCAAGTGTGGTTTATTCAACGCTTTCAGTAAAAATTTTAAATCCATTCAGTTAAGCCTAGTACACTAGCAGAAAGACAGACTAGTTTATTCTTGATAGTTATTCTAATATCAGTATAAATAAAGGAATAATCTATTCAAGTCCAGTGCGTCGTAAATAAAAATATAGGAGCCAGAATGGCCGCTTTTTCTAAAATTCGAGCAGTAATGCCTAAGTTATCCAACAACGAACAACGATTAGCCAACTTTATCGTAGAAACGCCAACCGCACTGCGCGACCTGTCTTCTCAAAAACTCGCAGAAATTGTAGGAATTAGCCAAAGTAGTGTGGTCAAGTTTGCCCAGAAGCTCAATTACAAAGGATATCCAGCGCTAAAACTAGCCATACTAGAAGATGCGAAAAATGTGGTTCATGATGAGCATAGATTGCACGGTAACATTGCCATAGAAGATGATTACCATACCATGGCGGATAAGTTACTACGCAGCAAAATCAATGTATTAAAACAAACTCGGACCTTGAACGAAGAAAATCAAATTGAAAAAGCGGTTGGTTACATTGATAACGCTAAGCGTGTGTTGGTCACAGGCTTAGGTGGTTCAGCACTGGTGGGTAAAGATTTTGTGTTCAAGTTACACAAGCTTGGGGTTACCGCACTTTCGGAAATTGATGGGCATGCTCAGTTAGCACTTGCTTCCACTTTAAACCAAGATGACGTGGTGTTTGCTATTAGTGAATCTGGCGCAACTACGGAAGTGGTGAACGTAGTGAAAGAGGCAAAAAAGGGCGGTAGCAAAATAATTTCAGTCACAAAGTTCGGGGATAATCCTATTTCGTCTCTGGCTAACGTTCGGTTATTTTCGGTGGCCGAAGAAGCGGCAACAAGAATTTCTTCTATATTGGCAAGAACCGCTCAAGAGTTTGTCATTGATGTGCTTTTTATTGCATTGATGCAACGCTATTCAGATCGCCGCGTGCTGCTTGAAAAAACCCGTGATGCAGTGTCTACATTGAGAGCTAAATAGCTTTCCATGGAATACATTTAACTTATGAGGTTCGCTATTCAAGACGCGAAGAATCGTTATTTGGGGTTTATCGTTTTCGCAGGGAATGAGCAACAAGGGGAATGCGTTTTTCGTCCTTTACCAAAAGAAGTTGTTCGTCCTAAAAGTGAAAATTTGGAATTGCTTTATCGCCTCCAAGATATAAGAGAATTTAGTTATGTAAAACATGCTGATTCATATTATATTTTCCATGAAAGTAGCAAATTTACTATAAAGCTGACATCCAAAACGCTTTTAATCGATGGCTTAGCATTAAAAGTAACATTAGTATCCCCAGAAGATTGGGAAGCCGCATTTCAGGTAAAATAACCAAGCATAATTTACACAGGTGTGAAGATTTTTCCTATTAAATCCAGACCACTTACTCTCACTATTGAATTCAGTCTCCATCAAGCCCAAGCCCAGTAAGGGCTTGATTTTTTTACTTGAATCGGCATGTCAATTGCAATTACTCCATTACAAAGACACTTTATTTCATTCGTTAAACAAAGGAGAAATCATGAGTTCTAATAAAGTAGCTGAATTCACCGCTCCAGGTGTTAAATCAAAATCCGCACAGAATGCGATTGCGGTTTTAGAAGACAGAATGGTCGCATTAATTGATCTTCAATTAACTTTAAAACACGTTCATTGGAACGTAGTGGGGCCAAACTTCATCGGCGTCCACGAAATGCTAGACCCTCAGGTCGAAGCTGTGCGTGAAATGACCGACACATTAGCAGAGCGCATCGCAACTTTAGGGGGAGTCCCCGTGGGCACGCCACAGTCTATTGTAGATAGACGTAGCTGGAAAGATTACGAACTTGGTAAAGCTTTAGTGAAAGATCATTTAGCGGCGTTAGACAAGGTGTATAACGGTGTAAATGCCGACCATAGAGCAGCAATAGATTCGCTAGCCGAACTTGATCCAGTATCTGAAGATATTATTACCGGTCAGCTAGCAGATCTGGAGCAGTTTCAATGGTTCGTGCGAGCCCACATTGAATCCGCTTCAGGGGAGCTTAGCCACTAATGTGGTAATTTTAAATACTCTCTAAATCGATATTCGATTATGTAGAAAGCCCAGCACCCGCTGGGCTTTATTATGTCTAAAACGCTTTAGTCTTCTGCATACAATAAATAGGGGGCTCGCTTTTGTTTGTAATCTTTAAGGTCAGACTGCCAAGTTGATTTTATCTCTTCAAAGGAGAGTCCTTGTTCGATTTGAAGGCGCAATTTGTCAGTACCTGCTAACTTGTCCATAAAGCTGGTGGAGGTATAAAATTCTTGAACCGAAAATTTGTGAAAGGTCTCAATGAACAAAGACAAATCTAAGCCTTTGATCGAAGAATGGGTTAAATCCATTGCAGCTAATTGTTTTCCCTTTAGTTTAGGATTAGGTGCAGATGATGGCATAGATTTAGGTGTTATTTGCCAGTTTCCCAATTTTTTCTGATCATGTCCTATGAGCTGAAATGGAAAATCCGTTCCTCTTCCAATACTGACAACTGTGGGCTCAAAAAAGCATAATGACGGATAAAGTTGGATCGCTTGTGCATTAGGCAAATTGGGCGAGGGCGCTATTGGTAAATCATAGGGCATTTGCTTGTTGTAGTGCTCTACTTTCACCCAATGTAGTTGCAGCGCTTCAGCTTGATTTATCCAGTTCTCTCCCTTGATCATCCTAGCCAATTCAGCGACTGTCAAACCATGTAAAACTGGTATTGGATGCATTCCCACAAACGACTGAAATTCAGGTTCTAACACTGGTCCATCGACGAACATGCCGTTAGGGTTTGGGCGGTCTAGCACCAAAAATTCAACATTATTTTCAGCCGCAGCCTCCATCATGTAGTGCATGGAACTAATGTAAGTATAAAATCGAGTGCCAACATCCTGAATATCAAACACTATGATGTCGAGATCTGATAAGAGTTCAGGCGAGGGCTTCTTCGAATCTCCGTAAATTGAAATGATGGGTAAACCACTTTTTACATCACGTCCATCTTCAACGGTTTCACCCGCACCTAGGTTACCGCGAATACCATGTTCGGGAGCAAAAAGGTAAACCAAGTTTATGCCTTCTTTTTGCAAAAAATCTACAAGATGAGTCTCACCGTTATAAGAGGTTTGATTGACCAACAGACCGACGCGTTTGCCTTGTAACAATGGCAGGTATTTTGTTGGTTGCGCAGCTCCTACTTTAATTGATGCCGTTTCAATGGCAGTTGCATTGCCCACCATAAAAAGCGAAACAATATTGAAAATGAATATGCTCAGAAGTATTTTCATATTAACGACAAATTGCCTTGCGTAAATTACCTGAATTCACATCCAACAAATCTTTAGCCTGCTCGACATCTTGCCCGGTAAGTATCATCAAAATAGCCAGTTTTGCACTCTTGTTGGCCTTTTCTAGGGCCTCTTCTGCTTGTTGCTGACTGCACTCAGTAGCTTGCATAACAATACGAATAGCGCGTGCAACCAACTTTTCATTAGTGGCATTAACATCTACCATTAAATTCTCATACACTTTACCAATACGGACCATACTAGCTGTACTAATAGTGTTCATGATAAGTTTTTGCGCAGTACCAGATTTCATTCTAGTTGAGCCAGTTAAACACTCAGGCCCTACTGTGGCACAAATACCAATTTGGGCTGTTTTCAATAATGGCGCTTCAGGATTACATACAATGCAAGCGGTCTCACAACCCAGTTCATTCGCATAGTCAAGAGCGCCCATAACGTACGGCGTTCGACCTGATGCTGAACTACCAATCACCACATCATCAGAACTGAGATTTTCGGCAATTAAATCTTGTTTACCTCCAGTGTAATTATCTTCAGCACCTTCAACTGCATGAATTAGGGCTTTTTCACCGCCTGCAATCACGCCAACCACTACATTGTCTGTAACGCTGAAAGTTGGGCGACATTCAACTGCATCCAAAACGCCCAAGCGGCCGCTGGTGCCTGCGCCTATATAAATTAGACGAGCACCTTTGTTAAAGGCGGCTACTACTGCGTCTATAGTTTTAGCCATCTCGCCGATACAAGCTGCCACGGCATCTGCGACTACCCTGTCTTCATCATTTATAATTTTCGCTAATTCCAAACTAGACAAGGTATCGAGATTCATTGTGCGTGGATTTCGACCCTCTGAAACTAATTTTTCCAATTGTTGTAATAGCGCGGCATTATCCATCCATTCTCTCCTGTTGCCAGTTGGCATTTGTTGATTTAGCCGACATACAAATACTTAAACTCACTAATGTTCCGATAATAAGTTGCCATGAAAATCCGAGATCAAACTGCAGTGATTCTGGATACAGACTCATAATATAAGGTTGCATACTTAAAGGGGTTAAAAATCCGAAAATAAGCGCTAATAGAATACTTCTAGAAGAGCCTCTGTTGGTAAAGAGTGCGGTAAAATAGATTCCCAGCAAGCCGCTATAGGAAAATACCATTACACTTAATGCAAAATTTAGTAACGGCATATCAGTGTATTGCTGCCAGTAATAGCAAAGCGCTGCCATAGCACTTAATGCTAACGCCACTATTCCCATAGCAACTCGTCCGGCTGCGACCAGATGTTGTTCGCTTAAGGGTTGACCTTTCTTTATCCAATCTTTATAAATGTCTTGCACTGCCACCGACGCCATCGAGTTTAAGCCCGAGTTTAGCGTAGATAGGGCTGCCGCAATTATGCCAATAGTAACAACAGCTTTTATCCCGTTAGGCAAATCCGTCAATACATAATACATAAAGATAGTCACTGTTTGGCCTTGGAACTCGGGGATAGGGGAGCCTGAGGCTGTCATCATCAATTCTGGTCGTTGGTAATATATGTACAGCAACAAGCCAATACACATGAAAATTAATACAACCGGAATTCCCATAATAATTGAGGTGACCAAAGCCTTGGTCGCGCTATTCGCATCTTTACAAGTCAGCATTCGTTGAGAAACGTCTTGGTCCAAACCAAAGGCCGCTATGTTAAGTAGGACAAAGCCAGTCAGCACTGACCATATTGAAAATACGCCGGCACTGCTGAAATCTAAAGAAAAATCAAAGAAGGTGAGTTTTGATTGTTCCCCTGGTGCAGGGTTTTGTAATGCCTGCATAATACTTGAAAAATCAGCAGGGATACTGGTAAGCAAATAGATAAGAACCATGGTAGCAGCGCCAACATACAATACACACTGAACTACGTCTGAATAAATAACACTACGGATTCCGCCGTAAACTGTGTAGGCAAAACCAACAGCGGCGATGATCAGAATGGATATCATCACGCTACCCGGTGCAATATCCCCAAACAGAATCATTGCAATGGCGATAGCAGCCATAAATAATCGAGCGCCACTGGCAAACAAACGACCAAATAAATATACCAAACCAGCCTGATACATGGCGTTTTCGCCAAAGCGTTTACCGAGTAATTCATACACCGTAAAAACTCGATATTGGTAAAATTTTGGTAACAGAAATTTGGCCACAAAAATCGCCGCCACCACCCCGGCTAGATTTGAGGAAAGGTAAGTTAAGTTGCCTCTATAACCTTGGTCAGGTCCGCCTAGAAATGTCGCTGCAGATTGTGACGTTGCCAACACAGAAACAGCAACGGCCCATAAAGACATCTTGTTACCACCCAAAAAGTAGTCTTGGCTGTCATTGGCACTCTTATTTAAATATACACCCGTGCCGAGCAAAATTAGTGCATACGCGGCGAAAATTGACCAATCTAAAAGTGAAAACTGATCAATCATTGTTTTCTCCTAGATACAAGCGAGGAACGCGATTAGAAACTCTTGTCATTAATTCATATCCAATAGTATTGATAGATGCTGCTAATTCGTTGATACAGACGTTTGCTCCCCATAATTCCACCATGTCGCCCAGATTTACATTTTCTACATGAGTGACATCAAAAGTAAGCATGTCCATCGAGACTCTGCCGGCTAAATAGATATCTTGTCCATTTAGGCTAGCTTTGGTACCTGAGGGGAAATGACGAGGATATCCATCTGCATAACCAATAGAAACCGTCGCAATTTTACTGTTTTGCTTTGCCTGCCAACTACCTGCATATCCCACGGTATCTCCGGCAGGCACTTCTCTGATGGAAATTATTGGCGCATAAAGATGCATCACAGGGGCTAAGTCATAAGGTACACTTGCATCAAATGGACTTGAGCCATAAAGGCTGATACCCAATCTATTGAAATTTGCCCGCGCCATAGGGAATGCAATAGTGCCAGCTGAATTTGCAATTGACGTAGCGTATTTTTGCTTATCAACATGAGATAAAAAGCGATGAATTTGCTCTGATGCAGGTCCTTGATCCACTTCATCGGCACGGGCGAGATGAGTAGCAATTACCGCAGATGTATTAAATACCTGAGGGTAGTCTTGTTCTAAAGTTTCGAACTTTTCTATCGGGAAACCTAACCTGTGCATGCCAGTATCAAACTTTATCCACTGATGACCTTGCAGGCAATATTCACTATCAGCGGAAATAAACCATTGTAGTTGCTCCTCTTGATGCAACATCCAATGTAAGTTATGGGTTCTTGTATATTCCAAATCTTCAGCAGAATGTGGCCCTTGAAGAATCAAAATGGGTAAGGACACGTTTGCTTTACGCAAGGCTAAGGCTTCTTCAAAAAATGCCACGGCTAGCATATCTGCGCGAGATGACAGTTTTTTAGCCACCTGAATAGCACCATTTCCATAACTATTGGCCTTAACCACGGCAACGTGCTGACTTTCAGGCGCCAGTCGACTTACCTTCTCGAAATTAGATGCAATGGCATTAAGGTCAATTAACGCGTGTGTTTTTCTAGTCAAGCTCTTTCCTTTAGTTAAGCTTCGAAAGAATACAAAGTATTCGATAATATTTTTGTTGTCGGTATTCCCAAGCCAGGAGTTCTGTTTAAGACAATTTTTGCATTTTCAAACAAGGTTGCGTGAATAGGATCATACTTGCCTAATGTAGGTCCATCCAAATCAATAAACCTTATAGTTTCTTGCTGACTTTTACTAAAATGTGCAGCTGCGGCAACGCCTATGCTGCCTTCGAGCATACACCCCATCATACAAACAACCTTGTTTTGGCGACAATATTCTGCAATTTTTATTGCCTCAGACAAACCGCCTGTTTTTACCAATTTAATATTGATAATATCCACGGCTTGTTGTTCCACAAGATGTTTAACTTGTGCCAGCGAAAAGGCTGATTCATCCGCCATTACTGGGGTTTTAATCTTTGTCTTTATCGTTTTTAAGCCTTGAATATCCTCTGCCTTTACGGGTTGTTCCAATAACTCAAATTGACAGCCTGCTGATTCGAGGGCTTGCATAACGTCAATGCTTTCATCTACGGTCCAGCCCTGGTTAGCGTCTATTCTAATTTGGCAATCTTGATCTAGCGACTTTAAGTGTTCATGCAAAGCGAATAAGTTGTCCTTATCCTGCTCAATATATTTGCCGGTTTTTATTTTAAAACAGCGGTATCCATCGGAAAACGCTGTGTTGGTATCCACGAGCATTTTATCCAATGCATTTGCACTTATAGTGATATCAGTGGTTAATTGATTATCTAATGAGAAATCACCATTCAAATACCGAAATAAAGGCTTTCCTTCTAGCTTGGCTGCTATATCGTAAAGTGCTATTTCAAGGGCACATTTTGTGTTCACTCCAATAGAAGTAAAGCCATTTAGCAAAGTTTCAGGACTTTTCACCGATACTTTTTTATTCAGTAGCTCAGCTGAAAGCTCAATTATTTCTTGAATAACACTAGCATGATCTTGTCCTGTAATTTGTGGCGTAGAAGGGGTCGATCCTATGCCACAAAGTCCAGACGCCAGTTCAATCACAACCACCAAATCTTCAATTGCATTTACTTCCCTTACCGCAGTGCGAAAGGGTGTTTTTAATGGAACCGTCAGACTATGTAAGCTTATTCTTGTTATTGTATTTTCTGTCATTATTGTGCTTTAAAAGTTGTGTAACTTGCTAAGGCTTGATTTAGCAAGCTTTGCATCTGTTTTCCTGTGTTAGGTAATAAATCTTCGCTTTGACCTTCAATAGCCGTTTGCGCCGCAATAGTAAATTGATAACCACCAGTTTTAGACGGTAAACACACATGCGCTAGTACAACATTTTCAGTAGTACCACGGGTTTCACTTGGTCCCCAGCCGATTTTTTGGAACACACGCCAATTGCCATCCGAAAAATCATCCAAGGCTTGTTTGGGACTTTTTTGTGAATCTAGTTGGCTGGCGATTGCATTATGCAACATGGTTGAGATACCCAAGGTCATCCCTGCCATGGTGTCATTTGAAATAGAGTTTCCCGTGCCGTAGAACAGGCTGGCAATATCGTCTGATGTGAGATTCGGCATTTGTGTAGCACTGTCTGCTTGATGCATTGCCAATCGTTTTAACCATTCAGCTTGGGCCAAAGTTGTCATTGGTTTGTTGCCAGTTAGTCCGCAATCGGTGCATTTGTAAGCCAAGTAACCAGGGTCATCTTGCGCCTGCATGTATGGGGTTATTTTTACTGACTCAGCATCATCAGGATTCCATGTGAATGATGAAGGGACAAAGGCTTCTGGTCCATAAGCCCCTCGAAAATAAACATGATCATGCTTGAGTTTTAACCAGTTATCGAAAAACAAAGAAGTAAGATAATCTCTGCCAGCCAAGTTGGCGAAAAAGGTAGCTAACTTATTGGACTCGCCGCTAGCAGTACCAAAGGCTTCATAGCTATGTATGCCTGTGATCATGTCAGACACATTTGTGTCTCCAACGGTAGCAGGTACGCCAATTTGCTGTTCGCGCATCTTTGATAGCGCGCCTGTATAGGCAAATACCTTGGATGAACTCCAAGGCTCGTATAATTCTTGACTTGTACCATTGGCTAAATAACGATAAGCCGGACCTTCGGCCGTTTGTACGATGTCGATTATCAATATTTTGCCTAATTTGCTAGGGATGTCAAAAAAATCCCAATCTGCAGATACTCGTTTTTCCCAGCCATATTGATGGTAATTTATGTCTTCGCTTGTACTATGATTTTCCGAACTCGTTAAAGGTAGTTCGCACGAAATATTTCTATTTTCTGTATTAGCAGGAATATAGGGTAAAGTGATCATAGTGTTGGAATAAAAATCTTGATTACTGTCTTGATTTGTCTCTGATGCAGAAGTAAAAACAGATGCCAAACAACTCAGAAAACCCAGAAAAACAGGTAGCCTGAGGGGCAAAAATTGATTTTTACTCGCATTTTTCATGATTATTCTTGTTAAAGTTAAAAATATGGAATAATTTATTAATGCTTTTATATCAGGTAAAGTCAAATAAATATACAAAAAAGGTCAATGAATGTCTGACTATGTAATTGCCATTGATGGCGGTGGTACCAAATGTCGCGCTTGTTTATATTCGCCTGAGGGTGAAATTGTTGCGTTTAGCGTGACTGGTCCCGCGAATATTTTTTCCGATTTTCCATTGGCTATGGCAAATATCCAAGATGCAATTGAGCAAATATTTACTCAAGAACAAGTGTTAAACAAAATCGAGAAACCAGAATTGTGTATTTTAAGTGCGGGATGTGCCGGCGCTTTTATATCTTCTGCTCGTATGGCATTTAAAGACCATTTTAGTCAATATAAAAATGTCTTGGTATTTTCCGACTTACAAGCTTCTTGTGTGGCCGCAAACAACAACCAAAATTGTGGTTTGGTTGTAACGGGCACAGGCTCTAGCATGGCAAGATATTTTGATGGCGAAATAAGTCAATTTGGAGGCCATGGATTTTTACTAGGCGATAATGCAAGTGGGGCGTTTTTAGGTAAAAAGTTAATCCAAGACTATTTACTTTTTTTAGATGGTGTATTGGCTTACGACAACATTTTTACGCCGTTACAAGAAAAAATAGGCGATAACAAATCTAGCATAGTCACCGAATTTGCCAAGTCCACTGCGGTCACATTTGCACAATTGGCGCGCATTATAATTGCGAATAAAAATAGTAGTCATCTTGCATCAGGTTATTTAGAACAAAGCACTGATTATCTTATTAGCATGATCAAACAAAACCTGTCTGACTTACCGGTTTTCTTAGACGGTGGATTAGCCTCGACTTATTTACAACTTTTGAACGCGAAAAAGGTCGAAATTGAACTACAACTTACTGAAAATCCAGCGGAATACGGGGCATTTTTATTAGCGCAAGAAAGTGCATGATTGGTATTTTCAGAGCGACTATTCATTAAGATTATTGGCGTTAACCTTTTCAAATTACTACACTACTCGGCTGACCAATTAAGGAATTCCTTTATGCTACAGCATTGGCAAGATTTGTTGCTCTTAGACAATCAATTATCTGAAGAAGAACGTGCGATTGCACAGTCAGCCAAGGATTTTGCTCAACAAGAACTGATGCCGGGTATTTTATTAGCCAATCGCGAAGAAAGCTTTGATCCTGACATTATGCGAAAAATGGGTGATGCAGGATTGTTAGGCGCCACTATTCAAGGCTATGAATGTGCAGGTATTAATTACGTTAGCTATGGTCTTATAGCGCGTGAAATAGAAAGAGTTGATAGTGGATATCGTTCAGCTATGAGCGTGCAATCGTCACTGGTCATGCATCCTATCAATAAATTTGGCAGTGAACAGCAAAAACAAAAGTACTTGCCGGCGCTAGCCAGTGGAAAAGCCATTGGCTGTTTTGGTTTAACAGAACCCAACGCAGGGTCAGATCCCGCAGGCATGGAAACAACCGCCAGACGCTCCTCAACTGGGTATGTGTTAAACGGCAGTAAAATGTGGATCACCAATAGTCCAATTGCCGATGTGTTTGTAGTGTGGGCTAAATTATTACCAGAAAAAGAAATCCGCGGATTTATATTAGAAAGGGGATTCAAGGGATTATCAACATCCAAAATCATCGGAAAACAATCGTTAAAAGCTTCCATTACCGGTGAGATTGTGATGCAGGATGTAAGCGTACCTAAAGACGCCATTTTACCCGATGTGTCAGGTTTAAAGGGGCCATTTAGCTGTTTAAATATGGCCAGGTATGGCATTTCCTGGGGAGTATTAGGGGCCGCAGAATTCTGTTGGCATGCTGCTCGTCAATACGGACTGGATCGCAAACAATTTAAGAAACCCTTGGCAGCAACCCAATTATATCAATTAAAACTCGCTGACATGCAAACAGAGATTACATTAGGGCTGCAGGCATCTCTCAGGGTAGGGCGTTTAATTGATGACAATATGATGGATCCTGCGATGATTTCCATGGTTAAACGAAACAACTGTGGAAAGGCATTAGATATAGCTAGAAAAGCCAGAGACATGCATGGGGGCAATGGTATTAGTGATGAGTTTCATGTGATCCGTCATATGATTAATTTAGAAACTGTCAATACCTATGAAGGCACACATGATATTCATGGCTTGATTTTGGGTAGAGCCCAAACAGGTTTACAAGCTTTTTTCTAATAATTAGCAGATAAAAAAATAGCCATTTTTCAATGGCTATTTTTATTTGGGAATATATTGGATAAGCTTACTTGGCTGTGTGTTTATCCAAGAATTTCAACATAGCTTCCCAACGTTCAACGTTGTTTTCTGGCTTATAGAAACCGTGACCTTCGCCATCTTTCATCATCCACTCATAGGGATGATTTTTGGCATCAAGGGCAGCTTTTAATGCAAAGGCTTGCTCTTTCGGAACACGCTGATCATCTTCACCCTGAATAATAAACACAGGTACTTTTAGTTTATCCACATTTTTTACAGGAGACTGAAAATCCCTTGCTTCCCCTTTTGGCGGAAGAATACGATCTAAATAGTTAGTACCGGCATCATTTTCAGGAATATCCCCTTCATCATACATCATATCAAGGTCATATACGCCTACAAATCCAATGGTACATTGATAAAGATCGGGTTCTCTAATGACATTTTGTAAAGCAGCATAACCACCATATGACGCACCGTAGACACACATTCTGTTTTTGTCCACAATACCTTCATTAACTAGATACATAGTGCCGTCAGTCATATCGTCAATCATTTTGGTTCCCCAATTACGGAAACCGGATTTTAAAAAGGGCAAACCATAA
This sequence comes from uncultured Glaciecola sp., assembly GCA_947496235.1. Classification (GTDB taxonomy): domain Bacteria; phylum Pseudomonadota; class Gammaproteobacteria; order Enterobacterales; family Alteromonadaceae; genus Glaciecola. Next base: position 40,088 of record CANMCE010000015.1, on the reverse strand, counting down.
CCACCAGAACCACGATAATTTGGCTGCAAAACCGCGTATCCGTGTGAGGCAAGAACTTTTGCATCAGGATCCATTCCGGTGATAGTGTCTTTAATGCCGTGTGGTCCACCATGAGGCAGAAGTACGAAAGGCAGATCTTTTGCTTCGCCATGAGGCAAAGTGAGCACTGCAGAAATTTCCAACCCGTCGCGCGATTTGTAAGTAATTATCTTAGATTCAGGCATATCTAACTCATTTAACCATGGGCGCGCTTCTGCTAACTTAACTAGTTTGCTAATACTTTTATCAAAAAGATAAAACACAGTGGGGTTATTCGCGTTACCTACTCTAATAATTATCTTTGAGTTATCTTGAGTTGCAGAAGTGATTGAAACAACTTGTCCTTTGAAAGTGTTTCTCAAACTGGCAATAATTCTTTGATCAACAGTGTTTTTTACACCCCCAAAGAAAATAGCTTCAATGGCATCATATTCATATGTTGCGCCTAAAACCTCAGTTACTTTACCATTTTTTTCGTAGAGAATAGGTGAAATATCCACTTTAGGATGAGATGCAAGTACCTCATGTTTTTTAGTTTTAAGGTTGTAAGTTGCTATTGACCAAGTATCAGTCTCTAACGTACTTGTACCTATCATGGTTTCATTATCTTCTAAAAATACGTAAGGTGTAAACGAAGGCTCATAAGCGCCATTCTCCATTACGACTTTCCATTCAGCGTCTACGGATTCTCTGGCTAACAAGGTTTCTTTATTATCTTCATTTGGATTTGCGCCAGTCATAGCAAGTGCATTTCCGTTATTGTCTAAAATTACTCGAGCCCCAGCGCCTTGATAAGCTCTTAAAGGTAATCGGGTGACAATACTTTTACGACCATTGCTTACTTTCATTTTATATATTTCGTAATATGTGTCCTTACCCGTAAGCTCCCGTGTTAACACTAACACAGTATCAGGATCCTCTGGTAAATAATCGATAATTTGGGCAAATCTTCTATCGCCACTTTCTGCTCGCCAACCTGTCAAAATGACATTATTACTGCCGTCAGCATTCATCCCTATTAGTTCGCCTGTGCCTCCAGGGCTTTCCAGTGCGCCTACCTCTCTTGCCATGCCGAGGACTAAGCGTTCATCATTTACCCAATCAAAAGAATTGACTGATTCTTTTCCTCGCCCTTGGGAAATTGAGACAATTTTTTGTTCTTTCAAATCTAAAACAGTCAGGTAAACTTCACCATCTTCGTTTCTAGAGGTTTGTGCTAAATAGGTACCATTAGGTGATATTTTTATATCTAGATATTGAGCGTGTTTCGCGTATTTTTCTAAGAGAGGTTTATCGATGTCAGAGTATGCAGGTAAAGACAAAGTCAGACCGATAAACGCAATACTACTGACCAGTAATTTCAAACGTTCTTTCATTTTATTATGTCCTTAAGTAAAAAAGCCCCCGACTAGCGAGGGCTTTGAATAATATTTACACTTACACTTTAGAAGTTGTAATTAATTTGTGCAAATACACGACGGCCCAAGAATCCTGACTGATACTGAGAGTATAGTGCAGTATTACCAAGCTGGAAGCCGCTGCTAGACAATTGAGGAGGTATTTCATCAAACACGTTTGCAACACCTACAGTGAAATCGAAGTCATCAATTTCAAATGAACCAGAAACACTGTGATATGTTGTCCATGGTGTTTCGTCGATGATGTATACAGGCACTCCACCAACTGTAGAAGTATTGGTTTCACTGTTATAGTACTCATAATCGTTTGTTGAATCATAATAAGTAGCTGTCCACGTAAGTGAATAGTCGTCATTACTATAAGTCAAACGCGCAACACCAACGTGTTTAGGGTTACCATTTTCACCGATGCGGTTGTTATATATGCTATCTTCATATAACTGACGAGCACGCTCGATTTGCATAGTGTGCTCTACTCTAAAGCGAATAGAACCAAAATCAAAATCATCTTGGTAAGTAAACGCATAGTCCACGCCACGAGCAACCTGATAGGCTACGTTAACATATCCACCGTTAACTTGGTCAATACCATAGTCACCAGAACCTAAACCATCACGACGAGTGAATAGGTCACATAGTGGCTCGTTAGCGAAATCTAAAGATGCGTAACAACGGCTTACAATAGTACCTGGAGTAAGTTCGGTAATTTCATCAAAAATTTCGATATTGAAATAGTCAATTGAAAACGCGTATGTATCTTCAGGGCTTGTAAATACAAAACCAACACTTTCAGCAGTTGAAGTTTCTGCCGTTAGACGACCTTCACCACCACTTGTAACAGAAAGTACTGAACCGCCAGGCTGAACGTAGTCTGCTGGTACACCATCTGCAATACAGTTGTTATAAACACGCTCAGAGATATTACCTGCTGCAAAGTTACCAGTGTAATCCAAACATGGGTCAATCGCTGTTTGGCCAGGGAAACTTGTTTGCTCAGCTAAGAAAAGCTCAAACAATGCTGGAGAGCGGAACGAAGTACCACGACTAGCGCGAACACTAAAGCCTTCTGAAATCAACCAATTCAAACCAACTTTAAAAGTTGTATCTGAACCGTAAGTATCAACGTCCGTCCAACGACCAGAAGCGGTTAGGTCAAGAGATTCCATCCCTTTAATACCTTCAACTAATGGTGCACGGAATTCTGCAAATACCGCTTTAGTAGTTTGCTCACCTGCTGTGATACCCGCACTACTTAAGCCCCAAGAGTTGCCGTTAAGTGTGTGATATCCTGGAGTGTCATCAATTTCGTCTTTTTGTACTTGAAAACCAAATGCAGCGCCCACTTCACCTGCTGGTAATTCAAATAAATCGCCAGTGATAAAGCCTTCTAAGGTTTGCTGTCTGTACATGGTGTTACCTTCGTCAACACCAAACAAGAAATCTATTTGTTCAGGCGTGCGGTTACCATATAGGAATTGTGGATCTGTCCAAGGAATATCTACACAAGTCTTGTTACTAAATTCAGTGACTTCACCAGCACACGATGTACCAAGATACCCATTCACCTGTGCCATCCACATAGAATCATCAAAAATGATGTCTTGTGTATAAGTACCATCGTTATAACTGTGTTGATAAGACAATTCCCAAGACCAGAAGCCGATATCGCCCATTATACCAACAACACCACGAGTGTAATCTACATTGATTTCAGAGCTGAAATGATCGGTCAATGCTACAGGGAAGACTGCAGAAGTTGCGCCGCTAAAGCCTGGTAAAACAGAAGGCGATAATGTACCAACATCTGCTGTCCAGAATTGACGATAGTCATCAGTTTCTGTTGTTCTTCTACTGTGTATAAATTCACCGAACATTGTAATGTTATCAGTTAGATTATATTCGCCAGTAATGTATAAAGAAGCGTTTGTTGTTTCTGGAAACAAAGTAGCATTGCTTAGGTATGGATGTTGAAGATCCCACCAACCTTCTGACGCGTAATCATTACCGTAGGATACTGGATACCAACCTTCAGGCGTAGTAAAATCAACATCAACGCGTTCGCCGGCTGAATTGAAGTAAAACAAATCTGCTTCGTTAATGCTTTCAAAACCGTTAGCTGCAAAGAAGCCGTCATAGTCGTAAGCTGCTTGTAAGCTTCCACCGTATGCGCTTGATACACCGCCATATAACCATAAACCGAACCCAGTTTCGCTACAGTGATAGGTGCCTGTTCTTGGATCGATAGGATCAGAGCGTACGCCTGTATCAACGTAAGTTTGCTTTCTTTCTGTACAGTTTAGGTAATCTCTGTCGCCACGGCGTAACATTGATTGGTTTCTGTAGTCAGCTGTTACACGGATTGAACCGTCTGCAAACTCTTCACCCCAAGAAATGTTCATACGTTTGTCTGAACCACCTGAATCCAGTGGTTGGCTGATATCAACAGTGATTGTTTTATCGTCACCTTTTTTAGTGATGATGTTGATTACACCGGCAACAGCGTCAGAACCGTAAAGTGCAGATGCACCGTCTTTTAATATTTCAATACGCTCAATTGCAGAAAGAGGTAAGCTGTTCAAGTCAAAAGAAGAGGTAGCACCACGCGTACCGGCAGGACCTGCACGACGACCGTTTAAAAGAATCAACGTTCTATTTGCACCTAGACCACGAAGAGCAACTGTTTCAGCACCAGTACCACCGTCGGTAACAAAACCTACGGTCAAGGCTGCAGTGATCTGGCTAGAACCTGCGGCTGCAGTACTGGTTCTTAGTAATTCACCAAGAGTTTTCATACCTTCAACTTCAGCATCTTCGATGGTGATGATGTCGATAGGAGTTTCGTTCGCAAAAGCATCAGTTCGGATACGAGAACCGACGATAGTGATCTGTTCCGGCTTTTCTGCGCCTTCTTCAGTATCTTCTTGTGCGAATACTTGTGGAGCTGTCATAAGCCCAAGGGCTGTAATGACTCCAATAGATAATTTATGAAGTTTATTGTTGTTAACCATGTGGGTTCCCTGATTACTGCCGTATCAATGCGTTCTCAAAAACCTGTAGTAAAAGTTCTCTGACACATTTTTATTGCATTTAATATTATTTTGTTCTAGCACTAACAATTGCCTAATGAAGATAGATATAACAGAAACATCTATATCATTATGAATTATTCATGACAGTGCTAACGTTAAATAAAAAAATAAAGAGTGTCAATCTTTAGACAACAAATGATTGGACTGTAATCAGATAAAATAAAAGAGTCGCAAACCCTAAAGTTTACGCTTTATATGTTTGAATGTGATTAATAGTTGATTTTTCAACGATTGTAACCTTCCGACCTCGTTGAGGCCGAAAAGTTCCATACACAAATCCAATGCTCAATTATTTTTAAAATACCGGCGGATTTGTATCGGGCGGTGTTGGTATATCGGAAAAATACGGTAACGGCATTGCCAATATCCCAGATATAGGCGGAACATATTTCTTTTCTTCCTTAATTACGCCACCTGATATTTGACTTAGATCTTTAACATTTTCGACTAATTTCATAAAAAATCCTTTTTAAATTTAATGTCTAGTGTAGATAGTTCTCAGCATCGTGCATAAGCCTTCAATAAGCAAAGCGCTTAACACAATTTGATTATGACAAAACTGGGAAATATATATTACTGTCATTTAGATCAGATTTAGTTTAAAAGGTAGCGTTAGAAAGACTAGTGCTGAGAGAGCGATGACAGCACCTTTTGTAAATTATTCGAATATTCAACAGGATCGAAAACTAATGGTAGTTCGGTGATGGCATTTCCATCAGGTTGAAGTGCGATAATTCTAGGAAAACCTTGTAAATCGAATTTCTTAGCAAAGGCTTTACCTTCTACCGAATCGTATTCCAGTCGAATGTACACAAAAGAATCGGCGATTTTTTGGCTGACTTGTTCTGTAGAAAAAATTTGCTCGTCAAGTTTTCTACACACCGGACACCAAATAGCAGAATAGTCTGCGAGAATTAGTTTGTTCGCTCTCTGTGCTTCTTGCAAGCCTTCTTCATAATTATATATTTCAAACGGTAGTGACTTTACAGCCTGTTGTCCAAGATGCCCTTGAAGCATGCGATTTCCAAAAAACACCACAGTAATTACAACTAAAAGTAATGCAATTTTACTTAAAAACTTTGCCATGTTTGATGCTCCTAAGAAACTACCAGACTGTTAAACAGGTTTGGATGACTAATAACTTTCTAAAGAGACCAGAACAAGATTTATTTTCTTTCCTTACCACTTTCTTAGAATTTCCGAATACAGCGCCGGGTCTAAAATGCTAGGTGCAGATGCTGCTGGTAGGTAGATTTCATCGAAAATCTCCTGATTTCGCATTTTATTAATTGCTGCGTCGAACTTATTCAACAGTGTCATTGCTCCGTCGACCTCTTGGTTAACCGCTAGTTTGATTTGCACCTTTAATATAGGACGCTCAGAAATAATAAGCGGTTCTTCGTCTACAGCAATTAACAGCTTATTGATTTCAGCTAACATAAGTTTGTCAGCTAACACATAATCCACGCGGCCCTCGGAAAGCTGTTGAATATTTTCGTGAAAACTATCTCTTCTAGCCCAATTCACAGTGCGTTCAGATCGCAATCGGTCAGTGTTAGCAAAACGTTTTTCAATGCCAATTCTTTGACCTGTTAGCTGATCAAAACGGTTAATCAACAAAGTGCCTTGTTTGCGACTTGCAACGTGCAAGGCAATGGTCGCGTAAGTATTGCTATACACATAGCGCGCGTTCTCTTCATTTAAACTGTAATGATCGATGTACCCGTTATATTTTCCGCTACGTAAACCGCTACCTGACCAGGCTTGGGTGGTCGATGTCAATGAGTACTCAATGCCAGCATTGTCCAAAGCAGTTTCCACGACTCGCATCAAGCGCGCGGGTTCTTGATCATCATAAATGAAGGTTTCTACTTTGTTTCCAACTAATTTAAGTTGCGCATGCGCTGTCATGCTAAAAACAATCAAAGTAAAAAAGATTATGCTTTTAAACATAGTGTGAGTTATTTCCTTAAATGCGATTAATTTGATTTAAAACCCGACCAGATAATAAAACGTGCTTTATGTAAGAACGGATTACCCGCTATGCTTCTGCAATCACATGAATTATCCCAAACCAGTGTTTTATTATCTAAGATTAGCCGGAATTTATTGTAGATAAACAATAACATAGAATAGTTCAACAAGTTGACAAGATATAGTTTCAATTCGACGCCTACGAGGATGGTTAATAAAAAGTTGCACCTTGGAAGATGAAGGTCGATAGCGTTTTCCATTTTTCGCTGCTTAAGATTTTTTTCTTATTTGAATAATTATTCCAAAAATAACCTAACATATTGATTAATATCAATTCGTTTACTTGGGGTTTTATTATTGTGAGTAATTATTTATTCTTTTCTGCAAATATTTCGCATTATTTTGTTTAAATTTGCTTTGCTAACTGATAGTTTAAATATTAGTCATAGAAGGACTGCCAAAATAAAACAACAATATTCAATAAACTCGACTGGGAATGAACAATATGAAGATTAACAAAATAGCCTTGGCAACGCGCTGCGCGTTGGATGTGTTATCCACCTTCAAGTTCAAAAAGTATTCGGCAGGAATATCTTCTGCTGTAATACTTGGAGCTTTGGTAAGTGTGCCCGCTGTAGCACAACAAACCGGTGGAATTAGTGGTCAGGTCAACCTTATCGGAATCGACCCATCAACTGTTACCGTTACTGCATCAAGTTCGGTAATGCCTAAACCACGTTCATCGGGCCTTAGTAGCACAGGTAAATTTACCTTGCCTGGATTAATTCCTGGGTATTATACCGTTTTAGTAGAATCTAGTGATGGTGCAAGCAGACAATTAAACGTAGAAGTGCTTTTGGACCAATCTGTTGATTTAATGATTGACCTATCGTCAAGCATGTCGGCAGATACTGAGGTAATTACCATTTCTGGATCGCAAATAGTGCGTTCTGGTGATTCATCATTATCAAACTCTATTGGTGAAGACGTTATTAAAGGCTTACCAGTAGGTCAAGATTATCGTGATCTATTAAAAATTATTCCTGGTGTAGAAGTAACAGAGAACGGCACACTAGGTCCATCAGCAGGTGGTTCTGGTCGTGATAATAGTTATGCGTTCGATGGGGTTAATATTACCTTGCCATTATTTGGTAACCTATCATCTGAACCTTCAACTCACGATATCGCCAACGTGTCTATCGATCGTGGTGGTGCAAAAGCGATTGGCTTTAACCGTGCAGGCGGTTTTTCTATTAATTCAACCTCTAAGTCTGGTACTAACGAATTCCATGGTAACCTTGAATATCGTATTCAACCAAGTAGTTTCCAAGCAGACAGAGACATTGAAACTGCTTCAGAGTTTGATGAAGAAAGAACTTGGATGACGGGCAGTTTAAGTGGTCCGCTTATTGAAGATACCTTATTCTTTTATGGTTCATACTATCGTCCAGTGGTGACCAGAGATAGTCGCTCTACTGCATACGGCGAAACTAAAGAGTATAAGAGTACCCGTGATGAGTACTTTGGTAAGTTTACTTTTGCGCCTACTGAAGATCTGTTACTAAACCTTAGTTACAGAACGTCAGAGCGTGAAGTTGAAGGCGCTTCTGTTGGTGGTTTCTCAGCTGATTCAACCTCAAATGGTTCTACATCTACTCAAGATATTATGACTTTCGATGGTTCATATTTCCTTGGTGATGCAACCACTATAACCTTTAGCTATGCAACTTATGATTACGAGACAGCTGGACGCCCTGATACGCTATTTCCAGATGTACAACCGCAATTTGGCGCGTCTTTGGATTTAGCTAATTTAGATCAACTTGGTTTATTAGTTGTTCCTAACATCCGTGATAATGTCGATGGATATGACAACGCTGGCGCACAAGCTTTGATAGACCAATTTGGTTATATTGTCGACGGCGAGCGTTTTGGTGGTGGTCAAGTTGGTGGTGGTTCTACTATCAATATCCAAAATTTCTATCGTGACGCATTTGAATTAAACATTGATCATGAAATGGAGCTGGGAAATACTTATCATACCTTGCACTTTGGCTTCCAATGGCAAGAAGGTAAAGAGTTGCTAGCCCGTACGTCAAATGGTTGGGGATCAATCAGCTATGTTGGTGGTTTACAACCTGACGGCGATTATGATGGTGATACGCCTGTGTACTATCAAACTATTACCCAAGCGACAAGCTTTGTAGCAGCAGATGGTAGCACTCCGCCAATCGATTCTAGAATGGAAACCTACAATATTGAAATCAACGATACCATTGAGCACGGTGATTTCACTTATAATATTGGTGTGCTTTTAAGCCAAGATACCTTATTTGGTCAAGGTCTGAGAGAAAATCCAGACAATGTATCTGGTTATGAACTTGCCGAAGGTAATATGTATGAAATGCATAAAACCAGCTTCTCTGACATGATTCAGCCAAGACTAGGCGTTACATGGGAATATGAAGAAGGTGCAACTGTGTTTGCTAACTTTGCAAGTTACAATCCAGATACTAGCTCTCTTGCTCGTGCAGCATCTTGGGCACGTAACAGTCAAAATACTTTGAATGTATACTTCGACCAAAACGGTGATTACTTAGCTAACGAAGCGCGTCCTGGATCTTCAGGTAAGTTCTTCCAAGAAGGCATCAAACCACGTCGTTTGGACGAATACACCATTGGTACTACTAAGAACTTGGACAACGGCATAGCATTGCGTGGACATATTCGTCACCGTAAAACATTGCATCCTTGGGAAGATACTTGGAATGGTTCACGTGGATATGTTTATGACGGACCATTTGGTGGCGTTCCTGAAGAAATTGCAGCTAAGGGCTTATATATTCCTGAGTTAGACGCTTACAGAGCAGAAGTAGGTGGTTCATCTTATGTTATCGCTGAGCTTGATGGCGCAGTGAATAAGTACTGGGAAGCTAGCTTTGAAGGTGAATACTATGGTGACAACTACTATATTAACGCTTCTTATGTTTGGTCTCATTACTATGGGAACTACGACCAAGATATTACCAGTAGTGCATCAGATGCTAACTTATTCGTAGGTTCATCGAACCTTGCTGATGGTATTGGTCGTCAGTTATGGGACGGTAAATACGGTAAGTTGAATGGTGACCGTCCTCATAAATTAAAAGTGTTTGGTTATTATACTACTAGCTGGAATGCCAATATCGGTGGTAACTTCTTCTATCAATCAGGTGATGTTTGGGAAGCTTGGGACGGTGGTTTATACGGCTATTCAAGCGATACAATTCGTTATGCTGAACATGCGGGTAGTCGTCGTGAAGCCAGCCATTGGCAGCTAGATCTTAACTATCGTCAAGATTGGGTAATTAACGAAGATATTACTTTAGAATTCGCAGCCGATATCTTTAACGTGTTCGATAAGCAAACGGGCTATAATTATAACCCAATTGCTGATAGTGCTAGTTTTGGTGAGCCTCGCTCTCTAATTAGACCTCGAAGAATGCAGTTATCTTTTAACTTCGTATTCTAATAGCAAGTTAAACAGGAAAAACAAAAGCCCGACTAAGTGTCGGGCTTTTTTATATAAAGAATCAAAAAAAATTATTCAGCTGCTTGCCAATCTAAAAAAGCGCCAGCCGCACCAGGAAATACCACTGGGCTCTCGTAACCATCTTCACTTACTGAAGCAACGCCGAAAAAGTAATTATCGATTACCACGTTTTCCAAAGTGAATTCGTTAACCTTGCCCACAAACTGACTAAACTGCCATTGAGGCGCATCAGTGTATCGCCAATAAATTTTATAACCTTTTAATTGCGGGTTCTTGGCAGCATCTAATGCTTTCCACTTTAAAGTGGTTGATGGTTGAACTGCGCCAGAAATTTCTACTTCAGTCGGTGGACTGGGTGCCCATGCCATGGAGGCTAATGAAATCGCATTTAACCCTGTGAGTTTAGCTGCATACTCAAAATTCACACCGTCAAGAGTGTCGCCATACTTAATACCATCTTCTTCGCGTAGATCTTGGTGTTGGCGATTATAATTTTCGTTGGTTTCCATAATACGAACCCCAGGAAAGCCTAAATCATTAAAAGGTCTGTGATGTCCACCGCGGCGAAACCTATCTAAGCGATAAATTACCATGGTATCTAAGTTATCCATGTACAAATCGGCCATTTTATCTATGTAACGGGCTAGGTTTCGGCTCGGAGAATCTACTTCACCACCGGTGAAGCGGCGCAATCTGGCTTCGGATGAACTTTCGTTCTGCCTAGTCCCTTCAGCAAAAATTCTGGCAGTGGTATTGTCGATAACGCCGTTGACACCTTCAATATTGCCAATCATGTCATTATTTAATACCGCTTGTAGCTGCCAATTGTTTTCTAGGGCATGTTCGGCAAGCACTTTGCCACCGAATAGACCTTGTTCTTCACCGGCTAACGCCGCATAAACTATACTGCCATTAAACTTGTGCTGGCTAAGTACTCGCGCTGCTTCCAATACACCAGCTACGCCAGAAGCATTATCATTGGCACCAGGCGCATCGTCGGTAAAATTCATCACATCAGATACACGAGAATCTATATCACCGCTCATAAGCACATAGCGATCTGCATCTGAACTGCCGCGTTGGATTGCAATCACGCTAACAACCTCTACCGGATCAGGAATTCGAGTTTCACCCGAAAATACTCGTGATTGAAAAAATACTTCTAAACAACCGCCGCATTGACTGGAAATCTTATCAAATTCGTCTTTTATCCAGCGCCTCGCCGCCCCTATACCTCTAGTATCTGATTCAGTTTCAGACAAGGTATGGCGGGTGCCAAAATTCACCAAGGTAGTAATATCTTGTTCGATACGTTGCGCGGACACCTTATGCAATATATCGCGCATTTGAGCATCAGTTGAATTTGGTTCTTGAGCAAACGTTGTTGCACTTTGTGTCGCTAACATAAGGGCAATGGCAAGGGGAGTTTTGAGTATTGTTCTCATTGTATTTCCTTAGCGGATTAATTGTTTTTATATTTTTATTATATAAACGCGTAGGCGTCGCCGAATAAGCGCTCTTTGTCTAATCCTTTAGGTATAAATGTATCCCTGATAGTGGCTGCCATTTCAAAGCGGCCAGCGGTATAAACTTCATGTGAAGAGAGATCATCGATATCGTCGAGAACGGCTTCGTGCACCAAGCCTGTTTTTCCCGCCCAATCTTGTTCAGGTGTCTCAACCACAGGAACAAAAATAAAGTGAGGGTTTAGTTTACTTAACGCCTCTAACGCCTCAAATTCGTAAAGATCTGCTAATTGTTTGGCGCCCCAATATAGGGTTACTGGTCGCTCAGGCTGAGCAGAAATTACATGATATAAGATTGATTTTGCATAGGAATAACCTGTGCCGCCGGCGACGATAATCAATGGATGCGTATTTTCGCGTAAATAAGCATCGCCTAAACCCACTTCAATATCCAAGGTTTTAGTTTCTATGGCTTTAGTCAGTACATCATAGGCATAAGCGTTTTCAGGCGTTGCGCCTATGTGTAATTCTATATTGTTACTATCATCTGGAGCACTGGCAATTGAAAAGGGGCGCTTATCCTTTTCTCCCATTACCACTTGTAAATATTGTCCAGCCTTAAAACTTACCGCTGTAGTAGGTTTTAATACGACTTTTTTAACGAAAGCAGTGAGTGTGGCTACTTCAAGCACCTCTGCATGAGTAAATTTCATAATTTTCCTAGTGTGTTTTACGGGTATTAAGCGACTATTTTAATAACCCCAGTTGTTCCCATATTTCATCTACTTTTTGTTTTACATTCGCGTCCATTTCAATGGGTGTACCCCATTCGCGATCTGTCTCTCCGGGAAGCTTATTGGTTGCATCCATGCCCATCTTGGAACCCAGTCCAGAGATAGGTGATGCAAAATCCAAATAGTCGATGGGCGTATTTTCTACCATGGTGGTATCTCTTGCCGGATCCATTCTAGTCGTTATTGCCCAGATAACGTCATTCCAGTCTCTAGCGTTGACGTCATCATCACATACTATCACAAATTTGGTGTACATGAATTGTCTAAGAAATGACCAAACCCCCATCATTACTCGCTTTGCATGGCCTGGATATTGTTTTTTCATGGTCACTATGGCCATGCGATAAGAACAGCCTTCTGGCGGTAGGTAAAAATCGACTATCTCAGGAAATTGCTTTTGCAAAATAGGCACGAAAACTTCATTTAAAGCTACGCCTAAAATTGCCGGCTCATCTGGTGGGCGCCCAGTGTAAGTGCTGTGATAGATGGGGTCTTTTCTATGAGTAATATGAGTGACGGTAAATACAGGAAAGCTGTCTACTTCGTTGTAATAACCAGTGTGATCACCATAAGGACCTTCGTCGGCCATTTCACCTGGCATTATATAACCTTCTAATACAATCTCAGCGCTTGCCGGTACTTGCAGTTCGTTGGAAATGCATTGCACCACTTCAGTTTTATCGCCGCGTAAAAGCCCAGCGAACGCATATTCTGATAGCGTATCTGGTACTGGCGTGACTGCGCCTAAGATAGTGGCTGGGTCTGCGCCCAAAGCCACGGATACTGGGTAGGGTTTATCTGGGTTTTGTTCACACCATTCTTTAAAGTCTAGCGCGCCGCCACGGTGGGATAACCAGCGCATAATAAGTTTGTTTTTGGCGATCTTCTGTTGACGGTAAATACCCAAGTTCTGACGCTTTTTATAGGGACCTTTAGTCACTGTTAGACCCCAAGTTACTAAAGGAGCTGCATCGCCAGGCCAACAACGCTGAATCGGCAGCATATCTAAATCCACTTGATCGCCGGTCAGTACAACTTGCTGACAAGGGGCTTTTTTTACCACCTTGGCTGGCATATTTAAAACTTGCTTAAAAACGGGGATTTTGCTGACTAAATCTTTAAGCCCCTTAGGTGGCTCTGGTTCTTTTAAAAATGCTAATAATTTACCTACTTCACGCAGCGCTTCTACTGACTCTTGGCCCATCCCTAGAGCAACGCGTTTAGGCGTACCAAAAAGGTTAGCTAACACTGGAATATTATGCTCTTTGGGATTTTCAAATAATATCGCAGGGCCCCCAGCTCTCAAGGTTCTGTCAGCTATTTCTGTCATTTCTAAATCGGTATCAATGGGCAAGGTGACGCGTTTTAGTTCACCCATTTGTTCCAGTTGCTGAATAAAGTCGCGTAGATCTTTGTACTTCATAAGGCTCTGTATTATTAGTATTTGCCAGTATTGTACTAAAAAAATACCTGAAACGATTAGTTTGTTTTTATTTGATGTTATTTTTTCATGCAAAAGGGTAAGCGTGGGTTTTATTCTTTTGTTTTGCTATTTAACAAGGCTTTGGTTATGTTAATCCAAGAATATGCTGGAGTAAGAATATATGGAAATAGTATTAGTTGCATTGGTTGTCGCCGTAATTGTGCTTTATGTCAAAATGAATGACCAAACACGCCAGATACTAACGTTAAAATCTAAACTGATTCAATTAGAGCATTTATTAACGCAATTAAAAATTCCCTCTGTAAAGCAACAGCCACCAAGTGATTCAGCTGAGCAACCCATTGTAAATCAACATTCAGAGCAGAAGCCCAATATTGTTGCGCAACTGAAAGAAGTACCGGTTGCGAAAAATTTGCCCGTCGCAGAAGACATCCCTGTTCCTACTAACATCAAAAAGCCAAAACAAAAGCAAGCAAGTTCACATCAAGTTGCAAAACCCAAAATAGATATTATCGAACAGTTTATGGCGAAAAATGGCCTTCTGTGGTTGGGAGCAATTGTGCTCTCGTTGGGGGGGATTTTTTTAGCGAAATACGCCATTGAAGCCAATATGCTACCACCCTATGTGCGATTATTTATGGGCGCATTCATGGGTGTTGCATTAGTCTTTATTGCTAATTTCCTTTACCAAAATCCACAAAAATACAATATCAATTCACCTTTGATAAGCGCTGCATTAAGCGCAGGTGGTGTGATCACTCTATATTCGGTGATTCTGGTTGCCTTTATGTACTACGCGTACTTAACGCCATTAATTGCTTTTGCACTGCTCGCCATTGTTTCCCTTACCTCGACCGGTTTAGCACTAAGGTTTGGGCCGCTGTTGGCGGTTATCGGTATGCTTGGTGCCTATGCTGTTCCTGGACTTGTGAATACTGGAAGTGAAAACCTGCTGGGATTACTCTTGTATGTGGCGGTAATTTCGAGTGCTAATTTATGGTTGGCGCAAAGAGTACAGCGAAGCTGGCTAGAACGGATAAGTTTCTTAGGTCATTTTGGCTGGGCAATCGCGAGCATTTTGATTGTCTCTTCAAGTAATTTTTTTCTATACCTGGTTTTTTTACTTCTGAGCTTGTACCTGTTCAATTTTAATAAAAAATTGGGCTGGCTGTTAGGCCGCACTCAAACTGCCTCCCTTAGTATGAAACAACTATTTAAACCGAGCTTAGGTCTTGCGGCAGTTTTTGTTTCTACGCTACTGTTATTTCTTACATCGGAACTTGATGCGTCGAGCCCCCAATTAATTGCGACCAGTGTAATAATAAGTGGAGTGTTTGCTGCCGTAGCTTTTAGGCACAGTGCTTATGATTATTTGCCATTTATAGCCTTAGCCTTTGCTGTATTTGCCATGTCCCAACTTCCGACTGAATTTGATGAACTCAATAGTGCATTTTTGTTTAGTGGCAAACTTTTGTATGTACAAATAGCTGCATTGATTGGAAGTATAGCTAGCTTTTTAATGGTAAAGCGTTTCCCCACTAGAAGTGCTTTTCACTTATTGCTGGTACTCATGCCGTTGTCATTTTATGGGGTGGGATATGGCTTGCTCTATTCTGGTATGGCAGATGAAGTCTATTTTCTGTGGGCAACTGAATTATTGATTTTAGCCGCATTGGCTACATGGTTGGTTAATACACTATCTGAACCCTTGCAGAAAGTTTCTTTGTCTTTGTTTGCAAATGCCTGCATCACCTTAGTGATCACTATGCTATTAAGTGCTAGTACGTTAACGTTGGCATTGGCAATACAAGTATGCTTCGCATTTATATTGACCCAAAAATACAAAGTCAGCATTCCTCATTGGATATTTAAACTTGCCTTAACTTTGGTAATGCTCAGATTGACCTTGGCTCCTTGGTTACCGAGTTATTCAGAACAAAGCATTCTTGGCTTACACTTTTCTATTGTCATTTATCCTATAGTCATCGCGTTATTGGCGTTTACCTTAAAACTGATGCCCAAAGATGATTTAAAACAATGGTTTGAAGGGGCTTTACTACATTTGATTGCCTTGTTTTTCCTTACTGAAACCAGTATTGTGTTGACTGGGGACTATTTGGATCTGCATAGGCCTGATTACCAAACCTTAGTATTGCTAGCTTTTAGCTGGATAGTCTTGGCTTTTGTATATTTATGGCGAGCCAAACTTTCGCAAAATACTGGGGCTAAAATTTATAAGTACGCAGGCTATCTTTTAACTGCGGCTGTTTTAGCCATTCATCTTGATATTAGTATCGCTAGAAACCCATTTTGGACCTCGGTAGAGGTTGGCGAATGGCTGGTGGTAAATTGGTTATTTTTACTTTGGGCGGGGCCTGCTCTTGCCGTCTTGATTGCCGTTTGGTATTTCAACTTAATGCCGAATAAGGCTGGAAAAGTTTTATTAATTATCAGTGGACTTTGGGCATTTTTATACATCAATGGCAATATTAGAATTGGTTTTGCCCAAAACAATATCAGTTTGCTAAGCACCGCCAGCATTTCTCAAGCAGAGTTATACACTTATTCCTTAGTCTGGATGGTGATCAGTGTGATATTTATACTTTTGGCTCGACAGTTAAAGCAGGCTCTTTTGATGCGTACAGGCTTTGTAATTCTATTAACAGTAGTGCTCAAAGTATTTATTTTCGACGCGTCAGGATTGGAAGGATTATTAAGAGCTTTATCTTTTATTGTATTAGGATTGGTGCTAGTAGCTTTGGGATGGTTATTTCAAAAAATTAAGCGGGATTTTGTTCAGCAACCTGAGCAAGAAACTGCTCATAGTTAGCGCTAGAACTACGGTTGGTTAAAAAAGTGGAAAAAATGCTAAAGTTTCATAAAACCTTGCCGTTAACAGATGCGAGTAGATCTTTTCCAATTATGGTAGAAAACGATTAAAAGCAAGGAGAACTCGATGAAGATCCCATCCTATTTTATTCCTATTAGAACTACGCCAGTGAAAAATGAAAAAAACACTGCGGTGAATATGGATAAAACGGACACCAATACAGATGCCACCAAACAGACAATGATTGTGCCTGTTAAACGGCAAGAAAAGCGTAAAGGTGAAGATCGTAGAAAACGTAATATCAAACCTTTATTAGATACAAGGTCTGGTAGAGATAGAAGAGAAGATAAAGCTAGGCCCAAGGTCGATACCAAAGCCTAGCACACAGAATCCTCAATCAACCTGAGGATTCCGTGGACTTTTGTCAATTAAACCAACCGAAAGTGCCCGCTTGTTTATTTAAAATGGTCACCGAATCAGTCAATTGCGCTTTTTTACCTGCAACCCCATAACACACATGCAACGGAAGAAGATGCTCTTCCCTTGGATGGCAATAACGGGCGCCCGGCGCTTTTTCCCAATTGATCATCTGCTGTGTTCGTTCCTCTTCAGATAGGGTATCTGACGCTAAAACAGACTTAAGCCAGTTTTCGAATCCGTTATTTAGCGCTTTACTTTGCTCTGTGGAAGGCGCAAAAAAAGCATGCATATTATGAAACGAAAATCCTGAACCCAGTATCAACAAATTATCATAGTCTAGGTTAGATAGTGCTTTACCTATCTTAATATGCTCTTGGGCATCCAAAGAATTCACCAATGACAATTGAATGCATGGAATACTTGCGTCTGGATACATGATTTTTAAAGGTACAAATACACCATGGTCAAGGCCGCGTTTTGGGTCTTTTTGCACATCAATACCAGCCTCTTTAAGCGCGTTTGCAACTTTGTCAGCTAATACTGGCTCTCCTTTACATGGATAAGCTACGTCATAACTTTCTGCTGGAAACCCGTAGTAATCGAAAATCAACGATGGATCAGCACTAGAAGTAACAGTTGCTACTGAGTTTTCCCAATGTGCACTGATAACCAATATCGCCGAAGGCTTTTTAATGTCTTTGGCAAGCTGCTTTAGGTGAGCAACTAATGCCCAATGGCCAGGGTCGCCCAGCAAGGGCAGGGGACCGCCGCCATGAGATACAAACAACACTTGTTGTGACTTTTGCATAATTTCCCCTTATTGCTATTAGATTTAAGCTTTAGCGCTATTACCGACGATCAATTTGTCAATTGAAAAGCGTCCACCACCTGTAATCAATAGTGATAAAGTTGCTACCAAGAGCACTAGCGCGTATTCATAACCATCATTTGATAAAAATAGACCATTGCCAATGTGTGCAGTAAATATTGCGATTAACATGGTAAATGCTGTTAATGCTGCAGCCGGTCTAGTTAGAACACCTAACACTAATGCCAGACCACCAAAAAACTCTGCACTACCGGCTAAAAGTGCCATTAAATATCCAGGGTTTAGCCCCAAGCTCGCCATATATTGACCCGTACCCTCAAGTCCATAGCCTCCAAACCAAGCAAACAGTTTTTGCGCACCATGGGCTGCTAATACCAGCCCAATTGGCGCTCTTAGCACTAAGGGAGAGATGCTAGAATTTGTTTTAAGGATGTTGTTAATTAAGGTTTTCATTGTTTTCTCCAAAATAAAATTTATTGGTAACGCAGAAGCGTTTCTCACTGTATGAAATAAGTCTACTCTTAACCTTTTGCTTTATTAAGGCATCTAAAATAGAATGATTATCAATGAAACGTTGATAATGGTGTGGCGGATGGACAAATTAGATGCAATGCGCGCATTTGTACAAGTGGCAAAGACCGGTTCCTTTAGTGCGGCTGGAGAAAAGTTAGATAAATCACCTCAGTTGATGAGCAAGTATGTCTCACAATTAGAAGAATTGCTTGCGACCCGCTTGTTTAATCGCACGACCAGAAGAGTTCACCTCACCGAAGCTGGCGAGCAATACTTTCCTCAAGCGATGCAGGTATTGGAAGATATTGAAAGTATTGAGAATCGGCTTGGCAACTTTCAAGATAAGGCGCACGGGCTATTAAGAATTAGCGCGCCTGTTGCCTTTGCAACTATGCATTTAGCGCCTTTGCTAAATGAGTTCCAAAAACATCATCCGGATGTAGACATAGATCTCCATTTAAATGATCGCAAAGTCGATATTATTGAGGAAGGTTTTGATGTTGCTTTACGCATTGGACAGCTAAAAAGTTCGTCTTTAATCGCTAAACGATTAACCTCGATAAAATTAGTTATGTGCGCATCTCCTGAATACCTAACGCATTATGGTGAGCCTCAACAACTTGAAGACTTAACTCGGCATAATTATTTGCGATACAGCTATTTAGATAACGAGAATAGCCCTGAACCTCATGCTTATTTATTGCAGGGAGAGCTAGATGAAATAGGTAAGATTAGTTGCAATCATGGCGAGCTTCTTTGTCAGTCTGCAGTTATGGGGCAAGGCATAGTTATACAACCAACTTTTATCTGCTCTCAGGCAATTAAGCAAGGAAGGTTGAAAGTCATCATGCGCGAATACACCCCTTCTTCATTAAATCTGTACGCTGTATATGCCAATCGACAATTTTTGCCGAACAAAGTCAGTGCATTTATTCATTTTGCCGCGAATTTCTATGGTGATACACCTTATTGGGATGATGGAATATAGGACTAGTCGTTGAAACTGCCATATATGATGGTTTTTCAAGCGCGATTTTTGGATAATTTAAACCAATGTCAGTTCAGCACAAACCGGAAAGTGGTCTGAATAAAGTCTAGACTCTGGGGTTTTGATAACATAAGCTCGTTGCACTATATTGCCAGGCGATGTCCAAATGCGATCTAATTTAAATAATGGAAAGCGATTGGGAAAGGTAGCCCCCATTTTGTGTTGTTTCAGTTTACTATTGATGTGGCGAAAGGCGCGTGAAAAATAGAGCCATTCATTAAAGTCTCCGGTCACCAACAATGGGGTATTACCTTGTTGAAGGTTTACATCCACAACGGCTTCCAGCTGTTTCATTTGCTGCATTCTTTCGTTTTGTTTTAACCCTTTATGGGTATTGATTATACGCAGTGACTTGCCGTCTATTTGAAATAACACTTCTTGAATGTTTCGTGGTTGACGATTTTTGACACTAATATCCAGACTTTTTACGTGCAGGTGCTTTACTCTGGAAAGAATGGCATTGCCATAATACCCATGTTTAGTGACAACCGCTGGAGATGGTATGAACTCATTAAAATGACCTGCTTTTAACGCCTGGATTTGGGCCGCTTTATCTATTTCGGGAGCTCTCAGATCCATTTCCTGCAAACAAACGATATCGGCGTCCAGCGATGCCAAAAAGCGACCGATGCGTCGATAGCTAAATTTGCCATCAACGCCAACGCCACTGTGAATGTTATATGAAACTACTTTGAGCAACTTTAGGCGCCTTGATTTATTGCGTCAGGCTGCTGCGCTTCATCGGTGTTTCTATTTTGCCACCAAGTCATCAACTTCTGTGAACCATATGCTAGTCCTAACCAGGCAACTAATCCGCCAACTAAAAATGCAATATGCTTAGGATTTGGATCTCTGAAAATATCAGCAAGGGAGCCGCCGACAACTGCTTTGACGATCAACATTGGCAACATACCGAAAAAAGTACCCAACAAAAACGAAACAAGTTTGATTGAGGAAATACCAGCCACCAAATTAACTAAGCTGAAAGGTGCGACCGGAATATTTCGCAGGACAGCGACGCCAAAAACACCGTTTTCGGCAAATTTTTTGTCAATCTTATTAATCTTAGGACCAGCCAACTTACGCAGTCCATTGTCTCCCATCACCTTACCGATTAAAAACAATAGGGTAGTTGAACAGATGATACCTGCCATCCCGTATACAACGCCCCAGACGGCTCCGAATACCATGGCAACCGCCAATGAGAGCACTGTGACAGGAAAGAATAAGAGTCCAGCGACGACGTAAATTCCAGCCACATAAAATATGGCCCAAGGACTTTCTCTTACCGAGGTCAGAGTTTCTTTTAGATATTCTTGATTCATCCAGTCAACGTGTTGACTTAATAAATATCCTCCGCCCACTAACAAAGCAATAACAAAGGCGACTGCGGTATATATGAGTGTTCTTTTACTTGGATTGGGCAGATAAAACTTTCTTCCACCGGGTAGTGAAATATATGGCACAATAGGCTCCTGAGGATCACCGAAAGGGGTTACAATTGATTGTAATTCTTGGTCAGTAAAATCTTGATCGTGGGCTTCTTTTAAGCAGTAAGAGTATTTCTCTTTACACTGTTTTAGTTGCTCAAAGGTGTCATCCGCTTCAATGAATTCTTGAACTTCATCTACTGACCAACCTGAATGTTCACTGATTAAATCATTTCTAAACCAACGAACTTTATCTTTATGTGCTTGAGTTTTTGCTTGAAACACTATGTCGCATTCGGTGTCCAAGGACATGGACCTATTACTCAAGTTTGAAGACCCAATCACAAAATACTCATCGTCAATGACGGTTACTTTCGCATGCACTCGTTTGTGACCAGCTAAACCATCAGCATTAGTAGAAGAAGAGTAAGCCATTAAAATTCGCTCTTTTTCAATCCCATTCTCTAAAATGTTTTTAAAATCAATTCGACCGGCCCAGTAAGCTTCGCATTCAACTGTTCCTTTAGGTTCATACGAGCTAAACACCAATACCTTTAGTTTAGGCTTTTCTTTTAGACGTTTATTTAATGCTTCTGCTATTTCCCCACGATTAGCAAATTGGTTTTCGATATAAACAAACTTTTCAGCTCGTTCGATAAGGCCTAATAGCATTTTCCTAACTTCTTGCACCGGTTCTTGGTCGTCCATAAAAGGTATGGTCTGCGCGACTGCGCAGTCAATATTTTCAAAGATTGGATCAACCGATTTTGGCCAGGTAGCGGGTAAGCTATCTTCATCAACATCGACGATTGCTTCAGTCACTCTTTGTTCATCTTCGACCAAGCGGTTCCAGCGCCAACGCACCAGTTTGGATAGTTCTGATACAATTTTCCCAGAAAGCGCGACCTGAACGTCGTGGAAAGGACCATAATTCCCATCACCATCGTCTCGCTCCGGATGTTCCACTTTATGTTCTCTAGTATCCCAGCGATGCATAGCGACATCCATACCGCCAGCAAAGGCAAGTTCATCATCAATAATCACGATTTTCTGATGTTGGCTTCCGCCCATGGGAATACTGCTATCTAATATTGTTTTAACATTGTCAGGGGTTTTTTCGTCCCAAACTTCTTTGGCCCAAACTTCACGCATGCCAAAAAATGCTAATGAGGAGTCCCAGCGAAGCAAGTGTACGTCTAATTCGGGGTTTTCTTGCGCTTTTAACGCTATGAGATCACTAATAACGGAGGGTAATTCGGATTCTTTTTCCTCATCTCCTCTCAATAGACGGATTCTAGAATCTATGTCCCAGCCTACAATGAATATTGAGCGCTTTGCATTCGCAATAGCTTCGTGTAGTGCGCGATAGTAATTGGCACAATCGACTATAGGCGCAGCATAACGAGCGGTAGTTGTAGTTGTACAATTTTCACCTTTGTTAAATATGGTATTTTTATTCTGCATTGCGTAACCCTTACTCAAT
Source organism: uncultured Glaciecola sp. (assembly GCA_947496235.1). Taxonomy (GTDB): domain Bacteria; phylum Pseudomonadota; class Gammaproteobacteria; order Enterobacterales; family Alteromonadaceae; genus Glaciecola. The sequence goes on along the minus strand of CANMCE010000015.1, from coordinate 17,779 downwards.
CATCGGTAAAATTTTCATTGAGTTTGTACGGTAATATTTGTAACTTAATGAAAACAATATGAAAAATTTAATTAATAGGGAAGTTTTTGCAAATTTGAAGCCGAAAATTTAAGGAAGTTATTAAAGGTTGAGAATTAAAATCAAATAACACCTGCCTTTATGCAGGTGCTATTTCAACAACAAAACCTTCCAAGTATTATTTGCAAATACTTGTGTTTTTTCTGGGTAAGATTCGTCTGATGCTATAGTAACGTAATAAGTAGCCGCTGAGGCTTCTGCTTCACAGCGTTTGGCGTAACCGGAAGCAATTATCAAATTTTGAGATTCTGTGTAGTTAACAGTGTTTTTTAACATCAAGATTTCAGGTACGGGAGATGGAAGGTGTTGTTTTAACTGACCCCATCGTTCGTTCAATGGAGGCTGCACTTCCATCGGATTCCCCCAATCTGTACCCACTAAATAACGCTCTAAGGTCCAGAAGGTACTCATCTTATCGGCAGAAATAATACAAATTTTCTGTTCGCTAGCGGCAATTCGGCTATTTAGAAAAGCAATCACTTGGTCAAAACTATTTGAAGCAGCGGCGTAGTCTTTAATTTTCCAATGAGAAAAGTTATTCACCGACAATACAACCAAGAGCACCATCATTAGCAATCTATTGACTTTGAACTTAGTCAAAAACACACCCAAGGTAATTGACAACATAGGTATTGCAAAAATGAAATTTCGATCTAACCACATGGGTTTCATTAACAGCGAGATTGCCGAGTAAATTAAAATAGGAGTAAATAAATAACACAAGATTATGGCGCGGTGGTTTTTATAAGCTAGTGCCCAGAGCATTATCAATATGGGAATAATGACCGCGTAAACAGGTCCAGAAGCAAACATATTCCCGACAGCCCCTAATGTTTGTTCAAAACTGGGAAGTTTAGTATGACTGACTGAACGTACTAAAGAATTGGCAATTGCGGGCAAAGAAAACACAAATAGTAAGGCATGTAACAAGACCCACTTAATCAGATTATTTTTGTTTTTGATAACTAAATAAGCACCGAAGCAAAAATGAGAAAAAACAAAAAGTAGACCAATGGCATGGGTGTAAACGAGTAAAATTTCTAATAAGAATATCCATTTCAATACGCTACTTTTTCCCTTAGCGTGTTCCTCGATTAAATAAAATAAAAAAAACGATATTAGTGCAATTAACGGATACATCCTTATTTGTGCACTGTATTCTAATAATAATGGAGAGCAAAAGGTCAAAGTCGCGGCGATAACGGCACCGAAGAAATTCTTGCGAACTCTTACAACATACCAATATACGAAGCTCACGAGTGTTGCGTGGGTTACAGTTGAACTTAAGCTCAACCAAGTGTCAGATTTGCTGACAATAGCCCAAAGATCTAGCAGCATATAATAAAAGGGCGGATGTAAATCCCAGCGAAGTGTAAATACAACAACTTCATAAGGATTGCCTAGCACAGCTGTAGTGCCCCACATATCATCGCCTAGGATAGTGGGAGCCCCATGCATTTGCCTACCAATGACGATAATAGCCACAGTCAATAAAAACAGCGCAACACACTGCCATTTTATCCTTGAAGTTGTAGCTTCCATCTACAATCCTTAGTTTCTGATACTGATAAACCGCTCTTCGCTAACTAGCTTAGGTAAAATCTGTTCTATGTGAGAGGAACTTACCAACAAAGGCTATTCTATTCTGCGGGCTGTTAAACGCCAATGTCAATCCAAACTTAGGTGTAAAATGAATTTAGTTATTCAAGATCCATAAGATTTTTATTCGAGTCTTTGGCTTCATTGCCGATAACAAATAAAATATTAAACGTATTTTCATGGGAGCATATTTTGATTAAACAAACAGTGGCAATGTTAGCACTCCTGTTTACAGTGATTTCTGTACATGCGCAGCAATTAGAAGCGGTGCAAGTGTATTCTCAAGATGAGCTTATTACGCTAATAAATCAAAATAAACATTTAGAGCGGGTAGTTGAAGACAGATGTCAGCTAGTCCAGGACATTGAAGCCCGTGCAGAAATAATGCAAATTCCTGCTTATCAATTTCTGTGGGGGGATATGTTAGCATGGGGAGTCTGTATTGACGCTGAGCCCGAACAAGGTGTGTATTTTATGCGTCAAGCCGCAAACCAAGGCTTAGCTGCGGCACTGGAGCAGTTGGGGCGGTACTACAGCAACGGAACCTTGGTACAAGAAGATAAAAAGCAAGCGGTAATATTTTTAAGAGAAGCATCAGCCTTAGGCAGCATAAAAGCACAACTGCAGCTGGCGAAACTTTTTATAGATGGATATGGCAGTCCCTACGACTTTGAAGACTTGTATCACTGGTTATACAACTCTGTAACAGATGACAAGAAAAAACATCAAGAAATTGCCATGTACATGAATGAATTAGAAGCGCTAATGCATCCAAAAGCAGTGCGCAATGCCAGAAAACCTCTAGTCAATTAACGCCAATTAATAATTTCTTATAGGGCGTAAATTAAGTCACACATTTTTATCTGCATTACTGTATTATGATTAACAGATCAATAATATACACGTGCAAATACCATAATGAGTAAAGATCCTCACTACCATCGTGAGAAAGAAAAATACGATAATCCAGTCGCTAGTCGAGAGCATCTGATGACGGTTTTGGCAAAAGCCAAAAAGTCGTTAAGCTTTCTGGAAATTTGTCAGCTAGTTGATGCTAATGACGAATCCAGTCGCGTCGGTATCCAACGACGTTTACGCGCCATGGAGCGAGAAGGACAAGTAAAATTTACTCGCGAAAAAAAATACCAACTTCAGCGCCAAGAAGAATTAGTAAAAGGTAAAGTCATCGGGCATCGCGATGGTTATGGTTTCCTTAAACACTCTTTGACCGAAAAAGATTATTTTATCCCCGTACATCAAATGGCGTCTCTTTTACATGACGATATTGTAGAAGGTATAACTCTAGGTGAAGATAGACGCGGTCGAACGGAGTTTCGAGTCAATCGCGTAGTTGAACCGAGAAAAGATCCTATAGTAGGACGTTTTTATACTGAATATGGCACAAGTTTAGTGATACCTGATGACAACAGAATTTGTCATGAAATTGTCATTCCACCCGATTGTGATATGCAAGCGAAACAGGGCAGTGTAGTGGTAGTGGTCATAACCCAACGCCCAAGACGACATATCAATGCCATAGGAAAAATTGTCGAAGTGCTAGGTGAGCACATGGCGCCAGGGATGGAAATTGAAACAGCAGTCCGTAATTTCGATATTCCCCATGTGTGGCCAAAATCAGTGCTTAGCTCTGTTGAGCAATTGACAGAAGAAGTGGCAGAGGAAGCGAAACAAGGGCGTATAGATTTACGGCAGTTACCTTTAGTTACTATAGATGGCGAAGACGCTCGTGATTTTGATGACGCAGTTTATTGTCGTCCATTGGAAGAGGGTGGTTTTCAGCTTTGGGTTGCTATCGCTGATGTTAGCAGCTATGTAAGACCAGGCACAGCCCTAGATACTGAAGCTATTAAACGTGGGAACTCGGTTTATTTTCCTGAACAGGTAATTCCTATGCTACCTGAGGTCTTGTCTAATGGTCTTTGTTCACTTAATCCACAAGTGGATCGACTTTGCATGGTTTGCGAGATGACTATAGATGCCAGAGGGCAAATAGGCGAATTTCAATTTTATCAGGCAGTAATGTGTTCTCATGCAAGATTAACCTACAATAAAGTTTGGCAAATCTTGGAAGGTGATGAGGCTATGCGGGAGCGCTATAGCACTCTAGTCCCAGATCTAGAAAATCTCTATGATTTATTCAAAGTATTAAAGGTTGCGCGAGCGGGACGAGGGGCGATTGAATTTGAAACTCAGGAAACCAAATTCGTGTTTAATGCCCAACGCAAAATTGAACATATAGTGCCTTTAGTAAGAAATGACGCCCACAAAGTTATTGAAGAATGTATGATAGCGGCCAATGTTTGTGCAGCTAGATATATTGAAGATAATCATGCTGAAGCATTATTTAGAGTACACGACTCGCCGGATGAAGATAGATTATCTACCTTTAAACAGTATTTACGCGAGATTGGTGTGCCAGTGACGTTTTCAGATTCTCCGCAGCCTCAAGACTTTACTCAGGTGATTAATAAAACCAAACAAAGACCTGACAGCGAGTTAATTCAAACCATGCTGTTAAGATCGATGAAACAAGCCATTTATGACGGTGCAAACATAGGACATTTTGGATTGTCATTGCATGCCTATGCACACTTCACTTCGCCGATTCGCCGCTATCCTGATTTGGTGGTGCATAGGGCGATAAAAGCAATTATAGATAAACAACAAGGCCAGAAAATTACCACTGGAGCAAAAGCCTACACTGAAGAAGAAATAGAGCAACTTGGCGAACAATGTTCAATGACGGAACGTCGGGCCGATGATGCTACTCGAGATGTAGCCGATTGGCTAAAATGTGAATTTATGCTTGCCCACATTGGTGATGTATTTGAAGGTGTGGTCGCATCAGTCACAAATTTCGGTTTATTTGTTCGGTTAACTGAATATCACATAGATGGTTTGATTCATATTACCTCTTTGGCCTCTGATTATTATCATTATGATGATGTTAAGCAATGTTTGGTTGGTGAGCATACAGGATTAACCTATCGCTTAGGTGATCCCTTGGTTGTTAGAGTGGCAGCTGTCAATCTGGACGAACGCAAAATAGATCTTATATTAAAAGATCAACCAGCAGGTGCTAAGAAGACAAAAAGTAAAAAAACAAAAAGTCGAGCTCAAGAATCCAAGTCAGAGTCCAAAGGGTCTAAAGAGAAGCCGACAGCAAACAAATCAAAACCTAATAGTCGTAAAAGAGCCGGTCCGAGTGCTAAGCGGAACAAAGGTTCGCGTAACAAATCGAAAAAGCGGAGATAACCCTTAGTGGCCCAAACTGAAAATGTATATGGTATTCATGCCTTGGCGGCAGTACTTGCAAATGAGCCAGAGCGTGTATTAGAAATTTTTATTGCTAAAGGCAGAGACGAAGAACGATTGCATCAAATCGTTAATCAAGCGCGCAAACATGGCATAGCGATAAATTTTTGTCATCGTAAAACCTTGGATGACAAAGCAAAGGGTGAACAACATCAAGGTGTGCTTGCGCGAGCTAAGCCTGCTCGAGTGTTAGATGAAAATGACCTCAAAGGACTGCTGGAACAAACTGCCTCATCCAGTTTGTACTTAGTGCTGGATGGTGTAACAGACCCGCATAATTTAGGGGCTTGTTTGCGAACAGCAGACGCTGCTGGGGTTAAAGCAGTGATTGTACCTAAAGATAAATCAGCGAATCTAACTCCAACAGTACGAAAAGTAGCGTGCGGTGCCGCTGAAGTAGTGCCACTTATTCAGGTTACTAACCTTGCTAGAACCCTTAAAATGATGCAACAAGAAGGGGTCTGGATCATAGGAACAGCTGGTGAAGCTTCGCATTCGTTGTATGAAGAAAACATCAGTGGCAAGATTGCGTTGGTGATGGGCGCAGAAGGTAAGGGCATGCGACGTTTGACCCGAGAAACCTGTGATCAGTTAGTCAAACTGCCCATGGCGGGTTCAGTATCAAGTCTGAACGTGTCTGTGGCCACGGGCATTTGCTTGTACGAAATTGGTAGACAGCAACGTTTAGCGAATTAACTCACTTTAAATTTGTTTATATTTCCCAGCATTTGTTTAAATATCTCATTGACACTTTTGACTGCTGTGTTGTTGGTGTTACTGGCGTTGAGCATATGTTCAGCGCCACTATCAACTTGCAAAATGCCAGATTTAATCTGAACAGTGACCGCAGATTGTTCTTCAACCGCCATAGCTACCGAGTTAATGGATTGGTTAAGCGCTTCAATATTGGTGAATAACTTATCTACGTTCTGTTTGTTTTCTGAAACATTAACTGTAGAACTTTTGGTTAATTCCAAACAACGGCGCATATTCGTCGAAGCTTTTTGAGCGCTACCCACTAGTTTTTCGATCATTTGATTGATTTCTTCAGTAGAGTCCTGAGTACGTTTTGCTAAAACTCGCACTTCATCAGCTACCACAGCGAAGCCTCTACCTTGCTCACCTGCCCGGGCAGCTTCAATAGCTGCATTTAATGCTAATAAATTGGTTTGTTCAGCTATAGATTCAATGGTCTGTAATATGCTGCTAATTTCACTTGTGTTGGCAGCAACCTCTTCAACCACACTACTGGAAACACCAATTTCACTTTCAAGCATAGTAATAGAATCTGTAATTTCGCGTATTTTGTTGTGACTCACTTCACCTGCTTTGGTCAATTCACTGGTGACCATTGCTGAATTATTCATATCGGCAGAAATAGACACTGATGATGTTGATAATTGCTCTATAGCTGTCACCATTTCAGTGGTTTGATTGCGTTGAATTTCCGCCTCTGATACAACAGTATTGCTCGCTTCGTATATTTGTTTTAGAGAATCATTGGATGTAAAGGTATTGGCTTTTATGGTTTTCATGCAATCACTGATGTCATCCAAGTGTTTATTTAAGCAGGTAGCTATCTCTGAAAGTTCATCTACGCTGTTGTCGTTCAACCTAAGTGTAAAGTCTTTTTTGACTGAAATTTGGATTAGCAGATCTTTGATATTTTTCACTCTCGTTGTGATTGACTTTCGTACTTTAAAACCAAACCAGACTACAGGGATAATCAACACTATAGAAAGGATCAAAAACGTATTTCTAGTAATAGTGGCATCGCTAATTTTTTCATTGGACAATGTGACCAATGTTGATTTTGTAATATCACTTAATTTCTTAATGTCTTGAATACGTTTTGTGGCAATCGCAAACCAATTGGAAGGACCTGCAATATTGGTTAAATCTTCACTTGAGGCAAATTCATTAATCACTTGGGCGACTTCTTGCCAATGACTTCCCTTAGCCATTGATGCATAGGTGGATTTCAACTCAGGTGTGGCCCAAGATAAAAATAACCTTAATTGAGTTGTTTCTAAATCAATGTAATTGGTGATTTGAATTCTTTGTCTAAGGCTTATAGAGCCTCTACTAAAAGCCCCGTTTAAAGCGCCTCTGTATTGGCCTGCGCGTTCTTTTGAATATAACAAACTCAGGTTAGTATTGAATAATTGGCTGGCATCAGCATCACTCAGTTTAGCTCCTATGTTTAATATTGCGTCTAATGCTTGCTGATTCAGATGTGAGTAATATGCAAAGGCACCTTTACCATCGAGTGCATCTATTTGTTGACGAATCACGGCTTTTTCTTTCAAAAGGGCCAGAATATTGGTTCTAATTTCTGAAAAGTGCAGGGGTGAAAATACGTTAAGTTGTTTGGGATCAAAATTAACAAGAGCTTGTTGTGCTGCATCAGCCTTTTGACGGGCCGCTAACATTTGTTCCTTTCCACTAATGCCTTGGCTACCAAGAAAGCCCGCACTAGTACCCCTTTCGACCGCATGATTATGTGCAATATCATCAAGTAAATCAGATACTAGAATGACATCAGACGTAAGTTGTCTTTCTTTGATGTATTGATTGTAATGTGTCCATAAAACCCCCACAGTGATAAGCAGCAGGATAGCAGGTAGCACGCTTATGATTGTAATGGCTTGGGATACTTTAACTTTTGCTAATAATGACATGTGATTAAGTTCCAGTGTAAACATAGGATGTAAAGCTTGAACAAGAAGCTCTTGGTAAACGTGCATTGATGCTGTTTTCGACACAACTAATATTTGTATCGTCTAAGAATGGCGGTTTTTTAATACTTTTGGCTAATAAGTTGTAACTTGGTGATGATTAAAAATTAAATCCTAGGCTATGAATAAAAAATAACCAGATTATTTAAAAATAATTGCAATTAGGACTATCGTTTAGTTAACAGTTCTGTTATAGTTTCGCGCCCTTTTTATGGGGGTATGGTCTATTGGTCTTACGAAAGTGAGAATAATAGCGGCTTAATGACTCAATTTTGAGTTGAAATTTAACAGCGGAGCACTAACTAATGATCCAAATGCAAACTAACCTGGACGTAGCTGATAACAGCGGCGCTCGCAGGGTTCAGTGTATTAAGGTTCTTGGTGGCTCGCATCGCCGTTATGCACATATCGGTGACATCATCAAAGTTACTGTTAAGGAAGCAATTCCTCGCGGTAAAGTAAAAAAAGGTGACGTTCTGAATGCAGTGGTGGTGCGTACTAGGAAAGGCGTTCGTCGCGCAGATGGTTCAACCATTCGTTTCGATAACAACGCAGCTGTATTGCTTAACGCAAACAAGCAACCTATTGGTACGCGTATCTTTGGTCCGGTCACACGTGAGCTTCGAGGCGATAGCTTCATGAAGATCATTTCATTGGCCCCAGAGGTACTATAAGGAGTCACGATAATGGCTAGAAAAATTCGTCGTGATGATGAAGTAGTCGTATTGGCGGGTAAAGACAAAGGCAAACAAGGCAAAGTTCTTCGTGTTGTCACTGAATCTGACCGCGTTTATGTTGAAGGTGTAAATGTCGTTAAGAAACACCAAAAAGGCAACCCACAAATGGGCGAGCCTGGTGGAATTATCGATAAAGAAGCACCTATTCATGTGTCTAATGTAGCGATTGTTAACCCGGCAACGGGCAAAGCAGATCGCGTAGGTTTCCGTTTGGAAGAAGGCAAAAAAGTGCGTTTCTTCAAATCAAACGGTGAACTAGTTTAATTTATTGGAGTGTACGATGGCGAAACTGCATGATTTCTATAAAGAAACAGTAGTAGCTGAACTTGCAAAGCAGTTCGGGTACAAAAGCGTCATGCAAGTCCCTCGGATTGAAAAAATCACCTTAAACATGGGTTTAGGTGAAGCAGTAGCTGACAAGAAAGTACTAGAATCTGCGCAAGCAGATATGGCTGCTATCGCTGGTCAAAAGCCAGTTGTCACTGTTGCAAGAAAATCTGTAGCGGGTTTTAAAATCCGTGAAGGTTATCCGATTGGCTGTAAAGTAACCCTACGTGGAGAGCGTATGTGGGAATTCCTTGAGAGATTAATCTCAATCACAATTCCTCGTATCCGTGACTTCCGTGGTTTGAATCCTAAGTCATTTGACGGGCGTGGAAACTACAGCATGGGTGTGCGTGAGCAAATCATCTTCCCTGAAATTGACTTTGATAAAGTTGATAAAGTGCGCGGTATGGATATCACCATTACCACTAGCGCAGCGACAGACGATGAAGCGCGTGCACTATTAAGTGCATTTAACTTCCCGTTCAGAAAATAAGGTGTAGGGTTATGGCAAAAGAATCAATGAAAGCGCGTGACGTTAAGCGTGCTAAATTAGTTAAGAAGTATTCTGCGAAACGTACTGCTCTTAAAGCAGTGATCAACGACGTGAATTCTTCTGACGAAGAGCGTTGGGACGCTGTTCTTAAGCTACAATCACTTCCACGTGATTCCAGTCCTTCACGTCAACAAAATCGTTGTCGTATAACTGGACGTCCACATGGATTCCTACGCAAATTCGGACTATCTCGTATTAAGCTTCGTGAAGCTGCAATGCGTGGTGAAGTCCCTGGCCTTAAAAAAGCCAGCTGGTAAGGAGTAGCTAATATGAGCATGCAAGATCCTATCGCGGATATGTTTACCCGTATTCGTAACGGCCAAATGGCTAATAAAGTTGCGGTTACTATGCCATCTTCAAAGCTACGCATTGCGATTGCAAAGTTGTTGCAAGAAGAAGGTTATATTGTGGGCTTCAAAGTTGAAGGTGACGTCAAGCCAGTGCTTGAAGTTAGCTTGAAATACTTTGAAGGTAAAAGAGTTATTGACACCATCCAACGTGTAAGTCGTCCTGGTCTGCGCATCTATAAGAAAAAAGATGAGCTTCCAAAAGTACTTGGCGGCCTTGGAATAGCTATCGTGTCTACCTCTAAAGGTGTGATGACTGACCGTGCTGCGCGTAAAGCAGGCATGGGCGGTGAGATCATCGGTTATGTAGCGTAACGGAGGAGAATAGAATGTCACGTGTAGCAAAAGCACCCGTAACTATCGCGTCTGGCGTTGAAGTGAAAATCGACGGACAAGAAGTTACAGTAAAAGGTTCCAAAGGTTCTCTTACTCGTGTGTTTAATGACGCAGTTGAAATTACTCAAGAAGACGGTCAAGCAAAAGTTCTTCCTCGTGAAGGTTTTGCAGATGGCTGGGCTCAAGCAGGTACAGCTCGCGCATTATTAAACGCAATGGTTGTGGGAGTCACAGAAGGTTTTGAAAAGAAACTCCAACTTAACGGTGTTGGTTACCGTGCTCAAGCACAAGGTAGCAAACTAAACCTTACGTTGGGCTTTTCACACCCAGTAGTCTACGAAATGCCGCAAGGTATCACCGTAGAAACTCCGACTCAAACTGAAATCCTTGTTAAAGGCAGTGATAAGCAGGTTGTCGGTCAGGTCGCAGCTAACATTCGCGCATATCGTCCACCAGAGCCATATAAAGGCAAAGGTGTTCGTTACGCAGATGAAGTTGTTCGTCGTAAAGAAGCCAAGAAAAAGTAGGTGGGTGAGATGGATAAGAAATCAGCTCGTTTACGTCGCGCGACTCGTGCACGTAAAAAAATCAGCGAACTTGCTGTACATCGTTTGGTTATAAACCGTACCCCACGTCACATCTACGCTCAGTTAATCGCGCCTAGCGGTTCTGAAGTGTTGGTTGCAGCTTCTACTGTAGAAAAAGATCTTAAAGGTGATCTTAAGTATACCGGCAACGCAGAAGCAGCAGCCGCTGTGGGCAAAGCGATCGCAGAACGAGCTATCGAAAAAGGCGTCAAAGAAGTCGCATTCGATAGAAGTGGGTTCAAATATCATGGTCGTGTGAAAGCACTGGCTGATGCCGCTCGTGAAGCGGGTCTTCAGTTCTAGGAGTTGAATAATGGCTAAAGTAGAAGTTCAAAATGGTGAACTGTTAGAGAAGCTAATTGCTGTAAACCGTGTGTCTAAAGTTGTTAAAGGTGGTCGTATCTTTAGCTTTACTGCACTTACAGTTGTTGGTGATGGTAACGGCCGTGTAGGTTACGGTTACGGAAAAGCGCGTGAAGTTCCAGCTGCTATTCAAAAAGCAATGGAAAAAGCACGTCGCAACATGGTAACTGTAGACTTAAATGGTCACACTCTACAGCATCCAATTAAAGGACGTCACTCAGGTTCTAAAGTTTACATGCAGCCTGCATCTGAAGGTACTGGTATTATTGCCGGTGGTGCGATGCGTGCAGTACTTGAAGTAGCTGGTGTACAAAACGTTCTTTCAAAATGCTACGGCTCAACTAACCCAATCAACGTTGTTCGTGCAACTATCAATGCTCTTGTAGAGATGAACTCTCCAGAGAAAGTTGCTGCAAAACGTGGATTGCCAGTTGACGAAATTTTGGGGTAATCGAACATGGCGACGATTAAAGTAAAGCAAACTAAAAGCGCAATTGGTCGTTTACCTAAGCACAAAGCCACTTTAGTGGGCCTTGGCTTACGTAAAATCGGTCAGGTTCGTGAACTTGAAGATACACCATCGGTACGCGGTATGGTCAACAGTGTAAACTTCATGGTTGAGATCGTAGAGGAGTAAGAGATGAAATTAAATACTATTGCTCCCGCACCTGGAGCTAAAACCTCAGGTAAGCGTGTTGGTCGTGGTATCGGCTCTGGTTTAGGTAAAACTGGTGGTCGCGGACACAAAGGTCAAAAAAGCCGTTCTGGTGGCACAGTGAAGCCAGGATTTGAAGGTGGTCAGATGCCAATTCAGCGTCGTCTACCGAAATTCGGTTTTACGTCGCGCGTTTCACTAGTAACTGATCAAGTGACATTAAGCGAAATCGCAAAAGTTGAAGGCGATGTTGTTTCTCTTGAAACTTTGAAAGCTGCAGGTCTTGTTAAGAAAGAAATGCAGAATGTTAAAGTTATCAAGAGTGGCGAAATCAGTCGCGCTGTAACTATCAGTGGTCTTAAGGTAACTAAAGGCGCGCTGGAAGCGATTAATGCTGCAGGCGGTAAAGTAGAGGAATAACCTAAATGGCGAAACCAGGACAAGGTTCAAGTGCAGGCGGTTTAGGCGAGTTAAAATCGCGCTTGTTGTTCGTACTTGGCGCAATTTTCGTGTTTAGACTTGGTTCTTATGTTCCAATTCCAGGCATCAATGGTAACGTGTTGTCTCAAGTCTTCGAGCAACAAACTGATACCATTGTGGGCATGTTTAACATGTTTTCTGGTGGTGCGTTAGAACGGGCATCTGTACTAGCGTTAGGCATAATGCCTTACATTACTGCATCGATTATCATGCAGTTGTTATCGACTATGCACGAACCGCTAAAAGAGCTTAAAAAAGAAGGTCAATCAGGTACACGAAAAATTAGCCAATATACGCGCTACTTAACGTTAGTACTTGCAACTTTCCAGTCCATTACTATCGCTTTAGGTTTACCTAGTATGATTCCAGGGCTTGTTATAGATCCAGGCCCTGCGTTTATATTCACCGCGATCGTGAGTTTGGTTACCGGTACCATGTTTTTAATGTGGTTGGGCGAGCAAATTACTGAGCGTGGTATAGGTAACGGTATATCTATTTTGATATTTGCAGGTATTGTTGCCGGACTTCCAACAGCGATTGGTCAAACTGCTGAACAAGCTAGACAAGGTGACATTAATATCTTGTTCTTGATTGTATTAGGAGTGATCATCCTGGCGTTGACTTACTTTGTTGTTTTCGTTGAGCGTGCTCAGCGTCGTATAGTGGTAAACTATGCGAAACGTCAACAAGGTAGAAAAGTATTTGCAGCACAAAGCACTCATCTTCCTTTGAAGGTGAATATGGCGGGTGTAATTCCTCCTATCTTTGCGTCTAGTATAATACTTTTCCCGAGTATGCTTTCGGGTGTAGTTGGTCAAAATGAAACATTTTCATTTTTAACTGACGTATCTTTAGCATTATCTCCAGGTCAACCTCTGTATGTAATTTTGTATGCAATTACTATCATCTTCTTCTGTTTCTTCTATACAGCGTTGATGTTTAATCCAAGAGATACTGCAGATAATTTGAAAAAGTCTGGTGCGTTTATTCCAGGGATTCGTCCTGGTGAGCAAACGTCACGATATATCGATAAAGTGATGACTAGGTTGACCCTAGCTGGTGCTCTCTATATTACTTTTATTTGTTTAGTGCCTGAATTCTTACTGCTATGGTTTAACGTTCCGTTTTACTTTGGTGGTACATCATTACTCATTATTTGTGTAGTGATTATGGATTTCATGGCTCAGGTGCAGACCCATTTGATGTCACATCAATACGGGGATGTTCTTAAGAAAGCTAACCTTAAAGGTTAGGTATTTACGGAGTGATGTAATGAAAGTTCGTGCATCCGTTAAAAAGATTTGCCGTAACTGCAAGATCATTAAACGTAACGGCGTTGTTAGAGTGATCTGTGTAGAGCCAAAGCATAAGCAAAGGCAAGGTTAATCTCATTAAAAACTGGTCTAGTCCGGTCACATTGATTATTTAATCGGTGTGACCTTTAGACTTTATTTGCAATTTAGTTACTGGGTAAGTATCCTAACGGGCTTTTTAGGCTGGTAACTTATTAATTAGAGGAGTGCAGTTAATGGCCCGTATCGCCGGCATTAACATTCCTGAGCACAAGCACACTGTGATTGCACTACAGTCGATTTTCGGCATTGGTGCAACACGCGCAAAAGAAATTTGCGTAAACGCGGGTGTTTCAGAGTCTACCAAGATTAAAGACTTGGATGAGACGACTATTGAAAAACTTCGTGAAGAAGTTGCGAAATTTACCGTTGAGGGTGACCTTAGACGTGAAGTTTCAATGAGTATTAAACGTTTGATGGACCTAGGTTGCTTCCGTGGTATTCGCCACCGTCGTAGCTTACCTCTACGTGGTCAGCGCACCAAAACTAATGCGCGTACCCGTAAAGGTCCTCGTAAACCTATTAAAAAGTAAGCGAGGGAGATAAACTATGGCTAAAACACCTACTCGTGCGCGTAAACGCGTAAAACGTCAGGTCGCAGACGGTATGGCTCATATCCATGCGTCTTTTAACAACACTATAGTGACTATCACTGACCGTCAGGGTAACGCTCTAGCTTGGGCAACCTCAGGTGGTTCTGGTTTCCGTGGTTCACGTAAATCTACTCCTTTCGCTGCACAGGTTGCTGCTGAAAGAGCAGGCGTGGCTGCACAAGAATACGGATTGAAAAACATCGAAGTATTCGTGAAAGGTCCAGGTCCAGGTCGTGAATCTGCAATCCGTGCATTAAATGCTACTGGTTACAAGATCACTAATATCACAGACGTGACGCCAATTCCTCATAATGGATGTCGTCCGCCTAAGAAACGTCGCGTTTAGACGAACAGTTGGAGAAAGATCATGGCTAGATATTTGGGTCCAAAACTCAAACTAAGTCGTCGTGAAGGAACCGACTTGTTCCTTAAGAGCGGCGTAAGAGCAATTGACAGCAAGTGTAAAATTGACACTGCTCCTGGTCAGCACGGTGCCCGTCGCGGTCGCTTGTCTGATTACGGTGTTCAGTTGCGTGAAAAGCAAAAAGTACGTCGTATGTATGGCGTATTAGAAAAACAATTTAGAAACTACTACAAAGAAGCAGCGCGCCTTAAAGGCAACACAGGTGAAAATCTGTTGCAACTTCTTGAGCAGCGTCTAGACAATGTTGTGTACCGTATGGGTTTCGCAAGCACACGTGCAGAAGCACGTCAGCTTGTTAGCCATAAGGCGATCCTGGTAAATGGAAAGGTTGTTAATATTCCTTCTTTTTCTGTGAAAGCAGAAGATGTAGTTGCTGTTCGTGAAAAAGCGAAAAAGCAATCACGTATTGGTGCAGCTCTTGAGCTTGCTGATCAGCGTGAAAAGCCTACATGGTTGGAAGTTGACAACACTAAACTGGAAGGCGTTTTCAAACGCATGCCAGAAAGAACGGATTTGTCTGCGGACATAAACGAACAATTGATTGTCGAACTTTACTCTAAGTAAAGCATAACTAAAGAGGAAACATCGTGGGTTCAGTGACCGAATTCCTAAAGCCAAGATTAGTTGAAATCGAAAACGTTTCATCTACTCGTGCAAAAGTAACACTTGAGCCATTAGAGCGTGGTTTTGGCCACACTCTTGGCAATGCATTACGTCGTATTTTACTTTCTTCTATGCCTGGTTGTGCAGTTACGGAAGTAGAAATTGACGGTGTATTACATGAATACACAGCGAAAGAAGGTGTACAAGAAGATGTTCTAGAAATCTTGTTAAACCTTAAAGGCCTAGCAGTTAAATTAGAAGGCAAAACTGAAGCAACGCTTAGTTTAGTTAAATCTGGTGCTGGTCCTGTAGTAGCTGGTGACATTCAGCACGATGGAGACGTTGAGATCGTTAATCCTGAGCATGTCATTTGCAACCTTACTGGTGATGCTGAAATCAGCATGCGCATAAAGGTAGAAATGGGTCGTGGTTACGTACCGGCTTCATCTCGTCGTTCCTCTGAAGATGATGATCGTCCAATTGGTCGTTTATTAGTTGATGCTTCATACAGCCCAGTAGAGCGCATTGCTTATAATGTAGAATCTGCACGTGTTGAACAACGTACAGACCTTGATAAGCTAATTATCGATATGGAAACTAATGGAACTTTAGATCCAGAAGAAGCCATTCGTCGTGCTGCTACAATCTTCGTAGATCAGTTAGGCGCATTCGTAGAATTGCGTGATATTTCTGTTCCAGAACAGAAAGAAGAGAAACCAGAATTTGACCCAATCCTACTTCGTCCCGTTGACGATTTAGAATTGACGGTCCGTTCTGCAAACTGTTTGAAAGCTGAAGCTATCCAATACATTGGTGACCTGGTACAGCGTACTGAAGTTGAACTTCTTAAAACACCAAACCTTGGTAAGAAGTCACTTACAGAAATCAAAGACGTACTTGCTTCTCGCGGATTATCTTTAGGTATGCGCCTAGAGAATTGGCCGCCAGAAAGCATCGCTGAAAAAGACTAATCAGGTTATTGGTAAACTGATTTTTAGAGAAGGATAGAGCTATGCGCCATCGTAAGAGTGGTAGACAGTTAAATCGCAATAGCAGTCACAGACAAGCTATGTTTAAAAACATGGCTGGTTCATTAGTTAAGCATGAAGTTATTAAGACTACATTGCCTAAAGCTAAAGAATTACGTCGTGTGATAGAGCCTCTTATCACATTAGCTAAGCAAGATAGCGTTGCAAATCGTCGTCTAGCTATGGCAAGAACTGGTGATAAAGAAGTGGTAGGTAAATTATTCAATGAACTTGGACCTCGTTATGAAGGGCGTCCTGGTGGTTACAGCCGTATTTTGAAGTGTGGTTTCCGTGCAGGTGACAATGCTCCAATGGCTTACGTTGAATTAGTTGACCGTCCAGTTGTTGAAGTTGAAGAAGAAGCAACTGAAGAAGCTAGCGAAGAGTAATTTAACTAGACATTAAAAAACCCGGTTTGTACCGGGTTTTTTTATATCTAAAATTTTAATCTTGGTAATGTTGATCAATTAAGGCAACAATTTCAGTTTCAGACAAGCCACCTTTTATTGCGCTTTCTTTCACTAATTGAGCATCAACTTGGTGTTGGTGTGCTAATTGTACTAACCTTTCTACTGCTTTTGGATAATCGGCCAATTGTTCCATTGAAGTGATTATCAATTCTTGACTCTTTTCTTCATCTTCTTGAACAACCGCTAACAAGGCATCTAAAATATAGTTACCTACATAGGGCACTTCTTTAATAGTTGTAACTAAAATTTCCATAGTTCTATTTGGATAAGCAGTTACTAGCTTTTGTGCAATTTGATCAGCAGAATCTGGTTCACTTTGGACTGCTGTCTTAACGATTTCTTCAAAATGATCAGGGGAATATTTACATGCCGCCTTGGTTGCTACTTCCGCATAACTTGGTTCCGCACTGATCGCTATAGAAACAATGTCTGCTGGATCGCTAACTTTGTATTCATTAGCTACTTTAATAATTTCATCAACATACATTGGCTGCGCAATAACACTGGCAGAAATTATTTCTTTATATTTTTCTGGATAAGTTGCAAACGCTACTTCTGCAAATTGAGTCGTTTTTTCAGGATAGCGTGCTAATAAACTACGAATAGCATGCTCAACTGAATTGGTTGAAGCAACTTGGCGTTTAAAAAAACTAACTGAGTATGGGCTAAGTTCTTTCGCTTGCTCTTTCTCTGTTTCGGTGTCCGCCAAGGACGAAAAACTACTAATTGCGAGTAATAGCGCCGTACTACAAATTGTTAAACATCTCATTATGATCACCTATCATGAATGAATTTAATTTCTTTATCGGCCTGATAAACATTTTTGAGACTACTAATCTACATTTGAGTTCAAAAAAACACAACTTTTTACGAGTATTAGTATTGACCTTTGCGTATAAATCTCTAAAATGCGCGCTCGCTGTCAAGAACCCCATTATTCAAAAGTATAGGATTCTTGAATTTGAGGATTTACGAAGATTTTAATGATTAGAAAATTATTAAAAAATATCTTCAAAAAAGGTTGACAGGAAATTGGATTCGCGTAGTATACGCATCCCGCTTGAGAGGGACTTGAAAAAGACCGCTTAAGCAGTGCAAACAACATTTGCACTTTGTTCTTTAAAAATTAGAAACAAGACAATCTGTGTGGGCACTCGTTAAGAGTGTCACAAC
>CANMCE010000014.1 GCA_947496235.1 uncultured Glaciecola sp. | reverse complement strand
GCACTTCACTATCCTAAGTGAAACGCCCTGTGCGGAGCCGCATGCAGGGTGTTGTGGGGGCTGAGGGTTAGAGACCCCTGGCTACCCGATTATGTTTTTGTATTTAGAACTCCACATTTTAAAATGGAATATCATCATCAAATATATCTTTTGGTTTGGGAACTGCCCCTTCTGGGAGAGGGAGATTAGATACTGTGTATAAGTTTAAAATATCTTCCCTATCCATGAAGAGTATTTGGCTTCTCTTAGAAGCATCTAGTTTTCCCCCAAGCCAATTCCTAGCTTGCTTCGTAATTTCTCCCCCTGCAACGATAAATGCATGATCGACTAAAACCCTTTTACTAGTTTCAGGATCAAATATTTCATGGCCCAACATCATCAGTACCTGATTGTATATTTCAGCAATATTTGCATTTGATGATTTCGTTACACCGGCAGAATCTAGTTTTCCCTTTTTCGCTTGTATTCCGAAATAGAGAACATGCTGAGTGGGCAAAACAAATCTCATCCAAATATCTTTCCCGTATTCCAGCGCTTTGTCTTTATGACCTGCAGCTGTAATTCGGTGATACCCTAACTGGCGAAATAAAGGTAACAAAACCTCTTCAATCAACTCA
Source organism: uncultured Glaciecola sp. (assembly GCA_947496235.1). GTDB lineage: Bacteria > Pseudomonadota > Gammaproteobacteria > Enterobacterales > Alteromonadaceae > Glaciecola. The sequence goes on along the minus strand of CANMCE010000014.1, from coordinate 99,539 downwards.
TCTTCAGAGCATTTATCAAGATATTCTGTTAATTGCTCTCTCTTTTTAACTTCGTTAGGTGTAAATGGCCTATGAGGATTGGTGATTGTTGAAACTGTTTTTGTTCCTATATGACGAATATAAAGGAGATCATCCTCCCCATAGAATGCTTCGAACCCTTCGCGTGACAATGGCTTATTTAGTAATTCAAGGGCAAGTGTCCGATCTTGATCGTTATCTTCTGCATCAGATTTATGCATTAGGACTTGAAGGACATGTACAAAACGATCTGGGAGAGTATTAGCCATAGACTGAGGTTCATCTAGTAATTCTGCCATTCGTTCTGCAGCCCATACTCTGCGAGTAGAGCCATCATGGACAAAATCAAGATCACAGTCCTCAAAGAACTGAGTAATGTAGCTACTAGACCGGTAAGGGAAATAATCCATATCACCCACAATCATTTCACCTATTTCCCTCAAATTACGGTTCTTGAACTTCATCTCATCCCTAAATTATTAAATGAACTGTCTACTTTTGACGGCCCCTTAAAAAACATAACAACTGAATATGGTGTGCGACGAAGTCGTGTCACAGTTGAACTTGTTCAACGGCTTGATTTTCTTGTTAGCTGCCATGCTATGCGACTCCATTAAACACTACCTTTACGCTTCCCAAATCCACAGTATATTGAGCTGTGAAATAACAAGTACCGCCATCTAATACAACCAGTCTTTGTTTTGACTTGTCCATAGATTCAAATGATTCATCAACTTCGCAATACCCCCAAATTACAACTGTATTTTCATCTTTTATTTGATAGTGATAAGTGAAGACAGATCGATCTGGAACGACTCCTACCATCATTCTGTTAATTTCAGTCCATATTGCAATTTCAAGCTCTAACTCACTTATCTCTAAATCAACTTTTGGATTATCTAATTTATACCAACTTTGTGCGCCACATTGAAACGTGATTAAGATTGAAACAAAAAGGAAAAAAGATCTCATGTTTTAACCCGTTCAGCTAACGCCGCCATATGGGGCGCAGAAATGCTTGGCTAAAATTGGCGACGAAGGAGCGCAAGCCAAGCGTTTTGCGTCCCTGCCATAATGGCTTTGTTATGTCCGTCTTTTTAAACCCCACACACGAACACGTACAACCCAATAAATCGTTGATAATAAAACAAGCAAAACAGGAGTTACAAGGAGAAAAGAATTCCTGATTGCTCCTGGGAATACCTGAGATTGACCAAGGAAAAAGGAAGCTGCTGCGATAAACATAGCAACGCCAATGCGCCAACTGTGACGCACTAGCCTTGCTTTGTTATTTAGTTTTTGTTTTTTGAGAAGGTATGTATCCGCAAGAGCAGCCAATAATGAAATGGTGCCAAAAACTATAATGACCTGAGTTGGATTACCATCAATCTTCGCAATACCTTGGCTTAATGCATGAAATCCCGTTAGAACGGCATATACACCAACCAAGAGGCCAAAAAATGCTAATGAAAGATTAGTCAGGTTAGGCTTGAAAGTCGTTATGCGGGCAGCAACGAAAGCTGTGCAAACTAAATAGAATGTTACTAGACCTGCAACCATGTTTAGCATTTCATCATTAATGAATGCCAACAAAGCACCAGATAGAGTCATAAGCACCATTGAGATAACAAAAACTTTGCCAGCTTTTCTGTGCGTATTTGCCCCCTTTTTGGCCAAGAAACTTATGGTTCCAGCGAGCAAAGCTATGCTGCCTGCAAAAATATGAAGAAAAACTAGCACAGTACTACAACCTCCGATGTTGATTTAATTTGCTAAGGACATAACATCTTATTAGCGAGTATCTCGCATATGTACGAAAGTGCAGTAGATTCATCGCTAATATCCTTTTATTCTAAATGACTGTTATACAACATTTAATTTTGTAGGGTCAACTTTAGTTTAGGTCTGTTTGCACTGGATTTCGCGAGACTCTATTTAGAGGGTTTTCTCGCTACATATGGATTTCTTTGTTAACTACTGATTTTGCTCGAAATTTAAAGAATGCATATGATGCCGATTTGGCTTGTTTTTTGTTCTATAGCGAGCTTATATCAAAAACGTATTTATACAGAGTTAGTTATGTCGAAATTTTAGTCGGAAGTTCGTCGTGCAAAGCTTTCGCAACGCGGATTCTTGAAAGAGATCCGCGATGTCTCGAGGCTGACGGGAAGAATTAAGAATAGTACATTCCCTCCCTCGAATATTAATCGTCGTTTTTTGTTTCGATTCTTTTTCAAAAATTGTATAGACTGCAATAAAAAACTAACAAAGGACTGAACATGAACAAGCCCCCTATTTGGTTTTATATATTCTCTGCAGTGGCGCTGTTGTGGAATCTCATCGGTGCCGCTGCCGTTGGTCTTGATTTCACGTTAACCGCAGAAGACATTAAGCTTTTTCCTGAAGCTCAGCAACAAATGTATGCAATGCGCCCCATCTGGGCCCCTTTTGCTTCTGTAGCTGCGGTCGGTTTTGGTGTCATTGGCTGCTTAGGATTATTGTTGAAGCAGTCTTGGGCGAAAATCAGCTTTATCCTCTCAATTGTCGGCTTAGTTCTTCAAGATATTGCGTTGTTCTTTTTCATGGATGCAGCAACCTTAGTAGGCGCAGGAGTGTTGATTATTCAGGGACTGGTATTTCTGATAGCTGTAGGATTATTCTTTTTAAGTGTAACCGCGGAAAAAAATGGCTGGATAAAGTAGCTACAAATGCACTTGAATCAAGGTTGATGTGCGGTGCTTTTTACCCAAATTACTAAGCCAACGCCACCTAACACCAAGGCTGAACTGATCACAATGCGAGTAGTGAATGCTTCTTGCAAAAACATCCAGCCAGCAAATACGGCAATGACAGGTACTGAAAGCTGCAAGGTGGCAGCTTTGATCGCGGCAATGTAAGGCAAAATGCTGTACCAAAGTGCATAACCCAATCCGGAAGCTATAGCACCTGAAGCAATGGCGTAGGCTATACCGGTATAGTCTGTCTCTTGATGGGGCAGAAATAGAATAAACAGTAAAATTGCGAAAGGTAAGGCTCGAATGAAATTACCAGCCGTTGCTTCAATGGGCATCGCAGTCCCCTTTCCCAATAGAGAATAAATGCCCCAAGCTATACCTGCTGAAACCATAAGCGCTGCACTTGAGATTTCAGGCACAGAAGCACTAGGAAGTAATAGCAACACCAATCCAACTATGGCCAAAACAAATCCCAACCATTGAAGCTTGGACATTCTTTCCCCTTTGTACAACCCCCAACCTATCATGGTGATTTGCACGGCGCCAAACAGCAATAAAGCACCAGCCCCAGTAGTCATGCTGATGTAGGCAAATGAAAAGCCGCCAGCATACACCATGAGTGCTAATCCGGATTTCAGACTACCCGCTTTAAAAGGGTTGCGTTTGCGAGCCATGACTATCAAGCTCAAGATAATAGCGCCGCTGAGGATTCGCCAAAGGGTAAATGAGGCTGGATCTATTTGGGTTTCGACCAGAGCCATACGACACAACAATGAATTAGCTGCAAATGCAACCATTGCCAGTGCCGAAAGCATGACTAACTTCAATCCAGCCATTTTACCGCCCTTTTAGTTACCGCTCTTTTTATACAAGGTTTATTCCAAGGTCACTGGATCGCCATTGATATCAAGTTCAATCACTTTAGAATCTACGCTTTGGGCAAAGGATTCAACGCCAGAGAATTGAGTAGCTGCATCACCGGCAATCACATAAATCATCTGCGGCTCTTGCAAATAGGTGTCTATTACGCGATGCACTTCAGGTAAGTCCGCATTAAACACATAATCTTGATTGTTAACTATGTAGTCCGCGGTTAACCCTTTTTTGCTCATTTCTTCAAGAATTCTCAGCTTGTCATTTAATGTTTCAAAATCGCGGGAGTTACCCTTTATCACCATGTTCTGCATGGTCGCCAAGTCGCTTTCACCAAAAGTCTGTTTATACTGACCCACTAGGCGTTTAAATTCTTGCAAAGATTCTTTGGTCACATTAGAACGCACCTGTGAACTGGCTATAAAGCTTGACAAATATGGACCATCTTGGACGAAACTGTAAGCGCCGTAAGTGTAGCCTTTTTCTATACGTAAGGTTTGCGCGAGTCTACCTGAAATTCCACCGCCTAACGCAGTGTTTGCATATTCAATCGCATATGAATCAGGATGCTGTTGGTCTGGTAATAGTTTGCCTATATAAATGACCGACTGCTTAGCATTTGGGATATCAATAAAATAGACGCGGCTAGAAGTATCTGTTTTCGCAGGCGCAATTGTGGGTAACGCGGCAACTTCACCTGTCCATTCAGACAAGCTTTCTAGGGTGCTAACTACCTTAGTTTGGCTAATATTGCCAACGATATGATAACTCGCGCCTTGGGGCTTAACATATTGCTGATAATAGGATTTCACATCTGCTAGGGTAATATTTTCGACACTTGTTTCGGTGCCTCCTGAGGGTATGCCCAAAGGATGATTATCCCCGTATAGTTTACTTGCAAAAGCGTTATAAGCCACTCGACTAGGATTGCTTTGTTGCTGCTTGATATTGGTTAATTGGGCTTGTTTTAAGCGGTCAAAAGCTGCTTGATCAAAAGAAGGTGAAAGCAACATCTCACCAACTAAGGCCATTGTCGCTTGATAGTTTTTCGCTAACACGCGGCCACTGATATCAATTTCATAACGGTTTGCTGATACTGACAAGCTAGCACCTAACAGGCCGAGGGCTTGCTCAAATTCGGCTGCTGATTTTTCAGTGGTTCCTTCCATCAACATGTCCGCCATTAAAGAGGAAACCCCTTCCTTAGATGCAGGATCTAATAACTGCCCGCCTGGAATAATAAGACTAAAATTCACCAGAGGTAATTCGTTTTGCTCAATTCCAAATACCTGAATGCCTAACTCTGTCGTTTGTTGCCAGACTTCGGGCACTTTAAGCGCAGGAAGCTCTCCTAGTGGTGGTTCGCTGCGATCATTTTTAGTCGGTGTGATAGTAAAGTTGTCCAAGGCTTTTTCTTCAAAGGTAGTTTCGGCTCCTTGCACTATTTGTTCTTCGACCACATTTGCTAGCGTTGAATTTGCAACAGCAAGCTCTAATTTTTGCTTTGGCACGAAGCTAGTAATAACCGCTGGCTGGTCTTTTATATACTGATTAAATACGCGCATTATATCTTCAGTGGTAACAGCATTAATACGTTCTATTTCAGTTTTATAAAAATCAGGTGAGCCAGCATATTCATTGTAAATCCCGAGTTGAAGCGACTTATTTAAGATGCTTTCAAACTGCTGATAAAAAGACGTCTCAGTCTGAGCTCTAATTCTGGTTAGTTTGTCTTCACTTACTCCATCGGCAACAAATTTATTGAAAGCTTGCTGGATTACTTGTTGCACTTCATCCAAATCTTGGTCAGCATTTGCCCTAACTCTTACAGTAAATGTCCCCGCGATTTCTTGACTAGAATGATAGGCAGCGACATTTGGGGCTAACTGTTTTTCTGTCACGATTAATTCGTATAAAGGCGTATCCTTGGTGCCAGCTAAAACACGAGCGAGCATGTCTAGGGCATAGGCATCTGGATGATATTGTTCTACTGTTGGGTAGGTCATGCGAATTTCGGGTAAACGCGCAAAATTATCTTCATGAAATAACAGAATGTCTTTTTCTAAGGTCACTGGCATGGGAGATAAAGGATCAACCTTTTCTCCTTTTGCAATTTCACCAAACCAGTATTCCACTTTCTGTTTTGTTTCTTCAATATCGATATCGCCAGCAATCACTAAAGTTACGTTGGACGGGGTATAAAATTCATTATAAAAGCGTTTAACGTCTTCTAAGGTGGCGGCTTGTAAATCTTCCAAATCGCCTATCACTGTCCAGCTATACGGGTGACCTTTAGGATAGAGAGCCTTACGGATTACGTGATCTGTGTGGCCATATGGGCGGTTATCCACTCGTTGGCGTTTTTCATTTTTGACCACTTGTTTTTCGCGCTCTAGTGTTGGCTGAGTCACAGTATTGATCATAAAACCTAGGCGATCAGAATCTATCCATAACAACTTATCAAAAGCATCTTTGGGCACTACTTCATAATAAATAGTACCGTCACTCCAAGTGCCACCATTGCGCTCTCCGCCAAGCTCGGGAATCATTTTTCTGTTAGCACCCATGGGTACATTTTCTGAATCATTAAATGCCATATGCTCAAAAAAGTGAGCAAATCCAGTACGTCCAGGTTGTTCACGATTAGAGCCAACGTGCACCACAGTCGACAATGCGACTATTGGATCAGACTTATCTTGGTGCAGAATAACTGTTAGCCCATTGTCCAACTGGTATTTTTCATAACTGAATTTAAGCTCTGGTTGTGCTGTTGATGTGGATGCGTTATCTGAACTAGGAGTTGGTTTGGGGTCGCTACAGCCGGCTAAAAAAAGCAGCAGTATTGCACTAGCGAAAGCAGGTTTAATGATTCTCATATTGTCCTTGGGATCTGTCGTGAAAGGTCGAGTTTTTATTTAGAATAAGCGCCTACAATAAATAACTCAACTATTTGAAAACAGACAAAAACTAGCGGGCATAAAAAAAAGCGCTCAAAAGAGCGCTTTAGTTTAGGGAGAAGTCGAACCAATTATTGGTTTTCGATAAGGTTACTGCCTATTTCAATTCGACGTGGTTTTTGGGCTTCAGGCACCACACGTTCTAAATCGATGTGCAATAATCCATTTTGTAAGTCAGCGGATAGTACTTTCACGTTATCACCGAGTTGGAACTTACGTTCGAAATTACGCTCAGAGATACCTTTGTGTAAGAACTTGCGCTCGTTTACAGTTTTTTCGTCTTGTTCAGACGTTTCTTTATTGCCTTGCACTTTCAAGGTGTTTTCTTGCACTTCAATGAGTACATCTTCTTGAGAAAAGCCTGCAATGGCCATAGTAATTCTATATTTATCTTCGCCCAATAACTCAATGTTATACGGCGGATAAGAGGTTTGTTTTTCTTGTCTGTTTGCTGCATCAATCATAGCAGCCAAGTGGTCAGAACCAATAAATGAACGGTAAAGTGGAGATAGATCTATAGTACGCATTCTCATATCCTTCCTATTAAGCAATATGTTAAAAATTTAAGTTTTGATGCCCCGGCTTTCCGGCGGCGGTTTTGTAGACCCTTCTGGCGCCTACAACTTATATGTAGGATCGAAAAAAACCTTTTCAAGTATTTTTTTTAATTTTTTTCAAAAAAAAATAATGGAGCCGTAGTTCATTCTTTAGAAATAATGGAGTCGGGGTTAATTATTAACTGGATTCAGAGTAAATTGACTTCCCCACTTCCTAGCTTTAATTTTCACCTAAACTTATTTGTTTTAATTCACTTTTACCGCTATGGTAGGCAATATGAAACTATTCATAATCCTTACAACCCTTCTGAGCCTCATTGCTTGTGCAAGCAATGAACCTACACTTGAGTACGACATTATCATTCGTAATGGTTTGGTCAATGACGGATCAGGCGAGGATACTTATTCGGCCGATATTGGCATAATTGGCGATACAATAGTGGCGATAGCTCCCTATGGAAAACTACGCAACAGCCAAAACACAAAGGAAATTGATGCCACAGGAAAGATGGTTTCACCTGGGTTTATCGATCTGCATTCCCACGCAGAATGGGGGATTTTAAGAACCCCTGACGTACCTTTTATCGTAAAACAGGGAGTCACCACTATATTGGGCGGGAATTGCGGCGGTAGCCCGGTCAATATCGGGAACTACTTTGAAAGACTGTCGGAACAAGGCAGTGCGATTAATGTTGCCCTGTTAATTGGCCACAACAGTGTTCGTCGCAAAATAATGCAAAGAGAAAACAGGCACGCCACTGATACTGAAATTGCAGCTATGCAGACGTTGGTTTCAAATGGGATTGAACAAGGTGCTTTTGGTTTATCGTCAGGGCTTTTGTACATTCCTGGAACTTATGCGCCACCTTCAGAACTTGAAGCTTTAGCATCAGTTGCCCAAGCTCAAGGTGGCTTTTACGCTACTCATATGCGCAGCGAAGGTGAGCACGTTATAGAAGCGGTTGAAGAAACTGTTAATGTGGCAAAGAAAACCGGAATACCGGTGCATATTTCTCACCATAAAACCTCTGGTCCTTCCGCGTGGGGGTTGAGCAAAAAAACCTTGGCGTTGGTTGATAGTTACAACGCCGAAGGGTTAGATGTTACCCTAGATTTATATCCATACACTGCGTCGAATACCAATTTAGGCGTGTTATTACCTTCGTGGTCTCTCGCGGGCGGTGATAAGGCGTTTGAACAACGGATAAATGATCCCGAATTAAAACAAAAAATCATTCAAGAAAGTGCCGATATTATCTATAACCAAAGAGCGGGCGATGACCTTAATCGAATTCAAATAAGTCGATACGTGAAAAACCCTGAATGGGAAGGAAAAACTTTCGCACAGGTACTAACTTCCCTCGATCGCGAAGTAACTCCCATTGAAGCCGCAAATTTGGCAGTTGAAATTCAACTTGCCGGTGGTGGAAGAGGAATTTACCACACCATGAAAGATGATGATGTAGAAAGAATTATGCGCCATCCAAATTCATCTATCGCGTCTGACGGCACTGGTATCGAATGGATGAAGGGCAGTCCTCATCCTCGAAACTATGGCACATATCCACGAGTACTGGCGCACTATGTGAGAGATAAGTCAGTTCTGTCATTACCAGAAGCGATTAAGAAAATGACATCCATGCCAGCACAACGGATGGGACTATCTGACAGAGGTTTACTAAAAGAAGGTTACAAGGCAGATATTATTGTGTGGGATGCTAATACCATCCAAGATAAATCTACCTTTGCTCAGCCTCATCAATATTCTGTAGGTATTGAACATATGCTTGTAAATGGCAAAGCTGTTTTGCAAAACAGCGAATTAACTGGTGTAAGAGCAGGCGTAGCAGTACGTAAGTAAAGGTCGCCAGAGCGACCTTCTTAAAGTAATCTTTTCGAGATTTAGGCGTTTCTCAAACGACGAGCAAATACCACAAGAAAACCTAGACCTGACAGAACAAATATTCCCGGCGTAGGGACCGCGTTGCTTGCACTGTACTGATAAGAAAGGCTGGTCATATTAAACTGAATATAATTTCGCTCTCTAGTATTTGCTACATCATCTAGGTCGTATCTATCAACAAAAACAATGCCGTAGTTATATTCTATATTTGCCAACTGACTTTGATTAAGGGAAAACGAAATATCTAAGTTTCCGCCATTAAAAATGTTTAAATCGGAAGGATCATAAATATTGATTAAAGAATAGTTTAATTCACGTCGGTCGGAGTTACTCACATAATCGTAATCTCTTACCAGTAAACGATTGAGAGTGGAACTGTCTTGTATTTGGACTGAATCGTAATTGCGATAAGAACTATCAGTAGTGTCACTTTCGAAATTTACACTTACTGACGAGGTAACAAACTCTGAATCATAATTAGGATTATCATTATAGGTGGCTGCTACTGAGCTGCTGTTTGAATCTGTGGGTAAATTGGCTAAATTGATGACAAATGATCCCGTAATACTGTCACCAACAGCATATCCAAAATCATAACTATCATTGCCATTGGGGTTGTGTTCGTTATATATGATTCCAGTGTAATTAATAGTTACCAAATTAGCAGACACAAATCCTGAAAAACATAAAAAAAATAAGGGTAATAAAGTCTTAAACATAAAAAATCCTGAACTGGTACTTCAACTATTCAAGATGCTCTTAGCAATCAATGTGCCGAAAATAAAGCTCATTTAATTCAATGGTTTAAGATGTTGTTCTTGGTGGGCGTAAAATAAACTGACATTAACGGGCTAGTTATTTGAAAAAGTTAAGGTCACCTTTGGTGATGTTTTAGCGTTATTCAAATGAATCTATTCATAATTTAATAGTCGATTAAGTAGAAAATAAAAAAATTAGAAAATAAATAACCCTTTTCACACTCAGGTCCGTCAATAGGGAATAGACAATCATGAAAGACCAAAGGAAATTATCATGTTAAGACCTTCTACTAGCTTTAAACACAGTCTATTAGCCATTGCAGTATTCGCTACTTTCGCTTGTTCACACTCACCTGGTGAAAGTGAAGTTATTGCTGAGCGAGAACGAGCGGCACAAGCGCAAGCAGATCAAGCACGAGCGCAACAAGAAATGATACAAGTCTCTGGATCGAGGATCGTGCAAGAAAAGGCAGATAATTTTGCTTTTCACTCGTTAATGGCACCAGGACCGCAAGAACTAGATTATCAAGGCCCAGATACAAACAATGAAAACTACCAAGATATTGAAGAAAACCCTGTAAAAACAGTTGGTTCAGACCCCGTTTCTACTTTTTCCATAGATGTGGATACTGGTAGCTATACCAATACCCGTCGCATGTTGACTCAGGGCTATTTACCTCCAGCAGATGCGGTGAGAGTGGAAGAATTCATTAATTATTTTGATTATCAGTATCCTCAGCCAACAGACATTGATCAACCATTTAGTGTGAATACCGCAGTGTCGGTTTCGCCTTGGAATGACCAACGTCACCTAATGCGCATTGGGCTAAAAGGCTTTACCCCTGAAATAGCAGATGATGTTGGTCGAAATCTGGTATTTCTTTTAGATGTGTCTGGTTCGATGAACCAAGAGAATAAACTCCCATTACTGAAGCGTTCTTTGACTATGTTAACAAATCAAATGAGCGCTAAAGATAGCGTATCTATTGTGGTATATGCGGGTGCTTCAGGTGTGGTACTTGAACCTACTCCGGGTAACGAGAAAGCGCAAATAACTCAAGCGCTGGATCAATTGCAAGCGGGCGGGTCAACAAACGGCGGCGCAGGCATCCAATTAGCTTATAAAATGGCGGAACAAGCCTTTATTAAAGACGGTATAAACCGCGTGATCTTAGCCACCGATGGGGATTTTAACGTCGGCATGACAGACCAAGACGCTCTTATAGAACTCATCGAGCAAGAGCGTGATAAAGGTATCGCATTAACCACATTAGGCTTTGGTCAGGGTAACTACAATGATTATTTAATGGAACAACTGGCGGATGCTGGCAATGGTAACTATGCCTATATAGACACCATTAACGAAGCCAGAAAAGTATTGGTTGATGAACTTCAATCCACCATGCAAATCATCGCCAAAGACGTCAAAATTCAAGTGGAGTTTAATCCAAATCAAGTCGCTGAGTATCGTTTGATTGGTTATGAAAACCGCGTATTAGCGAAAGAAGACTTCAATAATGATAAAGTAGACGCCGGTGATATTGGTGCTGGCCATACGGTAACCGCACTGTATGAATTAACCTTGATTGAAAGCAAAGATAAGTTTAACGACGAGCTAAGATATCAAACAAACAATCAGCAAGATAAGGAAGTGTCAGACGAATTGGCGTTTGTAAAATTACGTTTTAAGCAACCTGATAGTGATACCAGCGAGCTTATTCAACAAGCAGTAAAACGCGAACAAATAACCAACTTCGATGCTCAATCTGATGATTATAAGTTTGCAGTTGCGGTTGCAGGCTTTGCACAGCAGATGAAAAAGAGTAAATTTGTCCCTGACACCAGTTTTCAATGGATAACTGAAACTGCCAATGCTACCAAGGGCAAAGATGAATTTGGTTATCGAAGTGAATTTATTCAGTTAGTACGAAACGCACAGGCATTAAGTGACGCTAAACAATCAGACAGTACAGGAAACTGACGAGAACTTATTAACTCAGTTTGTAAACGGAGAATATGCCGCCTTTCAGTTGCTCTATGAGCGACATAAAGGCGGGCTTTTCCGTTATGTAGCACGTCAGTTGCACGATCAAAACCTAGTGGAAGATATATTCCAAGAGGTTTGGAGCAAAGTAATTAGCCGAGCCTCAAGTTTTGACCAGCAAGCAAAATTTACCACTTGGCTGTATACCATAGCGCGTCACCATTTAATTGATCATATTCGGCATATCAAGGTGGTCGAAAATGTGATTTCGGAATCAGAAAATAAGGAAGCCGTAGAAGGTGTTTCTGCATCATCGCCGGAACAAGCCCATGACACAGTGCTGCAATCTCAAGCGTTGATGCAATGTTTAGATAAATTGCCTATGCAACAAAAAGACTGTTTTTTATTAAAAGAAGAGTCAGGGCTTAGCGCCAAGGAAATCGCAGAGATCATAGATACAGGCTTTGAAGCTACAAAAAGTCGACTCCGTTATGCTTACCAATCACTTCGACATTGTTTAGAGCAAAAACTTGGTGATTTACTTAAATCAGATACTGGAAATAAAGGAGGTCAGTCAATATGAGTAATCAAAATGATGATAATTTGAATGACCAAGACGAAAAAGACTCGGCCTTTGTTAGCAAACTGTATCAACAAACAAAACATCAAATACCCTCATCTGAAGTCGATGACAAGGTATTAGCGATGGCGCGTCAACACACGGCTGCAGCGTCTAAGTCCAAAGCTAAACCTTTGTGGACAAAATGGCAATTTGCTACATCCATTGCTGCATCAGCACTTTTTGTGGCGTTTATTTTTATGCATACACCCAACGAGCCTCTGGAATCGCAACTATCCCCTAGTCTGCCGCCGCCATCAGCATCAAAGGAAGAGCAAGCGGATAGGTTTGAGCCGGAAGTTGCCACTTTACGAGACGCTAAAGAGATGGCGCTACTTAAACAGCGAGCAAGCAGTGAAAAGCGAAAAATGGTTGCCGAAGAAATGCAAAATGCCGACGACTTGGAAGCAATTACAGTGACCGGTAGCAGAATAGTGGATATTGATCCCTACATTGAAGAGATTTATTCAGAGCTAATCGCCCTTAAAGCGGAATTGACCGAGTCTGAACAATTACAATCCTTGGTAGCCAAACCTGAACAAGAAGACAGCTTGCTGCAAGAGTACGATGATTTACAATCGTTGTTATTCGATTTCCTCATTGAGCAAAAAGCAGAACAAGATGACTGGCAACTTGATACTAAATACAAACAGGTGTTAACAGAAGCGCAGTGGGAAAAACTAACCGCTAGTAGCCAAGATTAGTTACCTTTGCTCCTCTAAGTGATACCATATTTTAAAAACCAATTTGCTCAACAAAGGATTTTATGGATATCTTGGACACAAACGGCTACGTACTGGTCGCGGTTACCATTTTCGCGTGTATCGGTATTGCCCTGTTCTTTTTTGGAAGCTTAATTACAGTGGCGGCGGCTTTTGGTAAAGGCGATAAACTATTTGGTATTTTGATTATTCTGTGTTTACCCTTTTCCGCCGTGTATTGCATTTTACATCCAGAATACACCAAGTATCCTTCAAAGTATGTTTACACAGGTGCCCTTTTGATAGCGTTGACGGGTATTGGTTTGCTTTTCATTTGATTAGGTGCTCAGCATGATTAAATCCCTTTCAATGTATCTAACTCTGCTGCTTTTTTCCCTAGCGGCAAATGCCCAGTGGCATACGCGTAGTGAAGGCATTATGGGGACCAATATTCATGCTGAAGTTTGGCATTCAGATCCTAAAGTGGGCGCGCAAGCACTGACTATAGTGATGAAAGAAATGGAACGGATAAATCAGTTGATGAGTCCCTACATTGAGACCAGTGAACTGTCTAAAATAAACCGTGAAGCTGTGAATGGGCCGGTGGAGATTTCGCAAGAAATGTTCGACTTGTTGGCGTTGTCGATTCAAATCTCAGAATTGAGTCAAGGTGCATTCGATATTACCTTTGCCAGTGTTGGCTACCTGTATAATTACAAAACGAATCAAAAACCCACTGACGCTCAAATCCAGCCCTTACTCGACGCAATTAATTATCAGCATATTAAATTAGATCCTCAAAAACACACTGTTATGTTTGCCCATGAGAATGTGAAAATTGATTTAGGCGGTATCGCCAAGGGATATGCAGTAGATAACGCCATTCAAAAATTAAAAGACCTCGGCATTGAGCATGCTTTGGTAACCGCTGGTGGGGATACTAGATTACTCGGAGACAGACGAGGAAAACCTTGGATTGTTGGCATACGAGACCCACGAAATAAAGACAGACAAGCAGTGGTTATTCCGTTGGAAAATACTGCTATGTCTACTTCTGGAGATTACGAGCGATACTTTGAGCAAGACGGCAAACGTTATCATCATATTCTATCCCCAAAAACTGGTGCTTCCACCTATGAGGTTCAATCGGTGTCTATTATAGGGCCAGAATCTGTTTACAATGATGGTCTTTCTACTGCGGTGTTTGTTATGGGCTTACAAAATGGTTTAGGCTTGATTAACAGCCTGCCAGAGTTCGAAGCCATTATTATGGATAATCAGCGAAGAATGCACTATTCAAACGGTTTAATTCAGTGACCAATCATTGGCATGCATTTGCTTTTCACAAGGTATGCCGTCATTGTCGCCATCCATTTTAGTATCAGGACAGTTCTTCAGAAAAAACATCGCCTCTTCATAAGAACGCATATCACTGCAATACTGTCGACCATCACAAACAAAAGATTGGGTTGTCGTTTGAGGCGAGCGTAAAGCCGTTAAATAACTGTTATCAACATTTGCTACCGGTTTTGAGGTGGAAGGTTTATTATCTGCATAAAGGGATTTATAGGCCGCTGCACCTAAAATTACTACGATTAATACTTCACTTAACTTCATACTACATTTCCTTGAAAACAAGTGTATTTTCCCAAGGTCGATGTTAAGGAATTACCGATAAAAAGGAATAATGTAAATTGACTAAAAGATATATGGGTTAATACCCAATGGATGCTCTAAGGCTCATTACTGTCATTTCGTGCTTAATACAAAATCAATGTCTTTTAGTAATATCCTTGTGGTAGCGATTGATATCAGAGCTATTAACTCGGGCCATTTCTTCATCGCTAAGTTGTAATTTTGCATACGCTTGAGGAAAGAACATTTTTAACCTAGCCATTCTCGAAATATGACTAGATTCCAGTTCGGGTATTTGTGCTTTAATAACGAAATAATTGGGATTAAGGTTACCTTTTTCGTAACTATCATCAAGCACCACATCCAATGAATCTACACCATAATGCTTAAAACCTGGCTGATATCCATTGTCTAATAAAAGCTCTACTAATTCTTGGGACTCTAATGCAGCGATAGTAAAGATATCTCTACCTCGTTTTTGCTCTACAGTAAATATCGAAAAATCAAATCCTTCGTTAACCAGAGCAAACCATTTTTCATAGTTCGACCGTCGAAGCAAATGCATGTTGGTAGGTAGCTTTGGATCTATTCTAGCGTGCCAGACAACCATGAATATCTCAGGCTTTTGAAATACGTACTGAAACAAATAAGCGGTTTCTAAAGACGACAGTGGATTTTGTGACACGTAATTAATGAGGGCATCAACATCCTGATCATCTAATAACTGTAACAAGGGGATTTTGTCTCGGTCGGATGTTGAAAATATAACGTCGGGAGGCGGCATCCATAAATCAACTAGTGTCGGGTCTATCGCTTGTAGTTCAGCAAATATTTCGTCAACGGTAGCCTTAATTGAAAGTGAGTCCCTAAAAGTTCGAAAATCAAAGCTTGTTTTGTAACCTTCCTCTTCGATAATTGCTTCCCCAATGTCCTCACAGGTTAGCGCATATTGCTCTCGGGCAAATTTTAATTGATTCGCTTGTTGAATTACTTTCGATATTTCGGACTCATCCGAAGGTTTTTGCTTACTATAGTCTGCAGGGGTAATCTTTATTAAGGAATTTAATTTTTGCTGCAAAACATTATTCTGAAGAGCTCTCGAGGGCTTTATTGAAGTATATTCAGAGCCATACCAAGTTATCATTTCATCTTGATGAGCATCTTCACGAGCATGCATTGGATAACCTCTGCGGTTGAAGAATTCAAGGGTCTCTAGGTAATCTTCCAAAGTGGCTTGGTCAATATTACTTTTTAGGTTGCTAAAAATACCTTGGGTGGCCAGATCCAGACCTGTTACTAAGCCTGGCAAATTAGTAGCTTGAATCCCTTTCTCTTCGAGTAAATGCAGCAATTTAACTTGGTGTTTATAGGCAGCTATATCAGCTAAATTTTCAAAGATAAACCGGTCAAAGTTTGCAGTGATAGGGAAATCCCCGATATTGTCAGTTTGTTGAAGTAATGCTTCTAAGTACTCGAATGACAGGTTATTTAACATCGCAACAGCGATTTCATTGACGGTGAAGCGATGATTTCTTATGGCCTGTTTGAATTCCGAAAAAGATAGTTGCTCTGCTACTTTAATGAATAGAAGTGAAGGAGAGATATAAGGGATAAGGTATAAAGAATCTTCATCTTTACTTGCTAAATGCAGGTTGCGCATTTTTAAGTAAGTATTAAAGTTTCCGTTATTCTTAATCAGATTTTTTATGTCTTGAGGTGCAACACTATCTGCGAGTTTAACAGTAAATATGACAGATGAATCTTTATATTCAAGGAGCCTTTCAATGGTCTTAGCCCGCTTTTCAGGCGCAAACTTTGGAAGTACTTCCATACCCATCCATTGATCAACAATTTCTAACTTATCTGTTAATTGGTATTTCTCTTCTTCAACCCTGATTTTCGCCAATATAATTAGATCTTTGAAGGACTCAAAATAAACCGAATACTGACTTTTATATTGATAAAGTTCTCCAATAGTCGCGCCATTTCTGATTTCTTTTTCTAAGGCTGAAACAATCATTCCATGGATTTTTAGAGCAGTGTCTTTAGCGCTTTCTTGATCGCTGTAGCAAGCTTGTCTTTGTCGGTATAGTGCTTTTAATCTATCCGTTGCTAGGACTTTTTTTCGTGAGAAATGCAATTGAGATTCAGATTCTGTTAATCCCGAATCAGTTTTTGAGGAAATAGCGGCTTTAGTTGAAGCGTTATTTTGTCCGTCAGTGAAAAAGAAAAACGCCAACAAAGAAGCGATTAAGATGAAAGCCACTATGACTTTTCGAATCATTTATACCGTCCCTGAATACAATGAAAACTAAAACAAAGTGCCTCAGCGGCAAGGATTTATACGATATCATTTTAGGACTATGAATAAAATTGAAACTAGTCTACTCACCTTCCAAGATATTAAGCAATACCCTTAGTTTACAAGGAATAGCGGCAGATATTCGTTATCCACGGTGTAACTGGAAACCTCACCCGCTAGCTTTGTTCTAACGCGTTATTCAACGTAGTAAAACAGTTGTTGGTTCCAACAAGTGTAATGATGCCCAGCCTTTTTAACTCAGCGCCTGTTTGTCCTTCAACACCTATGAGCTTTACTTGGGCGTCATTTTCTAGGGCGTAGCGAATTAAACCTTCTAAAACAATACCAGTCGAAATTCCTAACAAGGAAGCATCTTGTACATCAATTAGCACAACCTGATGGGTTTTAAAGGGTTCAAACTTTTTTTAATCCTCTACCAACGGTGAAACTCAGTAGCTCGCTAGATGCGTAAATACAGTATAATCAGGTTTATATTTTGGAATTATTTGTAAATTCTAGACAAGTTTTATCATTACTTTAAGTTGAGTTAACTTTTTAACCGATTAGATTTTTAGCCGAGTTAATACTGCGTTTCTTTTCAGCTCGTAAAGCAAAGTCCAACTACTTAAAAATTTGACTGTTTTACATTTTAAAAATCTATAAAAGGCTAATTAAAATGTGTTAAATTTTGTATTTGATAAAATATATGAGCTATATGTAAGGTCGGACTACTCCATTTAATTTAAAATGAAATAGAAGTATGAAATCCAGTTCGCACTGCTGAACATAAATAATTTTAATAATTTCCTAAATTGTATTAAGAATAATAAATAAGATTTGTCATGGATAAAAATATTACCCAATTCTGGGAACAGATGAATGACGTGAGGAATGCGTTAGCTGAAAAGAATTACAACGAATGTAAAAGGATATTAGCAAATTGTAAGCAAAATATTGGGGACGATAACCTAGGTAGAGGACAGCTTGTCGAAAGTTTAGAAAAGTTGATAAGCAGAAAGAAGGGTGTCTTTAAACCCGACAATAAATTAAAAAATACGCCTGTTTCCAGTATTTTTTCAAGCAATTGCTTTAAATATTCTTTTGTTACCTCTGTATTTAATCGTTTTTGGCAATTGAAACAAACTCTACCAACAAACTTAGCTACATTAAGAAATTGTGAACTTTCAGAACTGGTCGTAGTTGATTTTGGCGGCAGCGATTCGGCGCAAATAGCGAAGTTTATTGATGAACATTTTTCATTTGATATTTTAAGTGGAAAATTGAAATATTTTAGGATCAAAAAGCCATGGACTAAATTTCATATGGCCCCTGCAAAAAATGCAGCAGCTAGATTATCTACGGGCGAATATATAATTTCACTGGACGCTGATAACTATATCAACGAAGAAGATCTACAAAATTTCTATGCTAATCTAAATAATAAATATTCTCTTGTACATCAAACTACCGGTGCTTCTCCAATGAAGCATAAGGACTGGGAATCTTATAATTTGTTTGAGGACAATGTATATCATAATATCCCACTCTCTTGGGACGGAAGCTGTGGAAGGATTGGTAAAAGTAGAGCTCTTTTTGAAGAAGTGAATGGCTACAATGAGAATTTTGCTGGGATGGGTATGGATGATATTGATTTTCTTATTCGCTCTATTAAAGCATCAGCCCAATATGAGCATATTTCACTAAAGCGCGATCAGGACGAGATTTTTATAGATAATGGTAGTGCAGATACCAGTCATGAGCATGATGACAATCAAATAAATTGGAAATTAATGGACGAAACCTTGAGCAAAAACCAGTTTAGGGTTGAATACCAATCAATAGTTCCGATTTCATTGTTTGAAGAGTTTATTCCTGAATGCATTAACAGTACTGTGAAAACAGAGGTAACTCTATTTTCTAGTATTTTCAGAGCTGGTGATTATATACAAAGATTCACTGACGACGTCAGAGATATTATGACTTGCAAACAACCACCAACCATAATTTTAATGGATGTTGTAGGAAGTCACTCGAAAGAAACGTCGCTAGGCCTGCAAACTCTTGCTAAAAATTACGATACAGTTTACTACTTGCCTGTTTTAAAAGACCCTGGGTTATACGAATGTTGGAACATTGTCATCAAAAAAATTCGCTCAAAGTTTATAGCTAATTTGAATGTCGACGATATTAGAGGGAAAAATTGGATGTCTAGTTGCCTTTTCAATCTAAAGGCTAACTTATGTGATGTGTCAAGTCCAATCACGGTTCCTTTTAGTGATAGAAGCATTAATAGCTATGATGATTATATTAAGCAAAAGCAAGGCGGGAAGGAATTTGAGAAGTGGTTCGATGTAATTCAGAAATATGATTTTAAGAACAACAAAGTGTCATGGCACAACTTAGACGCGGGCTACTACAACCATGAAAATATGTTCCAAATTATAGATGGCAATAGAATTGCTTCTTTTTGTGTTCCAAACGCTTCCGCTATGTGGAGGCGTGAATTACATAATATTATCGGTTACTTTGAAGAAGAAAAATACGGCGCTTTTACTGATTTAGTATTTTGGTTGGAGGCATCGAGACAAGGATTTACGTTTAAACAAAATAATTATTCAGCGCTGTTTTACCTCTCTGATACTCAAGCGCATATGCGCCAAGATAGTAATTATAGAAAATTACTTCAGTTAGCATTGCAATACGGATCTTATGATCTAAAGCAGTTAGCGGTTTCTAACGCTTTCGATTTATCGCTAAACGATGGTACTTATGGTGATCATCATTTATTGGGTTGGAACTGGGTTAGAGATAATGTTCATGAAAAGTTAAATCATAACCCTGAAGGTATTTATTTAGACTTATTTGTTGAAAGAACTTTTTTTTGGAACCCATTAGATCCACAACATCAATTCGTGTTTGACAAACCATGGATCGCGTTTATTCATACAACTCCGCATAAGAGCTCATCTTTTGATCACAAAGCACAAAATTTGGATTGCCTTATAGAAGAACCAAGGTTTTTAGAAAGTCTAAAGTTGTGTAAAGGATTAATTGTTTTAAGCCAAGAAAACGCAGACTATTTAAAAAGAGAGTTGGATCAACGGAATGTGTCTGTACCTATCGTCACACTATTCCACCCAAATATTCCGATTCAACGCACCGACGCAAGTGAATCGGGAACAACAGCAGAAGGAAAGGTATATCATGTTGGTTGGCATTTACGTTCTTTTTCTGAATTTGCCAAACTTGACTTACCAAAAGATAAAAAAGTTCTATTGATACCTGGGAATTTGGATCGAGATTATTTTATCAATGACGTAGTTAATCGTGAACTCGCTGAAAATGGTCTTTTAGAAATTGAGCATTACGTTGCAGATATGTACAACGCAAGCAACGATGAATATCAAGATATTCTTTCACATGGAATTGTGTTCAATCACTATATCCAGCCAGCAGGGAGTAATCTCATAAGCGAGTGTATTTCAGCAGGTACAAAGCTGGTTATCAATCGACATCCGGGATTCGAGAGCTACCTAGGTGCAGACTATCCTTTGTTTTACGATTCAACTGATGAAGCAGAGTCATTGATAAATAGGCTTCTCAGTATTGATGGATTGAATCTTATGGTGGCAGAGCACCATTCAGAAAAAGAGGCTGAATTATCGATAGACTCTTTTGTAATTGAATTGTCAATGGTATTGATGAGATTACTAAAATCTGCTAACCATTAATAAATTAATGACACCTTTATTTTTGTATTTTGGATCGATTCTTAGTTCAAATTACAGGCAGAATTAAAAGAAGCATATTAAATGGAAATATATAAAAACAAAAGAACAGCATCTAGTTTAAAGCCAGATACTATACTGCCTATTCGAGGATTAACGGCCCCTGGAAAAATTCCTTATGATGAAGTATCTATCATCACTTATAGTAATGTAGTCTCTACTCATCATGGTTTATTACAGGAAAATCAGTTAATTGAAAAAACGACTGTTTTTGAAATCTATCCTAATGAAAATCTACAGCGAACTTGGACAGAGAGTTTATTAAACGGTCCTTTAAAAGCCAGCAGAAAATTAGATCAAGCGTTAGTATTAACCCATAGCTACGATGCTAACTATCAACACTTTTTAATAGAAACTTTACCCAGACTTCACCTGTTTGATATTAACTTCACAATTGATATACCAATACTAATCTCAAAAGCGCCTTTTGTTAGAGAGATTTTAACATTACTTTATCCTGATTTTGAGTTCATAACTGTTGACGAGCAAAATCCGGTCGAAATACAAAGCTTGGCTATTTACCCGCGACTTTTTACTCGGAATCTGAACCCCCTTCATACAATAACGATTAATGCTCTTAATTTACTCATAGACAAAGCGACAAGAAATATTAGCGATGACACCTCTTCTGACGAATTAATATACCTTGGTCGAAAAATAGACCCTAGTAATTCAGGAGCAGCCAGAATAATGTTAAATCAAACAAAATTTGTTGAAGAGCTCCGCGAATACGAATTTGTCGATAAATATTTTGAAGGTCTATCTATTGGTGAAAAAGCCTCCGTTTTAAAGGATGCAAAAGTTATAATTACACCTATCGGTGCGAATGTAATGAATATTCTTTTTGCCCGCAAATTAGAATACTTAATAGTAATATCTCACAAATATGCTTTTGGCCATGCCGATTGGTTCGTCGATCTAGCACAGGCATTATGCCCAAACTTAAAACAAGTTGGTGTGTTTGAAGATATTACTATAAGTGATGAAACTAGTAAGAACGGCAATGTCCCATACGAGATTAATGTAGAAGCTTTCAAAACCAGTTTAAATACGTTCTATTAGGCCAACAGATGAAAAATATAGTTATTGATTTAGATAGCACTCTAACACTTGAGTCAGATTTGCCCTATGAAAAAAAAGAGGTGAATGAAAGTGTTAAAACTAAACTGTTAGAATACAAGCAGAAAGGTTTCAATATTACAATATTTACTAGTCGGAATATGAGAACCTACGAGGGAGATATTTCAAAAATAAACGCAAATACGCTCCCTATAATTATTAATTGGCTAGAAGAAAAACAAATACCCTACGATGGTATTGTCGTTGGTAAACCCTGGTGCGGTTTCGAAGGATTTTACATAGATGACAGAGCTATCAGGCCCTCAGAATTTGCTAATCTGACTTATGAAGAAATAGAGGATTTGCTCAAAAGAGAAACGGAAATAGCAAACGGACAAACTAAATGATCTTATTAACCTCTGGCGCTTACATTTCACAAGAGTTTGCTAGTGAAGTTGGTCTATTACCTCCCGCTTTTTTACCTATAGCGAACAAAAGACTTTATGAGTTGCAAGCTGATTTAATAGCATCGTCTAAAAGTAATAAATACATATCGTTACCAAAAGACTATGTAGTGCCCGATGCCGACGTGAGCGAGCTAGAAAATTTAGACATTTCTATTTTAAGAGTGCCAAGTAAAATATCACTGGGTGAATCTATTCTGTATAGTTGGAACTCTACTGGTAAATCTCATGATACGTTAACGATATTGCATGGTGATACCCTTTTTTCTCAAGATTTTGATTTTAACCATCACCCACCAGATAGTATAAGCGTGCACAAGAACACCGGTTCTTATATCCGCGCAAAATTGGCTAACGGTTCGGATATTTCGGCCAAATTTAAAAATGTTAGAGCCAGTGACAGCGACCTTGTTGTTTCTGGATTCTTCTCATTTTCGGAACCTCATCTTTTGATGAAAGGTATTCTTGAGAATAATGGTAATTTCATCAAAGCTTTAGAGTATTATAATAGCTTCCGAACCCTTACGTTAATTAGCAAAGGTGATTGGTTCGACTTCGGGCATCTCAATAGTTTTTTTCGCTCAAGAAGCGAAATGACAACTCAACGCGCTTTCAACGAAATGAAGATAACGAGCCTTGTTGTCGATAAGCGAAGTTCAAACTCAAAAAAAATGTATGCTGAATCTAGTTGGTTTGAAGCTTTACCAAAATATTTAAAATTACATACGCCTCAATTTTTGGGTGAGATTAAAGAAAATAACGAATATTGTGGATATCAGCTAGAGTTTTTATATTTATTACCTCTGAACGATCTTTTTGTATTTGGACAGTTGGCTGATGGCGACTGGCGTCAAATTTTTTCAGCCGCAGCAAATATTTTAGACCAATTTAAATCATATAAACCGTCAGGTGAAGAACTAGATAAGGTTGTTTCTATTTCTAACCTGATTTATATGGACAAGACAAAAAAGAGGTTAGCACAATTTGCTGAAATGGAAAATTTCGATCTTGATGAGAAATTTGGCCTGGTATGTAAGCCAAATGTAAAGGTATCATTAAATGAAATTATGCATGAGTCTTCAAAATATATAACTGAAATTACCCAAGAGAAAGTTGGTATAATTCACGGAGATTTTTGTTTTAGCAATATACTTTATGATAGCAGAGCCAGACGACTTAAGCTGATTGATCCTAGAGGAATGGATAGTAATTCTCAGTTTACGATATATGGGGACACCAGATACGATATTGCAAAATTATACCATTCAGTATTTGGTGGTTATGATCTAATAATTTCAGGTAGATTTCAAAATAGTTTTGATAAACAAACAAAGCAGTATACTTTTAAATTACTTACCAATGAAAACCAATCGCAAGTTGAAAAATTGTTTAATGAAATTTTTCTTATTAACGCGGATAACCGTCATAAAGAAATACTTTCCATAACCATTCACCTTTTTCTTTCGATGTTGCCTCTTCACTTCGATTACAAAGAACGCCAGCAAGCAATGATAGCAAATGCGTTGAGGCTCTATTTTAAATTGCAGGAATTATGAACAATAATACAAAAATAGTTATCCCTATGGCCGGTTTATCGTCTCGTTTCACTAAAGCCGGATATAAAATTCCGAAGTATATGTTAGAAGCTAAAGGTAAAACTGTATTTGAACTGTCATTGTTGAGTTTCGAAAAATACTTTCGGTTGTGCGAGTTCTTATTTATATGTTTGGATGTATTTGAAACTCCTAAATTCATTCATGACAAATGTAAAAAACTTGGTATTTTTAACTATAAGGTAGTGATATTAGAAACGGCAACTAAAGGTCAGGCGGAGACTGTAATAAAAGGAATAAATGCGATTGAGGAAAGCTTTGAAACCGGTTTGTTAATATTTAACATTGATACATTTAGACTTGGGTATACTTTTCCTGATGACTTCAATCTTGATGAAATAGACGGTTATTTAGAAACATTTATCGGCAGCGGGAAAAATTGGAGTAACGTTTTACCCTATGATAAAACAGAAAATAAAGTAAAACTTACAGCTGAGAAAAGGGAGATTAGTGAATTTTGTTGCACCGGTTTGTATTATTGGGGGTCATGTAGTTTGTTTGTTAATGCTTTTAATGAGATGAAACAAACCCCTTTGGAAAAGTTGGACGCTCAAGAGTATTATATAGCGCCAATGTATAACTATATTATTAAGGCAGGCGCTGATGTGAGGTTCACGGTTATTCCTCGTGAACAAATTGTTTTTTGTGGAACTCCATCTGAATATATGCAAGTTTTAGAAAGCTAGGTGAAATACTTTTCATTAAGATACTTTATTATGGATTGAAATTTCTCTTTAGTAAGACCTTTATATTCTTCCCACTCAGGAGATATATCTGAATTTTGAAATAAAACGCCATTTTCTCTGCCCAGAAACTTTTTGGCAATTGTTGCATTATTTTCAGCTTGTGAATCGAGCACGCTTTTTCTTAAATCGTAGGAACTAAAATATTTGAACCTTTCTACTTGATTAGATGACCAGTCTTCTAAAATGTGAATCAATTCATTTGAAATCTGATCGAAGTATTCCATTTCACGAATTTTTTCTAAGAAAGTTAGCGCGTCTCTGGTAAGGCGAGTATTCACTGTAATATTGGTATCAAAGTCTGTCTTAATCGGAATATTTATCTTGTCTTCAAAAAACTCTTCGAGTAAATTTTTGCCGCCACTTGTTTTTTCAAATATCCCTACTTTAACGTTTTGTAGGCCGAAAATCGCCTCTAATTGATCGAGTAGCCATAAATATTCCACGTCTCCATTATGTTGTTTGAAATATTCTTCTGGTGCTACTGAAGTGAGTGCGGCGCGCCTATCGGTTGAATATTTAGCCTCGAGATATTCATCTTGTCTTCGTAGATAAACTACTACGCTAAAGTTATGGAATAAATTAGTTTCCTTTAACTTATTAACCAGTTCGGATAATATACTCACATCTCCGTATGCCTCTGAGCTTAGCAGTACAGTGTCGGGTGAAGAATTCGAAACTTCTTCAACCAAATCTTCAATCAGCCTTTTTACATCCGCTTCTCTTATCCAGTTCATGGTCATCTTTTTCTCAGGCATGCAGACAGCTCTAGCGAATAGATGATGAGCTTGTCCCTGCATCCCTGTTTTAGGGTAAAGAATCTTATTTTCCTGCAAATAATCATAATATCTGCAACAAAATGACTGGATTGAACTAGTCCCTGTTTTCGGTAGCCCTATATGTAAAATAGCTTTCATTTGTACAGCAAACCTCTCTTTAAAAACGTTAGCTTCGTGTTAACAGACTTTAATACAATAGGACTAAAACCTAAATATTTTTATGTAATAAAACACTTAACAAATTGGTTAAGATAAACTCACCCCCTGAGGGCTATTTTTCTTAGCCATGCAAGAGTTACCCGAAGTGGATTTTTATCCAACGGCAATTCTAAATCAATATCGGAGAAGGCTTCATCCCATGAATTAAAGTCTCCGGGGTATGGCGTATGCGTTATAGGTTTTACAATAAATCTTTCATTTTCAACCCTGAATGAATCTTCGAAACCGAATTTGTTCTTCCAAGTCGTATGTAAGATCATATAGTTTGAATCGCGATAATTTTCTATCGCTGAGTTTAAATTGAGTAAATCTTGGGCTTTGCTGTTTCCCGTTACTACAAATAAAGCTCTTTCATTTGAAGATAAGAGAGCTTTGGTTTTATCAACTAGGGGATCTATTTTTTGCTTAGCTTTTTCGAAATCCCGTTCCAAATCTTTCCGAGAACAATTACCAAACTTTGTTTTTTCAAATATGTGAGGATATTCACAACCAGAGCCTTGATCTAACACTGTTTGCTCATTCTCATTTAATGGAACCAGTTTTAAATTTTCCAACATAAAGGTATTTTGAAAGTCACTATTCAGGATTTTAATAACTGAATCTAGGGGGCTAACACTCCAATCAAAAAAGTGGGTACCATAATCATATGGGTCTTTTGTACTAACATTGTCTTTTTTGAGCTTAGTCCGATTTAAAAGAATTCTGGAAATATTATACCTACATTGGCAATTTAGGCCTAAACTCACTGCTTTATCGAACTTCATATGGTGCCATTAAAAATTTAGTTGTATCAGCAAAACAAAAAATGGGGACATTCATTAGAGTTAGGGGTTCGGTTTTCCCGTCCTTTCAAAATTGAAATTTTGACACCATCCTTGTGTTTTAACCACCAAAAAAAGGCGTCTAATAAATTACTTTTTACTTATTGTAAAGTTAGTTTTCGTTTTGGTCGTAAGGTTATACTAGAACGCTATACAAAAGCTAGCATTATTCATTTGTTCGTAGCCCAATATCACTTGTTTTTAAATATAAAAAGTGAGTAATACGAAAAACCGGTTACAATTATATATAGGTCTTATGTATTCAATGGTTACATTGTCAATAAGGGGAATGCACATATCAAAGGCGCTATTTGCACTAAGTTTTCTCTTTGCCACATTTCAATAAATAAGGATGCATATGCTAGTGACGCTGCAAGTCTCTGCAGTACTTGATTTGTGTTCCATTGTTTTTTAAAAAAGTAGTGCTCGACAGTCGCCCAGTTGACTTACGATCTAGGTTAGTTTATTTCTAATGCGTTACTAAGCGAACTATAGCAATTTTCTTCCCCGACTAAAGTCACTATGCCCAGCCTTTTTAACTCAGCGCCTGTTTGTCCTTCAACACCTATGAGTTTTACTTGAGCATCATTTTCTAGGGCGTAGCGAATTAAACCTTCTATAACAATGCCGGTGGAGATTCCCAACAAGGAAGCATCTTGTACATCAATTAACACAACCTGATGGGTTTTAAAGGGTTCAAACTGTTGTTTCAGTCCTCTACCCACGGCGTAACTTACAGGGCCGGTAATTCGAATAAGTACCGTGGAATCTTGTTGCTGTTGTAGTAATTTTTGTTCTTTTTTACGTAAACGGTCTAATCCCTGTGTAGTATCCGCAAATATAATTCTGCCTAACTCAATGTCAGACAGTTGATTCAGAATCACGATGTTTTTGATAAAGACTCCGACGAAAACAGCAGTGATTAAATCAACCAAGACTGTCAAACCAAACACTAACAACATTAAAAATACAGGAAACTTAGGTAATTGATGCAAGCGTTTCACAAATGGCCAATCGATAATATCGATGCCCACTTTTAGCAAAATACCAGCTAATGCAGCTAAAGGAATGTTCTCGAATAAGAAGCCAGCACCAGCTATGACTATGGCCAAAATTAGTGAATGAACAACGCCTGATAATGGTCCGGTACCGCCGGCTCTAATGTTCACCATAGTTCGCATAGTAGCGCCAGCGCCAGGTAAACCAGCAAACAAACCTGCAAACGCATTGCCAATGCCTTGGCCTATAAGTTCCTTATCAGAATTGTGTTGAGTGCCAGTTGCGTTATCGGCAACTAAAGATGTCAGCAATGAATCAATAGATCCGAGGACAGCAAGCATCAAGGCGTTCATCAGCATAAACTGCAACATCTCAAATTCAATCTTTGGCACATAGAGTTCGGGTAAAGCCGACGGAATAATACCGATGCGAGGAGCAATGGCTGACGGGTCTAACCAAAGTGCGCACATTGTGGTGAGTAATAGCGCTAATAAAGGAGCAGGCAGTAATCGATTGGCTTTACCGCGCCAAAGAAACACAATCAGCAGGGAAATCAATCCCAAATACAACGCAGGCGCATTTAAATTTTTAATTTGAAGTGGTAAGTTTTCTAACGAATTCAGTACGCCTGCACCTGGCGAAAATCCTAGCATTGGCCCGAGTTCTAGTATAATGATAATCACGCCTACACCGCTCATAAATCCTGATATCACGGGATAGGGCACAGTGACAATATATTTTCCTAAGCGTAACAAGCCAAACAACGCCTGCAGAAGACCACCCAGCAAAACAGTAGTGAAAGCAAGCGTTAAACCCGCTTGAGGATATGTAGCAAGGGTTTGCGCAATAATAGCCGTCATGACCACAGTCATGGGTCCTGTTGGACCAGAAATTTGAGACGGAGTCCCGCCAAAAATGGAGGCAAAAAGCCCAACAATAATCGCACCGTATAAACCGGCGATAGGACCAGCACCAGAGGATATCCCAAACGCTAACGCTAATGGCAGAGCGACTATGGCAGCTGTAATTCCGCCAAATAAATCACCGCTTATATTTCGGGTAAAATCTTGGCGACTGTACATATTGACTGGTTACCTTGAGCTTGGAACTTGTCTGACCAATGTAGCGCAATATCAGAAATTTAGGAAGTAACGGCCGACTAAAAGCCAATGCAAGGTCAATCTGCAACTAAGGCGCATAATTCACCTTTCGATAAATTAGAAAAAAATATTGAATTTATTGATAGAGCCTTTCTAATTTTTTTACGTAACAATACTGTTAGTTCAATATTTGTTCATTTTATACTCAAAAGGATTCTGTCATGAAAAAGCGTATTACCAGTTTATTAATCGGTGCCTTATTTAGCGTTTCAGCGGTAGCTGCTCCAACTACTTACCAAGTAGATCCTACGCACACATTTGTTGTGGCGTCATGGAGCCATTTTGGTTTTTCTACCCCGAGTGCCGTATTTGCTGGCGCTGAGGGCACCATCATTTTTGATCCCGCAAAACCGGCGGAAAGTTCAGTGGATATCTCGGTCAGCATTGATACCGTGGATACCTTTGTAGAAAAACTAACAGAAGAGTTTTTAGGTAGCGAATATTTCAACGCTGAAGACTTTCCCAAAGCAACCTTTGTTAGCACCAAGGTAACTCCAACAGGTGACAAAGAGTTTGATGTTACTGGCGACTTAACCATCAAAGGTGTGACTAAATCTGTGACTATGGATGTTACGTTAAACGGCATGGGTGAACACCCAATGACTAAAAAACAAGCGGTCGGTTTTGACGCTGAAGTAGTTATCAAACGTTCTGAGTTCGGTATCGATAAATACGTACCCTATGTGGGTGACGACATTACTTTGAAACTTACCGCGGAAGCGCAAACAAAGTAATCAGAAAATGCTGATGGGCTTTTTGCCGAAATTGGCGTATAAGAGAGTTAGACGTTTTTTAGCGGTGGTTTTGAACTTTCGCAAAAACGTTTAACTCTAATGTTTAAGTGTGAATATGGATAACCTCTAATATGAATTGGTTAAGACTAATAACAATACTCTATGCAATGGTTTTCACAACCACTGCGGGTAATGTATTAGCGACCGAAAATGGTATCCATGTCCCAGTTGCCGACCTGCAAGATGTTATTGTCGATACCTGTTCAGACAACGACAATGTGCATGAAGACGATCTAGATAATGCTGACCTTAATACCAGCTACAGTGTTAGAATTATCGATGCTGGACTAGCCCGATTATTTTCAAATTATTATCTAGCATATTCCCACACTGCCGGTACCCACAAAAGCATAAGAGCCCCACCACAAAAATAGTTAATTAAATCCATCGCCTTAACACTGCAAGAAGTTGTTTTGGCTTACCACTGTTAACTATTTGAGGGCATTCCCATGCATAATTTATCCCTTTGTAAAACCGAATCAATTGATACATTAGCGCATCCTGACATTTATGAGCATATTCAATTAAATTCGTCAGCGTTGAGCATTTTTACCGACTTCCATGAACATCAACCGCTTGTGATTGATGGCAACGTGAAAGCCATAGAATTAGAAAAATTGATGCGCCAATCTCATGTCAAAATGAAACTTGTTTTGGACAAAACCGAACAGTTTATCGGCATAGTGACACTAGCAGACATCACTGAACAAAAGATTCTTCAACGTGTAGTGCAACTTGGAACGCCGCGCTCAGAATTATTGGTAGTCGACATGATGCAACCCAAAGCCTTGTTGCAGGCCTTTGATTATCAAGAACTGAAAGTTGCTTCAGTGTCAGACGTGATCAATACACTGGAAGAAAATGGTGCTATGCATTGTTTAGTGATTGATAAACAAGCCCATGAAATTCGTGGTGTTATCAGTGTTAGCGACATTGCCCGAATATTAAAGATCCCTTTAGATATTCAAACTCAACCATCTTTTGCGAGTTTGTCGCACATTATCGCAGCTTAAGAAATTCAGGATCTCAGACACTCTCGTAAACCTAACGTCTAGGTACTTGAGTGTCTTGTTATTTCAACTCTTTACAACATTTTTTCGTAACGTCCAACCAATGAATGTAGTCATCAGCAGAAATCCAATCGATGATGGCGCATTTACTTCACTAGGGTTTGCTTCAAAGGTAACAAAATTATCAAAGGTTACTCCACTCGACATCAGCATTTCTTGTCCAGGTTGTAAGGTGATTGCGAGTGCAAATGCAAAGTTACCACTGGCTGTTGACTCATTCGGCCCAGATACAGTGTCACCCTCAGCAATCGACAAGGCTTCAAAGGATATATGACCAGAGCCGGCAGGATCTACGGTTCTAGACGCTATTGATGAAGCTAAAGGTGATGAAGCGCTAGTAGCCGGTGTATAGGCTTCAAGCTCTGTATACACAATATCTAAATTACCTTGGGTTTCAAAAAACATGTCTAAAAGCACGCTGCTTTGGGCAAAACCATTGTCACCATTTGCATAAGCATACACATCAGCACTAAAGCTACCTAAAAGGTCGAATGTGATTGCAAAGGCAGAACTATTTGATAGTTGCAATGTGCGGCTATTAACTAAGTATGAGTCTGCTTGAGAATTGAATTCCTGCGTAGTTAAGCCGATTTGCGAAGTACTGCTGCCCCAAATACCACGTTCCACGAAATCATTTGTACCATCAGGCAAAACTTCTTGTGCCCGAATGCCATAGCCATTCCATATATTACTAGCGTATGCGCCTTCAGTGCCCAAATTCCTTACACTTAGTGCCTCTTCACTAAATATTGAGGGGTTGTCAGGACCACTACCGGCTATAATATCGGTTTGATTGTCCGAATCTAGCGCATCTGGAGCAGCAAGTGAGGCTGCTGCACTATTGTTGAATAGTATTGAGTCAGTTATGGATTCAAGCCCAATGGGTAATTGATTTCCGCCTTCGATTTGCATATTAAATTCGAAATTACCACCGCTTAATACACTAATAGGTAGCGCATAGGAGACAGGAGAAAATAAACAGCCAATGGAGAATGCGGCCAATAAAAAGAGCTTAGATGTTGAATTTAAGCGATATCTGAACTTCATAACAAATCCTTTTTTATTTAAGCTTAGGACAACAAAGATAGTTCAGGTTAGTTTGCAAGAAAAGGTGCTGACTACTCATTTTTAAATGAATCACTACCTATTTTTTATCAGAAATATAAGTATAGCTGGCGATATTAAATTTGCGTCGAGGTTTCTGAGTAAATCGAGTGGTAAATTGCAGTAAAGAGTTTTTGCTTATCAATGGGTTTGGTTAAATAAGCCTGCATGCCAATTTTCATTGAAAAGATTTCATCTTCTTTGGTGCTATGGGCTGACAAACCTATAACCTTAGTCTCTGGCGCACGTTTTAAGATAAGTTTAGTTGCTTCTAAACCATCCATTTCGGGCATTTGAATATCCATCAAGACAACGTCATATGCGTTGTTTTCACACATTTCTACCGCTTGTTTACCATTCACCGCTACATCTATTTGCAGTTTAAGAGGCGCTAAAATTCCTTTGGCAATCTCTTGGTTAATATCATTGTCTTCAACCAATAGCAGTTTTTTGCCAGCCAAGGTTTTAAGTTCTGACTCGGGTATGGATTCAGGAAGTGTTTGCTGGATTTTTTCTGGAGCAACTTCTAAATATTCTAAAATAACTCGGCATGTGAAGGTTGACCCTTCGCCTATTTTGCTCAATACAGTGATGTCACCTCCCATGGCTTGGGCGAGTTGCTTACTGATGGTCAAGCCCAATCCACTGCCACCAAAGCGTCTGGTGATTGAAGCATCAGCCTGATTAAAGGGTTTAAAAATACGGCTGAGTTGCTGCGGCGTCATGCCTATACCAGTATCAATCACTGAAAACGATAAAGAGGCATATTTTCTGTCTAATTTTTTACCTGAAATAACTAAATGAATAGATCCTTTTTCGGTGTATTTGGACGCATTATTGATTAAGTTGATCAGAATCTGTTCAAGTCGCAAAGAGTCGCCCAAAAGATGAACCGGCGTCGATGGGTCAACAAAAAAGGCAACGGTTAATTGCTTTTCTTGAATCTTCAACTGACAGATGTTCATGACCTTACGCAATACTTTATTCAAATTGAAATTTACGTGGTCAAGCTCTAACTCACCCGACTCGATTTTGTTTAAATCCAATAAGTCATTGATAATATTCAATAGATGCCCGGAAGCATTGTCAATTTTTCTTAAATAACGCTCTAATTCCTGTGGACTTTTTGCTTCTTTCGCGAATTGCACAAAGCCTAATACAGCATTTAACGGAGTGCGCATTTCGTGGCTCATGTTACTTAAGAACAAGGACTTGGCATTGTTTGCTTTATTGGCTCGTTCAGTTGCCTGAATTAAAGCATTGTTGGCTTCTTGTAATTGCTCCACTTGTTCGGCAATGTGAGCTGCCATATGGCTGATGCGATTACCCAAATTCTGCATGACATCAGTACCTAGATTACCGATAGTCTTATGAAAATCGCCCATGTGAATGGCATCCACATACTGATTCAGTTTGCTCACGGGGTCGAAAACTTCCCGGTGAATAACAAAAATCGTCAAGAGTAACGAAAACAGCAGAATCAGCACAGCGACGGCAAATAGATAAACATTATCAAATTTCTGTTGTATCAAAGACTGTGGAAACAAACTTATTGCTATCCAATCAACCTCTTTAACATGCAGAGCGCCTAATAAATAGGTTTTACCTTCAATGGTGATATCGGTGTAATACATGGCATCGCTTGCGGCAGCATTAGTTCCAATAAATTCATTGATTTGGGCAATACTAGTTGCGGGCAGTAAGTTTTCCCAGTTCTGGTTATTGACCTGATCAACTAACGTATTCTGCAGTTCGTTTTGCGGATTGTCTTCATGTAGAGACCGCACCACTCTCGCTTCATCCACAAACAGGTTAGTAACACTGGATGAATCTCGCTGTAAGATTGTTGTGACAATGTTATCGATGTAGATATAAGTCCCCATTAATCCGATGACCTTGTCTTGTTCGCGCACTATATAATCAAAGAAAACGCCTTTTTCCTGAGTTTTGGGGTGTATGCTCGACATAATATAGACTTGCTTGCCAGACGATAAAATTTCGGTATACCAAGAGTCTCTAGAAAGGATAATTTGATCGGTTTGGATTTCGTTATATTTACGATTCCAATCGTAGCCATTTAAACTTTGATTGGAAAACATGAACCAACCGTAACAGTTCACAAGGTCACAAATAATTTTAATGTTTTTTATTGCGGCGTCTTTTGCTAGTTCATCATCTGGATTTTTCATCCATTTTTTATAGTCGTCAGCAGCCAGCCCGAATTCGATTAATTTCTGGTCACGGTTGAAATAATTGAGTGTCCTTTCCCGAGTAATCAGTAGATCTTGGCTGAGTAACTTAGCGCCTAACTCGTTTTCTACCTGATCTATGAAATTCTCAGCAAAGACAAAGAAAATAATAAACAGCGTTGTAAAAATTAGCAGGACTAATAGGCTCAATCTACCCTTTAATGAAAAAAACAGCCTGCGCATGAAGCCTCGGTACAGATTGTCGCAACGTTCAATAAATATATGTCGGCTTAAACTACTTTATTCGCCGGCATTTCAGGTATTTACATACATACTTGAGTATCTTTTAATCACAGGTAACTATATATAATCAATGCCCAACCGGCAACAATCCCAACCAGAGACAAAGCAATTCCCATATCAAACTGTTTGTGGTCTTTTTCTCGGATTAAAATTGATCGCAAAGGGCTTGCTGGGTCAAAATACACTTTTACTGAAGAGCCGGGGGGAAATTCTTTTTCAAAACTCAGTGCGTCCCATTCATTGTCGGGGTCAGTAAGACTGAGTCTATTGCCATAGTAAGTACTACCAGACACGTCATAGCAATAATCTATGCAATATTTCCAGCGACCTACGCCATTTTCTTCTCTACGCGCGTCAGATTTAAGAATTGTGCCGTTAGTCTGCGGCCATTCGTAACTGTCTCGGATGAGTTGGCGGTAGTCGAAATTTCGTCGTAATAAATAAAACGATATTAAACATAATAGACTACCTCCCCAAAAGCCGATTTCAAACATGGTCTTTAAGCCTATATGGTGCCATTAACTATAGGTTGAAACGCGGTCAAAGAGTCCATAAGCGTTGCATTTCCTAATCCATGACGCGGAAAATATTCCGCAAATCGATTTTGTTCACCGTGCAGAGCGAGATAATTCAATACAACGGTTTCTACCAATAAATTGACGTTGTTGGCGGCTGGGGTTGCAGCAGTTTCTACAGAACCGTCTCTGCGCATATAACCAAGTTGTTGGTGTTGAGCTTGTTGCACTTCATTAGCTCCAATAAGTTGTGGTGCACCACCTGGATTATAAACTAAAAAGAATGACGCTGATGTTGACGAGTTATCGCCAGTCCACACGCCTTTGCCTCTGCCGTCTACAGACTCATCAATCATTCCATTACTGAATACTGACCCATCAGAGTATACATACATCATCAGCGGCGTTCCAATTCGAGCTGCGTATTCTAAACAAGCGCCCATGCAACGTCCAGCACGTAAATCTCTGACTTCGCCGCTAGAGCGGTTGCCAGTATGGTAATCATAGCCCCCCATGGTAATGGTGCCGGCTCCGGCATATCCATTAACGACCAGTTTCATAACAGAGGCTGCTTTTCGAAACTCACCGTCGCTGTCAAATTCTTGTTGGCTGAAAATACCACCTTCGCCAACTATTAATGGATCTAACTCTGGGTTGAGTGAGCTAGGATCGCCAAACCGATCCGTTATATCAGCACTTTTCACATACCCACATCGCACCAAATCTTTAACCACATCGTCAGATGAAATGCCTGTGTTAACTCGGCCAAGTTTCATGTCACTAATACGTTGAATGGATTCCATAACAGCAACCGAATCTTCCTGACTTAATAGACCAACTAAGTCTCCAGTATCCACTAATCCAGTCACATCAGAAGGACGATCTACCTTAGTGGGGCGTTTACTTTCATTTATCATACTAAGGGGCGCCATAGAATTCGCGCCAGAATCTGTATTCCTTGAACCTATTAACGTAAGCAAAGAGCCATCAGCGCCTACTTTATTCACTCCATACATAGGGTTATGTGGATTATTACCCGTATCGTTTTCAGATCTTGCTGGAATGACGGCACCGTTAATATTTGCTCTGTTAGTTACCGACACCTTGTCCAGAATGCCGCGCAGAAACGCACTGTCACTATGAAACGATAAACCCAGTTCATTATTTACAAAATCCGACAGGCCAGTATTTGGGTTGGCAATAGAAGGTACCATATCACCCGGCAAACCTTGACGTGAATAGCCTTGGGTACTTAAGAAATCCAGTTGACCGCCGCGTCCGCCAACTAACACGTTAGAACCAGCGATATTTGCGCCACCGGCTAGATCAAACACAATAAAAGGAATTTTTCCTGCACCTTGTGACGCAATGCCGCAGCCTGCTTTTAAAGCTTCCAAGTCAGGAGATAACTGGGCATATGCTTTGCCAGGATTAGCAAAAAGACTTAATAATGAACCTCCCACCACAGCGCCGGCGCCAGCACAAAAACCTTGGGAAATAAATTCTCTGCGGGTCATGGGACGGCCATGGTCTTGATGTAGCATAGGCGCATCAAGTGAATGTACCTTAGGTATGCCGTTGTGGCGTTTTCGACCGAATGATTTTGCGAAACTGAATGTCTTTTTCATTGAAGTACCCATTTTGTCAACCCCTTACTGTATGGTCACAACTGCACTGCCTAGCACAGCAGCACAGCTTGCTT
Source organism: uncultured Glaciecola sp. (assembly GCA_947496235.1). Classification (GTDB taxonomy): domain Bacteria; phylum Pseudomonadota; class Gammaproteobacteria; order Enterobacterales; family Alteromonadaceae; genus Glaciecola. The sequence continues at coordinate 63,175 of CANMCE010000014.1, read as the reverse complement.
TGACCACAGTTTCTGTCGTTTCAGTGGTGCATGAATTGGTTTGTGAGCAACTACCTAATCTGTCAATAAGGTTACTTATTTCAGCGTTTACCATTAACTGATCAGGTTGAGTGCCTATGCTTTGGCCTAGCATTTTTGATGTTAACGGCAAAATCACATTATCTTTAAATCCAGCGCTAAAACCATTATTGGCGTTGTAGCTGAAATCAACATCTGGAAAGTACAATGTGCGCAACTGGTTATCTTCCACCAAACGATCGCAATACTTTATGGCTAACTGGGTAATCGCCATTTGGTTAGATGTTAAAAAGCTTCCAATATTGGTAACACTTGGTAATTGCTGGCGTAACTGGTTATAGGTCGCTAACACCTGAGGCTCTTGACTGCTAACGTTAGTTAAAGCGGCCATACTGGCATTTATTTCAGCAAAATGTCTTACGCCGATTTCCGATTGCGCCGTCAGGTCTTGAGGTAATGCCGGCACAGGTGGCGCTGCAGGCACTCTCTGTGATTGTGCGTCGCCTAATACATCGAAGGTAAGGAAAAACTCATCTAATTCAGGCCCTTTTTGTAACGGAATTATGGTGCCTTGGCGAGATAAAGGAATCCCTCCCAAATCATTGGGTGAAGTAGCGTCGACGGATGTATCTAATGTGGCAAATACTTGGCCAGTCTTTTCTTCCCTACCGTTTACACCTATTCGCATACCGGTTAAATTGATATCTGCAACGCTGGCATTTGGGTCTAGGCTAACAATAAACGGCTCGCTAAAGAGATAGCTGTACGAATCGAACTGGCTAACTTCAAACACCACATAACTTTGCGCCACATTCACCACATCACTAATACCAAACATTAAATAAAAGCGTTGACCAATGCCTGCATCAAAGTTACTTACAATCTGCTCGTCGGTCAGCGTTCTATTGTGCACTGCCACCATTCGAACTGTGCCAGCAAAGGGATAACGACCACTGACTTCACTGCCTATTACAAACGCAAAACTGTCATCCCAATCATTTAATAAGCTAGCTTCAATACTATCGATATCGTCAGTAAACTGGCCATTAACGTATATGCGTCGGCCATTAGTGCCGTCATAGTTAATCACCACATGCTGTAGAGCTGCTTGTAAATCCTCTTCAGCATCGGGAGTGCTTAATGAGGGTTCACCATTAGCATCTGTGTTCACATTGCGCAGATAAAAATCATAATTATAAAGTGTTTGGCCAAGCATCAAGTTACGTCTGTCATCGGCACCTGAATAAGAAATGATTCGCGCCGGACCTTCTTGAGTCACATTGGCTGGTGCAATCCAGGCTTCAATAGAAAATTCACCGGTGGCAACAATAAGATCATGAATTTTTTTGCTCGCGGTGGTTGAGCCTTGAGCTTTACCGCCGCGCAATTGAATTCCCCAGCCGCCGACCCAGTCATAATCACCGGAAATTGTTAAATCTAGTGCAGGTGAAATACCGCTAGTATCAAATGCTGTATTGCCTGAGCCGGTTTTAAATTCCCATTTGGCAATGAGGTTAGTTTCAAAACGTCCACCGCCGCTTGCTAAAGTTCCCTCATATAGAGATACCGCATCTGAGGCAACTAAATTAGGATCTAACTGAGTAGCTGGAATGGCGTCAGACATGGCTTGCACTGCATCAATAATACTTTGCGCGTCAGTTGCACAGTCGTTCCAGCAGTTGTGAAACTCATCTCTTAAGCGAGCCGCAATGCGGGAGTCACTAGGCTGATCTAAATTGATTTTAGAAATGGTGGCTAAATATGCTTCGGTTAAATCACTTGATGCAATGTAAGGTGAAATAGGAATGGAGGCGCTACTTTGATGACAATCGCCACAATGGGCTTCTAGAATCGGATGTATATTTGCGGCGAATAGATCCGGACTTTCAGGAAAGTTTTTATTTGCACCAACAGCTCTAGGTACTGGCGCTTCTAGGACTATGGCATTGGCGCTTTCATCCGTATTTAACCATGCCTCAACCCAAGTGGTCATCAAGTCTGCACAAGCTGTATCACTGCTTAGCCAGCAATTATGTCCGCCTGCAACCTTAGTCACTAGCAATGAGTCTTGTGGACTAGCTAAATTTACCAAAGTATTGGCAATAGCATAAGCTTCATTAATATCATCGTCTCTGGCAAATGCGGGAGATTGATTGTTCTGGGTGTGACAAGCGCCACATTTATCATCGGTGGCAATATTGTCCCAAACATTAAGCTTAAAGTTTTGCACGTCTTCAGTGGCAGCCGCTGGTCCATTATAGTTTTGCACTGGTTGTCTAGCAGGTGGTGGAATCGGGTTTTCTTGCACTTGTGTTTCGCTGCCGCCACAAGCAACCAATAATGCCACTGAAGCAGCTAAAGAGAAGATCTTGAAATAATGCTTAAGTTTCATGATTATTCCCCTTTGCAATAATTGGCAGTACTGGCAAACACAGGCTTCATCTGATACCCGTTTTGCATAAAGGTTTGAGTTGCCTCATCAATGACACTTCTATCGCTAACATCTTGTGGATTGCGCAAACACACATCCTTAAATACTTTTGTCACTTGGCATTGTGCAAATTGTTGGCTGTTAGCCAGTTCTTCACCCATACTTTTGGCGCCGTAACCATAACCTTGTAGTTGTTCTGACCAACCAAGAGTTTGGTTAATACCTTCGCGCCAATAGTTGTCCCAGCGGTCGTCTTCGATCACATAACCGAATTCAAAGTTGTTAGCATTGATTCTGTGTTTCGCCGTCACTCGCGAACCCGTTTCGGGATCAGTTTGGCCATCTTGGTTGTAGGCTAGGTAACCATTGTTTCCTTCTGGATCACCTTGAACATCATATTCATACTCATAATAGGCGTATGCTTGTGCTAAGGGATCCATGCCGGTATGACAGCCGGAGCAAGAGTTGGCAAAAATTCGGCTATCACCTCCTGGGCTACGGCTAAGATCTTGGCGAATTCTATCTGGCGGTAAACTGGTATCTTTTAACGCTTCTAAATCAGTACACATATGATTTATCAAAGTAAATCTGAACATTGCGCGATTGGTACCGTCTTTGAAAAATGATTTCGCCGCTGCCCTAGTTGTAATAACGCCAGCCGTAGCCTGCGCGGGTAAACCTGTGACTGAGGATTGGGTTTGTTGAACTAAATTTGAGGCAAGGTCGATGCCGTTATTTTCAAGTGCTTCGTAATGGGCATTATTGGAGTTTGAGTAAGTTGGAATGCCTGAAACACTAGGAGCAGAATAGATTATATTGCCAGTCAAAATTTGTCGAAAATCGATATCGTCTCTAATAATGCCTATCACAGTGGCAGTATAATCATTTAAAGGTGCAAAAACGTCGGCTTCTTCATTCGTCCAGGGAGTGATCCAATTTTTTAATGTAACATTGTAAAAGGCTGGGTTTTCCATGGCTAAAAATGCGGCTTGTTCGGGTTGCCCAGCCTCAATTAATCCGGCCATTTGTTGCAAAATTTGTTCAGTAGGAGGAACGCCAGCAAGGCGATCATGCATGCGTTTAGCTTGGGATACACTATCAGCTAAAGCAATTGAGGAAGCGCTCAAAATACCGACCGCGACGATTAAGTTCGCCACGATATTTTTTGCTTTACCGATAACCAATTTTTTTGAACCTTGCATATCGCTTACTCCCATTTTGATACTTTGTTATACAAAATCGCGACTATCCATAGGTTATCGGCGAATCTTCTTGGGTCTATAAACTAATAACTTTCGATTAAAAGGTGTTGGCTTTTTACTCAGCCAAAAAACTAATTGAACAATACTGTTTAAGTTGACTATGCCTGTGTTTATTAATAGGAAATGCTTTTATCAATTATCATGCCTATTCGTTTAAGCGTATGATTTTTAATTACTTTTCTAATAAAATGCTGTTTCGTCAAGAATTATGTGTCTCTAAATTCAGACATATTGACTGATAATTGCCACAAAGAAAGAGATAATATTAAGTAAATTCAGACGGTTAGATTAGAAAAGGTAAACGTCTTTAACGGCTACCTGTCAGGCATTAGAGAACTAAATTGCGCTATTTCTATATCAATTCATTATTTAATTCTAAATTTTTATATTAAATGTGAATTAAAGGTTCGGTTTCATAATCTTAGTTATGAATATATATTCCTAATAATCAATACCGCAATTGTATTGAGTTTATTGAGCTGAGACTATTTTAGTCGAAAAAACATTTTTTAATTTTTAGGCCAATAGACAAAGCTGTCGGCACTTTGAGACACTTCATAAGGCAAAATAATACCGCTAGGATTTGCAAATTGGGTGTGGTTATTGCTACAGCTGTCTCAATTGTGAAAAGTAGGTGGGATTATGTCAATAAATCGCCAATTTAATGTCACTAGGGCATTCCTCAGTACCAGCTTGCTAATAGTGTTAGCAGGTTGTGGCGGTTCTATTGGTGACACTGAGAATCAGGAACCTGATCCTGTCGTAATTGACGTCCCTGTCGCCTATATCGAAAGAGACCTTGCTGTATCTGAAGGTGAACCCATTCGTGACATTGCTGATCCAACACAATTTATACCTGGCGCGACCCTGTATATCAAACAACGCGCCAATGCGTCCGCTGTTCCCGTTAATATCAGTGAGCGACTATTTCCTGACGCTTTAGATGACCAAGGTAATCCGCTACCAATAGACATTAAAGATTTAAAGGGCGACTACTCTGGGAACAAATTAATTTTTAGTGTCAGGGCGCCAGAATTGGTTGGTATGGAAGAGCTCCCCACGTGGAACATTTGGGAGTACGACAGACAAACCGACACTCTAATGCGAATTATTTCAAGTGATATAGTAGCTGAAGCTGGCGACGATACGGGTCCTGTCTATTTAGCTGATGGCAGAATAGTGTTTAGTTCGAATCGCCAACGAGGTAATCAGTCACGTTTATTAGATGAAGGCAAACCGCAATATTCAGGGTTAGAAGAAGGACTGGATGCCCTAGCGTCGGTATTACATATCATGGATCCTGACGGTAGTAATATTCAGCAAATATCCTTTAACCAAAGTCATGACCTTGATCCTCTGATTCTACCCAATGGAAAACTTTTGTTCAGCCGCTGGGATCAGTCCAACGGAAACAAAGGGTTAAATCTCTATCAAATGAATCCGGACGGCAGTGATCTAGAGATCATGTACGGTAGACATAGTCACAATCTTTCCGATTATGTCGATGACGTGCAGTATGCCAAAGCTAGCGTTACCCCAGATGGACAAATCTTGATGGGGATTAATTCATTTGAGAATAATCGTTTTGGTACTGATTATGTCACCATAGACATTGAAAACTTTATTGATTACAACCGTCCAATTGCATCTATGAGTTCATTGCAAGGACCAGCGCAGCAGAGCGCCTTGTTTGACGGCATAGTGTTAACCGGCGAAGTGTCGCCACCAGGATTTATCAACGCCTTATATCCTTTGTGGGACGGTAGCGGTCGAATCCTATACAGTTGGAGTCAGTGCCGATTATACACGCCATTGCCAGAGGGTAGCCCAGAAGATGCGGCGCGCACAATAGCGCCCTGCAGCGAAGAAAATATTAACGCAGAAGGCTATGAGCAAGCTCCTCCGGTATATGGGGTTTGGATGTACGACCCCATTGAAGATACCCAGTTGTCCCTAGGTTTACCCATAGAAGACCGTGTAGTGAGTGAAATTTTGGCAATGGAAGCCAAACCATTCCCTGCAAATCCTGAAACAACTATAGATCGCAGCAATACCGCGTTAATTGACGAAGGCTTAGGTGTGTTGCATATCCAGAGTATCTATCAAGTAGATGAAATAGATACCAGTCCTTTTGGGCTTGCAACAACCGCTAATCCATCGCAAACCACTGCGCAGCAAAGACCTGCCCGTTTTTTACGAATAGTGAAAAGCGTTTCTATTCCTGATCGTGATGTAAGAGATTTTAATCGTGCGGCCTTTGGCCGTTCTCGCAATCAGCTACTAAGAGAAATCGTAGGGTACACGCCAATTCAACCTGATGGTTCGGTGGAAGTCGCTATTCCCGCTAATATTCCGTTCTTTGTCAGTGTTGTAGATCAAGATGGAAAGCGAATAACCCCGCGTCATAACAACTGGCTACAACTGATGCCTGGTGAACGTAAAACCTGCATCGGATGTCACGAAAGAACCGGAGAAGCACCACACGGTCGAATAGATGCTCAAACGCCTTCTATTAATGCTGGTGCGCCTAGTACAGGTGTAGGTTTTCCTGGCGCTAACCCCGCGCTATTTGCTGACCTTGGTGAGACCATGGCGCAAACCTTATCGCGTATTCAAGGTGTGGCAAGATTGACGTCAGATCCGATTTTCGAAGACGTTTGGACAGATCCAAGCACTGATACCCCAAGCGCATCATTTAGCCTAGCCTATGCTGACTTGCAAACCCCACTCCCTATATCCCAAGCTTGTGCGCAAAATTGGACCGCTTTATGTCGTTCAGTGATTAACTACCCTGACCATATAGCGCCCTTATTTGCATTGCCTCGCCAAGTATTGGATGAACAATTAAACGTGATTTCTGACAATACTTGCGTCAGTTGTCATAGTCCAGCAGATGCCAATGACATGCTACAGGTGCCAGCTGGACAACTTGATTTGTCCGAAACGCCTGCGCCAGAAGATAACGATTTCATGACTAGCTATAGAGAGTTAATGAACAATGACCAAGAACAAGAAATTGTCGATGGCGCCTTATTGGATCGTCAAATTCCTGTACTAGATGCTCAAGGTAATCCGGTATTTGAAGTGGATGAAGAAGGTGAATTTATATTGGATAGTGAAGGTAATCCTATTCCTGTCACAGAAACAGTCAACGTAGCTTCCAGTATGCGCCCGTCTGGTGCTATAAATAGTGGCAGGTTCTTTGCACCTTTTGCCAGCGGTGGAAGTCATCAAGGTTGGCTTTCTGACGCAGAACTTCGCTTAATTGCAGAATGGCTGGACGTGGGTGGCCAATATTATAACAACCCATTTGATGCGCCCGAGGATTGATTGGATGAAGAGGTTTTTTACCACAGTATTCTGTTTGTTTGTGTTACACATCAGTGTTGTCGCCAACGCGGAAGAACTTAAGGTCACTGTTACCTCTCCCTATATCAATGTGCATTCTGGCCCAGCATCAGAGTATCCAGTGTTCCATGTAATAGCCCAAGGCGAGCAAATTGAAATTTTAAAAGAGCGCACCAAATGGTACAAAATTCGCACAGTTTCGCACCGAAATGAAGACGATGAAATTGAAGGTTGGATCTACAGTGATGATCTAAGTGCGACTATGTTGGAAGACGGCGTTGCACTCATGCCAAGAGAAGGCAGTTTCGAGGATTTCCAAAATCGAGATTTTGAAGTCAGCCTGATGGGCGGCGCACTCGATAGCACAGCAGCCATAACATTATTTGGAACTTGGGTTTGGACTAAAAATCTAAGTGTGGACGCGAGTTATACCCAAGCTTTGGGGAATTTTTCAGATAACAAAATTTGGTCGCTGCGAATGCGACATACGGTATTTCCTGAATGGAAAATTAGTCCATATTTAGCTTTGGGCACAGGTGAAATCCGCACATCACCCAACGCTAATCTAGTGCAATCTGGCGACGAAGTAAGGGTCAGTAGTCATTATGAAGTGGGACTTGGCGTTCGCTACTATTTAATGGATGGCGTACTGATTCGAGCGGAATATCGCAGTTTAATCGCGGAAACCGACAGAGATGAACAAGAGCGTATCGACCAGTGGTTAGTCGGTGCTAGCATATATTTTTAACAAGGTACTGCAATGAGTTTATTTTTCAGCAATTTTTATCCTATCCAACCACAAAACCGATTTTCTATTTTGTTCGCCAGTGTATTTGTGTTGTTGAGCATTTCAGGTGTCACTTATGCCCAACAAAATGAGTTACCAGAAATTGATCCTGGTGTTGAACGTAGAAGCATTGACGAATTCGACATTGACTCCGAAAACGTAGAGATAGGCATTTTCGCTGGCGTTATTAATATTGAAGATTTTGGTTCTGATGTGCTTCTCGGTGCACGCTTGGCATACCATATTAATGAAAACTTTTTTGTCGAAGCTAGCTATGGTCAAGCTACTGCTGGAGAGACCAGTTTTGAAGTGTTGTCAGGTGGAGCCCCCTTTCTTACTGACGACCAACGTGATTATGTTTATTACGATTTATCAATGGGTTACAACCTAAATGGTGAGGTGTTTTTTAGTGAGAACTGGGTCTTCAATTCGGACTTCTTTTTCACCCTAGGTGCAGGCAATACAGAATTTGCTGATGACGAAAGATTTACCATTTCGGCAGGTGCTGGGTATCGTTTACTTGTTACAGATTATCTATCGGTACGATTTGATGTACGTGATCATGTATTTAATAGCGATATTATTGGCGAAGAAAAGAGCGTTCACAACTTAACGTTCACAATGTCAGTTTCGTTTTTCTTCTAGAAGAGGTCGCCAATGAAAACGCTATTAAACAGTTTGCTTGCTTTAATTTTTAGTTTGTTTGCCAGCTTTGTGTATGCAGATGCCCAAGCGCCAGACTTTACGCTCAAGAGCAAAGAAAGTGGCAATATTCGCTTATCTGAGCAAAGAGGCAATATCGTATTAGTTAACTTTTGGGCCAGTTGGTGTGGTCCATGTCGTGAAGAATTACCAAAAATGGAAGCCATGTATCAAGAATATCAAGATTTAGGTTTTGAGATCTTGGCAGTTAACGTAGATGACGAATCATCAAAAGCTGACGTGTTGTTAAATGATATAGAGGTCACCTTCCCTGTTTTATACGATTCAGAAGGTCAAGTAAGCCAGTTGTATGATGTTAGTGCAATGCCAACAACGGTTATGATTGACCGAGATGGAAACCAAAGATTATTGCACATGGGTTATAGAACGGGTGACGAAAAGAAATACGAAAAAGCATTAAAAATGCTACTTCGCGAATAAGGATATTGAGCTATGAGAACCACGAAACTCAGCAAAACAATAGGCAGTAAATGTATTTTATTAGGCTGCATATTGGGACTAGGGGGTTGTAGTTCTACCTTTTCTGAATTGGGCGATAGTGTGAACAATTTTAAACTTGAGCCTTGGGTCAAACCCTACGAGCGCAGTAATTTGGCAGACCCTATCATGGCAGTGGGAAGAAACCCCATTGCCTTGGCATACGCCAAGCACGTTTTAGAATCAAGAGAGGGAGCCAGAGGTGCTGATGGCACAGCTGGTGGCGGTTGCGGATGTAACTAAGAAGACTAAAGCGATAGACCATGTTGAATAATCTGAAATCCACAATTACTACCCTATGTCTTTGGAGTCTGCTCCTCGGGGGACTATTCACCTTTTCAAACTTGGTAAATGCTTCGGTATTACCGCAAGATCGTTCTGATGTCATGTACCACAGATACGAAGGTGATGGCGTTAGCATCGATGGTCCTTCAGTACTGCTGCGCAAACAAATTGGGAATCACGTATCTATAAGCGCTAACTATTACGTAGACACGGTGAGTGGCGCATCTATTGATGTAAGAGCCACAGCTTCACCCTATGAAGAACAACGTAAAGAAGCCACAGTTGGCGGTGACTTTTTACATGAAAAAACCTTGCTTAGTGTCAGTTACACCAACAGTAGTGAAAATGATTTTGAAGCCAATTCGGTATACGTTGGTATCAACCAAAGCTTCTTTGGCGACTTAAGTACAGTTGCCCTTTCCTGGTCCAAAGGATGGGATGAAGTCGGTGTTAGAGGGGATGAGAACTTTTTAGAAGAGGCTGATCGACAAAAATTCGGTTTCAGCTTTACTCAAATTCTTACCAAGAGTTTGATCATGGGATTTGCATCTGAGCATGTATCGGATGAAGGATATCTAAACAACCCTTATAGAAGCATTCGTTTTGTCGACCCTAATAGTGAAAGAGGATTTAGATTTACCCGAGAATCTTACCCTAATACCCGCTCGTCCAACGCATACTCAATTAACGCCAATTATTATCTTCCTTATCGCGCTGCACTTTATGCGGACGCTAGAATTTACCAAGACTCTTGGGGTATAGACGCCACCAATTACAAACTGGGCTACATACACCCCATCGATGATTTCATTATTGACGTATTTGTGCGGCACTACAGCCAAGAAGCGGCAGATTTTTATAGCGATTTATTTAGTCGCGAGAACGAATTCAACTTTATGGCGCGAGACAAAGAAATGAGCACCTATTCAGGGTTTACTGCAGGATTACACTTATCTTATGAGTGGAAGTTTTCTGAGACCGCGACATTTAAAAAGAGCAGTGTGCATTTTGAGTATGATTATATGCGCTTTGATTACGATGATTTTCGTGATGTCACTGTTACTGATGCGCCCGTGGGCGAAGAACCCTTATTCGGTTTTTCGGCGAATGTTTTCAAAATCTATGCCTCTGTGTGGTATTAATTATGCGCTATTTATCCAAACTTAATCCCTTTTTCTTCCTCGCCTTGGCACTGTTTGCCATCACCTTCTTTGTCGATGCTCAAACACCAGAAGAAGATGATTCGGCTCTAGCCCAAGAAATCGAAACCTTACGCCAGGCAATGGTCAATTTAAACCGTGATCTGTTCATTTTAGAAGAAGATTTATTGTTTCCTTCTTCGACCCAAGTAGCGGTTTATCTGGCCATGGATATTGGTGAGTATTTTGCGCTAGACGCGGTAGAACTCAGAGTGGATGGCGAAGTCGCAACAAATTATTTATACACAGAAAGACAAGTCAGTGCTCTCTACAGAGGCGGTGTACAACGTTTATATGTGGGAAATCTTTCTCAAGGCGAACATCAATTAACCGCTTATTTTGTCGGCATAGGTCCTGAAAATCGAGAGTACAAAAGAGCAGTAAGTTTATCCTTTGAAAAAGGAGAAGACCCAGTTGCTGTCGAATTGAATATTGTGGATTCCACAAGTAAACAACAACCAGTGTTTACTGCGAAAACCCTATAAAAGAGATATATGAAACTGCCCAATTGCCTACGCCGGTCATTATTAGTTGTTATAACACTAAGCGTACTTTTAAGTACCTTGGGTGCTGTGGCGTTGGCAAATACTAAACTCGTTTCGGCAGAAAAACAGCAAGCAGATTTCTATCATGTTCTATACACCTATTTTCAAAATGATTTTGTCACAACCCTTGGATTAATTGACAAAGCTTATGCATCTCATAGTTTTCAAGCCTTAAGTCAGGACGATAAAGATCGCTTGGCACTAATGCGCGGCGCCTCGCAATTGAACCTTGGCCTGTATAACGACGCTCAACAAATATTTCTAGACTTGCTAAGCAAAGCCACCTCAGATTATGTGCAAGCAAACACCTGGTATTGGTTAGCAAAAGCCGGTTTCGACAACAAACAGCAGTTTCTAAGCGAACAAGCCTATCAAGCTATCACGCAAGGTGAACTGGAAGAATACTTGGAATTTGACCAATGGCAGGAGCTATCTTACTTAGCGGCTCACAACAGAATGCAATCAGGGGATGACTGGCAGAGCCTGTTAAATAACATCCATAAAAGCACCATCTTTCCAGCGTATTTACTGGCTAATGACGCCACAAAAGCATTCAACAATGCTGAATACGAACAAGCGAGAGAGGGTTTCATTCTAGCCAAACAAGCCTTGATTACCCATCAAAGAGCACAAAGTGGTGTTTTGGCCATGGCCAGCGAATTATCCAGAGATTTGCTAGACATTATTTCGCCTTGGCGCTGGTTTTCTTCTGATCCCAATCAGGTCGCCGAGCGTCGGTTAGAAGATCAAGAAAAACAAGCCTTACGCGAAGAACAAAGTGCATTGTTTGATCATCTTAATTTGAATTTGACCTATACCCTGTTACAGCAACAAGATGATGAGAATGCGCTGGCAGTAATTAATCAAGTATCCCACGAAGGTGGTGAAAGCCAACAAGCTATCTTGACCTTGGGCTGGACCTTAGCTCAACAAAATCGGTGGTCGCCAGCAATCACGACATGGCGTCATTTACGTCAAAACGAAACCGGTTTATTTGGTCTACAGGCGAGTTATGGCTTGGCTTACGCATATCAACAGCAAGGATTATTTGCTGATGCCTACTATGCACTAGAAGATACCATTAACCAGATTTCCGAAAGTTTAGATGCATTAGGTCAGTTCAAACAATCCATAGATCAAGCGACTTTCCTTGATACCTACCAAACCCAATGGCCGGATAATTTATTGGATGTAAAGCGTCTGTTTTTGAGTAGTTCAGATACTCAAGGTGACTTTGATGCTAAGTATTTGCTCGGAGTGCGCCAACAATCAGTAGAAATTTTACAGATATTGGCAGAAAAACAAGCACATCTAGACATCCTAAATAATCTTTTACAAGAACGTGAATTAGCTTTTAAACAACGAGGCGATTCATTGTCCCTAGAAGAGAAAAAAATAGCGCTAAGCCAAGCGGCAAAGCAAATTCAAATCCTGGAAACCAGGTTGTCGCCGAGCAACGAAGCTCAGCGCATGGAATTGATGATTTCTATGTTATCGCCTGACATACAAAATCATCATTCTAGGCTAGCGCAAGCTGAACAACGACATCAGCGCTTGTTAAAGGATCCACCCAGAGGGCGTCCTCTTAAGCCAAGTTATGCTGAAAGGCTGGCCCGTCTAGAGGGTATTTTACGTTGGCAAATGGAATATGATTACATAGCTAACCGTTGGCAGCATAAGCGTTTATTAGACAATATGAAAATTGCTTACGAGCAGGCACAAAAAGCTTATGACTCTGTGGTAATTGCGCAACAAGACACCTCTAATTTTGCCAAAGAGTATCAACGTATCAACCGTATTAGCGGACAAATCGAACAGCAAAAAGTCAGTGCTCAGCGGGTATTTGAAACCGCGGATGCACGTTTAAAGCAATTTTTACATGGCTTGGTCGACGAGCGAGTTGCGCAACTTGAACAGCAATACGTAAATACCAGATTAGCCAGAATTCGTTTACAAGATATGCGTGGCAACCAGCCTGTTATGGGAAATAGTCGTGCTGGAGATAACCCATAATGAAATTGCGTTATCTACTAATTATCCCAGTTGTCATCACAATTACCGGTTGTAGTCTTACCTTTTGGCAAGAAGACGAGCAAGACCCGACAAATGAAGTGCTCAGTGAAATACAACGAGCTGAGCGCGAACGTTTAACGGCAGGTCGAAGCGAAAGGCCACCACTTTCCAGTTTAAATTTAGTGCCAGCGCGCAATATGGAGGAGGTAACAATTACGCCTACTAAGCGCGAGATTCCGCCGTTATCTTTGGAGCAAAAACGCGACGAGTATGAAGCTTTGTTGCCATTAATGCGTGATCCGGAACAAAAACGTCAAGTAGCTTTTCGCTTAGCAGATATTCGCATGTTGTTGGCTGAACAAGCGCTGGAAAAAGGTGATTCTGAACAACAAAGTTATTTCGATGATGCCATTGCAGGTTATCTCAAAGTGCTGAATCAGAATGAGGTTAGCGAACCTGTTCCTGGAGAGAATTTAACCGACGAACAACAGCGCACTAATATCAAACTTATGGATGCCATGTATCAGCTTTCCCGAGCCATGGATTTAGCAGGGCAACGAGAGCAAAGTGTGGACGTTGCCAAAGAGTTTTTAGCCACCTTCTCCACGACCAGTTTTGCAATATCTGAAAAGCATGTTGAATTGTATTTTCGCATTGGTGAACATTATTTTGCCCAGCAGGATTTTTCTCAAGCAATCAATTACTACAGCCAAGTTTTAGAAAACTCACCAGCATCAAGTAAGAGTAACTTTTACAGTATTTCTGCCTATATGCTGGGGTGGAGTTATTTCAAACTCGACGATTACGACAATGCATTAATCGGGTTTAATAAAATGCTGGCGCATAGCTTACCGAATCTGCCAGATATTGATTCTACGACTCTGGATAATCTAGCGCTCACCAAAGGAAACCTACGTTTAGTTAAGGACAGCTTGCGCATAATGGCATTAACCTTTTCTTATCGTGGAAATGATCAAGCCATTCAAAGCTTTTATCGCACTCAGGGCCAACAGCCTTACGAGCATTTGGTATACGAAGAATTAGCACAACAACATTTGGATGACGACAGATATCAAGATAGCGCAGCTGTGTTGTTAGCTTTTGCTCAAGAATATCCATTTCATGATCGTTCAGTAGAGTTTTTTGTTCGCCATATAGACGCTTATATCCTTGGCGGATTCCCTGAAAAAGTCCTCACAGCAAAACGCGATTTTGTTACTCAATATGCACTAGGTAATGGTGTTGTAAACAGTTTAAATACCCCGTTAGGTCAACAGGCATCGCCATATTTGCAACAATACTTGCCTGAGTTGGCGCAAACCGAACACAGCATAGCCCAAGGCATTGAAAAGCTGATTGCCCAACGTCAACAGGGCCAAAATAACAATGATTTCGCTCAAGCCTTCACCAGTCAACAAGCGTCTGAAGCGCAGTTGTCCCAGTGGCGATCGGTTGACAATGATGCCTTGTTAGCATTACGCGATGAAGCACTAAATAATGCCATCGAGTATTATCAAAATTATGTGTTTACCTATGAAAACGACTTGGAATTGCTTGCTAAGGTAGCGGAGTTACGATTCTACATGGCTGAAGCTTTACTAAGTGCTAAACGTTATCAAGAAGCCATTCGAGCATTTGAAACCTATGCATATCAAGACCAGATAAACCCAATGGCGGTTGAGGCGGCCTATGCTGCTATTCTCGCGTATCAGCAAATGCCAGAAGACGCCTTACCCGATACCTTGAGCGGCGATCCGGTATATTCAATTGAACAGTTAAGCCAAAAACGCTTTGTAGAATCTTTTGCCGCTGACCGACGATCACCAGCCATTGCACTGAACCTAATGCAAGATTTGTTTAAACAAAAACATTATCTAGCGGCTATGCATTGGGCCCAATGGACATTAGAAGAGGCTGTAGAGCTGCACCAATTTTCAACTCAGCAAACGAACTCTTCTATTTTAGTAATGGCCCACAGCCATTATGCATTGAATCAATATGCCCAAGCAGAAGTATTTTACGAACGCATTCTGACGCGTCTGCCAGCACAAGACGAAAGAGTACCTGAGTTAACCGAAACCTTGGCCGCATCTATTTATAAACAAGGTGAAAGTGCGTTACTGAGTGCGAATTTAACCCCGGCCTTTTTGGCAACCTTAGATTTGACCAGTTTTACCCTTAGTGATCCTCAGCGTCAGGCGTTAGAAATTGCGGTCGGTCATTTGCAACGTTTGGTTAAAAAGACGCCGAATGCGGAAGTTTCTATTGTGGCTCAATATGATGATGCAACTTACAACGCATTATTGGGGAATTGGCATCAAGCGATCAATAAGTGGAAAGCTTTTGAAGCGCAATATCCAAAACATGAGCTAAGTGCAAACATTGAACCCCAACTGCTGTTTGCCTATGAGCAGGTGCAGGATTGGGAATCTGCTGCTCGTATTTTGCTTGGACGTTTTTACGCAGATAAGAAATCAGAACAGGGGCGGTTATCCCTGTTTAACGCTGCGGAATATTTTGAAAAGGCCAATAATAGAGAAATGGCGCTGGATAGCTTTAGACGTTATGCCCACGCTTTTCCTGAACCTATGGGCATGGCCAATGAAGCAAGGTTTAACCTAAGTGAGTACTATCTAGAAACAAATGAAGATGCCAATAGACGTTATTGGCTGAACAAGATGATGCAGGCGCAATTAAAGTTGTCATCATCAGATCCTAGCGCAGTAGGGACACCACGTTCTCGCTATTTGGCGGCAATGTCAGCTATGGTATTTGCTCAAGATGCAGAGATTGTTTTCGAGCGTACAAAACTCACCATACCATTGGATAGAAGTTTACATGCCAAACAAAAAGCGCTGCAAAATGCCATTGATGGTTATGATCGTGTAATGTCCTTTGCCGTGGCGCAATATACGACTGAGGCCAACTATCGCTTGGCTACTCTATATTCCACATTGGCAAATGATTTGATGGATTCGGAACGTCCAGATGGGCTATCGGCGTTAGAATCTGAACAATACGAGTACTTATTAGAAGAACAAGCCTTCCCCTTTGAGGAAACCGCAATTCAAATTCACGAGAAGAATATTGCGCGTATTCAAAACGGTATTTACGACGACTTTATTAAACAAAGCTTTAAAGCTTTGAGTGGTTTTTTACCTGCTAGGTATAACAAACCCGAAGTGACAGAAGAGGTAACTGCAAATGAACTTTAATCGTGTTCTGCTAGTGCTAAGTCTGACAGTCGGGTTAAGTGGCTGTTTGTTTAATAGCATGGCGCCACCGCCACCCGCGCCAGAGCAAAACAAGCCAGCGCAAGTGGTAAAAGAAACAGCAACTGAAACTGAGCCTAATGTGCAAGCGCCTTTAGCTGGGGAACTAGATCCGGCGACATCGGCGACAATTGAGATGACACCGGAAGAAGCCTTAGTTCATCGTTTGAAAATCACGCCAGATATGTATCTGAATAATAAACAGATACTGACAGCGCCAGTTAAAACGCTGATGGTAGAAGCTATACAGGCATTGGCTGATGAAAGATATGAAATTGGATTGACTAAGTTTGATCAGGCGAGTCGTTTAGGGCAACTCAACAGCCCTAGTTACGTGTTAAAAGCTGATCTCTACTTAGCGTTGGGGCAAACGGATGAGGCCATCGCAAGCCTACAACAAGCATTAACCTTAAATAGGCATAATGCGAAAGCGGCCAATCGGTTAGCGGGTATTTTGCGAGAGCAAGGTAATTTCGAGCAGGCTCACACCTTGTACACCAATGCAATTAAAAGCCAACCTGCGTATGCCGTTAGTTATCGTAACCGCGGCATTTTAAACGATCTTTATTTGCTTAATAAGGCGGCGGCGCTGGAAGACTACCGCATCTATGCCGCGCTGCTAAAGGCGCAACAGTCTGAATCTGAACAAGATAAGGCGTTAGATAAAGAGATCAAGCTAGTAGACATATGGCTGGTGGATGTGGAACGTCAACTTAACAGCATGGGAGGTAGTCAATAATGAAACTTGATAGCAAACATTGGTTTATTGGCATTCTTTGCTTACAAATGAGCTTTTTGACTTATCCACAGGAAAATGCCCAGACTGTCCAGTCAACTGAAAAAGAAGAAGTTGAATCACTGAGTGTGGAGCCACAACCGCAGGGAAATCCAACGGCTTCAAGTGGCCCGGTTTTGCGGTTAGAAGACACTATCAGGGGCAACAAAGAGCAACCGCAAGTGTTAACTATAGTGCCTTGGCAATTGCCAACTCATAAACGTATTGATGCAACTACTCAATGGCAACCTGTGGTAGATAAACTAACGCCAATAGAACGCGGTAGATTTTTGCGTAACATGCAGATTATAAAAGAAATATCTACAGAAAAAGTAGAAGAAGTACAAACAGAGCAATAACTGGTAAAGTATTAAAATAAACACCTCAAAAGGACTTGCCATACACAACAAGCCTTATGAATGTTTTACTGTACAACAGAATTAACTTAACTCAACCATGTGGAGTAATTTTGTATGGATATCTTAGATACCATCACGCGATTCTTTCAAGAAGGTGGCTCATTTATGCTACCCATCGCTTTGGTTTTGGCCGTAGGATTGGCTATTACCCTAGAGCGATATATCTTTTTACTATCAGCAACGTCCACTAATCGCAGAGCATTTTCTGAATTAGAGCCATTGCTAGCCCAGCAAAAATTTGATCAAGTCATCAATCTAGCCAAGCAAAGCAAAGCGCCTATCAGTCGAGTCATTGGTGCAGGTATTGCGCGTTTGTCTATCTCTCCTCGCCGTGAAGACATTGAATACGCGATGGAAGAAGGTTTAATGGAAACAATGCCGCGTTTGGAAAAACGTACGCCTTACTTGGCGACATTAGCGAATATTGCGACCTTGTTGGGTTTGTTAGGTACGATCATTGGTTTGATTGCCGCATTCTCAGCGGTTGCCAATGCTGACCCGTCAGAAAAAGCCAGTCTGTTATCGTCTTCAATCTCAGTTGCAATGAACACCACTGCTTTTGGTTTGATTTCGGCGATTCCTTTATTGGGATTTCATGCGTTGTTACAAACCAAAACAACCGAAATTATCGATAGCATGGAAATGGCGGGCGTTAAGTGTTTAAACACATTAGTAGCCGCTCAGAACATACAGTTGAAAACCCGCAGTAGCGATTAGTAAGGATTACTATGAGACTTCGAGGACTAAAACGCGCACCCAAAGAGGAAGCCGAACTGGACATTACCTCTTTCATGAATCTCATGATTGTTTTGGTACCAGTACTGCTAATGATGATGGTGTTTTCACGCATTACCGTGGTTGAGTTAACCTTGCCAGGACTAAGTGGCGAGGCCAGTGCGGAAGATATCAAAAAAGAGCAGTTAGAACTTGAAGTAACAGCCAATGGGTTAGACGTATTTTTTCCTCAAGGTTATTTAGTGCAATCTATTCCTAACATCACAGTTGAAGTTGAAGGTCTGGAAGTGACAACTTATGACTTTGAAACCATGCAGCAAGTGTTAAAGCAAGTGAAACAAAGCCTGTTAAGCAAAGGGGTGGATAAAAAGAATATTACCTTGTTATTACCACCAGATGCTGATTATCAAACCATTGTTAGCTTGATAGACCATACCCGTTCTTATGAAGATGTATTGATCAATTCAGTTGTAGATGCTGAGTTATTCCCCGAAGTTTCACTGGCTGATGCACCCGTATCAGCCGCAAACACCACGCCCACATCGGAGTAAGCTATGAAAAAGTCGATGCGCGCGAAACGAATGGAAAGACACCATAAACGCAATCAAGCAAAGTCAAAATTAAGCTTGGTTTCATTGATGGATATCTTCACTATTCTGGTGTTCTTTTTGATGCTGAATGCGTCAGATGTGCAGGTGTTGCAATCAGATGATGATGTTAGCTTGCCTGTTTCTACCGCAGATACACCAGCCAAAGAAACCTTATTGATTTTGGTGACCAAAGACACTGTATTGTTGCAAGGGCAACCTATCACAACAACAGAATTATTGAGCCTTGCTGATAAAACTGCAATTGAAAGCTTAAAAGCTGAGCTTGATCATCATACTTCTCGTCGCACCAATTTAACAGACGAAGAAAAGCAAGCACAGTCGATCACCATCATGGGTGATAGTTCAGTCACTTATTCAGTGCTGAAACAAATTATGCAGGCTTGTGCTTCTACCGGTTATACCAATTTAGCGTTGGCAGTAGAAAATAAGACCGATACCGGATCTGCGCTGAGTTCTGGAGGTAGCAAATGACAACCTCCGTATACTTTGATAGCCAACTTCCTTGGAAAAGTGCGAATCAAGAAAACAAAAAGTTTGGCGCTATATCCATCGTTTTATTAGTTTTAACTTTGGCGTTTGCCTATTACGTGATTAACGTGGAGTTACCTGAAATTCCACGAGAAGAGAAAGAACAATTACCACCGCAATTAGCACGAATCATTCAAGCGGAAGAACCACCGCCGCCACCGCCACAAGTGGAACCTGAGCCAGAACCTGAACCCGAGATTATCGAAGAACCAGAGCCTGAGCCTGAAATAGAGCCTATAGAAGAACCAGTGCCAGAGGTAGATCAGCCGCCAATTCCTGTGCCTGAAGAGGAACCAGAAATAACCGAAGAAGACAAAGTTGAGCAAGCAAGAAACAATGCTAAGTCCAAAGGTGTATTAGCGTTTTCAGACACCTTAGCTAGTATGCGCAATACCCAACAACTGCAGAACTTGGCCAATACGCAACAAACCCAAGGTGGCGGGCAAGCCGAAGAAACAGCTCGTAACACTATTGGTGCTCCTAACTTAGCTGCCAGTAACGGCTTGCAGAACAGTGAATTTTCAACTGATGTTGGTGCCGCAGGTCAATTAGAAGGGCGTCGCAATACTGAATTCCAAGCCGCCTCTGAAGGTGAAGCAGCGCTAGCAACAAAACGTATTGAAGAGCAAAGTCAGGTAGTGGGCAGTCGCGATCTTGATCAGATTCGACAAACCTTAGATGCCAACAAAGGCGCAGTCTACTCACTGTATCGTCGAGCGCTACGCAACGACCCCACGATCGAGGGTAAGCTAACAGTAAAACTCATTATTGAGCCTGACGGTACTTTATCGTCAGTTGAGTTAGTTGATGACGAGTTAGGTTCGCCAGAGTTAGTTGAACGCTTAATAAGCCGCATACGCGCAATTCAATTTGGTTCTGCCAATGTCACTCGCACCGAACTGGAATACGCCTACAACTTCTTGCCTTATTAACCATTACCATTGGCTCGATAATGGGCCAATGTTAATTTGCATTACCAAAAGACTAGCCAGCAAAATGCTCAATCTTTTGTCGAGTTAGTTTTCATTCGCTGTAATTGTTGCTCAATCTCTTGACGTCTGTATCCGTTGTCTGCATTTTCAAGTAAGCTTTCTAAGGCGTGCTTATAAGCTAAGTCTAGGGCATTATCAGCGCTGATAACAATGTTTGGTTGAACGCCCTTGCTTTCCCAATTTCCCTGAGTGATCGGATTGATGGCCTTTGTGGTTGGTATGCCTAAGCGAAATCCCTGCGTCAGGTTAAACCAACGCCAAGGGTTAGCGCCGCCCTTGCTTGGCTCACCAACAATGACTGCTCGACCAAGATGTTTGAAATTATAAGTAAACTCTTCAGCGGCAGAGAATGTTTGATCGCTAGTTAAGATGTACAAGGGAATTTGCTCTAGATGGTCGTAATTGATCTGAGGATGAGTCCAAAACGTCTGTTCTGAGTCATTGTATCTGGTGTAAAAGCTATTCAGGTGCACTTTACCATCTACAAAGTAACTACTTAGCCACTGTACCGTTTCGCCACTACCACCGCCGTTGGCGCGCAGATCAATAATCAACGCATCAACATCTAATAATAAGCTCATTACTGCGGATATTTTATCCTTTACTGCTTGGTTGAGGTCTGCAAAACCCCAAAAGACCAATAAACCAACATTTCCTTCTAAAACCTCTACCTTGGAAAAGCCATAATTTTTTCGTGCAAGCTTGGAAAACCAGCTTTCTTTTACCTCAAGGGCAGATGTCGATTCGGATTGATATTGTACAGTGAAATGGGCATCAAATTTTTGTAGATGCTGAGTTAAGTTTTTTGCCAATTGATCAGGCGTTTCAGCTTGATCCAGTTGTTGCAAAAGTTGTGGTGCGGAGAGACTTTGATTAATAGTTTCAATACTTCGTTGTTCAACGTAAAAACGCTCGATATTGATTTGAGTGTCTTGAATTACCTCGGAAATATCAACCGAATTTGAGCTTAAAAACTGCACGACAAACAAGGTAGACAACAACATAAAACTTCCTGAATTTATAAATACCGGCTTATTATGCAGGGATTAAAGTAAAAAATAGGTGAAATTACTCAAAGAACCTACACATCCGAAAACTGAAACAACTGTAATTTAAGACCGCGATAAGATTCTTAATGATTGTCGAAGTCGTTATGCGGTGTGTTCAAGCTTACAGACACATAGATCTCCAAAAGAGCCTGCCGTATAGGGTCATTTTCTGAAACAAAACGCACTAGCATCTCACGTATTCTCTGCTTTTGTGCAATAAACTCAGGTCCAAATGTAGGGTGTACTTCTTCAACATTATTGTGACTTGGGTTTTGCAAAACAATAGGGTCGTCATTAAGAAGATTATTAACGGGTAAGGCTAACAAACCAATAGATTCCGGGAATACCCATAATAACCGGGCCTTTCCGAACATCGCTTCTTTTAAACTTAGATGGATTTTGCTGGAGCTTTTTTTTCATTCGGGCAGTGTACATTACGCCACGTATTGATTGGACAAATATTGCTAAATAGAAGAACCCCAAAATCAAACCGAGCGTACTTGCCAACGTCACTCCTATAGCAAAAAGCCCCATTATTGGTGAGACTAAAATTGCGATCCAGTATTTCATATTTTCTTCTTTTAGTGCTCTAAAAACTTCTATTGATTCTCTACTCACAGTGACCTATTTCCAAAAAGCTAACAATTTTGTCATTCTTGTGCATGGCACAATTCAGCGCGCTCAAATCCTATCTCCCTTTTTCTTTCATTTTGATTACACGCTTTGCTTTTCTATAAATATCACATAAATCTCTATTTTCACCACAATATTGAGATTCAATTTGCTCTAGTTCAGCCAGTGAAGTTGTGTTGTCAATTAATTGTTGTTGCAATTTCTTAGCTCTTATTTTGGTACCTGATTTGTTGTGACCGTAAAAAAGACACTTGATCGCATTATTGTAGCCTTTAGTACACTCCGTAAAATATTCAAAGTAAGCTTTGTCATCCAGATCTTTTACAGTTTTGCTGACCATTGCATATTGGTGGTCATTATCCATTTTTTTAATGAAATTACAGATTTTGTCGTGTTGATTAGCAGAAGATTGGCTACACTTTTGTTCCCGATATTCACCCAGCTTTTCATAGCCAATTTGGGTTTCAAGGTGGGTCTTTATTTCGTTTTCTCTTGTTTTAAATGCGTTATGAAAAGCAGCGAATCTACCTTTTTGAGCAGTTTTTGAATCCACTTGTTCGACAAAATCTTTCTCCTTTAACCACAGAAATTCTTCAAATGACATTTGGCTTATTTCATTAGCGGCTTCTTGTTGGGCTTTTTCTCGCTCGACTATCATTGCATTTTGAGTAAGTAATCGCGCTTGCTTGTTAAGTGTATTGGTCACTTCTTTACTCACTATTTGCTTGAGTAATTGAACATCAACCGCTTTTCTCGCGCTGTTTGAGCCAAAAGTATATATTGAACCACTGGCATATCGATATATTCGGCACTTAAGGAATTGTTTTTGCTGCTGTTCGGTTAAGGCTAATAAATTTTCTTCATTTTTAATGATGTCTGCAGATGACTCGCAGATAGTATCCGCCATTGCCATCATTTCCTTTTGGAATTTACCTTTGTTCTCTGCGTTATGAATAAGTTCAACAGCTTCTAATGCATCTTTATCAAAGGAATCTCTAACATCTGAACTAAACTGCTCGAAAGAGGCGAAAGCGGTTGATGAAATTACAAGTAAAATTGCCACAAACAGGCTAGAGATCTTCTCCATGCTGACAGTCCTTTGTGTGAATGGATTAAAAAAACGACAAATCTAAATTACCAAATATCAGGGGGAACACAAGCGCTAAATGGAATACTTTAGCTAAGCTGTGAGGAATTACTCTGAATTTATTGCCTATTAATATTAAACCTGTGACCGCAGGTAGAAATGAGCCGTAATAATCCCAAGGTTATAAATAATTGTAACAATCAAGGAGATTTTATGAGCCGTATATTTTTTATTGGAGCAACAGGTGGTGTAGGTCACAGGCTTCTGCCTCAATTGATCAGACAGGGGCATGAGGTTACTGCTTTACATCGAAAACCAGAACAAGCCGAAGAACTTGCACAACAAGGTGCAACGCCAGTTCAGGGTGACATGATGGAACTTGAAGAACAAGATTACAAAAAGATGTTGGCTGGCCATAACATTATTGTATTTTCCGCGGGGGCTGCAGGTAGTGGTAAAGATCGTACTTGCAAGATTGACGGTAAGACGCCTGCTATTTTAGCAAAGCTCGCTGAAGAGCTTGGCATCAAAAGATTCTATCTAGTATCGGCGTTTCCTGAATCTGGCAGAAATCAGGATTTAGGGGAAGGTTTCGAGTATTACATGCAAGTTAAAAAACAGGCCGATGTAGCTTTAGTTAACACATCCTTAGACTGGGTAATATTAAGACCTGGTACCCTTTTAGATGAAGAAGCCGACAATAAGGTTACACTCGACTATGCCATTTCTTACGGCAAGGTAAATCGGGGCAATGTTGCTAATGTGTTGGCCGCACTTGTTGAAAAACCTCACATTCGCCGAAAAATTTTAGAGTTAACCAATGGTGATACTCAGGTTGAGCAAGCCATTTCGCATATTGAGAACGCTTAAAACAATTTGAGGAGCCTAACTCTCTCGGCGAATCAGAAACTTCACAGGCACTATCACTGATACAGCAATCGCTGCCACTGCAAACCAGTCGGCAGCGCCGTCCACCAACAACGCTAAAATTAACCCAAAAAAGGACAGCACAAATAATATGCTGGGCCATTTAAATATTTGCCATTTGCTCAAGGCTCGATTGGCTTTGGATATTGTTGTCACAGGTTTTCCTTCA
Source organism: uncultured Glaciecola sp. (assembly GCA_947496235.1). Classification (GTDB taxonomy): domain Bacteria; phylum Pseudomonadota; class Gammaproteobacteria; order Enterobacterales; family Alteromonadaceae; genus Glaciecola. The sequence goes on along the minus strand of CANMCE010000014.1, from coordinate 38,890 downwards.
TCGTTTTTTCCACCATAAATACAAGCCTGTGACTAGTACCCAAAGCGTAAATAAGGTGAGAATAAACCAAAGCACTTTCAATCCTAAACCACCATAATCGCCAAAGTGCAACGGACGAGAAAGGGACAAGGCATTTGCGTACCAAGGCATTTCACTTACTCCAACAATTTCTCCATTAGACGCTTTCACTAGTAATGGCGTAATAAGTTCCTTGGTGAGTGGAGAATCCCCATGCATAAAAATCGCATAATGTTCGTTGGTTGAAAAGTCGCTGCCAGGAAAGGCTACAAACTGTAATTGCATATTTGGCAAGGCTTGTTTAGCTGCAAGAATGGCTTGATCAATAGAGGCATTTGCGGTGGCAATAGTGCTATTCTGGGTTTGATACTCGCTCAATAAATGCTGCAAATTCTGCGATCGCCAAGTATCCAAAATGGGTTTTTCTAAGGTATTGATTACGCCTGTTAATCCTACTACCAGTACCCATGCAAGGGTGGTGATGCCTAATAGGTTATGCTGATCTAGCCATTTTAGCCGTCGATTTTTCTGTTTTCGGACGGTTCCAAACGCTAGATTTCGCATATATTGGCGATACACCACCACACCGCTTACAGTCGCCAACACAAATAAAAAGCCCATAAAGCCCAAAAACAACATACCAGGCAAACCTAAAAACATGTCAGTATGCAATTGCAGAATAAATTCCATCACAGATTCCCCCACATCTGCCGGTGGGACTAACTCGCCGCTGGTGAGATCATAAGAAGCGAAGTGCATGTCAGTAGCGTCGGCGTCGCCTGTTGGCCCTGAGGTAATATTGACCACAGGTCTATCGGTATCAAAGCTCATGTAAATCGGCACTTCATTAGGTCTTTGAGCTAAGCCAATAGTCATAATCTGATCATAAGAAAGATAAGGACCATCAGGATGTTTGGGTTCCCAAACCGCTGGGTTTAAAGTTGCATCAATTTCATCATGAAAAATTAACGGCAAGCCAGTAATACACAGCATTAACAAAAACACTGTGCAGATTAAACTGGTCCATTTATGGGTCCATTCCCAACGTTTAAAGGTGACTGCTTGCATAGGCTAAAAATCAAAACTAACCGATAAAGACAAAGTTCTTGGCTCACCCAAAATCAAATAGTTGGCTCCCGGATATCCGCCGGTCGAAGCCCAATAGGCTTTGTCTGTGAGGTTGTTAATTCGTCCTCTAATATCCACAATGGTATCAGCCCAAATAAAGCTGTATCTGGCACCAAGATCGAATCTATTCCAGTCATCTAGTTCAATGGTATTGGCGGTATTGGTATATTGCTCTGAGGTGTATATCCACCGAGCGTCCAAGGTTAAGCCTTCAATATCAGTGACATCGTATTCAAAGTTGATATTAGTTTGAAGCTCTGGAATACCAATTGGGGTGTTGCCTTCATCTATTCCAGACTGAGTATTGGCGAGTTCCGCGACTACATAAGTCCCCCCAGCAATCAATCTCGAATTCTGAGTTGGCTGACCAAAAACGCTAAACTCAACGCCTTGACTTTGTTGCTCACCGCCATCACTAAAGATTTGATTTTCAATCACAGAATTAGGACGATTGAGATTAAATACACTAGCTGTGCTACCTATGTTGCCACCGTCATATTTAAAGCCTATTTCGTATTGCTCTCCGGTAAAAGGTGCTAGTACCTCACCCGCATTTACCACTGGTAAACCATTGGCAGTGTCAGGTGCAGATGCGCCTGGGGTTAAACTTTCCGCGTAATTCGCATAAATGGAAAACTGGTCTGATGGTTTTACAACTATGCCAACTACTGGTGTGAATTTACTGTCGTCGTAACTACCTGACAGGTCGCCGCCAGCAGCATTGAACGACTGCGTATCTATACTTTGATAGCGCACGCCTATGGTGGTCAAAACCGTTTCATCTTGCCATGCTGTGGTATTGGCAATAGCAACACTTTGGTTACGTACTTTTTCAGTTACTAAGGGACTCGCTAAGTCGCCACCAACAAAAAAGTCAGTGGCAGGCGGCGTAATGGCCGTTGGTTGGTAAATGCTAGTAGCAAATCCTGCAAAGTTTGAAAAAGCAAAGGCGTTTTTAGACTCAAGATCAATGATAGCGCCTGACACTATCAGGGTATTTTTGGTATCAGAGAGTTGATAGTCATGACTGACACCTGCATCAACAGAATAGACTTCGTCTTCTCTGGTATTGGCGAATCTATAAGCACTGCCAATTCCATTTGCATCCGCTGTCGGGTTTGCTAGGTCGTTTTCTTCTTCACCTTTTCTAAAGCCGGCACCGATCCAAGTCTTAGTGGTATCAGAAATGTCATATTCGGCGCGCAAAACACCAAAAACTTGTGATTCGTCAGTGAAGGTCCATGGTTGCGCAAAATTAACATCAGCATCTGGCGCGCTTGGAATATCACCCAAAGGTGTTACTTGAGGTCTTGGGGCATCAATATGATTGTCTTGATAGCCAAGATCGGCTGAAAAACGTAGATTGTCTTGAGCATAATCGATATTAAGGGCTAGCACAGATAAATCTTGTTCTTGTCCATCAATGATACTCTCGCCGCCGCGAGTCAAACTGTTAAAACGTACTCCCCACTGGTCATTCTCACCATAGCGTTGTCCTAAATCTACGGCGGCTGAAAATATACTACTTTCTTCATAGCCAAGAGTCGCGTTTCGAATGCCGCCAACAGGCGCGCGTTTTGGTACTAGGTTAATACTACCACCAACACCACTAGCACCTGGTGCTGCGCCATTAACAAAGGCATTGGCTCCCCTTAGCACTTCCACCCGTTCAATCATTTCAGCCGCGACATATTGCCTTGGCAAAATGCCAAAAGCACCGTTTAAGGTAATGTCGTCGGAATACACCGGAAAGCCGCGCAATATGTAGACTTCTTGGAAATTTCCAAAGCCTTTTGTTACACGAACAGTGGGATCGTTTAACAGCACATCACCAATGTTTTGAGCTTGTTGCTGTTTAATGAGATCCGCTGTGTAGGCAGTGCCCGCAAAAGGACTATCTAAAAAGTCTAGGTTCCCAAAAATACCAGCTCGGCCACCTCTAGCGATTTGTTCGCCAGCAAAGCGCTTAGTCAGGTCTACCTGTGAAGCATTACCTTTTACCTCTATCACTTCTACTTGGGACTCAGATTGCTCGCTTTCCTGCGCATTTGCTAAACGAGCTGAGATTAAAGACAAAGAGATCAGAGAAATAGTAAATACCAAATTAATTTTACTTGAACGGGTAAAAGTTGCCATTTAAGCTCCGTAATAAAAATGAGAATAAGTATCATTTACAAAATATATTATGAGATTCTACGCAATTTCAAAATTCTTGCAAGAAAGTACTGGCGATTTTCGGCTTTTCTACTACCTTGTTTCACTTGTATTTACAAAGTTAACTTTTGTTTAACATTTTGCTTGTGATTAGTTTAGTATTGCACCCTTAGTAACCCTATTTATTCGAGTAACCTTATGTCTTTGCCTTCAAAGTACTTTATTAGTTGTGTTTTATTATCATCCTTGCTTTATGCTTGTAGTGCCACTTCAGGAAAATCAGAGCCAGCAATGAAAAATCAAATAGTCAATCAAACATCGGTTGAACTCATGAATACAACCCTCAAAGGCTATGTAGAGTCAGGTCAGGTGGCTGGCGTCTCGGCTATAGTATTTGAGAAAGGCAAAGAGGTTTATTTTAACGCTTTTGGCTTTGCAAATTTGGAGCAACAAACGCCAATGAATCGAGACACCATTGTGCGTATTTATTCGATGACAAAACCTGTAACCGGGGTTGCGCTTATGCAATTGTATGAGCAAGGCAAATTTAAAATGGATGATCCCTTAGCTTGGTATTTGCCAGAGTTCGCTAATCAACAAGTATGTACAGGGGTAAATGCTGATGGTGAAATGCAACTAGCCCCCCCTAAACGAGCAATTACTGTTCGCGATATAACCAGGCACACAGCGGGTTTTTCGGGACCAAATGATTCTTGTACCGGGGATATGGTTAAAGCTGCTAACGCGTATGCGGTTTCCAACACCCTAACGCAAACCGTACAAAAAATTGCAAGCATACCTCTGGCATTTCATCCGGGTGAGCAATGGAGCTATGGGGTTTCTGTGGATGTACAAGCTCGTCTTGTGGAGGTTTTGTCTGGCCAAAATTTTGATGATTATATCCAAGCAAATATATTCGATCCGCTAAATATGAACACCATAGGCTACAAGGTTGCCGATGCTAACATGACAAGATTTTCGCCATTATATAACTTGTCTGAACAGGGCATTTTAACTCAAATTCCTGAAACAGAAGGAGCCATTAATGTCTCAGACGTTAATTTAACGCCAGGGGGCTGGGGACTAACTTCGACTATCGACGATTATGCGCGCTTTGCAAGAATGCTAGTTAATCAAGGTGAATTAGAGGGCGCGAGATTGCTTAAAGCGGAAACAGTGCGAGCCATGGCATCAAACCATTTAGATCCGGCTGTGACTGAGCGTAGTTGGCTACCTTCAAAAGGCCAAGTGGGATTTGGCGTCGATTTTGCCGTGCGTCTCAGAGAGCCGGTGGATGCACAAGAAAACTATGGTGAAGTTGGCGAGTTCTTCTGGGATGGCATGGCCAGCACCTTGTTTTGGGTCGATCCGAAAAATGAATTGGTCGCTGTGCTATTTGTCCAACTGCTACCTTATGATCCAATTCGCTTGCATAAAAATTTTAGAGATGCAGTCTATGGTAAAACTGTCAAGTAGGCATAAGAGTAACTATAGATTCAGGCCTTTATGCTAGTTTCATAGTTTTAGGCAAAGATCTCAAAGTATCCTTCAAATCCATAACGCTTCTTTCGCAGAACAAACTAGCATACAGAGGATGTGAATACGCATCCTAAATTTGCAAACTGCGAAAGGAGAGAAAGCATGATTAATGAGTATTATACACTACACAATCAACTGAAAGTTCCAAAAATGGGTCTTGAATACCTAGATATGATGATTATTCACAGTCCTCAACCTTGGGCTGATTTTGGAGGTGATGAACATTATTTTGCAGGTAATCTGCAAGCTTGGAAAGCATTAGAAGATGCCTACCAATCTGGAAAAGTTCGTGCTATTGGTGTGTCAAACTTTAAACAAAAAGATCTAGAAAACATTATCGATTATGGCAATATCAAGCCTATGGTAAATCAAGTTTTAGCGCACATTAGTAATGTACCTAAAAATTTAATTGAGTATGTGCAGTCAAAAGGTATTTTGGTCGAAGCCTACTCTCCTGTTGGCCACGGCGCTGTGATAAAACAAGATAAAGTGAAAGCTATTGCAGACAAGTATGATGTCTCTGTGCCACAGTTATGTATTAAGTATGACCTTCAACTCGGGCTATTACCTTTACCAAAATCCACTAACCCTGATCATATGAAAAGTAATGCTGAGTTAGATTTTGAGATCTCCGAAGAAGACATGAACACCTTGTCGCAGATGGAAAAAGTCGAGGATTATGGGGATGACCGAGATATGCCAGTATTTACGGACAAGAATAAGCAAAATTAAGGCGACCTTAGTTTTTTGATTATCTGATCAATAACGGTGCTTGATTGAATATGAAATGAACCAACTTGGTTCGATCGAGTTAAATAGAGCAATCTTTGCATGTCTAACCAATTGAAATATAAGTTAATGTTTCGTTGGGCATGGTAAATGCTTCATATTCTGTGATCACAATATGTTAGCTGAGCGCAATAGCGCTTTCAGGCATCGAGGCCTATGCAAATTCATTTAATGAATTCGCATGGCCTTTTTTTTTGCCTGTAATTTTTATTCACCTTTTTATATGGAACCTTAACTATGATTACAGATCGCAAAGAAGTTACCGCCATGATTCAAGCGGCAAAGATTACCAAGGGCATCAAATGGGCAGAAATAGCCGAAGTGGTTGGACAGTCTAAAGAGTGGAGTACGGCCGCATGTTTAGGCCAAATGGCATTGACCAAAGAACAATCTGAGAAAGTAGGTGATTTGTTAGGATTAACCGATGAGGCTGTGGCTTGGTTGCAAATAGCGCCATATAAAGGCTCTTTACCCACTGAAGTACCTACAGACCCTTTGATCTATCGTTGGTATGAATTAGTCAACGTATATGGCACTACGTTAAAAGAACTTATTCACGAAGAGTTTGGTGACGGCATCATGAGTGCAATTGATTTTTCCATGGATTTACAACGGGAAGAAGATCCTAAAGGGGATCGGGTTCATGTGGTCATGTCTGGAAAGTTCTTACCCTATAAAATGTACTAGTCTATCAGCCTTAAACGCGTATCCAATGTGTAGCGGTGGCCTCCATTATGTTTGATTTATGCGAGGCTAACTGCTATTTTTCCGCCCCTATTTCAAGTATTCACTATCAGTTATTACAATGGCAAAACAGAAGAAACTAGCAAAAGGCTCAGCAGGAAAAAACCGAAACCTGACCGAAGCATTTTTACAGCGCTATCCTCAAAAAGATGGTGTGCAAGTGCTAGAGTCTGGGCTTATGTTTCGTATTATTGAAGATGCAGACGGTATTTGCCCAAGTATGCAAGATTGCATAAAAGTCCATCAACGAATTTTGTTGGCGGATGGTAGCGTCATTGATGATACTTACAAAAAAGGCCCACCAGAATCATTTTTCGTCAGAGAGGCTATCGAAGGGTTGCAACTGGCTTTTCAAATTATGCCAGTAGGTGCTCGATATGAATTTGTAATCCCACCGGATTTAGCTTGGGGTAAAAAAGGTAACGGCGGTAAGATAGGGCCTAACGCCGTTATGATAGTAGATGTAAGATTGATAGAAATTGAATAAAGTATTGGGGGCAAACCATAAGAGTTTAATCAGGTAAAAATGTAAACCTATTCATGACGTTGTACAAGCCTACAGAATGAAAACTGATCTTTTTAATTTCAATGGCATAGCAATTAGTACATATAATTTGTAAAGGAAAAAATGATGAGCATGAAAAATTATGCGACAGCTAAATATGTAGGTCTAGGTAAGCCGGGAAAAGGGTATGTGAGCACACAATCAGGCGCTTTCGATAATCAACCTTATGGGTTTAACACGCGATTTGAAGATGAAAAAGGCACTAATCCTGAAGAGCAAATTGCTGCTGCTCATGCATCTTGTTTTACGATGGCTTTGTCATTTGCATTGGCAGAAAATGGATTCGAAGAGGGAGAGTTAAATACCAAAGCTACTGTTACATTGGAAAAAGATGGCGATGGATTCAAGGTTGCATCGTCTGCACTGGAATTGTCAGCATCCGTTAGTGGCATAAGTGATGATGAGTTTAATCAAATCGCTGAATCCGCAAAACAGAATTGCCCAATTTCTAAGTTACTCAACTGCGATATAAGCCTAACAATAAAATAATTTTATTTAGTGTAAGCTTGTTTAAAAATTGCAAATCAATAATTGATCTCGCTTTTACAAGAATAGTCAGCAAATAGGAAAAGCGGGATCAAAAATCCTTTCAAAGTGATATAGTAAAACCTTTCTGATGGTCATTAACTTCGGCAACTACTTTTTGCAAATGAAAACGCTTCTTTATTGTTTACTCTTACTCACCAGTTTATGGCTAAGCGGCTGCGGCGCAACATCAACGGAATCTCCTCAAGAAAAGAAAAAGCAAGTCCTAAATTATGAAAAAAGTAACGCTGACTATCGTCAACTGGTCGGCAAATTATTAACACAAGACGCAACAGCACAAGACTTTGATCGCTTATTAAAACTATTTCCGCTAACCTCTTATTACGCCCCTCGCAGTGACCTTGAACAGAAGGTAAAAGAAGCCTCGAAAACTCTGATGCAAAAGAAACAATGGATCATGTGTATTCGTGAGAATCGTCAACTGCTCGAACAAAACTATACTTCTTTCACTGCCCACTATGGCATGGCGATTTGTTCAGAAGAAGCAGGAGATTCTGAAACTGCACGTTTTCATAATTGGGTGTTAGATAATTTTATCGAAAGCACATGGCGATCTGGCAATGGGCAAACGCCTGAAACCGCGTTCTATATCAATAGCAGTAGTGATTTGATTGCGTTTATACAACTCCACCAAATGGTAGGGGTTGATCAAGAACTGATATATAAAGACCAATTACCAGTGCAAAAAGTGCGGGTACAAAATCCAGAAAATCAACGTTACTACACTTGGTATTTTGACATGACACCGCAGTTTCGGCGGGCCTACATCGATAAGATCGAATCTCAATAACATTCAAAACCAGAACTATAGGGTTTTTCAAATTAAGCTTTTAATTGATACCAAGCTATTTGGTCTTAGGCTCGAAGGCTTCTAACGTTTACGCACTGGCTTATATTGAGTTTTACAATATCCTCGCTCTACATCAGGGTGCCTTAACTTTTTGTGTTTGGTTTTTCGGCCGGAAACACGTGCACGCCAGTTTTCAAATGTTTTACGATTAATATTGGTCCGCATTAGAGTAATTACCTCTGATTCACTCAAGCCATAAAGTTTTTCAATGGCTTCAAAAGGCGTTCTATCTTCCCATGCCATTTCAATTATTCTCGAAACATCAGAAGGTTGTAAATCTTGGATATAGCTCGTCATACGTCTAAATACACATCTATACTTTCTTTTTCAATATTCCCGTCTAGTCTTAATAGAGCGTGTGATTTGTAAAGGATCACATGGAACCAAAAGTAACAAAAGGGTCTATTATTGAGAATATTCAACTCGATCTCGTTTGTAATCTTGTTGACTTGCTATGGCGTGGGAAGTGCGAACGAAGCTGATTTACAACAACAAAACTTTGTAGACCTCACTATTTATACCGAACACTTTCCGCCTTATAACTTTCAACGACAGGGAACAATTACCGGTATCAATGTCGCAATCGTTCGAGAGATTTGTGAGCAGGTGGGTATTGATTGCCAATTTGTTCAACTGCCTTGGAAGCGCGCTTATCGAATGGCTGAGCAAAATACTTCAGCGGGTTTAGTGTCTGTTGCGCGATTACCCGAGCGCGAATCAAGTTTTAATTGGATTGGTCCCTTAGTATCGGGACAAAACTGTTTTTATAAGCTAGCGCGACGATACGACATTGTTGTCAATAAAGCGAATGATCTGGCCAACTATAAGTTAGCAGTTTCTAAGGACAATGCTTATTCGGCGATTTTAACTGAGCTAGGCTTTGTGGCTGGTCAAAATATGCTTTTAGTCACCAGCAAAATTGGAGTCTTGGATCCGTTTTTATCAGGTCGAACTGACTTGTTAATAAATTCTGCCACTAGCATCAAAGCTTATGTTGGTTCCGCGAATTTAAGCATGCATGACATAGCTCCCGTTTTTATGTTGCCGCAATCGAAAATTGCATCAAATTATTTAGCTCTAAATTTAGCAGTACCTGATTTTCAGCGACAAAAAATGCAACTAGCCTTAAGTAATCTCAGACAAGCAAATCAACTTGAGAAGATTAGAAAGTCTTTTTTTCAACAGCCTAAATCCCAGATACCAGCCAATGTGGATTCCCAGCTTTGGGAACAATGCATGGTAGAGAACTAATGTGCTTGATTTTGCAGTTGCAGACGCTTTTCATTCACTAGATTCAACAATTCACTGGCTGCCATGGCGTCTGACATGGCTCTGTGGTGGCGCTGCATAGAAATGTCGAAATGCTTGGTTAAATTGGCTAAAGAATAGGACTCAAGGCCTTTAAAATATTTGCGCATTTGTTGCACGGTACAAAGTTTGGGTCTGCGCCAGATACGCTCGATTCTATTGAATTCTTCGCGTATGAAACCGTAGTCAAAATTAACGTTATGAGCAACAAAAATACTGTTTTTAGTGAAGTTTTCAATTTGATCTGCGACTTCTTCAAAAACCGGTGCCTCAGACACCATTTCATCATCTATACCGGTTAATTGGGTAATAAATTTGGATATTTTTCGTTGCGGATTTATCAGGCTTTGCCACTGATCAACGACTTCACCATTAATTATTTTAACCATACCAATTTCGGTGATTTTATGTTGATTGGCACGGCCTCCAGTAGTCTCAATATCGACTACAACATAGGGTTGCATGGGATCTATGGCAAATTCTGCGGTGGTGATTTGTACCTCAAACCCCAATTCGCGCAATTGTTGAATACGCAATAGTTGATTTCGTCTTAAGGCATCTCCTTCGCCTTTTATTTCTTCAAATCTAATTTGATTGTTTTCGACCACAGTAATATCTGGAAAACCATCTTTGGTGCCATGCCAATCCTTTGCCATACGGAGCAAAATACCCTGCAAACCTAAAGGATCAGAAAGCTGAGTTAAATATTTTAATTCTTCTATAAGGGTAGGTGTGGCTGAATATAAACTTTGAGGCTTGTGTGCATGTTTTGCTAACGAACGTACAACAGCATTTATCCAAGCTTCGCCAGATGTTAAATGTACTAGTGTGTTTTCGATTTGCGTACCAGCTGATTCATACAGCTTATTTTGTTTTAAGCTTTCTGGCATATAGTCAAATTCCGTTGCCAGTCCCATGCCAGGCGTGTCGAAAATCTCTTCCCACAAAATTAAACAAAACAGAGCTCGCCATAAATTGTTTTCTGTTCTAAAAGCGAGCAGTCCTTGATTTTGATAGTGGGTGATAACGCCTTTTTCTACCGAGCCTTTATAAATTTCGTCTATTACAAGGTGTCGGTTTCCTTGACGCAACATATCGGTCATCAAACTGGTGCGTTTTTGTTGATACTTTCTGGCTAAAAAGTCTTCTGCAAAAAATGCCAGATGATCACTTATTGGGTTGTCAATAATGCTCAACAACTGTGCTTCTACCTGTTCTTTCATTCCCTGTTTAAATGCTTCTCTACACCACTTCTCTTGGGCGTCTTGATGTTGAATTTGTTTTAACAAAGGCAATGCCAATAAGACATCATGTTCAATTAGCCTATTTGCCAACAAAAAAGCGATTTTATTTTTTTCCAGTTCAGCTTGTTCGCCCACGGCTTCCGGTAAGCTGTGATACAAGGCTAAGATTTCGTTGGCCGTTTGCAGGGGCAGGGTTTTAAGTTCTCTACGTAAATGTTTTAACTGAAAAACGCTCAGAGCTTGGTGTTTGCATTCAAAGCGACTTTGTACCTGAGCGATTTCTTCTCTGGTGCGCATTATCCCTAAATCTCGCATACTGAATTGGTTTAAGCGGTCTCGACAGTTTCCAAAATACAGAAACAAAAAGTAATCGATGATGTCGTCCTTCGCGCGCACAACATACTCTTTGGCAATATCTGTGGCGCAAATATCTCGCCCCGAGATTGCATGGCAGGCTTCTACCAAGAGCTGTCTGGGGTAGCTTTTTTTAACAGATGTGGTTAGTTCAATTAAGGGCGAATTTGCCAGGTCGTAAAGACCGTCCTTAGTAAGCGCGTTTATAAAACGGCCTTTATCTTTTTCAGTTACCTCGCTTAACCAACCCTTTTGTTTCAAATCTGATAGTAGCTGTTGAATGTCGCCAAGTTCGACAAAAATTAAACTCTTGCTATTAATTACCGGAAGCTTGCGATTAACGCATCGTATGAACAGGCATTGTTGATCTTTAGTTGCTTCATCAAATTCTTTTAGAAATTTGAGATGCTCAGGGTGTAGCAAATGCGTGCAGGTATTCCGTATAAATTTCAGGAATTCAACGAAGTGATCATGATAATAAAAAGTAGGTAAATCACGCATTGACTAAAAATAACGTTGCTCAAAAGGGGAATAGATACTGGTTTAATATACAGTGATTGTCAATGGTTATTTAATTGAAATGATGCTCAATTCGTACTCGTTAGATTACAAAAAAGACAATTTCGAGCATTTAAAAGAATGAATCCGGCTAGCTAACTTAGGCGTATTAGTCATTTTAAACTAACCCTAAAGTGATGTTTTATTCATGAGCTTAAGCAGAGCTGAAACATTTGAGTGTCCCTATTGCATGACGTCAAATGACATAGAGATCGATGAAATTAACGATATAAATCAACATCAAATCGTGGATTGCCAAATATGTTGTTCGCCCATAGAGGTGTTTATTGAGGATACTGGGTTTGGTGTAAACATTATTGCTAAGCGAGACGATGAATGATGCAGAAGCAATTTACAAGAGATCAGATTGACAGACTAGAGCAAAGATATCGAGCAAATTTAATTAATTCATTAAGCGGCTTTAAAAGTGCCAATTTAATCGGCACACGAAACGCTGAAGGTAATACCAATTTATGCATCGTTAGTTCGGTATTTCATGTGGGAGCAAATCCGCCTTTAATGGGCATGCTGATGCGCCCGCATACAGTGGTTAGAGATACCCTAAGTAATTTGAAGACGACAGGCGAATTTACCATTAATCACGTGAACTCAAATATGCTGTTGCAAGCTCATCAAACTTCGGCGCGATATGAGAGTGACGTAAGTGAGTTTGAACAGACAAATCTAACACAAGAGTTTAGCCAAGGGATCAAAGCGCCCTATGTAGCTGAAGCGAAAATTAAAATCGGCTTGAAAGTAAAAAGTATTCAACTAATTGAGTTGAATAAGACTGAACTGGTGATAGGCGAGATAATTGAACTCTTCTTGCCTTCCACTATCATTGCTGACGATGGATACTTAGATATTGAAGCTGCACATAGTATTTGTGTTTCTGGATTAGATAGCTATCACAATACAAGCAGAATCGACAGATTGAGCTATGCTAAGCCTGAGTCCCAACCGAGTTCCATTTGGAAACCCCCCAAAACAAAGGATTTCGATATTTGTTAATTTATCTGTACATTTAATCTAGATCAATTGAACTTAATATCTTTGTTGCTAATCTAAATTGCTAGTGTATAAGTATAAAATTACTTATCAATGGCTTACCTTCGGGTGAGCCTTTGTTGTTTTAGGCAGATGATAAAAAAGAATAATTATCATTTACAGTCTTTTTAGAGGAAAAGCAATGAAGAAACTTGACCGTCGTAACTTTTTAAAATTGTCTGGTTCAACTTTGATAGGTGTGACTCTGGGCGGTATTGCGCTACGTGCAAATGCACAAGAGAAATTGTCTTTAGACAATGCTCAAGCGGTAGCTCTAAAGTACACACATAAATCAGAAGTTGAAGGTAAAACCTGTGGAAACTGCAAATATATCCAAGGTGAAGCCGGCGCTGAATGGCGTCCTTGCGGTATTTTCCCTGGTAAATTAGTCAATGCCAATGGCTGGTGCCAAGCGTGGATGGCACAATAGAGATTTAGTGCGCTAAGATCCAGTTTTAAGTGGCTAATTACACAATGATTTTAGCCACTTAACGACAGAAATATCCCTCATCTATTCACCCTGATATCGACGTTATTTCGATATCAGGTTATTTACTCAATAAATTTCCTTAAGTTGCCGATAAATAAGCAAATAACTAGCAGTTTGTGTATTTATGATGCAGCCACAGTACATTACAATTCCAATATCAGAGCTAAAACCCGGTATGCTTGTGCACAGTATTGCCCAACAAACAGGCAATCTTACAGTCAAACATCGGGGTAAAATCAAACACCCTTCGATTATCGAAAAACTTATCGCCTCTGGTGTTCAGCGAGTAGTGGTTGAACGTACTAAGCGAGCTTCTGTGGAAAGTATTCAAGCGCTAAATGATCGCAAAAAAACTGTCTCTTCACTCAAACCCTATTTAGCCGTTAGATCCAACGCTAATCAAACAGTTACTCCTGACATTAACGGCGGTAAAGGTAAATTGCTGGCAAAGCATTATGATGCGCCGGCTACCTATGCAGAAGAGGTGGAGTTTGCTGAAAACCTAGTAAAAGACTTAAACGAAGTATTCCACTATCAACGTATTAATATTGAAAAGGGCTTGGACATAGACTTCAAGAAAATCGACGTCATCCTAGAAGATGTTATGCATAGCTTGCAACGAAATTCCAATGCGTTATTGTGCGTGAGTATGCTACGCAATGGAGGCGAATACCTGAGTAATCATGCTGCGCATTGTGCTGTGCTTATGTGTTATTTTGCTGATGCTTTGGGATTATCTTACGATGACTGCAAAAAGCTTTGCCAAGTTGGCTATCTTTTCGATATTGGAATGACCAAAATTCCAAAAAGTGTCACTCATAAAATGGATCCTCCAAGTTTGGAAGAACAGTTGACCATTCAGTCTCACGTTCAGCATTCTTTGGACATAGTAGAGCCGTTGCATTTTGACAATCAACAACGCATTGCAATTGAGCAACATCACGAGCGCTTGGACGGTACAGGGTATCCTTACGGATTGGAAGGAGAGCAGATAGATAAATATTCAAGAATGCTAGCAATTGTTGACTGTTTTGATGCTATGACCAGCCATAGACCTTATCAAAAAGCCGCATCTCCGGCTGCAGCGTTAAAAGTGATTTGTAATCCGGATTACGGCTATGATCAAAAATTAGCCGTAAAATTCTTGCGGGCAATCGGAATATATCCAGCCGGTAGCGCGGTCATGTTAAATAACAAAAAACTAGCAGTTGTTATTAGAATCAATCGAGACCAACCGTTAAAACCAGTAGTAAGGACGATTTTTTCACTTAAAAACATGGATTATTGTGCTGCAGAAGAATTTGATTTGAGTGAAACAGATCAACAAATTAGTATTATCAAACCAGTTATTCCTGAACATTATGGTATTAATCTGGCAAAACTTGATATAGTGAATTAGCGTACAAATATTAAGCACGAACAGTCGTATATGTAATCGCTTAATTAGATGGATTTTCAGAGAACAGGGCATAATGTATAGGTGGTTTAGGAATTCAGTAATATTTGTGTTTTTAGGTCTCACAACCTCGGCTGTTTTTGCGAAATCGCCCAGTGTTTTGATTCTCTATTCAACCAGTAATGATTCGGGGTTTTACAGTAACTTCAATACTGAATTGGCCAATCAATTAAGTGTTATTTATAAAGACCCTCAAATTTTTACCGAATATTTGGATTTATATCGATTTAACTTCCCAGAATATAGAGCGTCTGTTCGAACCCTGATTCAAGAAAAATATAAGGATGAAAATATTGATGTCATTTTATTTGATTCGAATTTATCCGCTTCTCTATACAATAAAAAAAGTCAACCATCTGTATTTGATAATGCTCAAAAGTTCTTCATTGAAATCCTGATTCCATCAGAACTAAAAGAGAACCACAATAGTCACAAAATCTCATTCACACCTGATTACAAAACCCTGGCAGAAACCGCAGCCCAAATCACAAATAGCGATAAGGTGTATGTGCTGGTTAAATCTGACAGTGACTACAAAGTACGAATAGATAAAATTTCTGAGCAACTAGCACAACTGCCAATTAACACTGAATTTGTTGAATTTAATTCAACCGGTGAAATCATTACTCGGTTGTCAGCACTGGATCCAGATGTGCCTGTTATCGTGGTGCCCTTTTTTGCCATCGAGCAATCAAAAATCTTAGATCCAGTTGAAATCACCGAGCGCTTGGCTCGTCTAATCAGTCAGCCAGTGTTTGTACACTATGACATGTTGTTATCGGAAAACGTGGTTGGCGGATATGTATTAGTCTCCAAACAAGCAGCTGCCGAAGTTGCTAAGCAAATAAAGAAGGCCCTTGAAGGAAGCCCTCTGCAAGACGAATCCTTTTCGCCCAATGCTTATGTGTTCAATTATGCAGCCCTGGATATTCATAGAATCGACATTGATCAACTGCCTGCGCCGCATCAAGCATTGGATAAGCCCCAAACCTTCATCGACATGTTTTTAAACGAGTTACTTTATCTAGTCGTCATTACTTCCATGCTAATCGGCTTGGTTATTTTTATGCTCAATTGGAACCGATTGTTGCGTAATAACCAAAAACAATTATCCGAATCTCAAACTAGGCTAACGCGAATTAATGAGCGTATGGACGCGGCAACAGATGCTACCAATATTGGGGTTTGGGAATACGATTTGGAACAAGAGAGCTTGTATTGGGATAAGGCCATGATGACTCATCACAATGTGCCAGCCAATGAATTTAAGCCTACATTGGAATCTTGGTACGAGTGTGTAGAGGATAGCAAAGAAAAGCTCGAATTGGACTCCGCGTTAATTGCCTCGGTTAATTTAGGTGCCTCTTGTAAAGTAAGTTATACAGTACCGTTGAGTAATGGTGATACTAACTATCTGGAATGTCATATCACTAGCGTTAAAGACAGCAACGATAATGTAATTCGATTAGTTGGCACAGTATTAAATGTGACCGATAGTGTGTTGTATCAACAAAAACTGCAACTAGAGCGAGAAAAAGCGGAACAGGCAACTAGAGCCAAATCTGAGTTCTTGGCGAATATGAGCCATGAAATCCGAACCCCAATGAATGGTGTGATAGGCGCGGCAGATCTGTTAGCCCATACTCGTCTGGATAAAAACCAATCCAATTATGCCACCATGATAAAATCATCCGCTGGTGGTTTATTAAATATTCTCAATGACATACTCGATTTGAGTAAAATTGAAAGCGGGAAGCTGGATATTCAAACGTCACCGGTGAATTTAAAAACCTTGGTGCAACAAACTATCGCTTCATTCCGGTTAGAAATAAAACGTAAGAATTTAAAATTTAAGTTAATACATCCTACCTATGTCCCGGAAGTGGTTGAAACCGATGAAACTCGAATTAAACAGGTGTTGTTTAACCTTATTGGAAATGCCTTAAAATTTACCTCAGAGGGTTTAATTCAACTGGAAATCAGTTTTGAACCCAAATTTGGTGAACCCAATTTAGGAAAGATTAGTTTTACCGTAACTGATACTGGTGTTGGTATTCATGAAAGCCATCAAAAACGCATCTTTAAGAGTTTTGAGCAGGTACAAAATCAAGGCAAAACTATTTCCAAAGGTACTGGCCTAGGCTTAAGTATTTCTAAGAAGCTTGCCGAGCTTATGGGCGGTAGTCTTTCCCTGAAAAGTAAAGAAGGTCATGGCAGTGCCTTTACCTTGTCGGTACCTATTAAGATTGTGGAAGGCTTGGCTAAGAAACAGGTGGAAGATCAGGTGATAGACATGCCGGACTTTTCTGGCAAACGTATCTTAGTGGTCGATGATAACGAAATTAATCAAACCATAGTGGGACAAATGCTGCTTGATTGCGGTGCTGAAGTGTTTTACGCCAATGATGGAAATTTGGCAGTAGAAGCGTTTAAAGAAAGAAAGGTCGACGTTATTTTAATGGACGTGTTAATGCCCGCTATGGATGGTATCGAAGCGACTAAACATATTAGAAACTATGAAAGGTCGATGAATTTAAAGCCTACACCAATTATTGCGTTGACTGCTCACGCATTAAAAGGTTACGAGAAAAATTGTAAAGATGCTGGTATGAACAAGTACTTGACCAAGCCAGTGAATAGAAAAGAGTTGTATTCGGCAATAAATTAGTTGATTAAATAGCTGATTTATAGACAATTTAGACTAAAGTGTAAAAACTATGCTTTACTGTCTTGATAGGGCAGTTCGTTTTTGCCGATACAGGGGCCGTTACGAATGCGCAGATGGGTAATACTTAGCTGGATCATGCTATCGGTTTTTCCGGTGGTATCACAAACTCGGACAATTTCCGAGTTTCAAGTCTTGCTCGTAATGAACTATTCAGGCGACATTCCTTGGAATCGAAATTTTCTTCGTAGCTTTAAACAACACTTCCAGGCGTCTTATCCAGATGCTTCTATTTTTGTCGAATACATTGACGAAAATCGCATAACCACGCCAGAAGCAAAAGCCGCTATGTTAGAAATGTTGCGGATAAAATATCAAAATAAGCGCATAGATTACGCTTTTTTTGATGGCGTGAATTTGCAAGATTACGCTGAGGACTTCCGCAGAATTTTGCCTAACATCCTTACGACAATGTCGGCAATTAACGATGATGAATATCTGTTAAGAGAAGAGGGTTACAGTGTACTTAACACTCGCAGCGAGTATCCTGCGTTTATCAGCGAAGTGGCTGGCATAACGGGTTTTAATGACTTTATTATTATCGCTCAGGATAATATCCAAAACCCTGTTGAAAATATGTCTACCCTTAAAACTAAACTGAATCGAATAAGTCGGTATGATATTGCTTTTTACCACTTCACTACTCTTGAAAAAGCGATAAAAGATTTAAATAGCATAGCTGCCAATAAAAACATTATTTTCACCCCAGTGTTTACCTATGATCCCGAACCCTATCGCTCACCGGCGGAAATTAGCAAAATACTCTCTGAAAATATCATGCAACCAGTGTTTGTAAAATGGAGCACGCTTATAGTAGGTGATGTAGTAGGAGGCTATGTATTTTCTGCTGAACATTTGGGTAAGACTATTGCCGAATATGCAATATCCACTGTAAGTGAGGCTAGTATTCCAAAATCTGCCAATGCTGACTTACAGCATATCTTCAATCATATAGGCATGCAGAAATTCGGCATTACGGTAAAAGATTTGCCAAAAGGCTCGACCATTATTAACCAAAACCTGTCATTTTTTGATGGTCGCAATGAAGCCGTTTATTTGTTCATGTTCTTAGCCAGTTGCGGCGGCTTGTACTTACTCATGCAAGTAGGATTACGCTGGAAAATAGCAAGAAATAATCGTCAATTAGTGTTCAATCAAGATCTTCAGCGCAAGGTCAACAACAGACTAGCGCGCGCCATTGAAACCACCAATATAGGAATTTGGGAATACGATTTTGCCTCAAGAACCATTTATTGGGATAGAAAAATGTGCCAGTTGCATAATTACGCATCTGACTCTGGAAATTTGAATTTTGAAGATTGGATGAAATTAGTTTATTGGGAAGACAGGGCTGAATTTGAGTATGCGATCTTGCATGCACTGAACAATGAATCCAGCGTCAATGTTGAATACCGAGTAGCTACTTTAGATGATGATGATCAAACCTATATCACCATAGCTGCACGTCGACAATTCACCGACACCAGATTCGCCGAGAAGCTTGTTGGTACAGGACTAGATACTACAGAGCGTTATTTAAGAGCACAATCGTTAGAAGATGCCAGAGTCAAAGCGGAAAATGCTACGCGTATGAAAACTGAATTCTTGGCCAGTTTCAGCCATGAAATTCGCACGCCCTTAACTGCCATAATCGGTGCAGTAGATCTTATCAGCCACACTAAACTAGACAATGACCAGACTAAGTACATTAAAATTATAGGTGTGTCTTCTCGACGTTTACTCAAGTTGCTTACTAGCATTTTAGAAATGGCGAAAATGGAGACCAAGACCTTTAAAATTATTAAGGCTGAATTTGACCCTAATAAAATGTTGAACTCTCTGATAGGCACTTGTACGGAAAAAGCGAATGAAAAGGGATTAAGTGTTAATGTTACTTATCACGATGATATTCCCTTTACCTTGCTTGGGGATGAAGAGCGAATCCAGGAAGTTTTGTCTTCAATTCTTACCAATGCATGGGAGTACACCGAATCTGGTGAGATTTCTATTGATATTAGATTCAACGTTACCAATAATCGCGGCATCTTGATGGTGCTTGTGCGTGATACTGGCCCTGGTATTCCTGATGAAATTTTAGAAACTGTATTTTCCAGTTTGGATCATATCCATAATCATACCGCCGACGCGAATAAAGGCGTTGGATTAGGGCTTACGTTAGCCTCCAATATCTGCGAACAAATGCATGCCACCTTGGCAATCCAAAACCGTCCAAACGGTGGATGTGAAGCTTGCTTTGAAATTGCCCTTGAACTCGCGTCCCGACAAATTGAACACACTGGAGAGCTACTTAATAAACAACCAAACTTAAGCAATAAAAAGATCTTGGTAGTCGATGACAGTGAAATTATGCGCTTAATTTCAGGCGAACATTTATTGGCTTGCGGGGCTGACGTTGCGTACGCTAAAAATGGCCGTGAAGCCTGTGATCAATATCGTCAGCAAAAATTCGATTTGATTCTAATGGATGTGATGATGCCAGTAATGAGCGGTTTACAGGCGGTAGAAAAGATTCGCGAGTATGAAACTCACTCGGAATTAGATGCCGTCCCCATAATAGGTCTTTCTGCCAATAGCGCAGACGAAGAGTCGCAATATTGTTTAGCCGCTGGAATGAATGAATACCTAATTAAACCCGTCGAAAAAGACACCTTATACAAAGCAATTAACCGCTGCTTACAAACTTCTTAATCAGTCGTAGCCATCAGGATCGGGTATTTTTAGCGTCGCTGTGGCAATGCTCACTTCAATAAAAAAGCAAATCAATCCGCCCGTTATTGCGGTCATAGCAAAGGTAAACAGTGCAAGAATAAAGTTGTCTATGCTGGGAGCCACTATGCCTTTTAGCAAAAGAAGTACTACGGTACCGCACACAAAAAGCGCAGCGCCGGTTAAAAAATTGATTGCCCAGTTGGAGAATCGCATGCGTCTGCGCAGGGCATTTAGTTCGTCCTTTTGCCTTTCATTGTAGGCAGTAATGATGCCTTCATTTTTTTGATCTTCGTACCAGCGCGCGCGATCTATGACTCTTGCCAATCGGCCGGTTAACACATTTAGCATTTGACCAATAGCAACGAGCAAAAATACCGGTACCAATGAAAGTTGAATTAACTGCACCACGGATGAATTATCTATTTGAATTTCCATAGATGTTTTTGTTTTGCTGTTTTGGGGCAGTGTATGCTTTAGCGCAGATGATAGCAAATTAAGGCGTCACTTTATGGGCAATTACAGTAGTCAATTTTGCTCTGGTAAATGCTAATTTTGAATAAAGGTGGCAACACCAAATCGGTTAACCGCATCTATGGCTTGCTCAGACAACTGATTGTTTTCTAAAAAAATCAGCTTTCTGTCATATATTCCATGATTGCGCAGTACGTCTGCATAATTGTCGTCAAAATAAGTAAAGTAGGTGTCGTCTTTGAGCATCGCGTCTATGCCTTGCAGCAAAATAGCGTGAACTTCAGACTTGTGCGGATTTATGTAAATAAATTCTGCATTGGGATAAATAAATAACAGGTTTTCATCAACGATAATGTCAGTACCTTCATACAAGTGTAATTCTTCGTCAATTTCATACACACTGCGAGAATAGCAATCAAACTTCTCATCAATGATCATAGCTGTTAGGTTTGAATTTATTTTGTCAGACACTGTTTTTATAGCGTTCTGTTGATAAATGCCCAAGTCAGGCCAATCCGATCCAACACCAAAACTAAAATCCAGCTTTATCATGGCGTCGACTGACCTTATCTGCTCAAATATTGGATTAGATTTTTGCGTAAAGCACAATCTAAATCCAAGTAAGCCTCGATCTGTGGGCACGAAGATTGGTAACGAAGAAGACTCTCGGTTTTTATCTGCTGCACTGATGAAAATATCGATATTGCCTTGAGTTAAATAGTCAAATGCATCACCTTGCTCAAGGGCAATAGAAGGAACAAGCTGATATTGTTTCCCTTCTTCGGTGTGATTCAATGCCATCTGCAGGAAATTACGAAGATATTCCCTTTGGTATATTTTGTCCCAGACGATTAACTTTTCCTGGGCTTGTGTGCACAGGCTGAAGGTAACCAAAAAGATAAAAGAAAACACGACTTTCATTGAGCATACGACCTGCTTATCAAACACATCATCAATTACCTGACACCGGAGATGTTTATTCTATAGGCACTATAAAACTCGCGATACCAAAATGGTTAATCGCAGAAAGCGCCTGCCGAGAGATAGTGTTGTTTTGCATAAATACTAGCTTACGTTCAAAGGCTCTGTGCTTTTCTAAAGTATCACCATAAAACTCTTCAAAGATAGTAAAAAAGCTGTAGTCCTCAATGGCCATACCAAGACCTATACTTAATCTTTCATGTAATGACCGACGTTTTGGATTAATAAATATAAAATCAGAGTTGGGATATAAGAACAAGAGAGCATCGTCTTCTATTAAAGCACCATTACCGTAGTTTTTAATGTCGTCATCAATTTCCATCACGCTACGTGTTAAACAGTCAAACCGGTTGCGTTCCAACATTAAAAACAGTGATTCTCTTTTTGATACGGAAGTGACCCTAAACCCATTATCGCGAAAGATAATGTTATCTGGCCAATGTTCTGCAACGCCTATAGCTAATTCTTTGTTTAGCAAATCCATGGCCGACCTAACTCGGTTAAATGCAGGGGAATTTGCATTTTTCATACAAATCCTAAATCCCAGTAAGCCTCTGTCTAAAGGGACATAGAGGACACGGGCAGTGGTTTCTCTTTCTATAGTAGGCGCGGTAACAATCACGTCTATATTGCCGTTGACCAGTTCAGCAAATGCCCGGCCTTGTTCCATATCTTGCGATTTTATGACGTGGAGTTTTCCGAACTTTTCTTCTGACAGCTTAACAATATTATCTATATGCGCTTTAACGTAAGGATTTGTGTAGTTACGAGAATACAATACGAGTGTTTCTTCACTCATTGCGGTGGCAGTGAAAAACGCTGTAACGACTAATAATAAAGCCTTCATACTAAACTAATGACTCGCATTGATCGGAACCCATTACCCTAAGTTCCATAGATTGTTAATACTATACAGGTTGTTTACTTTATGTACATAATTGTTTTTCTTTAATATCCAATCATTTAGCTAACGAATTGAGTTGACTAACAACGAGATAATGTTGTTCAAACTTGTTTAGCAATTTATACTTTAAAACAAAGAGGGAAAAACCTTTAGATTTAGGACTTGCTGGGTGGAAACAGAAAATAGGGAGATACAGGGTTACGCTTTTGGCGACTTTTATCTAGACCTTAAACATAAAAGCCTATTTAAAAATGGGCAAAAAGTGAATCTACCAGAGCGCAACTTGATGCTATTATTGTTGCTTGCACAAGCCAGCCCTAATCCGCTAGATAAAGACGATTTACATCAGGCTCTTTGGCCAGGAAAAGTTGTTAGTGATTGGTCACTATCTCGTCTGGTTTCTGATACAAGGCAGATGCTTGGTGATGATGGTGAGAATCAGGCATTGATAAAAACCACAAGAAGTGTGGGTTTTAGTATGCCAGACCTTACGCCTGTCGAAGCTAAATTTAGTCTTAAGCCAAAATTTAATCGCAAGAGTATCGTCTTTGCTGGTGTTGCTATGTGTTTTGTTGTTTTGGCAGCTATTGTTGGCTATGACCATTATTCGCGACAAAACCTATATCAAACTATGCAGCGTATCGATCAACACCAAGAGAATGCGTTTACTGCTTTTATTGCTCAAGTAAAGCGCCGCAATCAACTGGTGACTATGATGCAAGATAGGCTGGGCATAGAGCGAGAAAGGCAATTTGAGTTGTTTTTTAGCTACTATGCGGATCAGATGAATGACGAAGAAACTTTCATTTGTGATCAAATGCGTGCCTATACGGATACAGGCATTTACAAACACAATCAGGCGATTTTAGAGGATCTACAAAACAATCCTGAAATTTATGATTTAATTCCTGCCAGCAAACAACTCGCCCAGCACTTAAGAATTTGGATCGATAAATATCATCAAGTCTTTAGCCAACGAGAAGACATGTGCCTGGTCTATGTTGGCGTCGAAGATGGCGTGCCTTATCCGAGCGAAGTAGATAAGCAAATTGATGCTTGGCTTGAAGCTAACAAAAAATAATATTCTCAGTTCGTAGCTTGAAATATAGGATCTTGGCTAATTAAAAAATCCAAAACCTTATTGGTTTTCTTAAGTTGTTCAAGCTGATTATCAGAAACCGCAGAAGACTCGGATAAAACCTTATATCTAAGTGTAGTTAGTGCCACTCCGGGTACCGTAAAATCTTTTAGTTGATATGTACTCAGTTGTTGGTCTAACAATGTCATCATTTGACTATATTTCTCGTTTTGCTCTGTCTGTTTATAGCAGTAGGCAAGATTGGCTATGTGAGAAACGCCCCAAATCATGACATTGAAATTGCTTGCATATTGCGGGTTGTCTGAAAGCACAGTTTCATAATAATCAGTTGAAGTGCTGCAATCGTTCTGAAAATAATAATAAAGACCCAATGCCATTGGTAAGGACTGACTGTCTGGCCATTCTTTTTTTAATGCCAATGTGTTCTCTAACCATTGGTCCAGGTTATTATCATAACTCGCTAAAATCAGTTTGATTTGTAAACCAATATAAGTGCCGCCGTTGTGTGTATATAAAATTGCAGCTAGGTTATTGGCTTGAGGCAACTCATCGCGCCAAGTGGCGTCCGTTAACGAGGCGTAGTACAAATAAAAGTCTCGGTCTGAAAGATAAGTTTTTGCCTTTGCCATATGCTTATCAACTTTGTCGTATTGCAAGGTAAAACGATACAAATTGGCTATGCCCAAATGACAAGCAGGGTAGTCGGGCAATAATTCGGTACAATGAATATATTGGGCAAGCGCTTTCTCTAGTTGGCCTAAAGAAAACAGTGAATCCGCCACGGCGAAATTAGTTATCGCAGACATAGGATTATAGGTCAAGGCAATTGAAAAGTGTTTCAAGGCGCCACTGTAATCTTGATTAATCCACAATAAATAGCCGTAATTATGGTGAGCTAGCGCCGAATTTGGGTCTAACGACAAGGCTTCTTCAAATGCTTGTTCTGCTTCAGACCTTTGATTAAAGGTGGAATGAAAAAGACCTTTGGCTACTATTGCTTCTGGTAGAAAAGGGTTTATTTGCAAAGCGGTTTCAATTGCTTTGAGCGTAGGATCTACAGTGTCCTCTGCTGTAATGACTCGTTGTTGGAATAATACTAAGGTGTTTAATGCGATCGACGCATGTGCTAATGCATAGTCAGGTTCTAATTCTATGGCCTTTTCAAACTCGGCCAGAGCCTTTCTGGTATATTCTGGTGTGGCTCTTGCCGCCATTGCGTTGCCACGTAAGAAGTGCATGTAGGCATCACCCGATTCAGGATGTTGCCTAAATTTTTGTCTCGTTATTGAAACATTCTCGGGTTCTAACGAGGTCACAATGGCAATGCTGATATCCTGTTGTAACTTAAACAGGCTTTGTTCTTCAGCAGTAAATACTTTAGACCAGACGTGGGTAGCGTCTTGGGCATTAATTAGATGGGTATTGATACGTAAAGTATTGCCTTCTTTTCTTACCGCGCCTTCTAATAAATAATTGACTCCCAGTTTTTTAGCTAGGCTTTGGCTATCTATGGTTTGGTCTTTAAATGAAAACGACGAAGAGCGGGAAATAACCGATAAATCTGGAGCAGAAGCCAGTTGATGGATAATTTCTTCTGCCAAGCCATCAGCAAAAAAGCGCGTATCAGCTTCATCGTCAAACACTTGAAAAGGTAACACCGCAATCGCCGTTTGTGTTGGCGTTTGAGGCTGCTCAGTTTCAGATTCGATAACCTCGAGTTGGTTGCTAGATTGATTGATAAACCAAAACACCGCTACTACAGATAAAATCCCAAGCATTGCTAGCCAAGCAACAGGCGATGATTTTTTTGTTGGGGGTGCTGTCTGTGTTTGGACTACCGGTGACGCTTGTTGCCATGATACTTGTTGGGCTAAACGATAGCCTTTCTTAGGTACGGTGATAATAAACGAAGGTTTGTGAGGATTTGGCTCCATTGCTTTGCGCAAATTTGCAATCAAATTATACAGTACATGATCAGCAATAACCTGATGTTTCCAGACCTGTTCAAATATTTGGTCGCGTGTGACTAGATTGCCTTCAGCCTTTGCCAATACAACAAGCAATTCCATTGCTTTTGGTTCTATCTTGACACTGTTCTCGCCATCATCAATTCGGTTTTCTAATGGATATACTCGCCATTTATCAACACTAAATTCCTGCATAGACACCTTCAGATTAATCCTTTAAATCTTCAATAAGCTACCTGCTTTATCCCAGTATAAATGGGTTTTAACCGTGATCATAGATTTCCCATAGATTTCCCATAGAACTTTTGGATTAGGTTGAGATAGCTTTTATTTCTAATTATACCTTCGCGTGTTTTGAGCAAGGTTGTCTAGGGAGAAAGGCAATTATGACGAAGCAAATTTATACCCAAACTAACAAATCTTTTCGTGCGCGGTTTTCCATTGGTCTCGCGAAAATAAGCAAAATCAAGACAACAAAAAATTGGCTTCAGCAATACCTACTGATTGCTGTATTTTTAATATTCTTACCAGTTTCAGTAGACGCCAGACTGGTGTTTTCTACCAGCGATGTGGCATTTCAAAACGCCACTCGGACCGATTTCAATGCAAATTTAGGCTTTGTCTTTGGCGCTCAACAAGTGCAATTTAGCTTGAACAATGTTGATTTTAATTTTTCTACACCGAGTCCGTCTGGATTAACTTATCCGAACAATAGAATTGTCTCATTCTTTCCCGATTTTATTACTATAACTTTTAGTCAACCTTTAGCGGCGGTTGGCTTTCAATTTATGTTTGCTGAATGTCAGGGCCGTGCGCGCTTTGTGGGTTCATTGGGCGTTGAAGATCATGCAATTCCACCAGGGCAATTTAATATCTTTGTGGGCGCTACCGACATTGGTGATATTACGTCGGTTGAACTCTACAATGGCTGTGCTTTGTCAGTATGGAGTGAAATGCGCTTTGCAGTAAACCCGGTAAACCCACCACCAACAAACCAAGCTGACCTGAACATAGTAAAACTAGGCCCTTCAGTTGCCGGTCAGGTGAACAGTCCAATTGACTATGATTTAACTGTGTCCAATAGTGGTCCAGATACTGCAAATGGAACCCAAATAATTGATTTTCCGCCACTGGGAACTAGTTTAGTTAATAGCTCGCCATCAACTGCACTGGTTTCCAATAATCAAACCATGATCACTATGGGAGTGGGCGATTTAGCAAATGGCAGTCAATACACCAATACCCTGACCATGACCTTGCCTCCTTTTATCGGTAGCGGACCTGTAAATGCGAGTTCGGGCATTTTTCAATGTAACTCTGCTTTGCTGAATATTGCGGTTGCGACTTCAGGTGCTATCGATGTAGACGGTGTAAGTAATACGGATGTATTTATTACTCGATTTGATAATTCATCCAGAAGTGGTTTCCCCGAGATATGTAACAACGGCATAGATGACAACTGCAATGGTCGAGTTGATTGTGGTGACAATGCCTGTGCCAGCGCACCCAATTGTCGACCTCCAGCGCTACTGAATCAAAATAATAATCCACCACAACCTTGTTTGGTCGTAAATAACGTGGTGACCTGTTTAAACAACAGCGGGCCGGGTTCTTTCCCTACGGGCCCTACGCCGATTCCATCTCCTCCACCGCCTCAAGCATGCGAATTAAGAGACGTGCACGGCAACGGTATACCGGCGCCCGCTTGTTGTTGCTCCTATGGACCTTGTGATCGTGCTCGATGCGATGCTTTACTCGCCAGGGATCCAAATTATAAAACGGCCGTTCCACCTGTGAGTTCACAAGGTTATGGTATTACCCAAGCTGGGCGGTTGCACGAGTATCAAATTACCTATGAAAATATCGGAGAAGCAGACGCCATTGACGTGCAAATTTACGATGTGCTGGCAGAGGAATTAGATGACACTACCCTGATAGTGAACAATGGAGGGAGCTATGATCCCGATAAGCGTGTCATACTCTGGCAAGATCCATTGTTGCCACCAAGTGAGCCCCGGACCGTCTCATTTAGCATAAATGCACGCGAAGACCTTTTACCAGGAGATAGAATTCGCAACAAAGCGACCATCATTTTCCCCAATGCTGAGCAAATTAGAACAGATACCAACTGGGTAGAGCACGCCATTGAAGATCCCGCGTTGCCCAATCTGCCAGATTTAGGTGTGGTCAGTTGTTTCCAACAAGATACTTCTACTGATGACTGGTCAGTGGTGCTGTATAACAAGGGAACAGCGTTTGCCCACAACGCTAGGGCACAAATTCTTAATCCGCCACCTGGGGTTGTGGTCACTGACGCAAGTGCCAGATTTGGCCGCTCGGATGATACAGATCCCACAGTTATCGGAACTGTAGTGCCTCTTGGTTCTACGCATAGCATAGATCCCGTGAGTTTTAGCGCAAACACCGATGCCAATATCTGTAAGGCCCTTACATGGCGAATTAGTTATACCACTTCTGAAGGGCAAGACCTAAGCGTTGATGTGCAGGTGACCCCAGATTCAGATGCTGATGGCATAGCGGATGAAGATGATAACTGTCCAGATACAGCCAATTTAGATCAGGCAGATAGTGACAACGACGGCCAAGGTGATGCTTGTGAGGTCATCGAACCGCCCTTAGTTTGTGGCGATTTAGATGGCGATGCTGATGTGGATAACATAGACCGCGGCATTTTCATGTCTGCCCTAAGAACCACCGCAGGCGATGCTAACTTCATTGAAGAAGCTGATTATGACGATGATCAAGATATAGATTTTAGTGATTACCAAGCTTGGTATCGCTGTTATGTAACATTCAATTCAACAATCAATTAGGGAGAAGTAAAATGAAAACAAGAATGTTTATTTTCACATGTTTGTTCTATTTATCAATTAATGCGGCGCATGCTGTGCCCATTACCAATTTGGTGGTTAGCGACAGCGATATAATGGTGGGCGAAACCTTCACCATAGCGGTAGAATTGCAAAATGATATCACGACAGAAGGCTTACTGAGTTTCGGTTTTGACTTGCAACCTTTATCACCCATTTTAAGCTTAACGTCTTTCGCCGTTGGTCCAAGCTTTTTCGACGCCTCTTTTGGGCCGAACAATTTTGCAGGGCTGGCGTTTCCGGCAATAATGGATAGCAATATCCAACTTGTGACCCTGACGTTTGAGGCTTTATCAGTAGGTAGTGCGGTGGTAGACATTCTAGGAATATTTGATGGTGCTTTTTACGGTGCTTTTCTTGAAAATTCAGGTTATGACATCAGTGCATCTACCGACATCGAGATTGGTCAACAGATAGTGACTACACCAGTGCCCTCAATGTTGTTGTTACTACTGGGTGGATTGGTATTTCTGCGTAAAAAGAGGCTTTCGTTGGCAACTCAAATGAAGTGAATAGTTAGCGGTAGCACGGCCAATGCTTTGAGTATTGGCCGTGCTTCTAGCTAAATTAATCTTTTGGAGCGTACTGCTCAAATACTTGCTGGCCAGTAAGCTTATTGGTGTCGTTTTTGAATTCGTAGAAATTTGGTTTTTCGTCGATGAAGATTTCGCTTACCAGCGCAAAATCATTTTCTTGAAATAAGCCGGCAGGTAGCATGTATTCGTCGCTTGGTAATAGATGATAAAACAAGTGCGAGCCACATTTTCCGCAAAACCCTCGTTCCGCCCAATCTGAAGAAGCGTATCGAAAAGGAGTATCGCCTGTAAACTTGACGTCTGTTCCACAATGAACGGCAAACATAGGTCCACCAGTCCAGCGTCGGCACATGGAACAATGACATAAGCCCAGGTTAGTTTGTTCTTGTGTTTCCACTTCAATACTGCCGCATAAACATTTTCCCTTCATAGCTTATTCCTTTTACCTTGAGATGAGATTGATTAAAAATATAGCACAAACTGTATAAATAGACAGTTAAGGTTTTGCTACAGGTACAAAGTACTTTGCGGGGGATTAATAAGGTTGGACGGGTAATACCGACAGGTTTTCGGTTCGTAGAAACGGAAAGGCCCGCGGATTCTCATCCACAGGCGCTTTTACTTTTAAGCTATTAGCTAAAAAATCTATCGACTTCTTTTTTAGCTTCTTCGCGGCTTTTCCCATATTGCTTTTGGATTTTGCCCGCTAGCTCGTCTTTATTACCTTCAGCTTGGTCAACATCGTCATCAGTAAGTTTACCCCACTGCTGCTTGATTTTACCTTTCATTTCTTTCCAGTTACCTTTTGCGATATCGCTGTTCATAACGAATTCTCCTTTGGTTGCTGTTGAACATTATTGGTCATTAATGACCTTCAGCCTCAAGGTTGCAAGGGTTAGACCAGTTTAAAAGTAGATTCGAATACTCGATAACCAATTGAAATTTATTGATAATTTTCATTGTTGAAGAATTTGGCATTAAATTACTGAAAAGTTATGTAGCAATCTTATTCAATTTGCTTGTAAGTTTTACAGAGGTTTGACAGTTAGTGCTAGTGCAAAACATTAGAAGCATACTAGTTCTTCGATTTCCATGAAAAAGGAGTAGATTATCGACTCCTTTGTTTTTTCTTTTGCTTATGTCAATGCCTTTAAATAAGCAGAAGGTGTAAGTCCAGTGTGCTTTTTAAATACCGCATTAAATGACGATTTAGAATTAAATCCCGAGGAAAAAGCTAGGTCTAACAGATTAGATGATTGCCCTTGAATGCTAACCTGCTGCTTGAAATGCTCAATACGCAATGCATTAATAAAGTCATTAAAATTGGTATTGCCTCCCTGATTTACCGCCCAAGATATATCTTTTTCACTAATGCCCATTTGTTCCGCTATGCTGCGAATAGTGAGTCGAAGCGTTAAATGCAAATCATGTTCTAATACGAAGCGTTTTATCTGTTTAAAAATAGATTCTGCGTTTTGGTTTTCTGGTGAGTGCTCGCCAGATGCAAGACTGTTCCACTCTTTGAATACTTTACTGTAATAAACGAGCTGTTTTAATATAAACACAACCAAGCCAAAGGTAACCAGGTTACCTAGCATTTGCCAAAAATTGTTAATTTGCGGACCGAGTTCTGGTTGCAGGTTTAGTCGCACAAGTTCCAGTGTTTTATTCACACCAGTAATGTAAAACACGGGAATGATCCACTTTAGCTGGTGGGAATAGGCATCACTGGTTATTTGCACAATGGCCAAATGATATTGCCGGATCAGGTATAGGCAAAATACTATATATGCAAATTGAGACAGCGTACCTATTAAGATCAGCTCTTGAGGATATTGTAAAAAGAACAGGCTTATTAATGCTGGAATAGCATGCAGTATCATCAGTATAGGTTTTTGCGGTTGGCGTAGCAAAAAACTAATGAAAAAGTAATAGCAGGGGCCTAGCGCAAAAATAATAGCAATGGCATAGGGTGCCGTAAATAATTGCAAAGCGTTTTGCCCATAGTCAAGCAGCATACCGACACCACTAATCAGCATCAATAACCGAAAACCAAACAAGTGAGCACCTTTGGGTAGATATACCGCTATGAAACATAGGGTAGCCAACATTAGGCTTACCGACTGATTAATCATGCTTTAAAACCACTCGCTAATTCTGATTTCCGCAATTCGCACTAATGATCGGGTTAATCTGGTGTCCTTGGCAACTTGTTTTAACTCTTCTCGTTCACCTGAATCAATCCAATGACCATTAACCATTACCCCTTCGATTTGTGATAGGTTCTGGAGATCCTCAAGAGGATTTTGCTTGAGCAATAGTAAATTAGCGGTGAATTCCGGCTTTATTTGCCCTAGCTTAGTAAACCCAATTAAGCTTGCATTTTTCGTAGCCGCTTGCAGAACCTGATAATTCGACAATCCAGCTTCCGACATTAACGCTAATTCCTCATGTAAGGATTTGCCGGGGATCAAACCAAAACCACCGGCATCTGAACCTGCTAACAAGGGCACATTTTCTTGCTGAAGCATCTTGGTTGCTTCTAGGAAAAACATCGCATGAGGTAATTCGTAACCGTTAGGGTCCATGTTCGACCAAAATTCTTGAGCCCCAATCTCCATAATAGGAATCACAGGGTTTATCATGTCACTGTCTTCTTGATGAAGATAGCCGCCTTTGCTTTGCGCAACCTTAACCAATCGTCGATGTGCAATTAAAGTGGGTGTTACTGCATCCCCAGAGGTAGCTAATTGTTGTGCAGCAGCTCGCATAGAAGTTTCGTTCATAGTGTCGCGCAGCGCATGCCAGGCAATGGTTTCTATATGTTCAAGGCTGGTAAAACCCTGACCTACACTTTCATCCCAAGAAATTTCAAAGGGTTTTTCATAGGGAACGCCATCGTGACGATGACCCTCTGGCGAATGCCCTGTTATGCTCATACCAAGTGCTTGCGCACTTTGTTTGATAGCGTCAAACACATCGGGAAATAGGTTTGAATACACTTTTAAATGCCGAAATCCTTGCTGATATTGCTTTTCAACTGCAGCTATCGCTTGCTCAGGGGTTTGCACACTTTGTTGAAATCCATTGAAATTACTGCCGGGGCTATTAAGAATTTGGCCGGTGGTAATGAAGCTTGGCCCTAACAATTGTGCATTCTCAATAGATGCCTGCATTCTTAGGTGCATCGAGAATCCATTCATGTTGCGTATAGCGGTCACGCCATAATATAAAAAGGCTGCTAATTCAGCTTCATCTAACACATGTACATGGACATCTGTAAGCCCAGGCGTCAGATACATGCCTTGCCCATCGATGATGTCTAATGAAGATAGGTTGGGAAGATTGTTTATGTCAGCGTTAGGAAAGATCTGAGTAATCATGCCATTTTCAACTACTACAGAATGAGCATACAACACAGGCTGCTCGGGATTATCCATGGGCAACACATTAACGTTTTGAATCAACCAGGAACGATTTTCATTGCCAGATAAACGCTGAACATCAGGAATGCGCATTTGTTGATAGAACATCCAAGCGCCGTAAATAAAAGAGACAATTGAAAATATCTTCAAAAAGACTTTGAGTTTTTTCTTCACTGGGAACTAGCTCCGTATTCAATCACTAAGTGAATCTCAGCCTAGCGTCTAATTTTCCTTAAGGCGTCCAGAATCATGATTTTGCACTTATGAATGTAGGAGAATTGAGGAGTGCTTTGCAAGTTTTGACGCGCTTTAGTTGAAGATGATTATGCTTTTTAGCATCATAGTCCTGCAGCACGGGGTGCAAATAGTATCGAAAGTCGTCTAAAAACTTTCATTTCACATCCATTACATCTCTAAAAAGAAAACCAAAAAATTTAACTACAATTTTTTAAACAGCTTTCTTTTTGAGGATCATAATCATGGAAATTCCGACCAATAACCCAGTAATAAGCCCCTTTGCAATTGAAACAAATGATGAGTCCGTCGGCAATGAGTAATCTAATGCTAAAGACGTAAGAACACCGATAATAATTGCGGCTAAAAAGGCTATAGGCAGCCTGCTCAATGCTAATGTTTGTTTCATCTCATTCCTCTTGAAAAATAAATGGCATCTTACCAAGGCAGTAATATGCCATTTATTTACTAAACGTAAAAGACCAAAATTTAGTCAGTCCACAATACGTCAAAAATATAAGCGGCAGCCGCACCAACGGCACCCGCTGCTGCACCTGCAGGGCCAGCTAAACTGCCTGCAATGGCGCCACCAGCCACTTGCGCGGCCATTTCGCCAGCATCAAAATCGCCCCAGCAGAGCTCAGCACATCCGCCATTCACTTGTTGAATACTTGCTTGATCGAGTACTTGCATATGTAAATTCCTTTTTAAATTAAGTTAAGGCAATCAACCCTTGATTGCCTGATTCAAGTTTACTCAAGGAAATTATAAAAACACCTGTACTTTAGGAGAGTTTCAAATAAGTGTTGAAAAATCACATTAATCCAGATTTTTTTGCTTCGGCTGTACTACACGTAAATAATATTCAACCAATAACACACCACCCACCAGTAAAAGCAACTGCAATGCTATGGTGACTTGATCAATGGTAAAAGGCGATGACTTGTCGACGAAATCGAACATCCAGATGCCCTCTATCCATTTCGTTTTCTCACTAAATATGCCTTGAATTACGTTAACGCCCACATGAAAGCCAATGGGAATCGCCAAGCCTTTGGTCCAGTAGGCAAGCACGCCATAATAAAG
This sequence comes from uncultured Glaciecola sp., assembly GCA_947496235.1. Classification (GTDB taxonomy): domain Bacteria; phylum Pseudomonadota; class Gammaproteobacteria; order Enterobacterales; family Alteromonadaceae; genus Glaciecola. The sequence goes on along the minus strand of CANMCE010000014.1, from coordinate 5,051 downwards.
CCCCCAAATAGCAGGGCCAGAAACGCTTTCAAAGCTTAATCCATGATAAAAACCAAAGGCGATAGAGGTAATATAGATGGCACTTCGAATTCCGATGGCACTGGCAAGTTTCTTAAGAAAGTAGCCACGAAAGGCGATTTCTTCCATAGTGCCTAACGCGAGAAAAACTAACAATATTAGGATAAAAGAAGTAAGGAGGTTTTTTCCTTCAACAGGCATTATGGTAATGGGCGTAAACAGATAATACACCACATAAAAACTGCCAAAAAACAAAATGCCCACAAGCAAAGAAACAATCAATTTAAGCCATGAAGATCGGTTAGGCAGCATCCCCAAATCGCGCCAAGTGAGTTCGTCAAATTTGAGAAATACCCAGGTCGTCAACATGGTACCCGCTATGATCACGCTACCCATCACAATAGCTATTCCCCAGCTTGGAAGCATAGGAAACAAAAAACTAAACCCACCACTAAAAAACAGTAGCTGGAACACAGCCCAGAACACGAAAGCTTTGAAAATGCGAATGAGAGTTTGTGTGGAGTTTTGCATATAAATCCATTTACGCTTTTGTTGAACAAGAGGCGAATATTGATTATCCGTGCGCCTTTTTTTATATCTAAGCCTAATGGGAAATGAAAAAAACACAAATTAACGATGGAGATATTTGTAAATTTACGTAAAATTAACAATCAATTTACAGTTTAAGTGATTTTACGAGTATCAGATTCGTCGCAAAAGGACCAATCAAATATCCGTGCAATCAAAAAAATTTACTCATCTATGTAAGCGCTTTCAGGTATGTTTGATATGGAGTTTAATATGCGCAGTCGTTTCCTTGGTTTTTCCAAACGATTTTATCAATTCGCAATTTTATCATTTCTTAGTATTGCTATTTCAGCTTGTGGCGGTGGTGGTTCATCATCACCTAGTACGCCCCCAACACCACCGCCTCCTGCACCACCACCTCCACCGCCGCCGGCACCGGAAGGTGATATCAAAGTCAATCAAATCGGTTATTTGCCCAGCTTCGCAAAAGTTGCGGTTGTGCCTACCAGTGCGGCCACAACCTTTGAAGTTATTAACACAGACACCAACAGTGCAGTATTTACTGGCAATTTATCGGATGAAGCAACTTGGGCACCGGCTGATCAAGCCGTTAAATTGGCAGATTTTAGTGACTTAACAGCAGGGGGTTCTTATGTGATTCGGGTTGCAGAATTTGATGATTCTCCAGTGTTTACCATCGGCGAAGACAGCTTTCTCAATGTGCATGATACTGCCCTTAAAGCTTATTATTTTAATCGTGCAAGCATGGAGTTAACCGCTGAATTTGCGGGCGATTGGGCGCGACCTTTAGGACATCCTGACGACCAAGTATTAGTGCATGCATCAGCGGCCACTGCTGAACGGCCCGAAGGTACAGTAATCAGTTCACCAAAAGGGTGGTACGACGCTGGTGATTACAACAAATACATAGTCAACAGCGGTATTTCAACCTACACCCTATTGGCCGCTTATATTCACTATCCTGAATTTTATCAAACCCGGAATGGCAATATTCCAGAATCGAGCAATAACGCCCCCGACATTTTAGATGAGATTATGTGGAATCTAGAATGGATGGCTAGCATGCAAGATCCCAACGATGGCGGTGTGTATCATAAGTTAACTACTGCGTCTTTTGCCGGTACGGTAATGCCTCACGAAGCCACCGCACAGCGATATGTAGTGCAAAAAGGCACAGGCGCCACCCTCAATTTTGCGGGTGTAATGGCGACCGCTAGTCGTGTTTATGCCAATATTCCAGAATACGCTAATCAAGCGGCAAGCTATACTCAAGCCGCTATTGACGCCTACGCATGGGCGGTAGCAAATCCAAACGTTGAATACGTGCAACCGGCGGATATTCAAACCGGCGGTTATCAAGATTCAAATTATGCTGGCGAGTTCGCTTGGGCTGCCGCAGAGCTTTATTTGCTTACCGCTGATGCTCAATATTTAGATGATTTTAACCAATACGCCACAGGCGCAAGCATTCCTGGTTGGCCAAATACAATGGGATTGGCCTATGTGTCATTGTTGGCAGAAGGGGAAAATATGCTCGCCACAGACGCCTATATCAGCCTGAAAAATAGCCTAATTGCGGTAGCCGACGGCATAGTTAACAGCCACTCAAACTCAGCTTATGGCGTAGCCATGGAAACCAATGATTTTGTCTGGGGCAGCAATTCAGGCGCGATGAACAAAGCCTTTATTTTAATGCAAGCCTATCGCCAAACCGCATCGGTGGAATACGTGAACGCCGCCATTGGATTAATCGATTATGTGTTAGGGAAAAACCCTACAGATTATTCCTTTGTAACCGGCAATGGAAGCAAGACGCCACAAGACCCTCACCACAGACAGTCGTTTGCCGATGATGTCAGCGCACCAGTGCCCGGCTTTTTAGTTGGCGGCCCGCACCCAGGACGAGAAGACGGCTGTAACTACACAGGCGACCAACCCGCCACCACATATGTAGATGATTGGTGCAGCTACGCCACAAACGAGGTCACCATCAACTGGAACGCACCTTTGGTGTATGTGTTAGCTGCTTTACATGGAGCGCAGTAGGGAATAAATTTTGAAAATGAGTGATATTGTCATAGGATGAACCTTTGAGGGGCTAGAGATATCACTCATAATTCATGGAGGAAAGTTATGTTGTATATGACAGTTTTGAAATCTAGCTATCGAGCGATAATGGTTTCAATGAAATGAGTTTGGCTCAATATGCAGAAAAATTCCAAAGTCTGAAACCGGATAAATCATCGGGACACGCCAAACCTCACAAAGTTTGTATGATGTTCGCAGTAATGGATTTGATCGAGTTAGGACATATTCAGAATAACCATATCTACTATGATGATTTATTAAAACAACGGTTTAGTTGGCATTTTTCTCGTTTAAAACAGAAGAATGATGCTGAAAATCCATTCTTACCCTTTTATCATCTACAATCTTCTGGATGGTGGCATCTAGATGTAGCGCCTGAAAATCAGCAAGCTTTTAAATCGATTAAATCTGCAACAGATTCAAATATTAAAAAGCTAGTTAATTTTGCCTACCTTGATGAAACCCTTTTTGAGTTATTGCTCGTTCCTGAATCTGCAGCGGTGCTTAGAAATTGCTTAACATCCAATCTTGATTCCATGGAAGAGCAATATGGCAGATGGGCAAAATCAATTGGTAAGTCAGATAAAACAATCCAAAATTATCTTGGTGCGCTTAAAAACTCAATTCCGAAATGGATGGATGAAGTAGGTGTTTCTGATAAAGGTTTATTGGGAATAAGTTCATTTACTGAATATCAAAAAATCGTAAGTAAAACCTACGAAGTCAAAGAGTTCAAAGAATACAACGCTCGCGGTAAAGGTATGTATAGCGCGGCAATTAACAGTTACAAAGACTTTCTTTTAGATATTACCCAAGCTGATATCAAGCAAGACATCGATGAAATTATCTTGGACAAGAATATTCCCGATACTCAAAAAGCGGTGATGGTGAATGCTAGAGTGGGTCAAGGACAATTTAGGGAAAATTTAATTGGCTACTGGAAAGGTTGCGCTGTTACGCAATATCCGAATTACCGATTTTTAATCGCTTCACATATAAAACCGTGGTCAAAATCAAATAATGAAGAAAGGCTAGATCCTTACAATGGTCTGTTGCTCCTAGCAAATATTGATAAAGCATTTGATCTTGGGTTCATCAGCTTTAGCGAAAAAGGGAAGATAATGATTTCTGAGCATTTAGAAGAACGCCAGACCCTAGGTATTCATCCAGAAATGAATATTTTGGTGTCCAAAAAGCATCAGGATTATTTAGCGTTTCATCGGGAAATGCAGTTTAGACTGTGATAATAAAAACTAAAAATTGTATAAAGAAGAAGTTAAATGGAAAATTGTAAGTTAGATGAAAAACGGATATCTGAACTAAGAACATTATGGGCAAGTTATTTAAAAGATATGCCTGAAACGGAAAAAAATAAAATTTCTGAACAGGTCCCTAAAATAAATGAACAATGGAAGATTTATAGAGAAAAAATAAGGGAAAGTAATTTAACTCTTAGAGAATACACCAATATAAAAGCTAACGATGATGCTAACTTACCAGGAAATTATCTATGTAACTTCCTGGAACGCACTACTCCGGAATTTTTTGGTTCTTCTAAACCCGGTAATGCAAATAACTTTGAAGTTAAGATGAATAATGATGGAAAAACTTATTCAATTTTGAAACATCTCTCTGGTAGTAAAGTAGGGGGTAAAACTAATGAGTCAGAAGCAAGATATTTCTATGAAAAAAATGTTAAAACGATTCTGGAAAACATTATTAAATGTGAACATCCTCTAGGGAAGATTGATATAGTTGAAGGTGCTGAATATGCGGCTAAACAATTTCTTAGAAAAATAGCGGTACTAGAACACCCCTGCGACTTTTTATCCATATATTCTGATGAGACTATTGATGAACTTTATCGAGAATTTTCAGAAGAAAAGCAAGAAACAAATTTAGAAAATAAAGACAAACCTAACAAAAAAACAAATTTAAAAAAAAATTACGAAATCAGACAAATTGTGGACACAATTTTTGAATTAGACAGTTCTGAGGTTACAAGGGTTTTAATCTCAAGATTTTTATGGAAGTTTGCAAACACAAAGGAAATAGTTGATAAGGACACTCCTAATGTAATCTTCTATGGACCGCCTGGTACCGGAAAAACTTATGAAGTCAAAAAAAGTCTGGATTTCGTGTGTCAAGGCGACAGAACAAGATATGAAATAGTACAATTCCACCCCTCTTTTACTTACGAAGATTTTATAGATGGCATAAAGCCGAAAGGAGTGTCATCAGATGGAAATATTAAATTTGAATTAGTAAATGGTATTTTTAAGAGTTTCTGCCAAAAAGCCAAGAAAAATCCCCAAAAATTGATCTTCCCCTAAAACACTAGACACTTTTTATGTTCAAAATGAAGTATGATAGGAAGTGTTATGAGAAACAAATAT
>CANMCE010000013.1 GCA_947496235.1 uncultured Glaciecola sp. | reverse complement strand
CAACAATGCACTACGACTCCATTGTTAGTGGGGGTTGCTAGGCGTTGACGTTCGTGGGATGTAGGGGCTTAAAAAAAATGAACTACGGCTCCATTTTTTTACGTCTCCGTTTCCAGATTACGCTAGTGAAATAACCTTTTCTACCAACTTAGATATGCCTTTTTCAGCATCCATTATGCTACCAGCCAGCATGTATGCAGGTGTTGTCACTACTTTAGCCTCCATGTCTACAACTATATCATCTACTGGGCAATTGACATGTTTGGCACCAAGTTGCTCAAGTGCGGAAGCAGTATCTGCATCAGTTCCTATGGTGATTTCAGTATCAGCAGCATGCACAAAAGGCACAAGTGCGGGCGCTATACACATATAACCAATAGGTTTTTTCTGATCGGCAAATGCTTTGATCGCGGTTTCTACATCACTTTGAATACTTGCATTTGTACCTTCAACAGCAAAGTTACAGAGATTTTTTGCGGCGCCAAAGCCCCCTGGAATTATTAATGCATCAAATTCGCTCGCATCTAACTCATCCAATGCTTTTATATTGCCTCTGGCAATGCGAGCAGCTTCTGTGAGTATATTTCTACTTTCTTCTACAGCTTCACCTTTTAAATGATCGATTACATGGAGCTGTTCCCTGTTGGGGGCAAAACAAAAGTATTTCGCATTGTTTTTTTCAATGTGTAGCAGCGTTAACACAGCTTCGTTAATTTCAGCGCCATCAAAAACACCACATCCGGCAAGTATTACGGCAACATTTTTCATAATTGGAAGTCTCCCTTTATCCTAATTAAACAAATATATACATAAAATCTAACTTTAGCATTTGATACATAAAATAACAGTTAGTTCAAACATTGCACTTATACTAATGTACTAACAATTTACTGCTGATTTAGCCAAAAGTTTTACAAATACTTCGTTTTTTCCTAAGTATAGATGTATTTTTGTCGATATATTGTTCAAATGGGGATTCCCTAAATTAAAGTGACGGCACATTTGGAGGATCAAGGTGTTAATAATCACTCACGCAATCGCAGGGATTCTTGCGATTATTCTCGTTATTCTTAATACATCTTTGTTGATATCTGTGCCATTGATGGCTGTCATTTTTGCAGGGTTAGCTTATTTATCTAAAAAGATTCCACATTCAAACGTCAGTACGTTAGATAGTCAAACAGATGTGCAAGCTTCAGTTTATGATGAGGCAGCTACTTCCATAGAAGCGCAATCTAGTCAAATAGCCATAGGGGCAGCTACCGTATCGCATTTTATCGACAAATTAGCGTTGTTATTTGACGAACAGGTAAAAAATGCAGATGAAATTGCTAACCGAGTGGAAACCCTAGAAAGCACAAGCGAACAAGTTCAAAACTTAACTGAACAAGCGGCTTCTAACGTAGATGTTTCTCAACAAAAAACCGTTGAATCGTTAAAAAGTCTAGAGACGGTAAAATCTCAACAAGAAAGTTTAGGAAATAAGATTACCATAACCTGTGAACAACTAGAGTTTTTAAAGCAGGACGCGGCTTCTATCGCAACTATCGTTGAAACTATCAATCAATTGTCTGAACAAACCAACATGCTGGCGCTTAATGCTGCGATTGAAGCAGCAAGAGCAGGGGAACAAGGTCGTGGCTTTGCAGTAGTAGCAGATGAAGTAAGAAATCTGGCCAAACGAACACGAGAAGCTACTGACGACATCGATAATGTTCTCTCTAATATTAGTAAGAATACCGAAGCTTCTGCCAATGCAGTTCAGGGTGTTAGAGATGCTGATGAACAAATGCGTTCCCTAGTGGAAACTACCTCGCAGTTATTAATAGATTCCAGTGAACAAGTAACAGTTGCCAAAGATGCTATGGTTTCATTAAATAGCTCAGTGGATACTTCTAAAGCCGCGAGCAGTGGCATTTCGCATATAGTTGTGAATCTTGCCAGTGCGGTAAAAGATCGCGCGGATGACTTAACCGAAGTAAGCAAACAGGCCTTAGAAGTCAGTGGTTATTCAGAGAACATATTTAGAGATTTAGATGCGTTTCATATTCAGTCTCGAAATATGCAGGTCAAAGATATTGCTGTAAATGCTGCAAATGCTGTATCACAAGTGTTGATGCAAGAGATTGCTTCAGGCAACTTAAGTGAATCTGACTTATTCGATGAACAATACAAGCAAATACCCAATACAAATCCCCCTAAATACACAACTAAATTCGATAGTATTACGGATAAAGTGTTACCTAAAATACAAGAAGCTATACTGGAGCAAAACTCGTTTATTATTTATGCAGGAGCGGTTGATAGAAAGGGCTATTTCCCAACGCACAATAAAAAGTTCTCAAAACCCCTTACCGGTGATTATGAGCAAGATTTGCTTCACAGTCGCACCAAGCGGATATTTGACGATCCAACGGGTAAACGATGTGGAAACAATCAAAAATCCTTTTTGTTACAAACCTATAAAAGAGACACAGGAGAGATTATGCATGACCTTTCAGTGCCTATATACATCAATAAGCGGCATTGGGGCGGCTTCCGAATCGGCTACCAGGCCAACATTTAGCCCACAAATTCTTTCCTCGTAAATGGACGATCTCGTCCATTTACAGCTATTTTTTTTATCCTAAATAAAGTAGTATTCGACATTCTGTAATTTTGTAATTATCGAGGATGTCTCTATGGCCGATCATGGCAACTTCAAAGAAGCTTTCAACTGGTGGTATTTTCTAGGAATTTTATTGGCTCTTTTAGCATTCCCATTAATGCACATTGTTGCCGGAATCTGGGTATTTTTCCTCAGTAAATAGAATCAACGAAGGGAAGCATTGTGTCATCGGAATTAATAAAAAATGCGGTAAAAACGATTCCTGATTATCCTAAACAGGGCATCATGTTTCGTGATGTCACCAGTGTTTTACAGGACCACACAGCATTTAAAGCTTGTATCGATATGTTAACTGAACAATATCGAGATTTTGGTTTTAGTAAAATAGTAGGAACGGAAGCTCGAGGCTTTTTATTCGGAGCACCACTTGCATTGAATTTGGGTATAGGGTTTGTACCTGTTAGAAAACCTAATAAGTTGCCTAGAGCTGTCATCTCAGAAACCTACGATTTAGAGTATGGCACTGACCAATTGCAAATTCATAAAGACGATATCAATTCGCAAGACAAAGTTTTAATGATAGATGATCTATTAGCCACTGGCGGAACCATAGTCGCCACTGCAAACTTAATTCGTCGACTTGGCGCTGAAGCTGTACACGCAGGTTTTGTTATTTCTCTGCCAGACATTGGCGGTGCAGAGAAGCTTAAACAGGCTGGCATTACGCCGTTTGCAATTTGTGAATTTGAAGGTGATTAAACCTCGCTTATGAGTTATCAAGTCCTTGCTAGAAAATGGCGCCCCAGAACATTCACGGAGTTAGTTGGGCAACATCATGTGGTTGCCGCAATAACTAATGCGTTAGAAAATGATCGTTTACATCACGCATATTTGTTTACCGGAACCCGAGGGGTTGGGAAAACCACAATCGCCAGAATTTTTGCGAAAAGCTTAAATTGTGAGCAAGGACAAAGCGCTAACCCATGTGGAAAATGCGATACTTGCCAAGACATCAATCAAGGGCGTTATGTTGACCTTTTAGAAATTGATGCAGCATCAAGAACCAAAGTAGAAGATACAAGAGAGTTATTAGACAACGTCCAGTACAAACCCACTCGTGGAAAGTACAAAGTCTATTTGATCGACGAAGTCCACATGTTGTCAAAGCATAGTTTTAATGCATTGCTTAAGACTTTGGAAGAGCCACCTCCCCATGTAAAATTTTTATTAGCGACAACGGATCCGCAAAAGTTGCCTGTAACTATTTTGTCGCGCTGCCTGCAATTTAATTTGAAAGCCTTAAGTCGAGAGCAAATTCATAAGCAATTGGCGACAATCTTAAGCGAAGAAAATGTCGCATTTGAAGATGCGGGACTTTTGCAACTTGCTCGTGCTGCAAATGGTAGTATGCGAGATGCGCTGAGTTTAACTGATCAGGCGATAGCTCAAGGTAACAATCAGGTTAGTTTATCTGTTGTGACTCATATGCTAGGGCTACTGGATCGTAATTTGGTTTTGAAATTGGTCAAAGCAGTATTTGAGCGTTCAGGCCCCGATGCCATGCAGCAATTATCAAAAATTAGCCAAGACGCACCTGATTATAGCCAAGTGCTGTCACAAATTATGGCCAGCTTGCATCAAATCAGCCTTACCCAAATTGTACCTGAAGTGTGTAAATTGGATTCAGGTTCGGCTAAAGCGATTTATACCTTGTCTAAAGCTGCTAGTCCTGAACATGTGCAGATGCTGTATCAAATTGCATTAAATGGTAAACGCGATATTGCTTTCGCCCCGGATCCTTTTTCTGGGCTACAAATGACTATTTTGCGCATGCTAGCTTTTAGTCCAGAACAAAAGATTGAACTAAACATTGATGACTTAGTTGCGCCTTCAAGTAATTTCGAAGAGCCAGAAACTCACTCGCCTCGTGGGCAAATTCCTGCAGCTACTCAAATTGATACTCAAAGCGCTGCCAAACCTGAACAGCAAGAACAACAACCTCAGGTCAATCAGAACATAGAGGATTCTCAGCCGGAAGCAGTGCCAGAAGATATTCCTCAAGAACCTGAAATGTCGGCACCACCTGAACTGCCTAATGAATACTACGAACAACAAGAGTATTCAGAGCAAGCCTCCGATTCTGAAGAGTTTCAAACGTCAAATTTGGAACAAACTGGAAATAAAGATGTTCAAGATTTAGAAAAGACTATTTCTACCATTTCTCTTTTTGATGATTTAGAAGAATCTGATTCTAAAGGTGAGGAGGCACCAATTGACTCTGTAAAAAAGCCTGAAGCACAGAGTCAGCCCGTTAGTATTCAAACCATCGTTGGATCCGAAACTAAGCCAATTTCAGCAGTGTTACCCAATGGTGATAAATTGTTAGTTGCCAATCAGATTGACCAGTGGAGTCATTTTATTGATGAATTAGATGTAAAAGCATTGGCACGGCAACTTTTGATTCATTCAAATTTAGTGCGATTTGAAACCGATCTCGTTATACGGATTTCTCTACCTCATCAACATTTAAATGTTGAAGCCAGTAGAAAAAGCATCGAAGAAGCCTTATATACTAAATATGGACGTCAGATAGCATTAATCGTTGAATTAGGTGAAGTAGAAGATACGCCTTTTGAATTGCAAACTAAAATTGATGCCATGCGTCAACAACATGCAGAATCTGTGGTTCAAAATGATCAAATCATTCAGGAACTGATAAAAGTTTTTGATGCAAATATAATTCAGGGCTCTATACAGCCCAGACCTGCTAATAAGGAGTGAACATGTTTAAAGGTGGCATGGGCAATATGATGAAACAAGCCCAGCAAATGCAAGAAAGAATGAAACGCGCTCAAGATGAACTTGCCAGTTTAGAAGTTACCGGCGAAGCTGGTGCTGGTATGGTAAAAGTTACCATGACCTGTAACCATAACGTAAGACGTGTGGAAATCGATGAGTCACTGATGGAAGATGACAAAGAAATGATCGAAGATCTAGTGGCGGCTGCTATGAATGATGCTGTTCGTAGAGTGCAGGAAACCAGTCAGCAAAAGATGTCAGAAGTAACCGGTGGGATGAATTTACCACCAGGCTTCAAGATGCCGTTTTAAGTTTTCAAAGAAAGCAGCTCAATAGCTGCTTTTTTATTTTCCTACATGTTACCCGCAAATTTTAAAACAAATCCAAAACCAAAGAATCTCCATAAATCTAATAATATTTTATACTTAAGTTGAATAATTGGTTAACTTGGTTACACTTTTAATTCAACTGTTGGCCTTCAATCCTTAAATTATCTACTGAGGAATTGTTGACGGTAAAGGACATTGTATGGGTGATTTTTGGCAACAATTTTTTCGTGGCGACTATATGCCACATGGTCATTGTTATCTTTGGCAACCCGGTATCTTATGGACAAATGTTATTTCAGATTTTGTTATTGCGCTAGCCTATTTTTCCATTCCTATTGCACTGGTGATATTTGCCAAAAAAAGAAAAGGCCAATCCTTTAATTCTGTGCTTTGGTTATTTGCAGCGTTTATCCTGACGTGTGGCATAACTCATGTATTTTCTATTTATACCATATGGAATGGTACTTACGGCTTACACGGTATCTCTAAAGCAATAACCGCTGTTGTTTCGGCAATTACCGCCATAGTCTTATTTGCTAACTTAGACAAAATTATTGCCATTCCAACAGTAGCAGAGCTAAAAAGAGCTGAGCGTGAGGCAATTAAAGAAAAAATAAAAAGTGCTGAACTTGAAATTCAAGCTAAAGCAAATTCTATCTTTAAGTTTTCTTTAGAGTTAATACCCACCGGTGTTTTAGTCATTGATAAGCATCAACGAATACATATTGCGAATCGAAAACTCGAATCTATTTTTGAATATTCTGAAGACGAATTAACAGGTAAAGAAGTCAGTATCTTGGTGGAGTCACACAACAGGGAAGATCATCGGGGGTTAGTCAATCAATACATGAAAGAAGGCAAGAGTCGAGACATGGCTAACGGGCGTTTGGTTTGGGGATTAACGAAAACAAAACGTACAATTCCAGTTGAAATCTCGCTGTCAGTTCACGAAGTTGAAAACGAAACCTTTACCTTTGCCTCTGTCACCAACGTTGGCGATGTGGGCATTCAGAAAAAACGCTTTTTAGAAACCTCTAGAAGAATGCAAAGAGCCATTGATGCCACGGATGTTGGTATTTGGGAATGGAATATGCTGACCAACAAAATTTGGTTTAGTCCAAGATCGATGGAGTTGTTAGCCACTTCAAAACAAAACGATGAACTTTTTATCGACGACTGGTTTGCTCATGTTCACCCGGATGATAGGACACTTCTGGATACCGCATTAAAATACCACTTGGAGCAAGGTGAGGAATATAAATTACTCTATCGTGGGAAAAATAAAAATAATGAATACAAGTGGTTAAGAGTCAACGGAAATACAGTATTTGATGAAAAGGGAAAGCCTATTTTGATGTCGGGGACCCTTACTGATGTTGATAATATACAACGACTACAACAAGAGCTTGAGCACAAGAATCAATTCTTAGATGCAGTATTAGATAATTCTAATTCCGGTATTTATATTCTTGATATCAACAATATCAGGTTAATTTTTGCCAATAAACAGGTAGGCGAACTTGTTGGTTATAGTACATCTGAATTGAATAGCATAATGCGCACCCATAGGCTAACTCAGCTCATTCATCCAGACGATCTAGATGCGTTTTCAACGCATAAAGAGCATCTTAATACCAATAGAGAAAATAAAGTGCTGGCCATTGAATTTAGACTGAAACACAAAGATGGCCATTACATTTGGTGTTATGCCAATACCTCAGTTTTCACCAGAGGGGAAGATGGGCTTGCCAAAGAAGTTGTAGGTGCAATAGTGGATGTGACACAGCTTAAACAACGTGAAGATGCCAATATAAGGCTCTCTCAGGATTTCTTAGATACCTTTGAACAAGCAGCTGTGGGCATTGCCCATGTATCATCAGAAGGAAGATGGATTCGCGTGAATAGCCGCATATGCGAAATACTTGGGTATGACAAAGATGAGTTAATGTCGAAAACTTTCCAAGATATTACACATCCAGATGATTTGGATACAGATGTGGCTCTAGTGAACAAACTTCTGGCTGGAGAAATGATCAATTACTCCATGGAAAAGCGTTATGAGCATAAGAAAGGGCATTGGGTTTGGGCCAGATTAACAGTGGCCATTGTTGAACGAGACGAGCGTGAGGCTCCCTATGATAGATATTTTATTTCTGTGATTGAAGATATTAGCCAAGAAAAACAACTTCAAGAGGATCTAGTGAGATCAAATGAAGAACTCGAACAATTCGCTTACGTAGCCTCTCATGATTTAAAAGAACCTTTGAGAACTCTGCGGACCTATACTTCTTATCTCATTCAAGATTTGCAGGCGAATAAGGTTGATAGGGTAAAACAAGATAAAGAATTTATTGATAGTGCATCAGAAAGAATGACGGTGCTGATTGATGATTTACTGAAATTTTCTCGAGTGGGCAGTGCAATAATTGAAAAACAAGAAACCGATTTATCTCAAGTTATCGCCGATGTCATCGGTGACCTGGAAACTAAAATCGATGAGACTTCAGCTAATGTAAACGTTGAAGGAGATATACCTTTAATACAGACGGATCCTTCCCAAGTGCGATTGGTTGTGCAGAACCTAATACATAACGCGTTAAAATTTTGTGCGCCAGAAATTACGCCCCAAATACAAATCACTGCAGAAATTAAATGGCGAAATTGGCTGTTATTGCACTTTAAAGATAATGGTATTGGCATAGCGCCAGAATATCAGCAACAAATTTTTGGTTTATTTAAGCGTTTGCATCGTAGAGAAGAATATCAAGGAACAGGACTAGGTCTGGCGATTGTAAATAAAATTATGAACAGATTAGATGGGAAAATATCTGTGACCTCTGAAAAGGGGCAGGGAACTACCTTTACCTTACATTTTCCTTTAAATAAATGAGGAGTCTTAAAACTCATGGCTAAAGCAAGCGTGTTACTAGTAGAAGATAGTGTGTCAGATCAGGTAATGGTTGAGCGTGCTTTGGAGGACAGCAGAATCTGTTGTAATTTAACCATTGCCAACAATGGCGTGGAGGCGCTTGAAATGCTAACTCATCAATCCGACGAAAAAACTTTACCAAATTTAGTACTGATGGACATCAATATGCCTGCGATGGACGGGAAGCAAACTTTAAAAGCTATTCGGCAAAGCCCAAACCTTAGGCATATTCCCGTAATTATGCTCACTACCTCTGACGCCGAAAGGGATGTATTGGAAAGCTATCAACTGGGGGTTAATGCATATTTAACGAAGCCAATATTAGCCCATGACTTTATCAATAAAATTAGGGAAATTGAAAGCTTTTGGTTTGAGTTGGTGGTGTTACCTTCTAGCTAACGTAGTGCCAATAATGTTTCTTTCCATTGCTTTTAACATTTTTCGACATAAAAATTTATTGCAATATGGATATTTGACATTAAACTTTAGTATAAAATTGGCGTTACATATAATGTTGGATAAATTATTTACGAAGGATTAATTTGGCCGGCTTAATAACTGACGTACAAACAACAATATCAAAACCGGCAGTTTTCTTATTTTGGGGAATAGCTAGATGTTAGATCCCACAAATAAACAAGGTGATAATATGGGTGTATCAGCTCCTTCTCTAATGATTGTCGAAGACAATCCCGCAGATATGACGCACTATATGCGCTTGCTCGAAGAAGCAGAGCATAATTTTGGTCATATAGAATGTATTACTACCCTTGAAGAAGCGGCTCTGTGCTTAGAGAATAATCTTTCTCTTTCTTGTTGTTTACTCGATTTTAATTTACCTGATGGCAGTGCGCTCAGTCTGATTAAGAGTTTTCAGGCTCGCAATAGCGAATTAAACTGTCCAATTGTAGTTGTCACTGGACAAAATGATACCAAGAACGCGGTACAACTTTTGAAATTAGGGGTTCAAGACTACGTCATCAAAGATGATCTCACCAGCAATACCCTTATGCGAGCCATCAACAATGCTATGCTTAACTGGGAACTTAAAAAGCAACTCGAACATATGGCGATGTTTGATTCCCTAACCGACCTTTCAAACAGAGCACTTTTTGTTGAAAAATTAGGTCAGATCTATCACGAGTCTGAACGCTATAAGCACAAATTTTCGCTGATGCTATTGGATCTTGATCACTTTAAGTCTATCAATGACATATACGGTCATGAAGCCGGTGATTTTGTTATCAGCACAGTAGGAGAAACCATAAGATCTTGCATCAGAAATTGTGATGTAGCCGGTCGTTTAGGGGGCGATGAATTTGGAATAATTCTACCTGAAACCTACGGGGATAGTGCTTATGAAGTCGCTGAAAAACTACTCAAAGAACTCAAATGTGACGTTAAATATAATAAATCTATTATTCCAATATCACCTTCTATTGGTATTACCATGTATCCCGGCAAAGCCAGAAGTTGTAAAGAGTTAATGCGGGAAGCCGACATTGCCTTATACAAGGCTAAATCCAATGGCCGAGGTAATTACGAGTGTTTTAAACAGGGCTGGAACGATAAGGTTGCCGAGAAAAACAAACTACGTAAATCCCTACCATTAGCAATAAAAAATGGCGAACTACAATTGGCTGCTCAGCCAATTTTAAGTTCCAAAGACTATCCGAATGTTTTTGCCATTGAAGCTTTAGTGCGTTGGCAGTTAGACAGATCTTGGGTAAATCCCATGACCATCATTGATGTAGTTATGGAACTTGGTTTGGATGCAGAATTCCACTCATGGCTCTTTGCAGAGGCATTTCAATTATTACAGCGCTTTAAAGTAGAACAGCCAAGCTTAAAGCTTTGTTTAAATCTACCTGCAAATCTGTGTCATAGCCCCAAAATTACTGAACTTTTAACAACCTTTGCGCGAGTACATACGGTTGATCCCACAAGCGTAATTTTAGAGGTCACTGAAACCCATTTAATGACCGAACCGGATAAAGCAAAACAGTGCTTAACTAATCTGGTGGGCTACGGGTTTAATGTTGCCATAGACGACTTTGGAACAGGTTACAGTTCCATGGAGTATATCGCTGAATTGCCATGTACTTATCTAAAAATAGATAAAAAATTCTTTATGAATATGAGCGCCAATAAGCGTAATAAAAATATAATTGAAGCTATTACAGGTTTAGCCCACGGATTAGAAATGGATGTTATTGCTGAGGGTATTGAAACTGAAGAGTTAGCTAATTCAGCCATCGAGTTGGATTGTGATTTCTTACAAGGGTTTCAATTTGGTATGCCCGTAATACCATCCATTCATGATAGCTTTTCCAGATTTATGGTTGCGTGCGACAATAATCGATAACTTGTTTTAACTCAGTCGAAATCATGACCTAACTTGTACTATAATGCCCCTTTATATTTAGTCGAGTATAGGTTTTTATGTCGTTTAGTCCGTTGATTGACGAACTTATAAAGTCTCTTAAGGTATTACCAGGTGTTGGCAGTAAAAGTGCTCAACGAATGGCGTTTACACTACTGGAACGCAATAGAGAAGGCGCGTTAAGGCTAGGTGATGTGCTAAGAGATGCCATGGAAAATATCCAAAACTGCTCTTCATGTCGCACATTTACCGAATCTGATACCTGCAAAATATGTTTAGATCCTCTAAGAAAAGAAACCGGGCAAATTTGTATTGTTGAATCCCCTCAAGATGTCTTGGCCATTGAAGCCACTGCACAATTTAAAGGACAATACTTTGTGCTGATGGGGCATTTGTCACCAATTGATGGCATAGGTCCAGATGAACTGCAGCTCGATGTGTTAGAGCAAAGACTGCAGAATGAAAAAATAGAAGAGGTAATTCTGGCCACAAATCCTACTGTAGAAGGTGAAGCAACAGCACACTACATTTCACAGTTATGCCATAAATATCAGGTTGAAGCGACAAGAATAGCCCATGGTGTTCCAGTGGGAGGAGAATTAGAGTATATCGACGGTAATACCCTGACCCATGCCTTTTCTGGTAGACGAAAAATCTAACAATTATCTCAATTTTACCTATTGAAAAACGTTTTAGTGTCCTTACTTTAACAGTGCAGAGTTAATCTAATTAATAAATTCAATAGGAGATCCTTGGCAATGGCTGAGACTGTCCAACATGAAACTCACGGTTTTCAGACAGAAGTAAAGCAACTTCTTCAACTCATGATCCATTCTCTTTATTCAAACAAAGAGATATTTTTGCGTGAACTGGTATCTAATGCCGCAGACGCTGCAGATAAACTAAGATTCAAGGCGTTATCTGACAGTAGTTTGTATGAAAATGATGGTGATTTAAGTGTACAACTTAGTTTCGATAAAGAAGCTGGCACATTAACCGTCAGAGATAATGGCATTGGGATGACTAAAGACGAGGTAATCACTAATTTAGGCACTATTGCTAAATCAGGCACCTCTGAGTTTTTCAAACAGCTATCTGGTGATCAAGCAAAAGACTCTAAACTTATTGGTCAATTTGGCGTCGGTTTTTATTCGGCCTTCATAGTAGCTGATAAGGTCACAGTAAATACTAGGGCTGCAGGGGTTGATAAATCTGAAGGTGTGCAGTGGATTTCAGAAGGTGAAGGTGAGTTCTCTGTCGCCAATATTGAAAAAGAAACTCGTGGTACTGAAATAGTGCTGCATCTTAAAGATGATGAAAAAGAATTTTTAGATGATTGGCGTTTGCGCTCAATCATCACTAAATATTCTGATCATATCAGCATTCCTGTAGCACTTTGGAAAGATGAAGTACCAGAGTCTGAAGGTCCAGATGGAGAAAAAATCCCAGCTGAACCGGGCCATTGGGAAACGGTTAATAAAGCGACTGCACTTTGGACTCGTGATAAGTCAGAAATTACAGACGAAGAATATCAAGAGTTTTATAAGCATATTTCCCATGACTTTACCGATCCTCTTGCTTGGGCTCACAATCGTGTAGAAGGTAAAACTGAGTATACCAGTCTTCTTTACATTCCAAGTAAAGCGCCATTTGATCTTTGGAATCGTGAACAGAAAAATGGCTTAAAACTCTATGTTCAGCGCGTGTTTATTATGGATGACGCCGAACAGTTTATGCCTACTTATCTGCGTTTCGTGAAGGGCTTGTTAGATTCTAACGATTTACCACTTAATGTTTCTCGGGAAATCTTACAAGATAATAAGATTACTCAATCTATTCGCCAAGGCTGCACTAAACGAGTGTTGAGCATGTTAGAAAGAATGGCGAAAAATGATCCGGAGAAATACGCATCATTCTACGCAGAATTCGGCAATGTATTGAAAGAAGGTCCGGCGGAAGATTTTGCTAACAAAGATAAAATAGCAGGTCTATTGCGCTTTGCTTCAACGCATAATGATACCAATGAGATCAATGTGTCGCTTGCCGATTATATTGAGCGAATGAAAGAAGGGCAGGATAAAATCTTCTTTGTTACAGCTGATTCATACCAAACAGCCAGAACCAGTCCGCATTTAGAAGTATTCCGCAAGAAAGGCATCGAAGTATTGTTGCTAGGTGAGCGAATTGATGAATGGATGATGAACTACCTGACAGAATTTGATGGCAAGTCTTTCCAATCAGTTGCGAGTAGCGATGTTGATCTAAGTGATTTGGACGACGAAGAAACTAAGAAAGCCAAAGAAGAAGCAGAGAAAGCGGTCGAAGGCGTATTAACTCGTATTAAAACGGCCCTGGGAGATAAGGTAGAAGAAGTTAAATTTACCCATAGATTAACTGATTCTCCAGCTGTTATCGTAGCCAGTGAAGATAGTATGTCTACACAGATGGCTAAGTTACTCAAATCTGCGGGTCAAGAAGTACCAGAGCCTAAGTATCATTTTGAGCTGAATCCAGAACATCAATTAGTCAAATTGGTGGCTGATGTGCAAGATGAAGAACAGTTTGCTCGATGGGCCAACGTGTTGTTTGATCAAGCGGCACTGAGTGAACAAGGTTCGTTGAAAGATCCCGCAAACTTTGTCAGTAACTTAAATGGATTGTTGACCTCATTGGCAAAATAATAGTGCGAAGTAATAAAACCCATTGTTTTTTAACAATGGGTTTTTTTTCGTCACGTTCGCCTAAAGTCTGACCAATTTTCCCGATTTTCGCTTGTTAACGAGGTCGCTAAGCTGTACAGTTTCACCAGTTTTTTTAAATATCTTGGAGGACGCTAAATGCGTATCATACTTCTCGGTGCACCAGGTGCCGGCAAAGGGACTCAGGCCCAGTTTTTAATGAACAAATTCGGTATTCCACAAATTTCGACTGGCGATATGCTTCGCTCGGCAATTAAAGCGGGAACTGAATTAGGTTTGGCTGCAAAGAAGGTAATGGACGCAGGGCAATTGGTCTCTGATGATTTGATCATTGGCTTGGTCAAAGAAAGAATTGCACAAGAAGATTGTGCAAACGGTTTTCTATTAGATGGATTCCCTCGTACTATTCCCCAAGCTGATGCGATGAAAGAAGCAAATATTAACGTAGATTATTGTATTGAGTTTGACGTTCCTGACGATGTCATTGTAGATAGAATGGGTGGTCGTCGTGTTCATCCTGCATCTGGTCGTGTTTATCACGTGGTTTACAATCCTCCTAAAGTGGAAGGTAAAGACGATGTGACTGGCGATGAACTTATTATCCGAGATGATGATAAAGAAGAAACAGTACGTAGCCGATTAGCAGTTTATCATGAGCAAACCAAACCATTAGTTAACTATTATGAAGAAGCTGCTGGTCAAGGTATGTGCGAATACCGAAAAATTGACGGTACTAAACCTGTTGATAAGGTAAGCTCAGAATTGGAAAGCTTGTTACAATAAGTTTGCAATTACAAAAGATAAAAAAACACCAAGCATAGTCATTATACTTGGTGTTTTTGTTTATAGGATAGAAAAATCAAGAACGATTGGTGTGTTTTGGATGTAAGGTTTTTCCCAAAATGTGTCTATCTTGATTTATTACATTGCTAGCATTCCCCACAATCAACGGGTCGGCGCCTCTGACAATATGGGTATTTTTGTTTGGATAAGGCAAGCTTGCTAGAAAATGATGCATGCAATTAAGACGTGCGCGCTTTTTATCGTCTGATTTGACTACCATCCAAGGCGCATCTGCAGTATGGGTGTAAAAGAACATGGCTTCTTTAGCTTCTGTATAATCGTCCCACAATTGCATAGCTTGTTTATCTATCGGGCTTAGTTTCCATTGCTTCAAAGGATCAGTTTCTCGCTTTGTAAATCGAGCATTTTGTTCTTCAGGTGTTACAGAGAACCAATATTTGAACAATTTGATGCCACTTCGGACCAGCATTCGTTCCAAATCTGGTGTTTGTCGCATAAATTCTAAGTATTCGTTAGGTTCACAAAAATCCATCACCCTTTCTACGCCAGCTCTGTTATACCAAGAGCGATCAAACAGTACGATTTCGCCTTCAGTGGGTAGGTGTTTAATATATCTTTGAAAGTACCATTGGCCTTTTTCGGTTTCAGTGGGTTTTTCTAGGGCAACTACTCGACAACCCCTTGGGTTCATATGTTCCATAAAACGTTTTATGGTCCCCCCTTTACCCGCAGCGTCTCTGCCTTCAAACAAAATGACAATTTTCTGGCCGGTTTCTTTTACCCATTTTTGTACTTTTAAAAGCTCAACTTGTAATTCAACTTTTCGAGCCTCATAAGTTTTAGAGGATATTTTAGTTTTATAAGGGTATTCGCCATTTTTAAACGATTCAGCAATACTAAATTGGTCATGTCGGTCAATATGTGTATGGTGCTCAGAAATATGTTTTGGCTGAGTATTTACGTTATTTACTGCAGTAGTAGTATCTGTAGTTTTTGAATTGGCAGTTGCTTCAGACATGATGCTTTCCTCTATAGTTTGCTTGTATTTTTACTATATCAGTCTGAGTATGAAAATTGACCTATGGAAAAATTGCAAACTTGATACAGATCATAAGCAAAACATTTACTTAAAATCAGCGAGTATTTTGTCAGCTATTTTTTCTGCAATCATTATGGTGGGGGCATTTGTATTACCGCCGATGATGCTTGGCATTACTGAAGCGTCTATTACCCTTAAGTTTTGTAGACCTACTACTTTTAAATCAGGGCATACAACGGTTTGTTCACTATCTCTTGCCCCCATTTTACAAGTCCCAACAGGGTGGTATAGCGATTGAGCGTGCTGACGAATATACTCCGCTATCGCATCTTCATCTTGGTATGATTCTCCCGGCATGAATTCAGTGCTGGATGTCTTCAACGGGTCTGTATTGGCAAGTTTTCTCGCCCATTTAAAACCATCAATAAGTGGTTTTAGATCTTCTTGCTCACTAAGATAGTTGGGCTGAATAAGAGCACGGAATCCGTTTTCACTCTTTTGCAGCGAAATTTGTCCCTTACTCTTAGGATACAAATGACAGACGTGAATGGTATAGCCATGGCCTAAGGGCTTTTTTCTGCCGTGGTCTATTAATAAAGCTGGCAGAAAGTGTACTTGTAGATCTGGATGTTTGAGTTTAGGTGAAGATTTCAGAAAAGCGCCACCTTCTGCAATATTGGAGGTCAGAAGTCCTTTCTGTTTGAACCAGTATTCAAAAGGTGCTCGCCAATGTTTAAAAATTCCCTGCAATGAGATGCCGTAGGAATCAGTTCTCTTTTGTTTGACCACAAGCGTAATATCTAAGTGGTCTTGCAAATTTTTGCCAACGCCCGGTAAATGGATAACAGTTGGGATCTCTACTTCAGCTAACTGGTTTTTATCTCCCACTCCTGATTTAAGTAATATTTCAGGCGAACCTATAGCGCCTGCACTCAATAACACTTCTTGTTTAGCTATGAGTTGTTCAGATGTTTCCTGCTGCTTGATTTCAATTCCACAAGCTCGTTTATCTTCAAACAAGATCTTTTCAACATGACATCTGGTTTTTATGGTTAGATTGGCTCTATTTTGCACATCTTCAGACAAATATGCTTTTGCTGTACTGCATCTTTGTCCGTGTTTTTGGGTAACCTGATAAACGCCGATACCGGTTTGGGAAATTCCATTGAAATCTGGATTCTCAGAGACACCCAATCGCTTACCTGCTTCAATAAATTCTAAGGTCAATGGATTGATCTGATTTAGATCGCTGACCCACTGAGGACCTCCAGCACCATGTAAACGAGAGATGCCGCGAGAATTATTCTCTGCTTTTCGAAAGTAGGGAAGAACAGATTGCCAATCCCAGCCAGTACAACCTTCACTTGCCCATTGGTCATAATTTTCTGGAATACCTCTGATATAGCACATAGCATTAACGCTAGAAGAACCGCCAAGGGTTTTTCCTCGCGGCCAGTACAAAGAACGATTATTAAGTGCCGTTTGAGGAGCGGTCTCAAGTTGCCAGTTTACAGTCTTATTGTTAGCAAGAAAGGCAATGCCAAAAGGAATGTGAATTGCGGGGTGTGTGTCTTTTGGACCCGCTTCAACTAAACATACTTTTACGTCAGGGTTTGCTGATAGTCTATTTGCTAGAACGCATCCAGCCGAACCTGCACCCACAATAATAAAATCAAACTCGTCCATACAAGCATCCGTAGCACCTATCTCTGATAGTCTAACCTAAGTGATCGGAGCTGTGAAATTAAACAAAGCTATAGTTTACTATCGCCAATTTAATTCCATCATGAGTTTGTCATCTTCGCTACTGCCACACATTTCGTCATAAGGCGTCGCTTGCCTTAAATACACCTTATCGAAATGTTGTCCTGATAATTGTTCCCTGATGTCTGTGATTGATTGAAATGAGGAAGAGTTTCGATATTCATCTCGTATAAAGCGAGTTGCTTTTTCTTCGCCGATACCTGCCATGTACAAACCACCTTCAATTGATTCGATAAATAAATTCATTTCGGCCTCTAATGCGTTAGCTTAAAAAACACACTAATTAATAGCAGTTAAGTTAAGCATAGGATCAGATAATTAGCTTTGCCACCATCGATTGCGTAAAATTATGAATCCAGCCTCTTCTAACAGCGTTTTTAATTGCTTACGATCTGCCAAATTTAGAAAGCTACCGAGTTCCATCTCTGATACTTCATTAATCAACGCGATCCTAGGTAATTCCCAATCTCTTTCGGATTCCCAGTAGGCCACATGTAAGTGTTGTCGAATAAATCTTTTTCGATTCAGCTGTTTACGAAATCCCTGCTCAATAATAACGTCTTCATTGGTCACATAAAGCGTTTGCTTATGGTAGGTTAAACGAGAAACCTTATACATCAAGAGCGCAAAAAGTCCCACTTCCAGCCCTGCAAAAGGCAAAACAACCCAGGCACCTACAAAAGACCAAGCAACGGCAATTACCATCACAACAGCAACCATTACCCAAATCACCCATTTTGTTTGTTGCCATGTGGCAGAACGATTGGGCGACAATTCGATAACTAATTGCTCTGGTAACGAATTTTTAACTACCATAGAAGACGTCCTTAGGTATAATCCTGCGCATTCAAAGAGTTCTCGCTAATTTAGACGCGGTTGAGTTAAAACGAGTAGGATGTCTGTATTGTTAACTAAATATTTACATTTGATCAAGTTACATAGGATCAAGTTTGGATTATTTTGCGCTTGGCTCCTATTATTAATTGCTCAACCCAACACCCTCGACCTCGTTATTAACTATGCAGGATTTCTATTATTAGGCATTACAGGGGCAATTTTTGCGAACTCCACGGGTGCCGGTGGTGGCGTTGTCTTCGTACCCTTTTTCAATCAATTATCCTTGTCTAACGCGACTATTATCGCGACCAGTTTTGCTATTCAATGTTGTGGAATGACAGCCGGTGCTATTACTTGGTGGAACTATTATAAAAGCCACCACCGAAGCGATCCCCAATGGGCAAGCATGAGCAAAGCCTTAACTTTGACCATACCATTTTCAATTCTGGGTATTTTGTTGGCGCAATTTGGTTTTGCTGAATACACCGAAAAAGCACTAGATTCTTTGCATTTATATTTTGGCGTTTTTTCTATTTTGTTAGCGCTGGCAATATATTGTTCAATCCCGCTTATGAAGCGTCAAGTCGGAGCCTTTCATCTACATTGGTTCGACATTGCAAGTCTAATTGTCATTAGTTTGTTTGGCGGCATTATTACCGCATGGTTATCTGTGGGAGTAGGGGAATTAACCGCGGTTTATTTAATTTTGCGTCAATTTAATATTACTTTCGCTATTGCTGTTGCCGTTATTTTAAGCGCCTTTAGTGTGTGGGGCGCAATTTATTATCACTTGGTTGTCACCCAAGCTATTTACTGGCAAGTGATATTGTTTGCTGGCGCTGGCGCAGTGGTTGGCGGAATGATAGCGAAACATGTTGTATTGTATTTTTCTATTACGCGTTTAAAAATATTCTTTGCTACCTGGGTGTTAATTATGGGCATAGCGGGTTTGCCTTATTAATTTGTTGAGTAAACTAAGCTATATTTTCTCCTTATCGTATATATATTTTTGCCACAAATGTATTCAATTGAGGATGTATGCTGAACATAGAACCCCTTGTTAAAGTGCAAACTCCCGACTGGTCAAAAAACGCCACTATTTACCAAATTAATACTCGTCAATTTAGCCCCCAAGGTGACTTTAAGGGGGTCATAGAGCAACTTCCTCGCATAAAAGCGTTAGGCTCAGATATTATCTGGTTAATGCCCATTCATCCTATTGGAGAGCTTAATCGAAAAGGTGAATTGGGCAGTCCTTATGCGGTAAAAGACTACTTTGACATCAATCCAGAGTTCGGCAATAAAGAGGATTTTAAAACCTTAGTTAAGGTTGCCCATGAACTAAAATTAAAAGTCATTTTAGATTGGGTTCCTAACCATAGTGCTTGGGATAACCCGCTGACTAAAAGCCATCCAGAATGGTATTTAAAAGACTACAAAGGGGATTTTAGGCCTTCGCCTTGGTGGGATTGGGAAGACATTATTGAATTTGATTACGACCAAATACCACTGCGTGAATACATGATAGAGGCTTTGTGTTATTGGGTAACAGAGTTTGATATCGACGGTTATCGATGTGATGTAGCTGGCTATGTACCGAAGGATTTTTGGAAACAAGCAAGACAAGCCCTAGACCAAATAAAACCCGTATTTATGTTGGCGGAATGGGAAAATCGCGATTTGCATGAGTACGGTTTTGATATGACCTACGCGTGGAGCTGGAATGAAACCATGCACGGTATAGCTATGGGGGATTTACCTCTGGATAAACTGCGTAAATACTATTCATGGAATGAAAGATCTTGGCCAAAACAAGCCTTTAGAATGACCTTTGTCAGTAATCATGACGAAAATGCATGGGAAGGTACCCCTGACGAAAAATTTGGACCTGCATTACCTGCTGCTGTTACATTATCTGTACTTGGCGAGGGGATGCCGCTTATCCATAACGGTCAAGAAGCAGGAGAAACCAAACGTCTGGCATTCTTTGAGCGCGATCCTATCGACTGGCAACATAATTTTATGGCCGATTTTTACTCATTATTATTACGGTTACGCAAACAACATAGCGCGCTTTGGAACGGAAAGTGGGGGGCTACCATGATTCAGGTGCCTAACACTGCTATGGATAAAGTTTTTAGTTTTGTGCGCCAAGACCAGCAAAGTAAATGGTTTTTTATATTTAATTTTTCGAAGCAAGAGGCTAACGTAACCTTTTGTGAAACACTTTTTTGTGGCCAATATAATGCGCAAATAAATGGGCAACTTCATGATTACGATGAAAAAACAATCAATATCCCACAAGACTTTGCTTTCTCACTACCGCCTTGGGGATATCAAGTTTTTATTCAACACATCTAAAACCCTGGACTATTATTTAGTGTGGACCAAGGTTTCATTCATCATTTTAGACTTTACTAGAGGAATTCCGCCGTTTAACTTGGTACAGAGTTTTT
The DNA here is from genome assembly GCA_947496235.1 of uncultured Glaciecola sp. Lineage (GTDB taxonomy): Bacteria > Pseudomonadota > Gammaproteobacteria > Enterobacterales > Alteromonadaceae > Glaciecola. The sequence goes on along the minus strand of CANMCE010000013.1, from coordinate 79,779 downwards.
CCACTAAAATGTAGTTTATAGGCACTAATATTAGTGTGATTATAGTGGCGAATATGATACCAAAACCTAACGAAACAGCCATTGGAATAAGAAATTGAGCTTGAGTCGCTTTTTCAAACAGTAAAGGCATTAAGCCAATAAAGGTTGTTAAGCTAGTCAGCATAACTGGTCGAAATCTAGCTGCGCCTGCAGTTAAAACCGCCTCAACCAATGCCTCTCCTTGCTCACGACGTTTATTAATATAATCTACAAGCACCAATGAGTCGTTCACTACGATTCCAATAAGCGCTAGCATGCCCAAAAAGCTGAATATAGCTAAGTTCATGTCCATAATCCAATGACCGATAACAGCCCCTATGAGTCCGAATGGAATTATACTCATGACAATTAAAGGTTGAATGTAAGATTTAAAGGGTATGGCTAACAAGGCGTAGATAACAAAGAGTACAAAAGCAAGTCCAATAAGTAACGAATTTGCACTTTCTTCTTGTTCTTTAGATTCACCTTCAAGGGTGTAATCTACGCCTGGGTATTGAGTGACTAATTCATCTAAAAAACCACGAAGATCTTCTTGTAATACTGTCATATTAGTCGCTTCTTTTTGCACATCCGCCACTACAGACACAGTTCTATATCTATCAATACGGTAAATGGAAGATGGGCTTTTGCCAGGAACTAGAGTCGCTATGTGTGACAAAGGTACTTTGTTACCTTCAGGCGTATTGACTAATATATCTTGCAATTCTGCCACTGAGCGACGTTCTTCTAAAGGTAAACGAACCATTACTCGCACGTCGTCACGTCCTCTTTGGATCCTTTGTGCTTGTGCCCCAAAAAACGAATTTCGAATTTGATTTGCCACTTCTACTCGGGTTAACCCTAATGCAAGTCCTTGATCGGTTAATTCAATTTGAAGTTCACTTTTTCCATCAGACAAACTATCAGAAATATCGAATACAGTTTCATATGTTGCGAGTCGTTGCTTTATTTTACTCGATATTTCTTCAAGCGTTTGAACATTGGTACCATTTAGCTGAATATCGATTGGGTCTGAGGAACGCCCAAATTCAGCCCTATATGTTAGGCTCTCGGCACCGGGGATTGTCCCTACCAATTCTCGCCATTCATTGGCTAACTGAGTCGAAGTAATATCTGATTCACGTTCTTCATTCGGCGTTATTTCAAATCTCACGATACCACTTTCACTACTCCTAGTGGAGGCTAACACATTTAAAATGACACTTTTTCCGCTGTCATCGTCAACATATTTTTGTTGCAACTCTCTGGCTTTATCCGCCATGTCAACAATGTATCTATTGGTAACTTCAAAAGGTGTCCCAGCTGGCATGGTTAAACTTGCTCTAACTGTTTCGGAGGGAATACGTGGGAAGAATACAAATCGCATGTGTCCAGAACTAATTAACGCAACGATAATAACAAACCCGGCAACAAAGAGTGCTACCGTAGTCCCTTTGTTTTTTAAAGTTAACCCAAGTAAGGGTTGATAGTATTTTAGAATGGCTTTTTCAAATCCATCTGCAAAACGTTGTTGAAATGCATCTAGTTTGCTTGGCGTTTTAGTACTTCTAAGTTTGATATATTTTAAATGAGCAGGAAGCACAAATTTTGATTCAATTAGTGAAAATAACAGCACAGGAATAACAACAGCAGGGATCTGAGCAAACAAAGCGCCGCGATTACCTTCAATGAAAGCTAATGGAAGAAATGCAGCCACTGTAGTTAAAACTCCGAACGTGACTGGGGTCGCAACTTCCTGGGTGCCGAGGATAGCGGCTTGTTCACCATTTTGTGAGGTTTTTAAATGGGTATAGACATTTTCTCCGGTCACAATCGCATCGTCGACAACAATGCCTAGCACTAATATAAATCCGAACAAACTTAAAATATTAAGGGTTATGCCAAAGAAAGGCATCATAATAAATGCCCCCATAAAAGAAACGGGGATTCCGATAAAAACCCAAAGTGCAATTGAGGGGCGCAAAAATAACGTAAGTAAAGCCAGTACAAGTACGCCGCCTTGTATGGCGTTAGTCACCAGCGTATTGATTCGACTTTTCACTATTTGGCTATCATCGTCCCAATAACTTAATTCGAATCCCTTGGGTAAGTTTTGTTGTTTAGTTTCGATATATTGTTTTACTTTGTCGGCAACCTCAATTGCACTTTGATCACCAATTCGATATACATCGATAAATGCTGCCTGCTTTCCGTTAAATCTGGTTCGAACAGGATCTTCTTCAAAGTCATCTGTTATTGTTGCAATATCACCTAAGCGAATAATAGCGCCATCACTTTGGCGTAACACAACGATGTTGGAAAATTCATCTTTTCGATAGGCTTGGCCCTTAGAGCGTATGAGTACTTCAGCGCCTTCTGACTTTAAGTTCCCAGCACTTACATCCTGACTTGAGTTTTGAATCGCATTGCTGATATCAGACAAGGTAAGGTTATATTGCCTTAGAATATCTTTGGAAACCTCGACAGCAATTTCATAGCTACGCACCCCAGACAATTCTAACTGAGTAACACCATCTAAGCGCAATAACTCATCGCGCACTATTTCAGCATATTCTCGGGTCTCACGTTCTGAATAATCACTTGCAACAGACACCGCAATTACTTCTCGAGTTCGTTGCGCTAGTGCAATTACCGGTTTCTCGGCATCAGCTGGAAACGTGTTAATCGCGTCCACTCTGCTTTTTACATCAGCAAGTAATTCTCTAGGGTCGTAATTGCTTTCAACTTCTATATTTACGGAAGAGCTATTTTCACTTGAGCGCGAAACTATACGCTCGATGCCTTCAAGATCTTGAACTGCTTCTTCAATACGTATAGTAACTCCTCGTTCGACGTCTTCAGGTGTTGCTCCTCTCAATGAAACACTAACACTAATAGTCTCTGCCGCAACCTCAGGAAATACTTCTAGTGGAATTCGATTGGATAAACTATATAGACCAAAGATAACTATGGTGATTAAGAGTAAATTTGCAGCAACATGATTTTTTGTAAACCAGGCTATCATTTCACTGCTCCTTGAGTGGTGTTACTAGAGGTTGTAGCGCTATCTTTTACTCTTTGGAAGCTTTGATTTACCGTTACAGGTGTACCGGAACTCACTTGTCCTAGCGGTGTTAGTACTAAGTTATCGCCAGAGGAAAGGCCTGAAGAGATAATACTTTCATCAGAACTTTGCCACGCGACTTTAATATCTTTGCGTTGTAAAAAACCATCATTTTCAATGTAAACGTAGGTGCCTTGATAGATAGTGCTATTTGGTATCACAATGGCATCGGAAATTGTTTTTCCTTGAATTGAAGCTTTGACATATTGACCAATTTTTATGCTTTGTTGGTCCATATAGTCTGCGCCGTATGGGTCGGCTATCTGAGCTACGACATATAATTGCTGTGCATTTTCATCAATAGCGCTCTCGGTACGTACTAATTTTCCGTGCCAGCGCTGAGATTCAAACAAATTTGAACTAAATACGACTTTTGCCCCAAGATTTGATTGCCCGTTAGCATATTGCTCAGGGAGGTTTATGAATTGAAGGTCAGAGTTTTTAATCGGCAATCTTACTTCAACCAAATCAGTAGCGAAAATGCTAGCTAATTCAGAGCTATTACTTACCACCTGACCAATATCGACAAATTGCTCCCTTATTCGGCCTTGATAGGGCGCGATGACTTGGGCGCGTTCTAAATTTAATTTGGCCGTTGCAAGATTCGCTTCTGCTGCTGCCACATCGGCTTTTGCTGTAGCAAGTTGCGGTTGACGCAATACCAAGGCATTGGGTTCTTCATTACCACCGAGTCTCTTCCAATCTTCAACCGCTTGTTCGCCTCGCGCCATTTCCTCTATTAACGCTTGCTTTGCCAGCTCTAACGCCGCGCTAGCAGATTGAACTGTCGCCTTTAAATCCCTGTCATCGATTAAGACCAAAACTTCACCTTTGTCAAAAAATCCGCCTTCTCTGAAGTTGTCGCTGACAGATAGGATCTGGCCGCTCACTTGTGAAGATAAGGTGCTTTGTGTCCTTGGGCGCACTACGCCATAGCTAGCAACATCGATTGAAAATGGTTTTACTTCTATAGGTTCAATGTCAACATTAATGCGAGCAACTTTTGGTGGTGCACCTCTAGCTTGTGTTGGTGGATTATTAGTAATTAGAAACCAAGATAAACCTGCAAGTACTAGTACCAATACGGGCAAAAGCTTTTTAATAAATGGCGATAATTTCATTTTCAACTACTCGATAGATCATTGTTAATATTAGTTAAACTGCCGCCAAGAGCTAAACGCAGCAAAATTTGGTTTTCAAGACGCTGATAAGCAAGATTAATAAGGTTAATTTGCGCACTATAGGCTCTATCTTGCGCATCAAGCACTGTTGTATAAGTCACTAGGCCTCTTTGATATTGCTGAAAGGCAATGTCCTGCGCTCTTTGGGCATATTCACTTGCAGAAAAGGTTTTTGCGTATTGAATTTGTAAATTATTTTCTTGGGTTAGGGTATTTTCAACATCAGCAAAGGCGTCTAATAATGTTGCTATATAAATTTCTTCACTCTGTTTCAGTGCCAATCTGGCTTTTTCTTCTTGAGCTTTTAATAAGCCGCCTTGGAAAATAGGCACTGTTAAGTTACCCAGTAAGGACCAAGCTAACTCTGAAGAAGAAAGTAAATTACTATAACTATCTGCTGAATCTCCTAGTGAAGCGGAAAAACTCAAGCTCGGGTATCTGTTTTTATGCGCTATTCCTAAAGCCTCATTTTGACTCATAAGTGAATACCAAGCACTTTGAATGCCTGGCTTCCTAGAAATGAGTTCACTTGGCACACCCGTCGATATTTGTTGGGAAATCTCTGGGAATCTATCAGAAACTGTAAGCATTCCCGCTGGGTATTTGCCAACTAGTCGTTCAAGGCTTCTAATCGCCAAGACTAAGGTGGAATTTTGCTCCATGAGTGAGGCTTCTACTGTGGCAAGTGCATTTCTAGTTAAGTACACATCCAAGGATTCATTAATCCCTTGTTTATAGCCTCGCTCGATAATGTCGAGATCAGTCTTAGCATTATCTAATTGTTGCTGTCGCAATTGCAGAAGTTGCTGTTGTCTGATGACGTTATAATAGGCTAGGATCACATCTGCGACCAGTTGTTCCTTTGCTTGCTGATATTCAAATTGTTGCGCTAAATATAGGTATTGTGCCTGTCGTTGCGTTGCACTTAGCTTACCAAAAACATCAAGTTCATAATTGAAGTTGAAACCGATCGAAGCTGAATTAGAATAATTAACAGGTTGATTGTTTTTTTGACGCCCAATGGAGTTTGCGAGATTTATTGAAGGCCAATTTTCGGCTTCAGCTATTGCCAAATCATGTTGAGATTGCTGAACAGAATAATACATTTGTTGCAGTTCTTGGTTCTGCACTAATGCTAAATCCACAAAGGTGATTAATTCTTGATTGTTAAGTGTAGAAATCCAACCTTGCTCGACTGAGTTCTGATTTGTCTCTGATTGCCAATTGGGGGCTATATCAATTTGCTTTGATATAGGTGTTATTTCATTTGTATTGGCACAACCCCAGATACTAACTACTGCCGACAAAAGCAGATATCTGGCAAAATCTGCATAATTTTGATTCATGTATAAAACGAGATGTGAAGTGAAACATATGTCTATTCAATCATGCGCTGATTGAATATAAAAGTCTCTTTACATAGCTTTACATTCACTGTTGTATTTTTATGTACCAAACGCCTTGAGACTATCTTTTACGTTTGTAGAGCTCATACAATCTCTGTGATAAAGGCGATTATCGCCAGTAATACAAAACCAATGACCATTCGATATGTCAACGTGGCGGCGTTAGCGCCGGCGTGCGCTTGTCGTTTTGGTAAAAGATGACGACCTAATAACTTGAACCTAAAAAGGCCATCTAAAATAGCGTTCATTGCGTTAAAACAGATGTTTCCAAATTTTGGCAAAGCTTTTCGGTAGAGCCATTCAACATCTAAATTAACTGAACGTAATTCAGGCGGATAAAGGCCCATTTTATTCAACCATACAAAGGCTAAGGCAGAGAAGAACAATAGTTGTAGTTGGGTTAGGGTATGGGTTAAATCGTAGGGTTGATACGCATTTTCCCAAGGTAGCAAATGATAGACTATCCAAGGGTAGCTACCGAACGCAATACACAGAACAGATGCTATACCCATTGCAATTAACATATTCGTGGGGGCTTCTTTAGGGCGCATGCCTGAATCATGTGCAAAAAAGGCAAAGAAAGGAATTTTTATCCCTGCATGGTGGAAAACCCCTGCGGAGGCAAACAGTAGCATCAGCCATAAATATTCATGACCAGCTTCTATCATAGCTGCCATCACCATGCTTTTACTGATGAAGCCGCTAAACAAAGGAAATGCTGAGATGGACGCTGCGCCAACAACACAGAATAATGTAGTCTTGGGCATAGTCTTGTACAAGCCACCTAGATTTGAACCGTTAACATGGCCCACACGGGTTAATACAGCTCCCATGGTCATAAATAGCAAACCTTTAAATATTACATCATTAAAGGCATGGGCAACCGCTCCATTTAGGGCGAGTGCTGTCCCTATTCCAACACCACAAACCATGAATCCGAGCTGGTTAATCAAGCTATAAGCTAATACTTTACGCAGGTCGTTTTCGATAACTGCATAAAATATTGGGAAACAAGTCATTGCAGCGCCAATGTAGACTAATAATTCTTCACCTGCGAAAGTTCGGGCCAACATATAAATCGCCACTTTTGTGGTAAAGGCGGATAAAAACACTGTGCCTACAGGCGTAGCTTCTGGATAAGCATCGGTTAGCCAGGTGTGTAAGAATGGGAAGGCTGCTTTTACACCAAAGGCAAATAGGAATAAATAAGAAGCAACGGACCCTAGACCAACAAAATCAATATCAAAACTACCGACATCTTGATAATGCATAATGGCAGCTATTAATAGAGCCACGCCAGAGAGTATCTGGATCATCAGGTATCGAATACCAGCACTTGTTGCAGCTTTGGTCCCTCTGGCAAATATAAGAAATGCTGAAGTGACCGCTAATAGCTCCCAAAAAATGAATAAGGTAATAAAATCACCCGCAAAAACAGCGCCTACCGCACTGCCTGCATAACTTAGCCCAGCAACAAAGTGCAATTTATCCTTTAAGTGCATAGCGTAAATTAAGCAAATAAAACAAGCTAAATGGAATAAGTATCCGAACATTAAACTGAGTTTATCGACTTCAACCAATTCTAAGGTAAATGTATGTAAAGAGATGCTATGGGAAGCGGTAGCGTCACCAGAAATGTACAAACAAATTCCACTGATTAAGGGTACTAAAATTAGCACATAGCGAAAGCGATGTGGCAATACTAATGCCACTAAGGCAGCGATAAAAAAGGGTAGGAAAGCAGGAATAGTGTAACTCATTTTGACTCCTGCGAATGATCTTCAGTACTTTGACTATTTAATTCAGTGTCATCTCTATCTTGATAGTAATTTTCATCACGCATTACCAGTTTGCGCATTTCCTTTGCAATTACCACCAAGACGACACAGGCAATAAAACCATATATAGCGTAAAAAGCGGGAATTTCTTCAAAGCTGACATAAATGTGTCTGTGTACCACAAAGTCTAAAATGACCAGCAAGCCACAAATAACATAAAAACTAATAAGCATAATGCTGATGTTTTTGGGATTATCAAAAAAGGGTATTTTTTCGGCGTTGGGTTTATTTTGATTCATGAAAATTCTCCGCGAGCCTTATCCAGCAACAGCCAATGAGAGGCGGTAAACAATATCTGGATCGAAAAATAAGTATAAAGTCATTAAGGTTGGGATTGCCATTCCAATTAAGCAGGCGACAGGTGCTTCTTTTATTTGAACGTCTTTTTGCTCTCCTGCAAAAAATCCTTGGATTGGAATACTCAGTAGATAAAAGATGTTTAACATTGAACTGACACTTAGGGTAATCAAGATCATCCAATAGGTCGCTTGGACGCCTGTAAATTCCAATCCGCCGGATATCAAATACCACTTACTCCACATTCCGCCGAAAAACGGTAGGCCAATGATGCTCAAGGTACCTATGGTGAAAACCACAAAGGTAAATGGCATTTGTCTGCCAAGCCCTTTTAATTCGCTTACATACTTCTTATGCGCTGTGACCAAAATTGCTCCTGCTGCGAAAAACAGGGCAATTTTCGCGAAAGCATGCATAGCAATGTGCATACTGGCGCCGACAATAGATAATTGATTTGCAATCATAGCACCCAATACGATGTAACTAAGTTGACTAATGGTGGAATAAGCTAACCGTTCTTTTAAGTTGTCTTTGGTTAAGGCAATAAAAGACGCCATTAATATAGTGATTGCTGGAACCCAGATTAACCAATCGTTAGCGGAAGATTCAGTAATAAAGTCAGTGCCAAAAATAAATACAACGACTTTTACGATAGAAAACACACCTGCTTTTACCACAGCTACCGCGTGCAATAAGGCGCTCACTGGTGTAGGGGCTACCATAGCAGATGGAAGCCACTTGTGCAGCGGCATAATCCCAGCTTTGCTGATACCTAATAAAAATAAAACCAATAATGGCAACACATAGACGGGATCCAAGGCGCCATTCAATAAACCACCTTTTACAAATTCTAAAGAACCCGCGGTAAACCAAACAATGATCATCGCAGGAAGGAAAAACAAAATACTCGACCCCATCAGAATCAGTATATAGATACGACCGCCACGTTTAGCTTCTCTGGTACCTGCATGAGTGACTAATGGATAGGTGGAAACGGTCAAAAACTCATAAAAAATAAATAAAGTGAACAGGTTTTCCGCATAAGCGACTGCCATTACACCCGCAATAGCTACTGCGAATAAGGTGAAAAAACGTGTTTGATGGGTTTCATGATGGGCTCGCATGTAGCCTATTGCATAAATTGACGTGGCAATCCAAAGTCCACTTGCAATAAGGGCAAACAAAAGACCAAAATCATTTAATACAAAGGAAATGGCCAAGCCTTCAATGGGCTCTGCAAAGGTATATCCATAGGTTGCGCCATCATGTTGAAGGTATAACCAAATATTGATACCAAATAGGCTAAAGGCAGTGATTAAGGTAATGGCTTCGCGAATGTTCGGATATTTGTCGAGCTGAGATATTATTAATGCGCCAGCTACAGGGGTAATAATTGTTAGCATTAACCAGTATGTTAGTTCCATATTCTACCCCTATAGTCCTAACAAACCTTTTGCTACAGCGTAAGCTGACGCAAAGGGGAACTCGGTAAATAAACCAAAATAAATGCACGAAAAAGCGCCTAACCAAAGTGCTAGTCCCATACTTTTAGATGCCGTGGCTACCTTAATATCACCACTTTTCACGTTATGAATATGTATTTTTCGTTTTGAGTTAAAGTAGAGTGCTTCAACAATTTTCCAAATATAGGCAATAGCGAAAACTGACCCAATAACAATGGCCATTACCACTATCCATTTACTCTGTTCAATTGCTGCTTCAAGCAAATACCATTTAGTTACAAATCCAACCGTACCTGGCACGCCGATTAAGCTCAATCCTGCTATAGTAATAGCTGCAAACGTCCATGGCATGCTAGCCCCAAAGCCCCTAAGGTCTTCTAACTTAGTTGTATTGCTCCGATAAATTAAAATCCCAGCACCTATAAATAAGGTTGCTTTAATGATCGCGTGATTAAATAAATGAATGACCGCGGCGGTTAGGCCTAGTTCGCTCATTAAGGCGATTCCGATAATGATGTAACCAATTTGCGCAACACTTGAAAAGGCTAATAAACGCTTTATTTCAATTTGTTGCCAGGCTCTAAATGAACCATAAATTACACCAACGCAGCCTAATACTAATAAGATCTGAGGAAATAACAGTGATTGCCAATAATCTACAGGATAAAGGTCGAAAAGCACTCTAATCAGGGCATAAATACTCACCTTTGTTGCTGTAGCGGATAGAAATATGCTGACGGTAGATGGTGCAAAGCCATAGGCGTTGGGTAACCAACTGTGTAAAGGAAATATCGCGGCCTTTAACGCTAGACCTAGCACAATAAAGATGAAAGCAGTAACCACCAGTTGCATATCTTCGAAGGTATGGAAACGATTGGCGATATCTGAAATGTTTAAACTACCTGAAGCGGCAAACAAGAAGCCAACCCCAATTAAGAAAAAGGTTGCGCCTATGGTGCCCAAAATCAGATAAGAAAACGCGGCGGTTAACGCTTGGCGTTTTTTCCCCATGCTAATGAGGGCATAACTAGATAACGATGAAATTTCTAAAAACACGAACAAATTAAAGATATCGCCCGTTAATGCAATACCCAAAAGACCAAGTAAGCAAAGCTGCATGGCTGCATAAAACAATCCGATATTTTGTTTGCTAATTTCCGTAGGCACACTTCGATAAGCAAAAATGTTAGTCACAATAGCAATAACACTTACGATAAAGGCGATAAAAGCATTAAGTGAGTCAATTTTGTATTCTATGCCCCAAGGAGGACGCCATCCGCCCAATTCGTAAATTAAATGTTTACCATCGATCACTTCGAGCAGAATGTAGCCGCTTATCACGCCACAACATATGGATACCAAAAGGGTAATCATCCAGGCATAAAAGTTTTGTTTAAACAGCGCAGTAATAGGCGCTGCAATTAATGGAATAACAATTAACAGGATGGTGATTTGTTCAGTCATTCTTTTCCATCCATGGCTTCAATCTCATTTTCTTCAATGCTGTGGTAAGACTCCTTAATTCTTATGACCAAAGCAAAGCCTAAGGCCGTGGTGGCTACACCGACTACAATAGCGGTCAACATCAACACTTGGGGCAGGGGATTTGAATAAAGTGTGTAACCTTGATCTATTATAGGAACTGTTCCCTCCGTCACTTTGCCTAAACTTACATAAAACAAGATAACAGCGGTTTGAAACATGGATAAACCGGCCAATTTTTTCATCAAATTAGTGCGGCTGATTAGGGTGTACAAGCCCACCATCATTACAGCAATAATCATCCAATAGTTGATGTGGCCAGCAACATAATTTAAAGCGTCACTCATATTAAATTCAGACATCATTCTGGCGTTACTCGTCTAGCAAAGGTAAAAAATAATAGAATCATTACGGAAGCTACGGTAATGCCAACGCCCAATTCAATGACGATAATACCTAGATGTTGACCGGCAATGGGGCTATCTAAAAGCACACTGTAATTTAAAAAATTCCCGCCTCTGAGCATAGACACCACCCCAACGCCGGTGTACAAGAGTACTCCAATGCTGGCGCAGACTTTGAGTGCGGTTTCGGGCACAACTTTTAATGCAGCATCAAGTCCATATGTGAGTCCGTACAAAAGAATGGCGGAGGAAAAGATTACGCCTGCTTGAAAACCTCCTCCTGGACTATAATCTCCATGAAACTGCACATATAGTGCGAATAAAATGATCACCGGTGACAGCCATTTGGTAACAACACGTAAAATCAGATCATTTCCCATTGCCGCCTCCGGATGTTTTTACATGAATTTTTTTACGCTTACCAAGTAATAACAAAACACCTATGCCTGCGGTCAATACCACAGTGACCTCACCTAAAGTGTCGAATCCGCGATAACTAGCAAGTACTGCAGTCACCAAGTTGGGCACACCAGTTTCACTTTGACCTTTTTCAATATATCGAGCAGCAACTTCTCTGTTGGGGGCGCTATTGGCATCGCCTAATTCTGCAATATCGTGAGTACCGAAAATTAACAATCCGCCCATGAAAATACAGATGACAAGAGGCGCGACGCGATATTTACCATGGGTGGTGGCTTCATGACCATCACGAATTGAAGCTAAAGTGACCAACATGAGTACGGTGGAAATTCCAGTGCCCACAGCTGCTTCAGTGAAAGCTACATCTGGCGCGTCAAGTACAACAAAAAGTCCAGCAACTAACAGGCTATAAAGTCCAAACAACATCGCCATGGCAAATAAATGCTTAGTTTTCAGTACAGCCAGCGCCATAACTAATAAGAAAAACAACAGTACTAAATTTACCAGTAAACTCATTTTTCCACCTCTTTTTGTGTTTCCGTTTGGTCAATGGAAAGTGTATGAATTTTTTGGTTGTGTCTTAATCCCCAACGCCAAGCATTATTAGCTAATGCATACGAAGATGCAGGGCTCGTGAAGGCCAAAAATAGAAAAATCAAAATGAGTTTAGAGAGAACAATGTATTCGGTGATTTGAAGGGCTAAGCCAAACAAAATTAAGAAAGTACACAGGGTATCGGTGACACCTACTGCATGCAGACGTGCGTAGGTATCCGGTAGTCGAAGAATACCAATACCACCTATTAAGCCTAACAGACAACCTAGACCTACAAAAATGAAACTGAATATATCTAGCATATTATTCGTCCTCCATTTTTACACTATGGCCTTTGTTATTAGCAAAAAATTTCCCTCTTTCGACTAAACGGAGCGCAGCAATTACACCAACAAAGTTTAATAAAGAGTACAGCAATGCAATATCCAATAAATCGTGACGCCCACTGAAAAAAGCAAAGATGGCGACCAACAGAACGGCTTTAGTACCAAACATGTTGACTGCCAGAATGCGATCAAAAACACTTGGCCCCAGCAATGCTCTGCACAGTGCTAATGCCATGGTAAACATGATTGCTATTGCGGCAATTAGAAAATAAAGCGTCATTTGGATTCAATCTCTACGTCATGGATGGCGTACTGTTTCGGCATAATATTTAACATGTCGCCACTAGCCAGATCATGGGCACTTTGTTCGCTGATTGTATGTACTAATAAGTAGTTATCATCTAACGCTATGCTTGAAGAGCCCGGTGTTAGAGTAATTGCATTTGCGTAAAGCACTTGAGCCACATCGTCTTTATAGGGCATTTTTATGGTAATAAAAGTCGACTCTACAGGTTTGAATCCCAATATTCTCGCGCTGACATCTATATTTGATTGAATAACTTTAATACCGAGTTTGAATAGAAACTTTATAAAACTGCCAGTGACAAAGAAGGTGTACCTCTCTTTGTCGATTTTTAACATTCGTGTCGTAATCCACAAGGAGAATCCTACGGAAAACAATCCAAATGTCAGTAGCAGCGGCTCGAACATGTCAGAGAGCAGCAACCACATAAAGACTAAAATGATGGCGAGTCGCAGTGTATGATTCAAACTAACCCCGTATGATTATTTTCTTGTAGTTAAGTATTAAACTGAGTAAAAAGTAATAAATTCCAAGCACATAACCAGCGCCATTAACTTAATGTATCAACTTGTTTTCGCCCTGACAACGAAAACCGTACCCAGCAATAATGTTATTTAATTGTGAATAAATGGAGTGGGATATGTAAAGCCTGATTGAATGAAAGAACTTCTATATAAATCAGGCTTTTAATAAAGCGGTTTAAGAATAAATATTAACTATGCAAAGACGTCCAAAGTTAATTATTTACCGACGAAAAACTGTTTGATTTTTAACCTATTGCTTGTGTCTTTCTCTTAAAATAGCAATTACATCTTTGTATTCTAAATCACTCGCCTGTAGTAAAACGGTTAAATGATAGAGTAAATCTGCGGATTCATTTTTAAGCTCTTCAAGGTCTTTTACCGTTGCCGCTAATGCAGTTTCAACACCTTCTTCTCCTACTTTTTGCGCAATTCGTTTAATCCCTTTATTAAATAAACTGGCCGTATAACTGGAGTCCGGAGAAGCATTTTTACGCTCAGCAATAATAGACTCTAATTGCGCAAGGAAACCGAAATCAGAACTTTCTGCAGCAGCAAAGCAAGAAAGGGTGCCTTTATGACAAGTTGGCCCATGTGCATTGGCAAGCACTAATAAAGCGTCAAGATCACAATCTGTGCTAACGTCAACAAGAGCTAAAACGTTGCCTGAGGTTTCGCCTTTGGTCCACAAACGCTGTTTTGAGCGACTAAAAAAAGTCACTAACTGGCTGTCTAAGGTTTTTTCTAACGCAGCTTGATCCATATAACCATGCATTAAGACTTGGCCACTTGTGGCATCTTGCACAATACAAGGCATTAGACTATCCATCTTTTGCCAATCTAATTGGTCTAGGTTATCTTTTGTAATCTTCATAATAGAATTCTGTAAGTTTTATTAGTAAATACTGTTGCTGATGAAGCTAACAATCTCGCATTGATATTTGCTGGGATTTTAACCAGCGCTTGAGTTCAGGGATGTCTATCACTGCTTTGTGAAAAACGGATGCAGCGAGCGCGCCATCTACGTCAGCTTGTTCAAACACATCTTTGAAGTGCTGCATTTCGCCAGCACCGCCAGAGGCTATAAGAGGTACATTACAAACCTCACGGACAGCTGCCAATTGCGAGATGTCGTATCCTTTTCTAACACCATCTTGATTCATACAATTAAGCACAATTTCACCAGCTCCGCGGGCTTGCACTTCTTTTATCCAGTCTAGGGTTTGCCATTTGGTTTTAGCTGTACGTTTTTCATCACCAGTAAACTGATAAACTTCATAATTTCCGCTTTGCTCATTGTAGAAGCTGTCTACACCCACCACCACACATTGTTGACCAAATGTATTGTATAAATCAGTGATTAATTGCGGATTTGATAAAGCAGGGCTATTGACTGAAATTTTATCAGCCCCCATTTCTAAAATGATACCAGCATCAGCAACACTTTTTATTCCGCCAGCAACACAAAACGGAATGTCGATTACTTGGGCAATTTTGGTGACCCAACTCTTATCCACCACTCTTTGATCGCTGGATGCCGTAATGTCATAAAACACTAATTCGTCAGCACCCGCTTCTGCATAGCGTTTTGCTAGTGGCACTATGTCACCAATAATTTCGTGATTACGGAATTTAACGCCCTTAACTACGACACCATCGCGGACATCTAAGCAGGGAATTATGCGTTTGGCCAACATGCTAATGCCTCCTCTAGGGTGAATTTTCCTTCCAATAAGGCTCTACCTAAAATTACGTGCTGACATTTTGTCGGAATCAGTGCTTGTATGTCTTGCAAACTGCCTATTCCACCAGAAGCTTGCCATTCAATCTGTGGATATTCTTTTACTAATTCTGCATACAAGGCATTATTAGAACCTTGCAAAGTCCCGTCACGACTAATGTCTGTACATAGCACGTGTTTTAATCCTACTTGGGAATAAAACTGAATCAGCGACTCTATGCTGACGCCAGAATCTTGTTGCCAACCGTGAGTTGCAACGAATTTGTTGCCTTCAGAATCTATATTAACATCCAAGGCCAGGACTATTTTATCGGCGCCGTATTTTTCAAACCATGAGGCGACAAGTGCTTGCTCTGACACTGCTAACGAACCAATAACAACGCGTTCAATTCCAGCATCTAACAGATCTTGGACATCTTTTTCTGAGCGAATTCCGCCGCCACTTTGAAAGCGCATGACGCCGGTGGCAACCATATCTTTAATTAATGAAATCTGGCGTTTACTGGTGTCTTTTGCCCCTGTGAGGTCAACTATATGCAAAATCTTTGCCCCTGCATTTGCATATTTATGCACGACTTCTATAGGGTCTTTTTGATATTCAGTGGTTTGTGCATAGTCACCTTGAAATAAGCGCACGACTTTGCCATCAATCAGATCTATTGCTGGAATTATCATAGGTTGATTTCCAAATTCATTACATGGTTAAAAAGTTACGCAACAACTGAGCGCCGGCTTGACTGCTGCGTTCAGGGTGAAATTGCACACCAAAAAAGTTTTTATAATGTATAGCGGCAGAGAATGTCATGCCATATTCACAAGTGGCGAGTGTTTGACTGTATTTAGCCACTGCAAAACTATGCACGAAATAGAAATAACTGCCATCATCAACTCCAGCAAATAGCGGATTCTGCTCTACACTACTGACTTGATTCCAGCCCATATGAGGCAGGCGCAGTTCACCTACTTGCATACGTTCTACTTTGCCCGGCATCAAGTTTAGACATGGTGTAATGGCAGAATTTCCCAAATCATTTTCAGCAGAAGCTTCAACCATGAGTTGCATCCCTAAACAGACACCCAAAACAGGTTGAGTCAAATTCTGAATGCAAGCGCTTAAATGTTTGGTATTAATGCTTTTCATTGCCGCAGGTGCTGCGCCTACACCGGGTAATATCAGACGTTCAGATTTTGCAATTTCGGCAATGTCATCAGATACCGTCACTTGAGCACCTAAACGCTCCATTGCAAACTTAACTGAAGAGATATTGGCACAACCTGTATTAATCACAGTGACTTTATTGGCAGACATTTACAAGGTTCCTTTTGAACTTGGAAGTGCATCACCCTGTTTACTGATGGCTTGACGTAATGCTCGGCCAAACACTTTAAATAAACTTTCGACTTGGTGGTGCGCATTCCCTTCAGTGGTACTTAGGTGCAATGAAAGTCCCATGGCTTGAGCAATTGAATAGAAAAAGTGCGGCACCATTTCAGTTGCCATTTCACCCACTTGATCTCGGCTAAATTCGGCTTCAAATTTAAGATGCGGTCTATTTGAAATATCCATAATGCATTCAGCTCTGCACTCATCCATAGGTAAAGCAAATCCGAAACGGCCAATACCACGTTTGTCACCCAGTGCTTTCTTCAATGCTTCACCTAAAGCCAAAGCTGTATCTTCCACACTATGATGATCATCTATGTGCAAATCGCCATTCACATTAAGTTCTAGATAAAACCCACCGTGGGTGGCTATTTGATCTAACATATGATCAAAGAAACCAAGCCCTGTATGTATCTTCGATTTGGACTGGCTATCTAGATTTACTTTTACCTGAATGTCGGTCTCACTGGTCTTTCGGGTAACTTCAGCAATACGTGCATTGACAGTCAATTGAGTCACAATCGCTGGCCAATTTGTTTCTTTGCGATCATATTTAATGCCGGTGATACCCATGTTCTCAGCGAGTTGCACATCTGTATCTCTGTCACCAATAACGAAGGAACGAGTAAAATCTACTTTTCCTTGTTGAAGATAATCTTTGACTAAACCAAGTTTAGGTTTACGGCAACTACATTCATCTTCTGGAAAATGCGGACAAATTAGCACGTCATCAAAAACTACCCCTTGACTAGAAAATATCTGCATCATCATGTTGTGAGGAGCATCAAAGTCTTGTTGCGGGAAACTTGAGGTACCTAATCCATCTTGATTGGACACCATCACCAGGCGAAAGCCTGCTTTTTGCAACGCTAGAAGAGCGGGGATTACTTGCGGTTCAAATACCAACTTTTGCAATGAGTCCAGTTGTTTATCAATGGGAGGCTCTTCCACTAAGGTGCCATCTCTATCGATAAATAATATAGCTTGCTGACCCATAGTTTATTCCTTATTTTGACGCGCTAAGGGGTTAGTAAAAAATGCATTAATTGCATCTAATAAACGATTATTCTCATCTACGGTTCCCACCGTAATTCGTAAACAATTGTCGAGTAGTAATTGCTTTGACTGATCGCGAATATATAGGTTTTGGGACACCAGATATTGCATTAATTCTGGGTTTTCAGGATGTCGAAACAATACAAAATTACCTTTGGTATCACCCACAATTGAAACACCTTCAATAGTCAACAAATGCAGCTGTATTCGCGTCAACTCACTACTGAGTTTTTTCACTCGAACCAATGTTTTATTAATGCCTGTAGTCGATAAAGCTTTCGCTGCTACCTGCGCTACTGGAGCTGGTACAGGGTAGGGCGCTATGACTTTTAATAGGGTTTGGATTATTTTTTCACTTGCTAAGGTAAAGCCACAACGAATACCTGCTAATGCAAAAGCTTTAGATAAGGTACGTAAAATGACCAAATTTTCATATTCGGCTAGCAAGGCACTTTGGTTGTCCTGATGGGAAAATTCTATGTAAGCTTCATCTAGCACTACTACAGCTTTTCCTTCGAACATGGACAAGACCTGACGAATTTGTTGTTGGGAAATCAGTGTTCCTGTGGGATTATTCGGAGAACACAGAAAAACCACATTCACCTTGTCTACATATTTTTCAATTTCATCAAGCTGTAAGGTAAAATCCTTATTTAGGGGAGCTCTTTCTACCCCAACATTAAAGGTTTCAGCACTAATGGCATACATGCCATAAGTGGGAGGGCAAATTAGAATGCTACTTTTTCCTGGCGCACAAAAAGCCCGAATTATCAGCTCTATGCCTTCATCAGCACCTCTAGACACCAAGACTTGTTTCTTGTTTAACCCCGCATAGGCTGCATAAGCATCTATCACACTGGTAGGTTGGCAATCTGGATAACGATTGAATAAGCTAGAGTCAATGTCGATATTTTCAGCTTCTGGGGCTTCATTTGCGTTTAACCATAAAGGCTGACCTTGGGCGCTATCAGAAGAGAATAATCGACGAGCTGACTGATATGGCACCAGCTTCCTGACATAGTTATTGGTAATATTATCTATCCAATCAGCCATTATGCTTTTCCTTGTTTAGCAAGTTGCTGCAAACGAAGTTCGACTGCTTTTTTATGTGCGTCTAAACCTTCTGCTTCCGCCAAGCGCATAATGGCAGGCCCGATGTTTTGGATACCAGTGGGACTAAGCGTTTGCACAGTAAAACGACGCATAAAATCTAACAACCCCAAGCTGGAATAATTGCGAGCATAGCCATAGGTAGGTAATACGTGATTAGTACCGCTGGCGTAGTCTCCAGCTGATTCTGGAGACCAAGGACCTACGAAAATAGACCCTGCGTTTGCTAGTTTATCTACCAGGTTTTCCGCACTGTTAATTTGTGCAATCAGGTGTTCTGCGGCATATTCGTTCACCACTGTTATACAACTTACTAAGTCATCGCAAAAGATATAACGGCTATTGGCGATTGAGGCTGCGGCAATCTCTTTACGGGGAAGTTGTGACAGCTGACTTTCTACTTCTTGCTGAACTTGTTCAATCAGTACCATTGAATCACTGACTAACACAGCTTGTGAATCCACACCGTGTTCAGCTTGAGATAATAGGTCGGATGCAACAAAGGCTGGATTAGCGTCTTTATCGGCTAATACCATGACCTCGGATGGTCCAGCAGGCATGTCAATGGCTGCGCCTTCGACGGTTTGACTCACTTGTTGTTTTGCTTCCGTCACAAAACTGTTGCCGGGGCCGAAAATTTTATCAACTTTGGGAATACTTTCCGTTCCAAAAGCCAATGCCGCTATTGCTTGAGCGCCGCCAGCTAAATAAACGTCAGAAATACCACATTTATTCGCTGCGTATAATATTTCAGGCGCCACCAAGCCTTGTTTATTGGGTGGTGTACAAATAACCGGTAAAGGACATTCGGCAACTTGGGCACAAACCCCGAGCATTAATACAGTAGAAGGCAGAGGTGCTGTGCCACCAGGAATATAAAGACCCACTCTTGGAATAGGCGCATGTTTTTGTTCACACACTACGCCCGGCTTAGTTTCTAAGCGAATATTTTTAGGGTACTGGGCTAAATGAAACGCTCGTATATTCTCATACGCGAGATCTATGGCAGCTTTGACTTCATCACTTAATGTATCGATTTGCTGCTGAATTTGTACGCTAGTTAGTTTTAATTGCGTCAGGTTTACTTTATCGAACTCTTTAGCATAGGACAAAAGCGCGTTATCTCCTTCATTTCGAACCTTAGAGATGATCACCGACACCGTATTGCGCAACTTTTCTGAATTTGAAATTGCGGGGCGAGCGAGCGCTTGACGCTTTTGAGCGTCATTTAAACTCGACCAGTTTAATATTGATTGAGCAATTGTCATCGCACATTACCCCATCATTTTCTCAATCGGTAGTACGAGTATTGAACTACAACCTAGGGCTTTTAACTTTTCCATGGTTTCCCAGAAAAGAGTTTCAGAGGATACAACGTGCACTGCAACGCGATCATCATGACCAGCCAAAGGCAATACAGTGGGATTTTCAGCACCAGGTAACAAGCGATTGACCTGTTCCAAATAATTCTTTGGTGCGTGTAGCATAATGTACTTACTTTCTTTAGCTTGAATAACGCCATCAATCCTTGGTAGCAAACGATTGACTAATTGCTGTTTTTCTTCACTTAAAGGTTCAGATTTTTGAATCAACACCGCTTTAGATTTGAAAACTACGTCTCGCTCACATAAACCGTTGGCTTCTAAGGTTGCACCTGTTGATACTAAGTCACAAATAGCATCTGCTACACCGGCTCGCGGAGCAACTTCCACAGAGCCTGTTAACATAACCGCTTGTGCATCAACATTTTCTGCCGCAAAGAAACGCTCCAGTAAATATGGATAAGTAGTGGCTACCTTTTTGCCTGAAAGAGAAGCTATTGAGGTGTATTGCATTTCGTTTGGTACTGCAATGGAAAGGCGACAACCACCATAATCGAGTCGTCTTAACGATTTATAATCTGATTTTTTATTGGCTGCTTGACGCTCAAGCATTTTTTCTTCAAGTTCGTTTTCACCAATAAACCCCAGATCAACAACACCATCCATTACAAGTCCTGGAATATCGTCATCTCTAACTCTTAGAAGATCTATAGGCTGATTAGTACTATGGGCTATTAACAGACGATCCCGTATTTGCAGTTTAATGCCAATGGCCTTTAGCAAAGCAATGCTGTCATCACTGAGTCGGCCAGATTTTTGTACGGCAATGCGAAGTCTCGTTGTATCGCTCATAAATCAATTCCTTACTAATATAGGTGTTGTAAAATCATTGAGCTAAAAAGAAAAAACCCCCGAAAGTTCCTTCCGAGGGCTAGGGTTTACTCGCCGACTTGGAAGGAATAATACCTTCCAAGCACATACCTGAAAGGTTATGTGTTGTTATGATGGTGGTGGTTAAATCTCGTAATCACTCTATTGTCATTTTTCGGCTAAAAATTTGATGAGGGGATAGTACCAGAGTTTTCGGCTTTTTCAACTGATTGCAGGGGAAATATTGCGCAAATTTTATGATATTCCTCATAACAAATTAGCACAATTAAGATCAATCAGTACTAGCGCCTGTTTCTCTTTGTTTATTAATTAGCCACAGAGCTCCGGGTTGGGCCTACAATTGGCGCCAATATAACTCATTAACAAAAACAAACAGGATTAAAAGTAATACCAAGTCAGCATGCCGATGACGATTGAGCTGTACAAAATAGAAATCGGCGTTCCTACCTTTGCAAAATGCTTAAACTTATAATCTGAGGCACTGAATACTAGCAAGTTGGTTTGATACCCATAAGGTGAAATGAAACTAGCACTAGCTGCAAAAGCAACTGCTAATGCAAAGGGCATCAGGGGTAAATTCATACTAATCACTAATCCATAGGCAAATGGAAACATCAATGCAGCGGCTGCGTTATTGGTGACAAATTCAGTCAATAGCAAGGTGATTAAGTAGACTAAAATCAACGCAAAAATAGGGGATGATGTTTGTAGATAAGGCGTGATGAAATCAGTTAATTGGTTTAATACTCCCGAAGATTCTAACCCCTGGGCCAAACAAAGTGCTCCAACGATCACCAATATCAAGTTTAATGGAAGGTGGCGTTTAATTTCGGCAATAGACGTAATTTTACAGACAACCAAGGCTGCGGCTAAAAATAACAGACCAGTTGCCAATGGTAATATTGATAAGGCAGCTAAAAGTATAGTGATGAAAAATCCTGTCCAAGTAATACTTTCTTGCCAAGGCGTTAACTTTTGCGTGATTTTTTGTTCGGACACAATAAAGAAGTTTTTCGATATGTTTTGTCGTCGATGAAAATCGTTACCTGTGGCTAATAACAAAAAGTCACCTGCTTCTAATTTTAATTCTCCAATTTTACCGGAGATTGACTCTCCATCTCTTCGAATGGCTACAACGGCGGCATCAAAAAGGGCTCGAAAACCAACTGATTTTAAGGTTTTACCTAATATTGGTGCTCGGTTGGAGATGATCACTTCGGTTAGGTTATCTCCGAGTAGTCCATCTGCCTCAGCAAACATGGTCAACCCTTTGATGTGTCCAATATTATCAATGTGCTTAATATTCCCCGTAAAAATTAATTTATCGCCAGCCTCAATTTCCATATCGGGTGCCACTGGGCTGATAATTTTGTTGTTACGAATTACTTCGATAAGGAATAGCTCAGGTAAATTTCTAAGATGATTTTGCTCAACGGTCTTACCGATGAGCTCAGAATTTTCTTCTACATCTGCTTCTAATAAATAACTCGTGTAATTGGATTTATTGCCACTAAATGTTGGTAACAATTTGGTTAAGAAAAACAACACAAGGCCACAGATTAATCCGGCTGTCAGACCAAAAATAGTGAAATCAAAAAACTCAAATCCTGAATGCCCATGTTCGATCAAGAAACTATCCACTATCAGGTTGGTGGATGTACCAATGAGCGTAACTGTACCGCCTAGGATGGCTGCGTATGAAAGAGGAATTAATAACTTAGAGGCAGGATGTAACTGATTTTGTTTAACACTACTGATCAAACTAGCCACTACGGCTGTGTTGTTAAGTATTGCTGAAGAAAAAAAGGTTAATCCAAATAGCTTTGCATAAGACGCAAAATAAGATGTTGAGATTATTTTCCGGCCTAACTTCTTCAAAAATGTTGTTTTATCAAGAGAGTTACTCACGATTAATAATAGAATTAAGGTCACCAAGCCTGTGTTGGTCGCATTACTTAAAATGTCATCAAAACTGATTTGTTGGATCAGCATTAAACTTAATGTGCTAGCGGCAAATATGCCAGCAGGGCGCTTATTACTAAAGATCAATGCGGCAATTGTACCTACAAATATAAAAATAACCGCTATTTGACTTATTGACATACTACCTTTGATTCCATTTGTTTAAACACGCTCTTATTTTCCATCTCTCATTGAACGTGAGAACTATCTTTTTGTGTAGTGTTAATTTGTTCTTTCTTAGAACCAAATATACCTGTTGCACATAGTTACAGAGTTAAATTTTCCAATAGCGAGTAAAACACTTATACAGTTGAGTACCGCTTAATACAGACGCCGATGGAAAATGTAAGATCGGAATAAGGGGACAAGGTGCTCTAAGTTCATTTACCGCACTTTCTTGATCAAGGTTATCAATGTTTAATACCTTGGCCATTATGCCGCCTTTCTGAATAAATTGCCCCGGTTTGGCGCAGTATTCAACCATACCGCCAAAATCTGTGTACAAGGTTTTATAATCTGCAAGTTTCACACCATAACGAGTAATATTTAGAGGTGAATAGTCGCCGTTTTGTAAAACCTGTTTGTTGGTTAAATAACTCAAAATACTGTGGGCATCATCTTTACCCTCATCAAAGTCAATCACTTCTTGGCTACCCATTTCTATGGTAAATGCCTCGACTCCAAAGTCATAAGGTCGCTGAAATTTTTGCTCTAATTGTTCTTGTAAGGTCCACCATGGACAAAAAGAGGCTTCATCCAAAGCGCCGGCAAATTTATTTGGAATAAAAATTACATGGGGAATTGAAAATAATGACGCTGACTGAGCTGCGTATTCAGGAATATAGATATGGCGAGTAGACACAGGCCCATTATGCAAATCAAGTACAATGTCAGCATCCACAGACAGTTGTTGTAAACGTAAATTTAATTGTTGGGCTAAACCTAAGCCCCAAGGTTGCTGAAGCTTTTGTGCCAAAACTTTAGCTCTTTTAGCTTTAAATCGGGTTTTGATTTTGTTCAATGAGTCAGAGGCTTTTACTGTGTTTACAAAACTTAAGACATCCTCAGGATCATAATGATAACCGCGATTCCAATTGGTGCCATTGACGGGATCAAAACGGCCCATAGTATATTCACCCGCCTTTATGTTTGTGCCCACAGGGTTGCAATTAGGCACAAGAATTATTTCACCATTAATTTGATAATGTCTTAAAGCATTTATAAGGTGGTAAATAACGACATTGCCTTGGACTTCAGCGCCGTGAATAGAGCTTTGAATATATACTTTTGGCCCAGGTAGATTATCAGTAATGCGATATATAGGGACGTTTAAGCTTCGGCCTGACGCATTTTGAGCAACGGTAATATGGGTTTTACTCAGCACAGAAAGTCTTACTTAGAGTTACTTATTTGTCTTTAGCATACTGAAATGTAAATGATTAATCGACAAAAAATGGGGCATTTTTGCCCCATTTTTGAACATAATTTAACAAATTTACATTTTGCTGATGTCGGCAGCGCCCCAATGTGGGAAGTGTTTGCGCACTAAAGCATTAAATTCTAGTTCAAACTCAGAGAATGTAGATTTAGTGTTAGCTACTTGAGCGGCATTAATGATCATACCTGCGCCCACTGTGCCGTTGGTTAAGCGATCAATCATAATGAAAGCGCCTGTGGCACGGTTTTCCGTATAAGGATCACAGGCAACGGGTTGGGTCAATTGTATGTCAACCACGCCTATTTCATTAAGATTTAAATGTACTGCGTCGCTTTCTTCTAAAGTATTCACATCGATTTGATGAGAGATATTTCGAATACTGCCAGATACTAATTTTGTCGCAAATTTAAAATTGTATTGCTTATTAGGGATCATGGCGTCTTCAGACATCCATACTAAATGGGTTCTGTAGGTGTTGGTATTCAGCGGCAAGTTCTCACTTTTAACGATCATATCGCCACGAGAAATATCAATTTCATCTTCTAAGGTTAAAGTGACCGCAAATGGCGCTGTCGCTTTGTCTAGGTCACCATCAAAGGTGGTAATAGACTTAATCTTTGAGGTCTTTTTAGAAGGCAGAACAGTAATTTCATCTCCCACCTTTATGCTGCCTGATACTATAGTGCCAGCAAAACCTCTAAAGTTTAGATTTGGTCGATTAACGTACTGAACAGGGAAACGGAAATTGTCATTTTGTGCATGACTGATTTCAATGTTGTTAAGCATGTCCATCAATACTTCACCTTCGAACCAAGGTGTATGCTCACTTTTGTTTACAACATTATCCCCTTCTAGTGCTGAAATTGGCACAAACTGAATATCAGGAATATTTAATTGCTCAGAAAACGTTAGATAGTCACGTTTGATGTTGTTGTAAACTTCTTCACTGTAGTCCATCAAATCCATTTTGTTAATGGCAACAATAACATGCTTAATGCCAAGCAAGGATACCAAAAATGAGTGACGTTTTGTTTGCGTTTTAACACCTGCTCTTGCATCTACAAGGATAATAGCAAGGTCACAAGTAGAAGCACCTGTTACCATGTTTCTTGTATATTGCTCATGCCCTGGGGTATCCGCAATAATAAATTTGCGCTTATCTGTACTAAAATATCGATAGGCAACGTCAATAGTGATGCCTTGTTCTCGCTCACTTTGAAGCCCATCAACTAACAGTGCTAAATCGACTTTTTCGCCAGTGGTGCCGACTTTTTTACTGTCATTCGTGATTGCGGCTAGTTGATCTTCATAGATCATTTTAGAGTCGTGTAAAAGGCGTCCGATTAACGTGCTTTTACCATCGTCTACACTACCGCAAGTTAAAAAGCGCATGAGATCTTTGCGTTCGTGCGCGGCTAAATATTCAACTATATCTGTTTTTAATAATTCGTTTTCGTGATTCATTTTAACTCATCACCATAAAGAAAGGGTTTAACACTGATGCTTTTTGGTTGTATCGCAATGGATGAGCATCTGGATCGAGTGGATGTTCTGGGTCTAGCACTGTGACTTTACCGCCGGCAGCTAGCACTACCGCATGAGCTGCAGCCGTGTCCCATTCACTAGTAGGACCTACGCGTGGATACAAATGTGCGCTTCCTTCAGCCACACAACATAACTTAAGAGAACTACCCATAGCCACTAATTCGGTTTCGCCATCAAGGGCATCAAGCACTTTATTTATTTCAGGGCTTTGATGCGAACGAGAGCCTACAACTTTCCATAGGGATACAGAGGAAGTATCTGCGGTGGAAATGTCTCGTTGAGTACCACCTTCTTCCACATAAGCGCCTTCACCTACAATGCCCACAAAGGTTTTCGATAATGCGGGTGCATGAACTACACCAAAGGTTGGTTCACCAAATTCTATTAAGGCAATGTTGACAGTAAATTCGCCATTTTTCTTAATGAATTCCTTGGTTCCGTCAAGGGGATCAACTAACCAATAGCGGGTCCAGGTTTTGCGCTCTTGCCAATCAATATCAGCTGATTCTTCTGATAAAATTGGAAGCGTAGTGAGCTTATTTAGCTCAGTAACTATATGGTTATGGGCTGCTAAGTCAGCTTCTGTTAGAGGTGACGAATCGTTTTTCTCGTATATATCGAAATCACGCTCGTAAATTTCCATTATCTTACTGCCGGCATCTACGGCAATTTGCTTTACCGCTTGTGCCAGTTCAGTTGTCAATTTAAATGAACTCAAGACAAAAATCCTTTTGCTAGTAATGCTTCATATAAACGTTCAGCGGTTGCTTCAGGCGCTTCGTCTTCGATGTAGGTCAAATGCACTTCTGGATCAGCGGGTGCTTGATATTCAGAATCAATACCTGTGAAGTGTTTGATATCACCAGAGCGTGCCTTTTTGTACAAACCTTTAGGGTCTCTTTGCTCGCAGACTTCCAGAGGTGTATCAACAAAAACCTCTGCAAACTCGCCTTTTTCTAACAAAGAGCGGCAAAAATCACGGTCTGCTTTAAACGGCGAAATGAAAGCGGTGATAATAATAGTGCCAGAATCAACAAATAGCTTTGCAACTTCACTGATGCGACGAATATTCTCAACACGCGCCTTATCATCAAACCCTAAGTCTCCGCAAAGACCGTGACGAACATTGTCACCATCTAATAAATAGGTTTTATATTTTTGTTCAAAAAGTTTCTTTTCCAACAAATTAGCAACGGTAGACTTACCTGAGCCTGATAAGCCTGTTAACCAGACTACGGCAGGTTTTTGGTTTAATGCTTCTGCTCGACTCTTTTTATCAACAGTATGTTGATGCCATACGATATTTGAACTCATTAGAAATAACCTTCCATCTTTTTCTTCTCCATTGAACCAGAAGAATCGTGGTCAATTACCCGACCTTGACGTTCAGAAGTCTTGGTCAACAACATTTCTTGAATAACTTCTGGCAAAGTAGCTGCTGTAGATTCAACCGCACCAGTGAGTGGATAACAGCCTAAAGTTCTAAAGCGAACCGATTTAATTTCAGGGGTTTCCCCCTCATTTAACGGCATGCGATCATCATCAACCATTATCAAAACACCATCACGCTCTACCACAGGACGAGGTTTCGCTAAATACAAAGAGGGAATTTCAATGTTTTCCATATAGATGTATTGCCAAATATCTAATTCAGTCCAGTTCGACATAGGAAATACACGGATACTTTCGCCTTTATTAATTTGGCTGTTGTAAATGTTCCATAATTCAGGACGCTGGTTTTTCGGATCCCAGCGATGATTGTCATCACGGAACGAATAAACACGCTCTTTTGCTCGCGATTTCTCTTCGTCTCGGCGAGCACCACCGAAAGCCGCATCAAATTTATATTTGTTCAATGCTTGTTTTAAACCCTGAGTTTTCATTATGTCGGTGTGCTTAGCACTGCCTACACTGAAAGGGTTTATGTTGTTTTTTACACCTTCTTCATTGATGTGGACTAGAAGATTTAAATTATATTTTTTCGCCATTAAGTCCCGAAATTCAATCATTTCTCTGAATTTCCATGTGGTATCAACATGTAACAACGGGAAGGGTATAGTGCCTGGCGCAAATGCCTTTCGGGCGATGTGTAATAAAACGGAGGAATCTTTACCTACAGAATACAGCATTACAGGGTTATCAAATTCAGCGGCGACCTCGCGAAAAATATGGATACTTTCCGCTTCAAGCTGTCTAAGATGCGTCATTTTTGGCAAATCTATTGTCATCTACAGTGTCCTTGAAAAGTTAATTTACCTCGACCTAACATTAAGTCTCAGTGAGTCTATTTGCATATATTAAAAATTTCTATGTATAGAACTTTAACACATTTAAACTCAGAATATTTATGCTAATTTGCTATCGTTAATAGCCAATTTATAACTATTTATTCGGTTTTGTTATATAGGAGTAAAAATTTGGTGCGTGTTTTGTGTGTGGCGCCCAATATAACCTAGGAACGATTTAATTTATATGACAAACGTTATCTAATTAAAAATACTGGTTTGACGGTCAGCCCAATCAGCTGCTTCACTATGAATTTTAAGGATAGTTGGTATATCCAGATTAAGATGTTTTGCTTTAAGTTTTAAGTTATCCCAATTAGCCATTTCGATATCCGCATTAAGTTTTAAATACTCTGCTAAGATACCTTCTTCTCTTACTAGTGCTAATTTTATTTCATCCGTCAGAGGCAATTTGCTAATAACTGAGGGTAGGTTAGTATCCAACATCGCATCCAAGAGAGACAACATACCTGCTAAAAACGCAGTAGAAGAACTCTGGGAAAGTTGACCCGCTAAATCTTCACAAAATTTAGCGCGTTTGAGAGATAATTTAATGAGTTCGTTAGGTTTGGCTTCGCAGAACACGGCAGCAAAAAGCAACATAATAAAACGTTCTAACTCACGTTTTCCAAGCATTACGATTGCTTGCTTAATACTTTCAACTTTTCTTTGGCGTTTAAAAAGAGGCGATTGGGTATATCTCAATAGTTTGAAAGAAAGCGCCGCATCAGATTCGAAGGTACGGGTGATTTTCTCAATATCAGGCTCAGGTTTAGTTACTTCAGCCAGTAATTTAGAAACTACCGCCTGCGGTGTTGATAAGGATACACTCTTAATAACTTCCGGCTTGGCAAAGAAATACCCCTGAAACATAGTAAAACCTATAGCCTTATATTTTTTATAGATTTCAACAGTTTCTACCTTTTCTGCTAATAACTGAATATGAGGATGACGTTTAGCAACTTCTACAGTCATCATCAGATCTGTATCGGTAATGCTCAAGCAATCAACCTTTATGATATTACAATAGGGGTAGAAGGGTTCCCATAGTTCTCCGTGAATAAAGTCATCTAACGCAATGGTATAGCCCATTTGATGAAGTTCTCTCATATGAAAGAAAACCGCTTGAGTAGGCTGAACACTTTCTAAAATTTCAATGGCAATTTTGTCTTTCGGTAAGAGAGTAGCAAAACCATTTAGTAAAGTTTGTTTGCTAAAATTAATAAAGGCC
This sequence comes from uncultured Glaciecola sp., assembly GCA_947496235.1. Taxonomy (GTDB): domain Bacteria; phylum Pseudomonadota; class Gammaproteobacteria; order Enterobacterales; family Alteromonadaceae; genus Glaciecola. Next base: position 50,475 of record CANMCE010000013.1, on the reverse strand, counting down.
TTTTTGCCTTCTGCAATTTTATCAAGGCCCATATCAAGATATAGGCCTTCGAGCATTTTCGACGTTGCTTTTTCCTCATCAACTTGAGGAAAAATATTTTCTAGACTGGTACGAAACAGCAGCTCGTATCCTACTAACTCTTTATTAATATCTAATATGGGCTGACGAGCTGCGTAAAATGCCATTAATTATCCAATATGTTCTTCTTCAAGTTTCTTTTCATATTTATCGAACAATTCTACTAAAGCATTAGTTTTCGGAGGTGAAATTTTTCCAACAATAAGTATCGCAATAGTCGATGCAATAAAGCCTGGTATTATTTCATACAAAGTTGAAGACAAGGTTTCACCATTTTCACCTAGAGGTGCATAAATCCAAATAAGGACAACCACTGCGCCGGTTAAAATACCAGCAATTGCAGCATTTTTGGACATACCTTTCCAAACTAATGACAAAATTATCATTGGACCAAAAGCTGCGCCAAAACCTGCCCAAGCGTTACTTACTAAATCTAAGATAGTTTTATTTTCACCAAAGGCAAGTAAAATTGCGACGACAGAAACAATAAATACTGATACTCGTCCAACAAACACTTGTGATTTCTCACTGGCGTTTCTATCAATAAAGCTTGCGTAAATATCACGGGTTAATGAGCTGGACGTCACTAAAAGCTGTGACGAAATAGTACTCATAATGGCTGCCAGTATTGCTGCCAGCAAAAAACCACCGATTAGCGGGTGAAACAGTAATTGAGATAACACAATGAAAATTGTCTCATGGTCATCTAGCGGGACGTTATTACCAATAACATAAGCTAAACCAAATAAACCTGTCATGGCTGCGCCGAACAATGAGACTATCATCCAAGACATACCGATGCGGCGTGCGGTAGGTAATGCTTTTATCGAATGAATTGCCATGAAGCGCACTATTATATGAGGTTGTCCAAAGTAACCCAGTCCCCAACTCATGAGAGAAATAACCCCAATAATGCTCAATGCTTCACCTGTATTTGCATCAACTGTCATTTTGAGTAAATTTGGATTGATATCCGATAAGGTTGTTAACGTTTGGTTGATGCCACCTAATTCAAATATTACCACCGAGGGTACAAGAATTAGCGCAATAAACATGATGCAACCTTGAATAAAGTCGGTTAGCGATACCGCCATAAATCCGCCGACCAAAGTGTAGGCTACCACTACACCGGCGGTAATTAGTACGCCATAGTGGTACTCTAAGCCAAAACTAGACTCGAATAGCTTACCGCCAGCAACCACGCCAGACGAGGTATAGACAGTGAAGAAAATAATAATGACCACAGAAGCCACTATGCGAAGTACACGGCTTTTATCGAAAAAGCGATTCTCCAGGTAGTCAGGGATTGTGATAGCGTCGTGCGCTACTTCAGTAAACACACGCAGTCTTGGCGCTACCAATAAATAATTAAACCATGCACCCAACACTAAGCCGAAGGCGATCCATAACGAAGACGCGCCAGATAAATACATGGCTCCGGGTACACCCATTAGCATCCATCCGGACATATCAGATGCCCCTGCTGAAAGTGCGGTAACTGGGGCGGACAGCTTACGGCCTCCTAAAAGATAACCTGATGCACTTTCTTCGTTTGTTCTATACGCATAAAGCCCGATCCCTAGCATTGCGAGAAAATAAATTGCTAGCGATATATAGGTTCCTACTTCCATCGTTTCCTCTTTTTATAAGTTTTTGATTTGGAATTAATTGATAAATTCTCCTGAACCCTTTGTATGGTAACAGGATAGGAATAGATCTAAAGGGAAGGGCGATAATAACTGCTTTTTGTAAATTTTGGGTAAATAAAATGTAATAAAGCCTCGCGTTTAAAATTGCGAGGCTTTGGGAGTTAAGCTGAAAATGATAGAAGTTGTTTAGCCGATTCTGCCAATGAATTGATTTCTTCTTCGTTTTCTCCGACCACAAGTAATCGAGTAGATTCTAATAGAAAACTCACACCGGAAAGTTCTTCGTTGCTAAACTGTGCATCAATAGGATCAGTAACATCTTGGGGTAATATAAATAACGATAGAAGACCTTCTTTACCTTGCACTATAATATGCAAACTTTTAACTGTATTTAGATAACAAAAGTTTGCAGATAACATATTATCCAGTCCGTTCTCTAAATGCCCGTTAAAATTGACCAATTTTGCGTTTACTGTTTGCAAATCAACAGGACCGTAATTGGCAACCTCATAATCTGCATGATCAATGTGAGTGAGCGCTGTTGCAGAAATACTAGTGCCGTAACGCATATAGCTAAAGCTTAACATAGCAGTGACAGCTACCGAAGCTGCCATTCCATATACCCATCTTTTGCGTTTCTGTTCTTTTTTCTCTTGTCCAATACTCTGTTTTAACAAGAGTTTTTCAGATAAATTATCGGGTACTGGAATATTCATTGCCTGCTCAATGGCAGATTCCATTTCTTTCACTTCCTCCCAAAATGCTTGTTTTTTGGGATCGTCCTGAGCAGCTTGAATCACTTCCTTGTCTTGTGTGAAAGGATCTGCATAAACGGTACGTCGGAATGTCAAATCATCCATTTATCTTAGCCCCCAGGTGAGTTGTTTTTGTCATAAATTCTTTCAATTGGCTGCGTGCTCTGAACAAGCGCGTCATAACTGTATTAATGTTTAAATCAAGTTGAGTAGCGATTTCTTCACCACTGTATCCCATGATAACTTGTAAAAATAAGGGTTCTCTATACTCTTCGCCTAGCTGGCCTATGGCTCGTCTTAGCTCACGTTGACTTGCATTGCCATTATCCGTTGCCCTAGGATCAGCTACGCTTACATCGTCGATATCGACCAAATCAAATTGTTTTCTTTCAAAGCGTCTGGCATTTTCTCTTCTAAGAATAGTGATTAACCACGACTTAGCTGCACCTTCATCTTGTAAGGCGTCTAGAGATTTCCAAGCGCGTAAAAAGGTCTCTTGAACCACATCTTCAGCAATACTTGTGTCTTTAATCAACCACACAGCATAGCGATAAATATCTGCGTGATAGGCTTTAACAAGTGCTTCGTATTTAAGTTGTTTTGTTTTCATGATAGATGAGACCGTAGTTACTTTGTTAATCTTTCTTAACGCCTAAATATTTTTTTAGTCTATCTGTTTAGAAACAAACAAAAGCGCTCGGTCGTCCAGATTTTTTAACCAAAGCTCTTTTTGTAAAATAATTTTCAGTCAATAAATTTCTAATTCTGATCCGGCTGCGTTATCTAGACGCCACATCAGCTATCCAAGCATCTATTTGCTGTTCGAGTACATTCAATGGAATAGGTCCATTTTTTAATACTTGATCATGAAAATCAGCATATGAAAACCTGTCGCCTAACGTTTTTTGCGCCTTTTCTCTTAACGCCATAATCTTAAGTTTACCTATCATGTAGGCTGTGGCCTGACCCGGTAACGCAATATAGCGTTCAATGGCTTTTATCGCATCGCTTTCGGCATTGGGGGTATTTTCAACGAGATAATCTATAGCTTGTTTTTTTGACCATTGTTTGTCATGAATACCAGTATCTACTACAAGTCGACATGCTCGCCATAACTCCATTGCAAGGCGTCCAAAATCAGCATATGGATCTTGATAAAGCCCCATGTCTTTGGCTAATTCTTCAGAATATAATCCCCATCCTTCGGTAAATGCTGTGAAGGATAGGTATTTTTGAAATTCTGGAATGCCGTCTAGTTCCTGCGTAATACTTCTTTGCATATGATGGCCAGGAATTCCTTCGTGATACGCGAGGGCTGCCATTTGATAAGTCGGCATGGCATCCATTTTATATAAATTGGCGTAGTAGGTGCCCGGACGAGAACTATCAACTGCTGGGCTTTGATAAAAGGCTTTTCCAGCAGTTTGTTCGCGAAATGCTTCTACAGCTTTTACTCGAATATCCGCTTGCGGAATTAAACCAAAATATTCAGGCAATCGCGTTTTCATATCATCAATCAGCGCTTTAGCTTGATTTAAGTATTCTTGTTTACCTTCAGGTGTGTTCTCGTAATAAAACTGAGGATCATTACGCATAAAAACAAAAAATTCCTGCAGAGTTCCAGTGAAACCAACTTGCTGCATGATAGCCTGCATTTGATTATGGATGCGCTCTACATGTAATAAGCCAAGGTCGTGTACTTGTTGAGCATCTAAATCTGTAGTTGTATACCATGCAAGTCGATTTTGATACCACTTATCGCCTTGAGGAAGTCGCCACACTCCGTCTCCTTCAGGACTCAATGCTCGTTGTTTTGTTAAGGTAGCGATCATATTTTCATAGGCGGGTTTGACACTGTTGAGCAATGCGTCATTTAGTTGGTTTATCAAGCCTGATTTTTCTGCGTTGGATAAACCTAAACTATCGAGTTTTTCTTTAAAATCAGCAAGCAAAGTAGAATCGTTAGGTTTCTCTTCGAAAGGGTTACCGGAAATAACATTTGCGGAAGCCTGAATCATCTGATCGTAAGACCATTTGGGGGGAAATACACCAGCGTCTTCCCTAAGTTGTAGTTGCGCAATTAATTGTTCAAATAAAACATCAACTTTGTTTAGTCTGGAAATATAATCCTGAGCGTCACTTAGGGTACTTATCTTATGAATATTGATCATAAAACTAGGAATTCTAGTGTGCCAACCGCTCAATTGCTGCATGACATAGCTATGGGCTCTAAATTCATCGTTAGCTAAGCGTCGTTCGATATCTTGTTTGTATAAAATAAAACTTAGCTTTTGCTGTGCTGTAAATTCACTTTGATCAAATGAATTAAGTGTCTCTAGGCGTTGCTTAAGTAATTCAATTCGCGCTTCTTCAGCTTCAGGGGAAAGATCATCCCATTTATCGTAGTCCCATTTTATGCCGCGATATGATTGAGTAAGCGGACTACTTTTTAAATCGTCTTCATAGGATAGGGTAAAAAATTCGGTAATTTTTTCGGGCTTTTTTACGTGTCCGTAATTGATTGCTTGCTTGGATTGAGAATCTGATTCCCGGGCTGTCGTTTGGTTATCTGAACAGCCGTAAATCGTTCCTGTTCCTATCAACAGCATTGAAAGAATAAAAGGGGAGCGGAATTTCATAAATTATTCTCTTGTTATTTGTTTCTTTATCGTAACTTTACGCTATTGCTGATAAATATTGTCCAATGGGGCGCTTTGCTTGTTCAACCATTTTTGTCGTTGATTTTCTAATTCGGTTAAGAAAGCAGATGATTCAAGGTGCTCAGACTTTACCTCATGTTCAGCAGTTTTATACCTTGCTGTTAAAAGACTATCATAGTCGCGCAATAATTGCGCATTATTGATGAATTTAAGGGCATCTGTAGCCGAATAAAAATGCTTGCTAGTCAACACACTTAACCAATGACAAAGTTTCTGTGGTAATAAGTTGGTCTTATTTTGTTTGATGCAATTGACCACGCTGTGCCAAGCTGCTGTTTCAGAGGTATTTATAGAGCTATTAGTTTGATGGACCGGTTCAGAAGTTTTGCCCCTAGACCATACAACAAATAAACAAACCGATAGTAAAACCACACAAACCATCAACAGTATGTGTAACCAATCAAATAAGGGCGCTACAACCCTAGGTGAGCTGTTAGCTTCTTGATTGGTTATCTCAGCAGGATTTTCGCCAGCACTTGGGGCTGGTTGAGCATTATCTGCTGAGTTATTTAGAACAATTTGATTACCGGTCACGGTCACAGATTTTGCCGGAACAACAGCAAATTCAGTTTTTCCAGTGTTTACGTTGAACCAAGGTATTCTTATTTCAGGCACTACAAATTGACCATTTTGTTCTGCAATAATGGCAGTGCTCTGCACACTTTGCGCAATTAGTTTGTTATTTCGCTGAACAGTTGTTTTCTGAGGTTGTTCTGGATAAGTTTTAAAGCTTGGGTGGTAAGTTCCGCCAAAATCCGGCAATTGCTCTTCAATTAAACCTAGGGCTGTTAAGGTAATGGTGCGAGTGATGGGTTCACCGGCTTTGATGTTGTCTGGGTCACCTTGCCACTCTTCATTGATTTGCACGAGTTCGCTGGGAAGCCAAGTGTACTGATATCCTGGAGGAATAGGCGCAACGGTTAATTGTTGATCTTCGCCAACTCGACTAATATTCTTGGTTCGGTTGAAATACGCAAAACCTTGACGGCCGCCACTTAAAACTCGGGCTTCAAATAATGGACTTTGAACTTTATATTCACCACTTGATTGGGGAATAATGGCAAAGTTTCGCTCAATTACACGATATCGAACCCCATTTATTAACTCTTGATATTCTTTATCTTCTCCCAATTTTTCAATAATAGCACCATCCAATACAGGTTCACTTAAAGAGCCACTTTGAATTTCGCCAGCCAGAAATATTTTTACCGTATAAACCAACTGTTGTTGCAAATAGATTTTATTTTCGCTCACTTCAGTGGTGATATAAAACTCTCGAGGTTGATCCCCAGCTTGGGAGGACTCAACTACATTTAGGGTGATTGGTTGAGTGGTTTTTCCGTCTAGGCTAAAAGACGGAATTTCAAAACTCCCGGTGGCACGAGGGAACAGTGTCAATCGCCAACTAACCGAAGACGAACGATTACCATTAATTATTTGAGTAGATTGGCTAACGGATGGCGCGCTGACGCGAAAATTTTGCTCAAGAGCTGAAAAATCGATGGTCTGACTGTCAGGACTTCCATTAGCGGTAATCGTTAAGGTAAATGACTCATCTACTAGCACCGGATTTTGATCAACAGAGGCTATTAGGTTTTCGGTTTTTGCAAAAGCATTAAGCGTACAAAAAATAATGATGATACTTAAAATATGTTTCATTGGCTTACCATGTTTGCTCTTTTACACTAGGGGCTCTTTGCTGACGCCTGCTTTGGGCTTCTAATAGCATTTTTCGTTTTAACAAAAATGCAGGATCATCTGGTACTCGATTCATCAACATTTGCATTTGTCGCATTTTTTCACGTTCTTCGGGTGTCATGTCTTCAGGGTTTACTTGTCCTTGGATAACGGAATCAGGATTATTGATGGGTTCCTGTTGTTGTTCTGAATTAGGTTGTTCAGCATTTTGCTGTTGTTCTTTTTCTAGCTCACTTTCTTGCTCACCTTCTTGTTCTGAAGAGGAATTATTTTGTTGTTCAGAATTGGAAGAATTTTCCTGTTGCTCAGCATTTGATTCTTGCTGCTGACTATCGCTGTTTTGATTCTCATTTTGCTGAGAAGATGACTGATCAGAATTTTGTTGATCTTGCTGACCTTGTTGATTTTCATCGCGTTGTTGCTGTTCGCCAGACTGATTTTCTTGTCCTTGATCGTTTTGATCCTGATTTTGTTGATTTTCCTGTTCTTGTTGCTGCATCATGGATTCAACAATTTTTTTATTTTCCATGGCTTCTACGTGCGATGGTTGCTCGGACAATACTTTATCATAAGCATCTATAGCATCCTGCAGGCGTCCGAGTTGGGCCAGTGCATTTCCGGCGTTATACGTATTCTCAATGCCGTCAAGTCCTTCATATAAAGACAGTGCAGTTTCATAATCGCCAGCCTTGTAAGCCGCGGCGGCCTTCCAATCAGGGCGATCGAATGATTCTTGGGCAGTTTCGTAATCCTGTTGATAGTATTGACGTACACCTTTTTGGTCGTTATTCAAAAACATCTTATCAACTATTCCTAATTCGGGTTTAGGTAAGGCATCCGATTCGTCTGCATAAGCAGGTTCAGGGGAAGATAAGAAGCTGATTACAAAAATTAATGAAAACAACACACCTTTTCGGAAAAACCAAAGCGCGAAGGGCAGGATAGCTAAGGCTAAAAAAGCACCCATATCACGCCAAACGTCGCCCTTTATTTCTTCGTCGCTAGCAACAACATCTCTATTAAAAGTGTTATCACTTAGGATCATGCGTTCTATATCCGACGTGTTGGTTGTCATTTCTGTCAGTTTTACAGGCTTATTTCCAAACGCCTGGGTTAAATACCGTGAATTTACTTTAGGCAATACTATGTTACCTCTATTGTCTTTTAATAAGGTGCCGTCTACCAATTTAATCGGCGCTCCTTGTTCTGTACCAACCAATAACACAGACAAGCGGAAGCTGGTTTCATTCATAAATTCTTGCACTAGCTCAACATCAGGATATTCAATGCCGTCGGTTATCCAATAAATATCACCTTCTGTATAGCCAGCATTAGCAAGTAATTCTGCTGCTTGATGTAATCCTGCAAAAGGATTACTGCCCAGTACAGGCATAATTTCAGGACTCAAACTAGGAAGAAGGTTCTCTATGTTTTCGATATCTTGAGTTAACGGACTAATGACAAAAGCATCTCCAGCATATGCCACCAAGCCGATTTCTCCTTCATCTATTCTTTCTATCAAATCTAGTGCCTTGAATTTAGCTCGAGTCAGACGATCTGGATTAACGTCTGTACTGCGCATGGATAGGGACATATCCATTAGCACCACTTTACCTGTTTGGCTTTGATAAACCGGTTGTGGGAGTTTTTCCCATGTAGGACCAGCAAGGGCTATACAGCAAACAATCCAAACAAACGCTAACATCCAAAATGGTGCCTTATAGCCTTGCTTACTGCTTTCGGATAACAGATGGGCTTGTAAATGCGTGGGAACAAGGCTTCGCCATGCTGTTTTACGATTTTGCACTTTCAAAAGTAGATAACTAAAAATAGGTAAAATCAAAATGCCTATCAGTGCCAATGGGCGTAAAAAATGAAAATCAGTAAATTCACTCATGCTGCTTCCTCCGTTTTACGCATACCAACGAAAATACTGAAAAGGGTGATGACAATGCTCAACAGGAGTGCTGCAGCGAGTGGATAGTAGTAAAGTGCCGTTTGCGGACGCATTTTTTCATTGCCTGCTTCAATGGGTTCTAGCTCATCTAATTGACGATAAATATTGATGAGTGACTCTGTATCATTCGCTTTGAAAAATGCACCACCGGTTTCTTCTGCTACCATTTTTAGTGTTGCTTCGTCAAAGTCAGAACCGCTTGAGGGTGCGCTAAACCCGAACATAGACCGAGTATTGCTTCCAACGCCTATAGTGTAGATAGTCACTTGATTTTCTTTGGCCAAATTTAATGCTTGTTCTGGCGTGATGTTCCCTGCTGTATTGCGGCCATCGGTTAGCAAGATAAGTACTCGGTTTGATTTCTCCCGTTCCCGAAAGCGTTTAACAGCTAGCCCGATAGCATCTCCAATCGCCGTATTTTCGCCTACTAGGCCGATAACACTTTCATTTAACAGGGTTTCTACGGTTTTTCGGTCATAGGTCAAAGGCGCTTGTAAATAGGCTGTGTCAGCAAACAAAATTAAACCTAAGCGATCCCCAACACGGCGGTTAATGAAATCTGATAACACATACTTAATCATACTGAGTCTATTTACGGGTTGCCCCCTGACTTCCATATCTCGCGCCTTCATACTGCCAGATAAATCCACAGCCACCATTAAGTCTCTGCCTTGGGTAGGAATAGCGATAGGTTCGCCAAGCCATTGAGGGCGAGCAGCAGCAGTCACTAATAAAAGCCAAATAATAAATACCGGAATTAGAGTTAAAGACGATTTTGCAACAGGTCCACTTGAAAGCATCCCAAACGCATGGCTAGTGGGAACTCGAAGCGCTGCAGATTGATTGCCTTTCTTTTCAGGCACAAAAAAGTAAATCAGCAAAGGTAAGGGAGCTAGGACAAAAATCCAAGGCCAAATAAACTCAAACATTAAACGCCTCTCTTTGCTGCTTAGATAAAGGGAAGTCTTTTTTTAGCCAAAGAATGGCCGTTTGTTTAAGTTCTGATGCTGTTGGAGCGGATATTGTTGGATTATATAAACTCAAATGAAGTGTAAATAACTGCTGCACTGCATTAGGTTGCTGTTTGGCCAACTTTCCACTCTCTAACACTAGTTGCCACTGTTCACCGTGCAAACTCATTATTTGCGATGGATAATAAAATTGCGCGACATTTTTTAGAATGGCTTGCAGTCTTAGATGAAATTGGTCAGAAGTTTCATCTAAAAGTTGAATCTGTTTTACCGCTTGATTACGCAGTTGAGTAAGATTGCGATGTCTTAAAAAATAACGAATACCCAGTACCAGCGCAATCAGACAACATGCGATTAAGATCCAATATCCTGTGGCTAGTGGCCACCAAGATACTTCCGTTGGCAATTGTATATCATGAAGATTATCTAATGGATTCATAAGGTTTCTCCTATGACAAAGCCTCTATTACCCATGCTCAATTGGCTGGATAGAGGTTGGCCGGCAGATATCTTACGAATAGGCGTTTTTATGCTAGAAAATCGGTTGTGAAGCAAAGATACTTTGCGAGACTGGGTGTTTCGATACATTTGGTTTTTGTCTTTATCACCCAGCATTATTGATTGTTTATTTTCACCATCAGTGACCATCAATGCTTGTTTACTTTTGATTTCTGGTAATGCAATTTCCAGAGGGTCGTACACATAATTCGCCATTAACTCACAATGTCTACTTAAGTTTCCTAAAATATTGAAATGGGTGTCTGTGAAATCGCTAAAATCGCTGATCAAATGCACCAAACTTCCCGGTTTGGCAATGTAATTCAAGCGTTGTAGCGCATTCAACGATGCTGATTGAGATTTTCCTTCAGTCAAGGTCAATTGTTGCAAACCAATCATTTGATCAATCACTGATAATACTGACTTATTTTGCGCTTTAGGTTTTGATTCAATGTCTTTCGTCTGATTAAAGATCACACCACCAAATTTATCACCACGGGCAACGGCAGCAAATCCAAGTAACGAAGCCAAATGGGCGGCTTGTACACTTTTTAGTAGCAACTGAGTGCCAAATTGCATTGAATCGCTAAGGTCTACAAAAACGAATACAGGTCTTTCTCGTTCTTCTCTGAAAATTTTTGTGTGCGGTTTACCTGTGCGCGCCGTTACTCGCCAATCGATACTACGAATATCATCACCAGGCTGATAAAAACGAGCCTCATCAAATTCCATCCCTCGTCCTTTAAAGGTCGAGCGATCCATTCCGCTTCTATTGTGTTGACTACCTTTGTTGGGGCTTAATTTAAGAATACTGGACAAAGCTTTATAGCGCAGCAGTTCTGGTAACTGTAATTGAATACCGTTACTTTCCAACTCGTTAAGATAATCTTGTATCTCGTTTTGGGCTAGCATAGTGTTAACTAGGGTACTGGCACTAATTGTTTTATTTGGTCTATTACTTGATTGCTTGTAATACCTTTTGCTTGTGCTTGGTAGCTCAAAATAATGCGATGTCTTAACACATTATTTAATACAGCTTGCACATCGTCAGGACTGACAAATTCTCTGTTATTTAACCAAGCATGAGCTCTGGCACATCTTTCAAGTGCAATTGTCGCTCTGGGACTCACGCCTATATCGATAAAGCTAGCTAACTCTTCTGAATACAATTGTGGTCTTCGGGTGGCTACAACCAATTGCACAATGTAATTTTCGATTGCACTTGATAAATGCACTTCTAACACGGATTTACGCGCTTGTTTAATGTCAGACTGAGATAGTTTCTCAACGCTATTGGGTAATTTACCGGCAAGCTCATCGATCGATTCGCCACGGGTCAATTGTAGTATCTTTAATTCAGTGTCTGCATCGGGATAATCAATTTCCACATGCATCAAAAAACGGTCAAGTTGCGCTTCGGGAAGGGGATAGGTTCCTTCTTGCTCCAGCGGGTTCTGGGTTGCCATTACTAAAAATAATTCAGGCAGCGGATAAGTAGTGCCACCTACGGTAATTTGCCGTTCAGCCATAGCTTCTAGCAATGCTGCTTGCACTTTTGCAGGCGCGCGATTGATTTCGTCTGCCAAAATCAAATTATGGAATAAAGGACCTTTTTGAAAAATAAATTCGCCGGTTTCTGGGCGATAGATATCGGTACCAGTGAGATCCGCTGGCAATAAGTCTGGTGTAAACTGCACTCTATGGAAATTTGCATCTATACCGTCTGACAAGCTGTTTACAGCTCTAGTTTTGGCTAACCCTGGTGGTCCTTCTACCAATAAATGGCCATCAGCGAGTAGGCCAATGAGTATACTTTGTGTGAGCTGTTGCTGACCTAAAACTTGCGAATCTAAGTGAGCGAGTAGTCTTTGAATTTGATTTACTGCCATTTTCCTTCCACGTAACTTTTCTTAACAAGCGAGCGAGGACTCTTTTGTAAAAACTTGAGCGAGTTCGACCTTGAATCAATTAAATTGTTCCACCAAGGCTTTATAATAGGTTCGAATCTTTGGGTATCAACTACTATGCTTTGTTTTTTATGTAAAAAATTTGCGTTTTCTTAAGCAATTTGCTTAAATCCCCGCAGTGGTCAGACCAGAAAGCGTTGCACAGAACGCTGATAATTAGCCAGTTGAGGAAAAAAGATGTCGAATAAACAACAGCTTAAAACACATTCAGGCGATCGTATTGCTATCGTCGATGGGTTAAGGACGCCCTTTGCAAAAATGGCGACATACTTTCATGGTGTCCCTGCAGTTGATTTGGGTAAAATGGTAGTTAACGAATTACTCATTCGAAATAACCTATCTCCTTCAGAAGTACAGCAATTGGTCTACGGACAAGTGGTGCAAATGCCAGAAGCTCCCAATATAGCAAGAGAAATTGTGTTGGGTACTGGTATGAACGTGAATACAGATGCATATAGTGTTTCACGAGCATGTGCCACCAGTTTTCAATCAACGGTAAATATCGCAGAGTCCATGTTGGTAGGGAATATCGAAGTGGGTATAGCCGGTGGAGCAGATTCCACCTCTGTTTCTCCTATCGGTGTTTCAAAAAAACTTGGTCGTGCATTAGTCGATTTGCAAAAAGCAAAAACACTAGGTCAGCGTTTCTCCATTTTCAGACGTTTAGGGCTAAAAGATCTATTGCCTGTTCCTCCCGCGGTTGCAGAATATTCAACTGGACTTTCTATGGGACAAACTGCAGAACAAATGGCGAAATCTCATGGTATCAGCCGAGAAGACCAAGATAAATTGGCACACAGGTCCCATTCATTGGCAGCTAAGAATTGGGAACAAGGAAACTTGGATAAGGAAGTCATGACGGCTTATGCAGAACCTTATAAAGGCGGATTTTCTCGTGACAATAACGTGAGATTCGATTCTCAGTTGGAAGGCTACGCAAAATTAAGACCTGCGTTTGACAAAAAACATGGTTCTGTTACTGCAGCCAACTCAACGCCTCTAACCGATGGTGCTTCGGCCGTTCTAATAATGACAGAGAGCAAAGCCAAAGCTTTAGGCTTCACGCCACTAGGGTTTATTAAGAGCTATGCCTTTGCGGCTATTGATGTATGGGAAGATATGTTGATGGGGCCGAGTTATGCCACGCCAATTGCGTTAGACCGCGCTGGAATGAGCTTAAATGATCTTACCTTAATCGAAATGCACGAGGCGTTTGCCGCTCAAACACTATCAAACATAAAAATGTTTGCCAGTGACAAGTTTGCCCAAGAAAAACTCAATCGTAGCAAGGCAGTTGGTGAGATTGATATGGATAAATTTAATGTTATGGGAAGTTCCATCGCCTACGGACACCCATTTGCAGCTACGGGGACTAGAATGATTACCCAAATGTTAAATGACTTACATCGTCGAGGCGGTGGTACTGGATTATTAACTGCTTGTGCTGCCGGTGGTTTAGGCGCGGCAATGATAGTGGAGACTGAATAATGGGTGCATTTAGCTTAGAAAAAAGAAACGACGGTATTGCCATTTTAACTATGGATGTACCCGGCGAATCAATGAATACCCTAAAAGGTGATTTTACCGACGAAATCTCATCTTTACTTGATCAAATTGACAAGGACGCAGAGATAAAAGGTGTTGTTGTTGCAAGCGGTAAAAAAGACTCTTTCGTCGCTGGCGCCGATGTGTCCATGCTGGCGCAGTGTTTATCAGCCGAAGATGCCGAGAAACTATCTATACAAGGGCAACAGATATTCAACCGAATTGAAGCTAATAAAAAGACCTTTGTTGCAGCTATTCACGGTCCAGCATTAGGAGGCGGGTTAGAGTTAGCATTGGCTTGCCATTACAGAGTTTGTACTGATAGTGACAAAACGCAACTTGGATTGCCTGAAGTGCAATTAGGATTGTTGCCTGGAAGTGGCGGTACACAAAGGCTTCCTAAATTGATTGGTGTTCAACAAGCCATGAAGATGATGCTAACAGGCTCGCCTGCCCGTGCAAAACAAGCCAAAAAATATGGCATTGTGGATGACGTTGTACCGCAAACGATTTTGATGGATGTGGCAATTGAACAGGCGACTAAAAAAGTATCTGAGCATAAAGCCAAAAAATCAATGCTAAATAAAGTGTTAGAAGATACAGGTTTTGGTCGTAAGTTTTTATTTAAAAAAGCGCGCGAACAAACCTTGGCAAAAACCAAAGGCAATTATCCTGCGCCTATGTATATCATTGATTGTATTGAAGCTGGCTTGAACAATAGCGCAGAAGGATATGCCACAGAAGCGAGATTATTTGGTAAGTTGGTCATGACCAAAGAATCAGAACAACTTCGAGAAATATTCTTTGCTACCACTGATATGAAAAAGGAAAACGGCGTCGAAAGCGTCGCGCCGAAAAAAGTAACCAAAGCGGGTGTGCTTGGTGGTGGACTAATGGGAGGCGGCATTGCTTTTGTTACTGCAACTAAAGCCAAAGTGCCAGTGAGAATCAAAGACATTAGTGAAGACGGTATCGCTGGCGCTATGCGCTACAGTTACGACATACTGAATAAAAAAGTGAAGCGCCGATTTTTACAGAAATCACAGATGCAAAAACAGCTATCAATGATCTCTGGCTGTTTAGATTACAGTGGTTATAAAGATGTAGACATTGTTGTTGAAGCTGTATTTGAGAATCTTGAACTTAAACAGAAAATGGTGGCAGACATTGAAACCCAGTGTCGAGAAGATACTATTTTTGCATCAAATACATCATCAATTCCGATTGGGGAAATCGCAGCAAAGGCTTCAAGGCCTGAAAATGTTGTGGGTCTGCACTACTTTTCACCAGTTGATAAAATGCCTCTTGCTGAAGTTATCCCTCATCAAGGCACCAGTGATCAGGTGATATCGACCACTGTTGAATTTGCCAAAAAACAGGGTAAGACCCCGATTGTTGTAAAAGATGGTGCGGGTTTCTATGTTAACCGAATTTTAGCACCTTACATGAGTGAGGCTGGATATCTTGCAATGGAAGGCCATCCGATCAATGAAATCGATAAAGCCTTGGTCAAATTTGGCTTCCCGGTAGGGGCTTTTAAACTGCTAGATGAAGTTGGCATTGATGTAGGTACCAAAATCATTCCAATTTTAAAAGGGCAGTTCGGAGAAAGATTTAGTGCACCAGAAGCCTTTGATAAATTATTAGAAAATGACAGAAAAGGTAAGAAAAATAAGTCTGGTTTCTATAGTTATGATGGTAAAAAGCCGGGTAAAGAAGTTGATGAGTCTGTATATAGTTTATTAGGTATATCACCGGTGACAAAATACTCTGATTCGACTGTAGTTGAGCGTTGCGTCTTGTTAATGTTGAACGAAGCTGCCAGATGTTTAGAAGAGGGCGTTGTGCGTAATCCAAGAGATGGAGATATAGGGGCTATATTCGGTATCGGCTTCCCGCCGTTCTTGGGTGGACCTTTCCGATATATGGACGCCCTAGGCGTTGACCATGTCGTCGAGAGACTGCGTCACTATGAAAGCACTTATAGCGAGAAGTACGCGCCAGCTCAAATTCTATTGGAAATGCTAGAAAATAAAGAAAACTTTTACAAATAAGTGTTAATTTTGTTAATTAACTGTCAAAAAAGCCGGTTTTCCGGCTTTTTTTATGCCTAATACTCATTATTCATACTTTTTATGTAGAAACAAAGTATACTATGACTGTGCTAATCAAAGGGGCAGAGACTAGTGTTAACCATTTTGTTATTAATTTCTTTCGTTTTATCGGCTAGCTATTTTTATGTGGAAGCCGTTGTGCACGGCATGGCGAAAAGAAAGTGGTTAGTCGGTGGAATTATGCTTGGACCTCTATTAATTCCCATGTTCGAAATTTCTAAACACATGACAGTTAGAAAGGCAATCGGCTTTAATTCAAAGTATCTTGCCGCTTAGCTTCTAGCTGCCTGTTTTACTGAATAAATGCATGACCTGTTGTTTATTCTGTAAAATATTCTCAATTTGCATTACTACATCTTGTAAGCTAATTTGCTGAATCGCCTTAGCGAGATTCTCACCATAAGCTAATGGATTATCACTTTCAAAATGCAGCCATAAATGGCGAGCTAAATCAGCTGTTTTCTTGGGTGTGTTGCTTACTTGGGCCATCAGTTGCTGCTTTAAGGGGCCGAGTGTTTCATTTATTTCAGCTTCATCTTTGCAAATATCATCTAGGATATCTTGCACATGACCGGCAATGACCTCAGGAGTGATGTTTGGCGATTGGGCGTAAAACACTATGCCCGCTTTGTGATTAATAGGCTTATAACCCACACCAACCGTGTAGCCGAGTTGACGAATATTACGCATCTCAATAAAAAAGGTGGGGGCCAAAATGGATTCTAGCATTAGCGCTAAGGCTATATTAAAGCACTCATCCTCGGGCTGTCGTTCTTGATAAATTTCGTAATACATGACATAAGCATTATCGTGAGGAGGCGTTAGTGGTACTTGTTGGATATGTTCCCAATGTACTTTTTTATAGCCAGTTTGTGGCTTTTCAAATAATTCACAACCATTTACCCGTTGTAACAAGTGTTTATTCAGGTTATCTACCATTGCCATGGGCCAGTTGCCGACGCACAAGGCTTCTATAGATATTGCGTTAAAGTAATTTCGTTGCAAACGATCCAAGGTGTCAAACGTCAGGCTGTCCAAGGCATCTAATAAAAATGCTGGCTCTATTACTTCTGGATGAACGCTTGATGTTAGTTGTGAAATTAACCGGTTAACAGGTTTCTGTAATAAACTTTTGTTCACCTTATTACGGACAATCTCACCATAATGATGGTACTGATTTTCGCTCAATGAAAAAGTGAGACAATGATTTAAAATATCTATGATTAGTAGGATTTGTTTTTCGGTAAAACCACTAGTGTGGATACTAAACCCATGTTGATGTCCATACACACGAAAATACAACCCAGCAGCTTCTGTTTGAAAGAAGCAACGATTTAGATACTGTTGCAGCGCTTCTACCCATAACCGTTTGCTAATTGCTTTGTTCGCATCGCCAAACATTTCAGGCGTATTCACGGATAGATAAATATCTCCTAACGGTTTTTGGTCCTCGAGGGCGTAAAAATATTTAATGCTTAACTTTTCGTGTTGCCATTGGATGATTTCTGGTACCGCGGCTTGTGGAACGAAAGGTAATAAACAAGAAGGAAGATACTTGTTCTGCGGTGGCATATTGAAACCAGTAACAGAGTTTTCTAAGGTGATCGTACTTGGGCAAACATCGTAGGGCACATTAAAATAGTCAGTGGTTAATGCATATTCATGCTGTTTAGTTAACGCATAAAACCAAGGCACTGCCTGCATCAAGTAATCAATTATTTGATTAAACCTATTCTTAACCTCTTCATCATGAAGGTTTATAGGAACTTGTGATTCGATATTTTCTGCTTTTTGCAACCCTTCGGCTATCTCTATGCAGACTTGTAGCGGCGAAGATGTCTTCTTAAATTTGTGCAATAGTTCCAATTGTCGTTGTTTTTCACGATAGCGCCATTCTTCTAACGGATGTTCATGTAAATACCGCAAGTAGGAAACAACAATATTGTAGATATCCGATAGCAAATCGTCTGACATCACTATATTTGGCAAGGATATTCTGATCTGTAGCTCTTCTTCACCTTCACTTTCAACACCGTTTGTAATGGTAAAATTTTGGATAAGATATTTTTCTGTCAAGATATCCACTAAACCATATTGATGTTTACTCTCCAACATTGCTTGAAGCATGGTAAAGGCGCAATTATCAACCTCGACATTGTTAGATTTAGCAATTCTGTAACTAATGATGATGCCATTTACTGGTAATGTAGGTCTTATGAATACTAATTTAGCCTTAGTTCGATCCGAAAATAATTCAGGTAAGGTTAATTCAGGAATGTTAATGCCTTCTGGGATTTTGTCCTCACAAATGACTATTAACTTTTTTATCAATTGCTCAAATTCTGGTTGGGTTTTGTCTGCAGTATCAGGAAGGCTAATACACAATGTTGTGTTGGCAGCGCAAAAGTGTTGACTATGGTACTGCGCTAATTGCTTACAGAGTTCTTCAACCGGCACTTCGCCCAACGTCTGTTCGTTACCAAGTGCAAATCGTGAAAACGGGTGTTGTTTATTTGCTAATACTCGTTGTACCGACCTGAACCTGCGTTCTTCATCGTGAATTTTAGTTTTAAACTCAGCATCAATGGCGGCAATTTCGGTCTCTAAGTTAGCTTGATCAAAACGCGGAAAGTAGAGCTTATTGATTAAGATTTCAGTCAAAGTTAAGCTAGATTCAACTGGAATTCGCAGATGGAAATTTGACGTGTAGTCACTTGTCCAGGCGTTTATTTCCCCTCGTTGGTTTTCAACTTCTTTAATAAGAAAACCTGCTTCTGAATATTTTTCGTTCGGCGCGAAAATCAGATGCTCGAGCAAATGAGTAAAACCAAAGCATTGATTTTTCTCATGAAAACGTCCAGACTTAACACTAAAGGATAGGCACGCATGTGGTGAATCACTGTGCGTATGCACCGCAAGTCTGAGATTATTTTTTAACTTTTTAGTGTAAATTACCGTATCCTTTAAAAATTAATTTCGATTTTTAGACTAGGACCTCAGGAAGCATACTATAGAAGTAAAGGTTTCTTGTGACCAGTCGTTAATGGATAAAATGATAAATCGAACGGCTATTGCTAGATATAGCGCCTATTTTGGTAATTTCTTTAGAAGAATGATATGAAATTAATTGTCATGCGGCATGGCGAAGCTGAAGCCTATAATACTGAAGACGAAACTCGCAGTTTAACGCGATTCGGGAAAACTCAAGCCTCTTTTGCAGGTCGAAGATTGAGTGAATATCTGCAAAATGATTTGCAAAAGCCAATCATAGAGCTGGCATTGGTTAGTCCCTACTTGCGTACACAACAAACATTTCAGGAAGTTTCTAAGAAAATCCAAATCGGTCGAAAACTCGACACTGATCTCATTACTCCAGAGGCAGATATTAGCCAAGCGACAGATTATATTCAAGGTCTTACTTTAGGTTCTGATTGTCCAGAAAATCTCTTGTTAGTCAGTCATATGCCTTTCGTGAGTCTATTTTCTGATGCGATTTGTAGTGGTTTTAATGCAAGAATTTTTTCTACTGCCGATATACTCGTTATTGACTATGATGTGGATAGCCAACAAGGAACTCAGTTGGCATTGATACAAAGTATTAGCTAGGAGTAAATTGACCACTATGTCGCAATCATCTTTACCATTAATGTTGCAAATGGCGTTAAAGCAGCACGTACTGGCTTCTGATATTCAGGATGATGAGGAACTGCAAAACATTATGCACAAATTAGTTGAATTAAACAGCAAGTTAGAAGTGATAAAGGACAAAGCTAGAGCTAAAAAATTAGCTCGTTAGTCTTTGTTCATGCATTGCACTGTGTCTTATTCTGCGGTTTCGGATGTGGGCTCTTTGTAATATTCTGGCATTATTCTCACGGTTTTTATCATATTACCGCTGATGTCGACAATTTCCATGGGATAACCGGCAAGCCGAATACTGATATTGTTCTCTGGAATATCTTCTAAATACTCAAGAACTAACCCGTTTAAGGTTTTGGGGCCGTCCATTGGAAGCGTCCAACCCAGTTCCTTATTCAATTCACGTACGTTTGCACTGCCGTCAACAAGGTAACTTCCATCTTGTTGCACAATGGCTTCTTTGCTGTAATCGGGCACCATATTGGTAGTGAAATCACCAATAATCTCTTCAAGAATATCTTCTAACGTAACTAAGCCTTGAATATCTCCATATTCATCTACCACCAAGCCAATGCGTTCACGTTCTTGTTGAAATTTGAACATGAGTTTATGTAACGGTGTAGATTCAGGGGTAAAATAAATTTCTCTTACCGCTCGTAACATAGTGGCTTTGGTAAATTGATCTTTGGATAACAAGCGCAGCGCATCTCTAACGTGCATAAAGCCAACCGCATCGTCAATACTGTCACGATATAACAACACTCTCGTGTGTTGAGCATGGGTGAGTTTTTTCTGAATAATTTTCCAGTCATCATTCACGTCAATAGCAAAAATGTCACTACGAGGTACCATGATGTCCTCAGCAGTAACGTTTTCTAAATCTAAAATACTTATCAACATGTCTTGGTGTTTTTTCGGAATCAAACTACCAGCTTCATAAACCACTGTACGCAATTCTTCACGGCTAAGTGAATCGCCCGCGCTATCAACAGGATTCATTCTAAACAGCATGAGAATACCGTTAGTAATTGCATTTACGCCTTTAACCAAAGGGGTCATTATGATGGCTAAGGGCAGTAATAAAATTGAACTTGGGAAAGCAATTTTTTCAGGATATAAGGCCGCATAGGTTTTCGGAGTAACTTCAGCGAACACCAATACAATTAAGGTTAAACCAAAGGTAGCAACTAAAGGACCGTAAAAATCCCCGAACCATCTAAAACAAAGTTCAGTAGCAATGGTTGCTGCGCCGATGTTGACCAGATTATTTCCAATGAGAATTAAGCCGATTAAGCGATCTGGACGCTCTAAAAGGGTCTGTACTCGCAATGCACCTTTGTGTCCCTCATTAGACAAGTGCTTAAGACGATAGCGGTTTATGCTCATCAAGCCGGTTTCCGAACTTGAGAAATACGCAGAGAGAATGATAAGAATTACGAGAGTTGTAATTAACGTTGTATCAGATAGCTGGTCCAATTAACTTGTCCCTTGAAGTAAAAAAGCTTGATGCTGCACAGATATTGCCAAAATAATAACCATTATCCAAGAAGAAACTCTTGCACCAGACGTGAGCCAAAATAGCTCAAAGCTAAAACGCTAACACCAATGATATTTATCCATACTGCAGTGCGGGCTCGAAGCCCACGGATTTTATGATAAATAAGTGCGCCAGCAAAAATGCAAAGGGCGAGGGTAGAAAGAATTGTTTTGTGAGCATATCCATGCGCAAGCATGGAAGGTACAAAAGCAAAACCGGATATTAGCGCCGCCGCTAATATCACTGAGCCAACCGTCATCAATTTGTAGAGAATTTCTTCCACCGCCATTAGCGGTGGTAGATCATCTTTGAGTAATGAATGTCGTTTATGTTTAAGCTGATAGTTAATATAACTCAATTGTAAGGCGTATAGTGCTGAAATACCTAAGAAACCAAATGCCAACATCGATAAACTAATGTGCACTATCATACCGCTACTCATATTAGCATCTATACCAGTGGTAATAGGGAACAAAGCGTACAGGCTAACGAAAATAGCAGCGCTCAGGCTGACAATAGGCAAAAAGACTAGATTGCGAATATATTTATTGGCCACAAACATACTAAACGAAATTAACCAAGCGATGACTAAAAGCACAAAGGTTAAGCTAAGTTTTTCACCCTGATTGTGAGCGATGGCAAAAACAATCAACACTAAATGACATATGATACCCATTAAAAGCACACCAATGGGTTTTTTTGCGCTTTGCAAGGTATGACTGAAAAAACGACGGACCAATAAACCGCTAGACGCTAAGTAGCAGAGAATGCTTAAGCCCGATGTAAGTTGTAATAATGTCATTGCGACGTATAAATCCTATCGATTATGAACTACAGATAATAATCTATTGTTAATTCAACGCAAAGGTTAGTTTCTGATTGTGTTTATTGTATACTCCATCTTAAGATTTTTGCATACACAATTAGTAATTTTATGTTTCAGAATTTAACGGATAAATTAGGCCAGACACTAAAAAATATTAGTGGCAAAGGAAGACTCACCGAAGACAACATTAAAGATACCTTGCGAGAAGTGCGTATGGCGCTACTTGAAGGTGATGTTGCTTTACCAGTTGTTAAAGATTTTATCGCCAGAGTGAAAGAAAGAGCACTAGGTGTTGAGGTCAGTAAAAGCCTAAAACCTGGGCAAATGTTTATTAAAATTGTTCAAACTGAACTTGAACAAGTGTTGGGCGCTGAAACTGTCGGTTTAAATTTAAACGCTCAACCGCCAGCCGTAATTATGATGGCGGGCTTACAAGGTGCAGGTAAAACCACCAGTGTGGGTAAGCTTTCAAAATATCTAAAAGAGCGAGAAAAGAAAAAAGTACTAGTGGTCAGTGCTGACGTTTATCGACCTGCAGCTATTAAACAGCTAGAAACCTTGGCGAATGAAGTTGACGTAGAATTTTATCCTTCGACTATTATGCAAAAGCCGGTGGATATCGTGAATGCAGCAATCGCCCACGCAAAGCTTAAGTTTATTGATGTGCTCATAGTGGATACCGCTGGTCGACTTGCCGTTGATGAAAAAATGATGGAGGAAATTAAACACCTTCACGCCGCTGTAAATCCAGTCGAAACCTTGTTTGTTGTTGACGCTATGACAGGTCAAGATGCTGCTAATACGGCTAAAGCCTTCAACGAAGCGCTACCTTTAACGGGTGTAATTCTAACCAAAGCCGATGGTGATGCACGAGGCGGGGCAGCGCTTTCAGTTAAACATATCACAGGAAAACCCATTAAATTCCTTGGTATGGGTGAAAAACTAGATGCCCTTGAACCTTTCCATCCTCAGCGTATTGCATCTCGTATTTTGGGAATGGGGGATGTCCTTAGCTTAATTGAAGAAGTTGAACGTAAAGTCGATCGCTCCAAAGCTGAACGCTTGGCTAAGAAAGTACAAAAAGGTAAAGGTTTTGACCTGCAAGATTTTAAAGAACAACTAGAGCAAATGCGCAACATGGGCGGTATGATGTCGTTAATGGACAAGTTGCCTGGGATGGGTGGCATGTCAGCTAAGATTAAAGAACAAGCTAATGACAAACAGTTCACTCAAATGGAAGCCATTATCAACTCTATGACGCCAGGCGAAAGACAGCGCCCCGACGTGATTAAAGGCTCTCGAAAAAAACGTATCGCTGCTGGGTCGGGTACGCAAATTCAAGATGTAAACCGACTACTAAAACAATTCACTCAAATGCAAAAGATGATGAAAAAAATGGGTGGCGGTAATATGAAGAAAATGATGCGTGGCATGGGCGGCATGATGCCACCAGGCGGAATGGGCGGTGGTTTTGGCGGTTTCCCACCAAAACGTTAGGTTCAACTAGCTCACCTTATTCGGCGGTCTCTGGGCAAAACTCTGCATTTCCTGCAGAAGAGACCGCTATAATATGGCCTCCCGCGTCAAATCCCAAATCAAGTATATTACCTTTAGCAAGTTTAGTATCTATTGAACCCGTCTCAGTACTCTGGTTAAGGCTATCTAATAAAGAACGGGTAATTTGAATAGCTTGTGCATTGCAATCCACTAAGGTAATGCCATCTGATGTATCCAGCACTCTCATTCGTTGCTGATGTGCAATTCTATTTGCATCCTGACGTAAAATTAGGTTTTGCTGTAAATTTTCGTATTCAATGCGGTGAGCTTGAGCAATAGAGGTTTTTTCCCCAGCTAAACTATGCACTTCCACTATTAGCAAAGGAGATTGGGCCTGCTGGTTTTTAAATGAAGGTAATTGCAGAAACGCGATAGCAAACACCACTGCCAGAGAGGCTAAAACAATACGGTTTTTATTCGAAAATAGAGAGTAACCAGTATCTTGTTTCTGGTTGGTATGGTTGAATACTCGGCGCTTTAAATTCTCAGGCGCCAAGTGTTGCTTTTTCCTCTTTTGGTACAGAGATGATAAAGCGTCTTTTTGAGAATTATGGTCACTCATCTTTTCACCTCAGTGCTTTTAACATTAGTAGAATCAGGATAAAGACCGGCTAAACTTTGCTGTAATTGACTTCGCGCATATCGAAGCCGGGTTTTCACTGTTTCTTTTTCTGTATGGGTAATGTTAGCGATCTCTTGCAAACTAAAACCTTCTTGCTGTAAGCAAAAAGCTTCACGTTGATAAAAGGGCAAGTTGCATAATGCGTTGTCAAATACATCGTCTATATTTTCTGAGTGAACTATAGAGCTTGTTTCCATAGAAGAGGTATCAAGTTCAGTGAGCCTATTATTTCGTTTGTATTCATCTATCACTGCGTTTCTGGCTGCGGTAAACATATAAGCTACAAAGTTGTTCTGACGTTTAATAATATCGGGATTTTCTAATAATTTGAGCCAAAGTTGTTGCGAAATATCTTGTGCCGTTGCATGGGTGCTTATGGTCAAGAGAAAATGAAAAATAGCATCGGCATGTTTTTCATAAAGTATTTGCACTACCTTTTGGTGACGCTCTGCTTTATCAACAAAGCGTCCTTGTGTGGCAAAAGGTGAAGTAATAACCCTAACAATATTTCCTAACATCATCTGCCTGTTAAATCACTGCGACATTGTAAAGTCTAATTGGACTTGTTGATTATGCATTGCAGTCACTACGCCATTTTGCATTTGCGGTTGATACTTCCATTTGCGCAAGGCTCGCTTTGCTTCGGTTTCAAAAATGCCTTTGGGTTGTGCTTCAATGACTTCAATATTGTCTACTGTACCAGAGGCGGTGATAGAAAAAGACAATACCACATAACCTTCTATGCCGTCACGCGCCGCAACTGGAGGATACTTGGGTTGTCTTCGTACCAATGGTCGTACGCCACTTTCAATTGGACCTAACGAAAAACTATTTTGAATCCCGACTTTGGGGATGCTTATTTTAGGGGCCGAAGAAAACCCAGTGGATTTCACTGGCGTAGGCTCTGGCATTGAGGTTTCTGGTAGGCTTTGTACCTCTGGCATTGGCTCAGGACGTGTTCTAGTAATAACTTTTTCTTCAACTTCTTCGAAAATAGGGTTGATAGTGGTGTATGCAATGGGTGTTGGCACCTCAGCATTATCTTGTTGTATTAAATATTGCATACCTGCAAATAGCATGAAAGTTACTCCCAGCGCTATTATTGATTGGATAAAAATTCTAGCTAGGTTTTTCACGGTAATAACTGGCGGTTGATTGTGTAGTAAACTACTCATGATTTGTTCCCCTTTTTTTGTCTGTTCTTTAGCAAGACGATAGACAAATGAAAAAGGGGTGAACTTTTTTTAAAAATTTTTACTAAGATTTAATGGCATTTCTTATTCCTATGATTAAAAGGATATTTGGGTGAAAAACATCTTTTTTGTGTTGAGTTTTATTGTGAGTTTTAACCTTTGGGCAAACTCAACTATGTTAGCTGTGGTGAACAAAAGCGATAACAGCGTCAGTATTATTGATGTAAATAGCAAAAAAATAATCCACACATTGGAAACCGGCAAAGGGCCTCACGAATTGGCGCTAGTTGCTGATGGAAAATATGCGGTGAGTTCTGATTTTGTCGGTGGAAATTCATTGACGGTTTTTGATCTTGTTAATTTTAAAGTGCAACAACGCATCGATTTGTCGCAGTATCAAGGTCCTCATGGGATTCATGTGCTATCCAATGAACAGCAGATATTAGTGACCTCAGGCCCTACACAACAATTGATAAAGGTGGATGTCATAGCAGGAAAAATACTCGCTACGGTAAACACACAAAAAGTCACGCCACATATGGTAAGTGCAGCTGAAAATAGTGATTTTGCTTACGTTACAAATATTAGATCTAATACTATTTCCAAAATTAAAATAGATGATTTTTCGTTGCAAAAGCAGATTGCTACAGAAGAGATGCCTGAAGCAATCAAACTTAGTCCAGATGGGAAACAACTTTGGTATGGCGCGAATAAGAGTGGTTTAGTGACGGTTCTCAATTCGACCACTTATGAGCAACTTGCCCAATTCGAAGGCTTTGAATTTCCCTATCGTGTACTTTTTTCCGGTGACGGAAGCGTGGCAATGGTGCCCGATTTTCGACGTCATAACATCAGATTCTTTGATACAACTACCTTTAAAGAGCTTGGCGGCATAGATTTGGGAGAACAAGCCGGACCTCAAGGCATCACCTTAGACGAGGCTACTGATACTGTTTATTTATCACTGAATTTGCAAAATAAAGTGGTGGCTATCGACATTCACCAACGGAAAATTATAGAAAGCTATCCTACGGGTAATAATCCGGATGGGATAGTGTTTTTCAATTCCTCAGTTAATCCTTGAAAAAAATTGCAATTTGCTCTCAAGTACGTATAATTCGCGCACCTTTTTTCATGCATTGTGCATTAAAGGTTTGTTAACGGTAACGCTACAACGAGTTTGAGGCATATATGGTTACTATTCGTTTACAGCGTGGTGGTGCTAAAAAGCACCCATTTTATCAAGTAGTTGTGGCTGACAGCCGCCGTGCACGCAACGGCAAGTTCATTGAGAACATCGGCTTTTTTAACCCTTCAGCAACGGGCCAAGCAGAAAGACTTCGTCTTGATCTTGAGCGTGTTGAGTACTGGGTTAGCAAAGGTGCTGGTTTGTCAGACCGTGTTACGCGCTTGGTAAAGGATGCAAAAGCTGCTGCTTAATAAGCAGTTTGCTTGGTTGGAGTAAAGATGAGTTCAGCGTCTGACATGTTATTAGTTGGCAAAATCGGAGCGCCTTATGGCGTGAAAGGTTGGGTCAAAATTAACAGCTTTACTCAGCATCCAGAAAATATATTCGATTATGCGCCTTGGCAACTTGGCAATAATCGAGAAATTAAGGTTGAACAATGGCGTCACCACAACAAAAGCTTAATTGCAAAGCTGATTGGAGTGGACAACCGTGAAGATGCTGAACTTATAAAGAATCTCGATATAAGTGTTGCAGAATCACAGTTGCCAGCATTGGATAACGACTTTTATTGGAAAGATTTAATTGGCATGCAGGTGGTTACAACAAAGGGGTATGACCTTGGCGTTGTGAAACAAATGTTTGAAACCGGTGCTAACGATGTGATGACAGTAAAAGCCAATGCAAAAGATGCTTTTGGCCAAAAAGAACGTTTATTGCCCTTTATTTACGACCAAGTTGTAATTGAGGTGAATAGACAAGAAAACACCATTACAGTGGAATGGGATCCGGGATTTTAAATGGCTGCAGTACAAGGTTATTGTGTTGTTAGCTTATTTCCTGAGATGTTTACTGCTTTTACAGAGCAGGGTGTAGTAGGCAGAGCGATTAAGCAAGGGTTGATTGATTTTCATGTTGTCAATCCTCGTGATTTTACTCACGATAAGCATCGCACTGTTGATGACCGACCTTACGGCGGTGGCCCTGGTATGTTAATGATGGTGCAACCTTTAGCAGACGCTATTGCCAAAGCGAAATCGCTTTTGGCAGAAAACGCCAAAGTGGTGTATTTATCACCCCAAGGCAAAACCTTAGATTTTCAAGGTGTTCAGCAGTTAAGTGAATATCAAGATTTGGTACTCATTGCAGGGCGCTACGAAGGGATAGATGAACGGGTAATCAACACCCTAGTTGACGAAGAATGGTCAATTGGCGATTACGTGTTAAGCGGTGGCGAGTTACCCGCTATGGTATTAATGGATGCAGTATCGCGATTAATACCAGGGGTGCTAGGACATCAAGATTCTGCGGTAGAAGATTCTTTTACGTCAGGATTGTTAGATTGTCCTCATTACACGCGACCTGAATCCTTTAATGGATTGTCTGTTCCCAAGGTATTGTTAAGTGGTGATCATGAAAAAATTAAACAATGGCGACTACAAGAGTCAGTAAAAAGAACCCTTGAACGTCGTCCTGATTTATTAAACGACCTAGCTCTGACTGAGGAGCAACAGAAACTGGTTGATAAATTTCGCCAGTCCTGATGCGGCTAGATGACAGTTATTCTAGGATGTGAGGATTAAATGAGTAAAGTCAATCAAGATATCATTAAGAAGATTGAACAAGCACAATTGAAAACTGACCTACCGTCTTTCGGCCCTGGTGATACAGTAATTGTGCGAGTTAAAGTTAAAGAAGGTGACAAAGAACGTCTTCAGGCATATGAAGGTGTGGTCATTGCTAAACGTAACCGCGGTTTACACTCTTCTTTCACTGTGCGTAAGATTTCTAGCGGTGAAGGTGTAGAGCGTGTGTTTCAAACTCACAGCCCAGCAATCGATGCGATAGAAGTTAAACGTCGCGGTGCGGTTCGCAGAGCTAAACTATACTATCTACGTGAGCGTTCAGGTAAATCTGCACGTATCAAAGAAAAACTTAATTAAGATTAATTTACCGTTATCGTTAACAAAAAAGACCCGCCATCAGGCGGGTTTTTTATTATATAAAAAAAATAATGGAGCCGTAGTTCATTCCAAAAAAACAATGGAGCCGTAGTTCATTATTCTTTCTTTTCAAGTTCTTCAACTACTTGTTACCATACCTATATCATGAATTTTATATTCACGGATTTATCCACAATGAAATATTTGAACGAGCAAACATTTAAGACTGTAGTTGACTCAACGCCTTTAGTTTCAATTGATTTAGTTGTAAAAAACTCCAAAAGACAAGCACTGTTGGGGTATAGAACTAATAGGCCTGCTCAAAATTATTGGTTTGTACCAGGAGGAAGAGTTCTTAAAAATGAGACTCTGGATTCAGCATTTTTGCGCTTAACAAAAGCAGAGCTCGGGATAAGCTGTCGGAGAGAGCAGGCTGAATTTTTGGGCGTTTACGAACATTTTTACGATGATAGTGCGTTAGATGAACAAATTTCCACTCATTACGTTGTATTAGGATATGTATTACATCTAGATGTGGAATTGTCATCTTTACCAAATGAACAACACAATCAATACCGATGGTTTTACGACGAAGAGATAATGAAAA
This sequence comes from uncultured Glaciecola sp., assembly GCA_947496235.1. Taxonomy (GTDB): domain Bacteria; phylum Pseudomonadota; class Gammaproteobacteria; order Enterobacterales; family Alteromonadaceae; genus Glaciecola. The sequence goes on along the minus strand of CANMCE010000013.1, from coordinate 21,413 downwards.
GTGACAATATTCATCGTCATACAAAATGGTATTTTGAATAATATTTGTGCAATCTAGATTGAGAGAGAAGATGACAGAATTGCAAAAAATGCTGAATCAGGAGCCTTATTTCGCAACAGATAAAGAATTAAGTGAATTGCGATTAAAGGCGAAACAACTTTGCTTTGAATTTAATCAAACTGCTCCTAAAGAAACTAAGACGAAAAAAGGTATTTTGAAGAAACTCCTTCCTAATGCTAAAGGATTTTGGGCTGAGGCACCCTTCAATTGTGATTACGGAAGTAATATTTATTGTCAAGGTAACGTATTTGTAAATCATAATGTGACTATATTGGATGGCGCTCGCGTAGAGATTGGAAAAAGTTGTTTCATAGGGCCAAACGTTGTTATCGCATGCACGTCACATGCAAAAGAAATTGAACAAAGAAGAAAGGGGGTCTGTAAATCGCTCCCAGTCAGTATAGGGGACGATGTTTGGATTGGAGCAGGTGCCATTATCCTTGGAGGTGTGTCCATTCCTTCTGGGAGTGTTATTCCTGCGGGGCAAACGGTTAGGTGAAAAAAATGAACTACGGCTCCATTGTTTTTTGGGAATGAACTACGACTCCATTATTTTTTGTGGTGCTTGCAATGTGGGGTGGTTTTCGCATAATTGGGGGCGTACAATAAAAATAATGACAGAGGAATATTTTCCATGGAACAAACTAAATCTACCTGGGTAACGCGGGCGCTCGATCGCGTTGAAGTTGTAGGTAATAAACTCCCTGATCCGGCGATTATCTTTTTTATCAGCTTGCTTATCGTTTGGGGCTTATCCGCTTTATTGTCTCAGTTTTCTTTTGATGCAATTAATCCTAAAACCGGTGAGGCCATAGTAGTTCAGAACCTACTAACTGGAGAGTCTTTAGCCGAGTTTTTAAGTAACATGGTGAAGATTTTTACCGGGTTTTCCCCTTTAGGTGTCGTGCTTGTAGCCATGTTAGGTGTTGGTGTTGCAGAGCATTCTGGATTTATCAGCGCCGGTTTAAAACGCATGCTAGATGCAACTCCTAAACAGCTATTAACACCTATGGTTGTGTTGGTCGCGATAGTCTCACATACAGCCACAGATGCAGGTTATGTATTGGTAATTCCATTAGCAGGGGTGATTTTTTATGCAATGGGGCGTCATCCATTGGCGGGTATTGCAGCTGCTTTCGCCGGTGTATCAGGTGGATTCTGCGCTAATTTTATTCCCAGTGCTATCGATCCGTTGCTACAAAGTTTTACTCAGGAAGCTGCCCGAATAATTGAACCAGGCATGCAAATTAACCCCTTAAACAACTGGGCGTTTAATTCTGCTTCTTCGTTGTTAATCATAGGTATTGCTTGGTATCTCACAGACAAAATAATTGAACCTAGATTGCAAAACGTCGAAGTCGACGGGGACCCCAGTGAAATTCCTAGATTTGATGAATTAAACCCTCAACAGGCCAAGGCGTTGCGTTGGGCAACTGCTACTTTAATTCTAGGTATCATAATTTTGGTTGCTGTTTTATATCCAGACTCCAGTCCCATGAGAGACGCGCAAGGTGAATTAACTACCTTCAATGCGCCTATTATGCAATCTATCGTTCCTATCATATTTTTGCTCTTTATTTTCCCGGGTGTTGTTTTTGGTTATGTATCAGGCACCTACAAAACAACTAAAGATATGATAGATAGCATGACCAAAGCCATGCAAGGGATGAGCTATTACGTGGTGATGGCTTTTTTCTGTGCGCTTTTCATCTACGCATTTAACAAATCAAACCTTGGTGCTCTTTTAGCAATCGAAGGCGCTCAATTACTTAAATCAATGCAATTACCTAGCATGATAACCATTGTAGGTATTATATTTTTAACCGCTTTTGTGAACTTGTTCGTAGGTTCAAGCTCAGCAAAATGGGCGCTATTAGGACCAATCTTCGTACCTATGCTAATGCAATTAGGAATTTCTCCAGATTTAACACAAATTGCTTATCGCATTGGAGATTCGTCATCGAATATAATTACTCCTTTAATGCCATATTTTCCATTAGTGGTTGTTTACTGCCAGCGCTATGTAAAATCCACTGGAATCGGTACCTTACTATCATTAATGTTGCCATTCAGTATTACTATCTTGATTGCTTGGAGTATCTTCCTTTTGATTTATTGGAATTTGGGGATTCCTCTGGGTATTCAAGCAAATTATATGTATCCGGCAGCGGGATAACCTAATTTAAAATATGAGACAAAAGGCGCGATTTGCGCCTTTTTTTATATTATCCGTTGTGTTTACATGCGGGTTTTGTTAAAACGCTATCTAACGCGAGCATACTCGCGATAATAAAAATTAAGTAGGGATCCAATAACTATCGACAGAAGCTCGAAAATATATTCGAGTCAATAATAAGGTCTCATTTTTTTCATCTTCCAATGTATTTTAGACATTGGACGTATTAGTGTTAGAGACAATGCAAAAAGATAGTGTTAACAATTTACATGTAAGCGGTGAAAAAGTTTTAATTTCACCTGAAGCTTTATCTGCGGAAATGCCAATTAGTGAGAAAGCGACTAAATTTGTTGAATCTGCTAGAGGAATAATTTCCGATATTATCCATGGTAAAGATCACCGGTTGTTGTTGGTGTGTGGGCCTTGTTCCATACACGATGTTCAAGCTGCAAAAGAATACGCCATTCGCTTAAAAGATCTTCACGAGTCATGCAAGGATACCTTGTATATAGTAATGCGTGTGTATTTTGAAAAACCTAGAACAACTACGGGTTGGAAAGGGCTTATCAACGATCCTCATTTAGACGATTCATTTGATATAGAAACTGGATTAAGAAAAGCTCGGGAATTACTCAATTTCTTAGCTGAACTGGAGCTACCAGTAGCGACTGAAGCTTTAGATCCTATCAGCCCGCAATATTTAGCTGAATTCTTCAGTTGGTCTGCAATTGGTGCTCGTACCTCTGAATCACAAACTCACCGTGAAATGGCATCAGGCCTATCTATGCCAGTAGGTTTTAAAAATGGTACAGATGGCTCTTTAGATATTGCGATTAATGCTCTTAAATCTGCCGCATCTGGTCACAGTTTTATGGGTATCAATAAACAAGGTCAAGTGAGTATCATCAAAACTGAAGGCAATCCAGACGGGCATATTATTCTGCGCGGTGGCAAGCAGCCGAACTACGATTCAGTTGCTGTAGCTGATTGTGAAGAAGAGCTAATGGCGGCCAATGTTACCTCAAGTTTGGTAGTTGATTGTAGCCATGCAAATTCAGCAAAAGACTATAGACGTCAACCTCTAGTTGCTGAAAATGTGGTAAACCAAATTCTTGAAGGCAACAAATCCATTATAGGGATTATGTTGGAAAGTCATTTGAACGCAGGAAATCAGCCAACCAAAGGTAAAACCTTAGAAGAGTTGGAATATGGTGTTTCTATTACTGATGGTTGCATCAGTTGGGAACAAACCGAAAAGGTCATTTACCAAGCAAGAGAAAAACTGATCACTGTACTGCCTATGCGTCAACAAAAAAGACAGTTAGCAAGTTAATGTCTTCTGAAGAATTATCAAAAGCGCTCGGTGAGTTGCGCGATCAAATTGATGAGGTTGATGCAGAGTTAGTTCGTTTACTCAAACGAAGAACAGCTATCACAACCAAAGTAGGGGCACTTAAGAGCCAGCATGCTATGCCTGTGTATGTGCCTGAACGTGAAAAATCTCTCATCGAAGCTCGTCGAGCTCAAGCTGAAGATGCGGGGGTAAACCCCGATTTAGTCGAAGACATTTTGCGCCGAATGTTTAGAGAGTCCTATCACTCTCAACATGCAAGTTATGCCAAAGTAAAAGGAGCCGTTGATAACGTAGTCGTGATTGGTGGACGAGGTGCTTTGGGTTCTTTGTTTGTAAAATTGTTCAGCCAAACGGGTTATCAAGTTGATATCATCGATAAAGATGACTGGTCTCAGGCTGATCAAACTCTATCTAAAGCGCAACTGGTGATAGTGGCAGTGCCAATAAACAAGACAATAGATGTTATTCATTCATTGCCGACGTTACCAGCAGATTGCATATTGGCAGACGTTACCAGTATCAAACAAAAACCTCTTACCGCCATGTTAAACCAGCATTCAGGTCCTGTGGTTGGATTGCATCCGATGTTTGGTCCGGATGCACCAGGCATGATTAGACAGGTGGTAGTTGTTTGTCATGGACAACAAAGTGAATCCTACGAGTGGCTAATTGCGCAAATGGAATTATGGGGCGCCGCTATTTATCAGAGTACTGCTGAGCAACATGATAAAGCCATGAGTATCATTCAGGTCATGCGTCACTTCTCAAGTTTTGTTTATGGCTTACATTTACAACAAGAAAATCCTGATCTAAAAGAACTAATAGCCTTTAGTTCACCCATCTACCGATTAGAATTGGCGATGGTGGGAAGATTATTTGCCCAAGCGCCTGAGTTATATGCGGATATTATTTTTCAGGATGCTAAGAACTTTGCGTTGTTGGAGAACTTTGTTAGTCGATTCCAAGGGGCTTTAGAATTACTTAAAAATAACGATAAAGCCGGATTCATAAGTGCATTCAACGAGGTGTCGGAATGGTTTGGCGATTATGCTCAGCAATGTCTTGTGGATAGTAAGAAAATGCTTTTGAAGGCCGATGATAGTCACTTATTAAGACAAAAATGAAATTAAAAAACAGCGACCCAATGGTCGCTGTTTTTGTATGCTTATTCAGCTAATGCTGAGGCTGCTGCAATTCTGGTTGGTGTTACCTCTTCTACGGGATAACATCCCAACACTTTGAAATATTTAGTCGTAGATCTCAATTTATTGATGGCTTGTTGAACCGGTCCATCCTCAATATTTCCACGCATATCTATATAAAACATTTCTTCCCATGGATTACCATCGATAGGGCGCGATTCTAGTTTGGTCATAGCGATGTTATATTCTTTGAAAACCAACAAAGCATCGACCAAAGCTCCAGGCGCTTGCACTGTTGACATTATAACAGTGGTTTTAGCCGGAACTTGCAAAGGAACATTAATAGGTTTGCGAGCAACTACAATAAATCTACTGTAGTTTTCTTTTTGATTGGCTAAATTAGACTTAATTGCACTTAACTCGTACAGTCTTCCGCCAGCTTCAGAGCCCATAGCGGCGACTTCATTAGATTTTAAATCTTGTACCTTTTGCATGGCTGCAGAGGTACTATCACAGGGTACTACTTCAACATTGCCCAACTCTGCTAAAAAGTGTGAACATTGCGCAAACACTTGAGGATGTGCATACAAGGTTTTAATTTTGCCTACATTAGCGGGATCGTAGACTAACAAAGCATGATTAATTTCGTGAGTCAGTTCACCAACAATACTTAATCGCGTGTGTTGCAACTGGTCATAGACTTCATTGATACTACCGGAGGACGTATTTTCAATTGGCAATACGGCATAGTCAGCAGCATTAGTTTCAACTTTTTGAATGATTTCGCCAAAACTCTTGCAGCCAATCTCCACCAATTCGCCGCTGCGGCGGGAAAAATACTTCTTAGTGGCCAGATTACTATAGGACCCTTTTTCACCTAAAAATGCGACTCGGTTTATTTCTAAAGTTGCATCAGGATTGGCATGTTGCGCAAGCAGTGATTGTTGGTTTAATACAGAATCTTCAATGATTACGTGGAAGAGTTTAGTCACGAAATGCGGATCTAGACCATATTCGTGCCCTTGTTTAATCAAGCGAATTAGCAACTGTTCTTCTCGCGCTTGGTCTCTTACTTGGATCTGATGTTTTATTTTGGTCTCAGCAACCTGCTGTGTTAGCTTTTGACGCTGGGCAATAATGCCCAATAAATCTTTGTCTAAGGAGCTAATTGCATCGCGGAGTTTCAATAATTCCTCGTTTGCCAACTTAGTTTTCCTATGATGTGTTTTTACTGACCTTAAATGAATTTTAGAAACAGTCTTTAAACTGTCAACAAATGTTTTTGGTCAAACATGGTTAAAATATCAATGTGAATCTAGTAGCCGCGCTAAAATGGTTCGCACTTCATCAGATTCAAAAGGTTTGTCACAGAGTGCATTTACCCCTGTTTGTTGAATATTGGTCATGTGCGCGCTTTTTGAATTTTCTGACGTTACCATAATGATGGGTATATGGGTTGTTTCAGGATTAAAACGAATAAATTCCGAAAGTTCTCGGCCATCCATTTCTGGCATATTGTAATCGGTGACCACAAGATCGAAGGTGTAGTCTTTTAGACAAGTCAGTGCATGGGCGCCATTTTCCGCTTCAATAATGCGAGTAACGCCCATGTTTTCGAGCACGCGTTTTATATGGTTGCGAGCTAAGCGACTATCGTCGACTAGAAGCACTCTGACATCTGCAATATCAAATGATTGCAAGTCTAATTCTTCGGTGTTCATAAGTTGTAAACTTGCGTTTAAACCACGCTCTAAATGTAATGGTTTAAATGGTTTGGGTAGAATAGCAGCTACACCAGATTGTTTGAAACCTTCTAATTTAGAGACGCTGGTTTCGCTGGAAACTAACATGAAGGGCACGTTACTCGTCAATTCATTCTCTTTTAAATGCTGCAAGATGTCTAAGCCTGTGCCATCTGCCAAATACATAGAACTTACAACCACATCTACATTGTGCTTGCTCATTTCATGTTTGGCCTGCGTCACACTTTTGACGATATCCACACTATTTACGTCTGCTTCTTGAAGCAGGTTACTAATAATTTTTGCCTGTGTGTCTGAAGGCTCAACTAATAATATATGTAAATCTGAAATAGCAAGTCTGTGCATTTTAATTCCGTATGTTGATTAATTATCCACCGGCTAATTTTACTTTATAGCCTTTTGATTCAAGAATTTGCTTGAGTTTTTCTCGTACATCGCCTTGAATTTCAATATCAAAATCTTTAACCGCACCGCCGCAACCGCATTGTTTCTTTAGTGCAGAGCAAAAGGTCTTTAACTCAGTTTTATCCAATCCTAAACCTGTAATTAAACTTACGCCTTTGCCTTTTTTCCCTTTAGTCACACGATGAATTCTCACTATTCCATCTCCTTGAGGAACATCTTTCTGCTCAACTGGGGCAGAAATTTTTCCTCCATCAGTGGAATAGACTAATCGTGAGTTAGACATTTATCGACTCCTTTTGTATTTTTATTCAATTAAAATGCCAAAAAATTACATTTTAGGCTAAATCTTTTTTTGCTATTGAGACGTATTATCATTTAGCATCAGATCACAGATGTCAAACAACAGCTTTATTAACCCTACTGTTAACGCTTAGAGGTGTATTATTAAAACGTTTATTTTTATTAGTATAGTCGCTTTTGTCTCAACCGGTTTCGCCAGTGAGCTTAACATATATTCAGGCCGCAAAGAGGCGCTAATTAAACCATTACTTGATCAATTTCGCCAAGAAACCGGCATTCAAGTGAATTTAGTGACCGGTAGTGCAGATGCATTGATTCAAAGAGCGAAATCAGAAGGCGAATTTTCTCCTGTTGATTTATTGATTATGGCTGATGCTGGTCGTTTATATCGCGCCAAAGAAATGGGTATAACTCAGGCCATGAATATAGATATGACGGCCTTACCTGAGGGGTTTTATGATCCTGAAGAACATTGGATGGCATTGACCAAGCGAGCTCGAACGATAATGTATAAAAAGGATGACCAAGGTAAATTACCTGCATCGATGACAGACTTGGCATCACCGGAATTTAACGATCAGATTTGTGTCCGGTCTTCCAACAACATTTATAATCAGTCACTAGTGGCGTCAATGATTTTAGATAAGGGAGTAAAAGCGACTTCGACTTGGGTTGATGGAATTGTAGATAATATGGCAAGAACGCCTAAGGGCGGTGACCGGGACCAAATTAAAGCCATGGTCGCAGGTGAGTGTCGGTTTGCCATAGCTAATACCTACTATTTAGGTGGCATGTTAGCGTCTAACGACGCCAATGAAAGACAAATTGCTGACCAAGTAGCCGTGATATGGACATCAAAAGATGCTGGTGGGACTCATGTGAATATTTCAGGTGTAGCACTCGCCAAATATGCAAAAAATATAGAAAATGCGCAAAAGTTGATCGCCTTTATGTTACAAAAGGAACAACAGCAATGGTACTCTGAAGTGAATCAGGAATACCCAGTTATTGAAGGGGTTCAATGGAGTAACATTTTACAAGGGTTTGGCGCATTCGACAGCCAACAAGTCGATTTCAATCAAATGGGCAAACTTAACGGCGACGCTTTAAAAATTATGGACAAGGCAGGGTGGCAGTAGCATGTAGATGTGATCGCGAGATCCATTGATGACAAAATTTTCAACCTCAAAAACGCTGGCAATTTTTATCGCCAGCGTTTTACTATTACCGCTAATAACTATTGCCAGCAGTATCTTCACTCCAGATACTCAAACTTGGCAACATTTGTTGGATACTGTTTTTACTGATTATGTCATTAACAGTATTGTGTTAGCTATGTGTAGCGCTATTGGCGCAATTTTATTGGGCACAAGTACTGCTTATTTGATTACTCGATACAAATTGCCTGCTCAGCTATTTTTGCAAATATCTTTGTTGTTACCACTTGCGATGCCAGCCTACATTATTGCTTATACCTATACTGGTATGTTTGAGCACTCAAGCGTTATTCATCAATTTTTACGAGAATTCTTTGGTCAATCTGAACAAACGCGTATTTTGCCGAATATTCGCCACTTGTTCGGTGCCATTTGTATGCTGTCATTGGTCTTATACCCTTACGTGTTTATACTTGCCCGAGCAGCTTTTCAACAGCAACATCCTTCTTTACGCGAGGTATCAAAACTTGCAGGTGTTTCGTCATTTCGACATTTTATCTTTGTGGAATTACCCCTTGCCAGACCCGCCATACTAACGGGTGCCGCCCTAGTCATGATGGAAGCGCTAGCCGATTATGGCACTGTGGCATATTTTGGAGTTAACACCTTTAGTACAGGTATTTATCGTACTTGGTTTGGCATGGGAAATCGCAATGTAGCATCGCAGTTGTCTAGCTTACTCTGTGTGTTCGTTTTTTTGGTATTAGTGCTTGAAAAATATGCCAGAAAAGACGGAAGGCGCTATGTCACTAACCAATCTATGACGACACAACTTAGGTCACTAAGTGTAGTTAAACGCGTGTGTGCATTTATATTTTGTTTACTGATTCCTCTTGTTGCCTTTTATATTCCGCTTTTCCAATTAGGTTGGTGGGCGTTTTTCGTAGCTGAGATAAACACCCAAGGTTTTGTAGAGCTAATTAAGAATACCTTTTTAGTGGCCTTTCTCAGCGCCAGTTTGTTGGTTGTTTTGGCTGTGTTTTATTCTAGTCTGGCGCGCCAAAATAGATCTCAGGTTTGGCACAAATTGAATCAAATTCTGTGTTTAGGCTATGCACTACCGGGTATAGTCATAGCGGTCGGCGTAATAGTGGTAGCGGGTACATTTGATCGCCAATTAAACTATGCTACCAGATATTTATTTGATTATACGCCTGGGCTTGTGTTGTCTGGTGGCGTTGGCATATTAGTCTTTGCCTATTCGGTTCGCTATTTATCCGTAGCCTTACAAAACACCGAAACTGGTCTCGCGCGAGTATCCAAGCAAATGGATGAAGCTGCTCTTTCTCTCAACCCATCTCGCTGGCGTCTTTTTACGGGTATTCATTTCCCTTTACTCAGGGCCAGTTTGTTAAGTGCTATGTTATTAGTCTTTGTTGATGTACTAAAAGAATTGCCAGCGACCCTAGTGTTACGACCCTTTAATTTTAATACCTTAGCGGTACGCGCATATGAATTAGCAACTGATGAACGCTTAATTGATGCCGCTTTGCCTGCGTTGGCGATAGTATTAGTGGGGCTTTTGCCTGTTTGTTTACTTATTTATCAATTACAAAGGAGTAGTAAATAATGTTAGATATTCAAGGGATTACCTTAGAATATAACAACAACCTTGTATTGGAAGTTGATAAATTACATTTACAAAAAGGAGAAATTGGTTGCATTCTTGGACCTTCAGGTAGTGGCAAATCGAGTTTTCTTCGCGCTATTAGTGGGTTGTTAACACCAAGTTCAGGCAGGATATCAATCAATCAGACAGTCGTCAGTGATGGTAAAAAGCATGTTTCTGTAGAAAATCGTCAAGTCGGCATGGTGTTTCAAGATTTATGTTTGTTTCCTCATATGACAGTGAAAGACAATATAGCTTATGGTTTGCATAAGTTTACAGCGCAGCAAAAAGCGCAGCGTATAGATGAAGTTTTGCAGCTAGTTGGACTGTCTGAATTTGCCTCTCGATATCCATTTGAACTTTCGGGAGGTCAGCAACAAAGGGTAGCCATTGCCCGAGCTATTGCTCCGCAACCACAACTAATGTTAATGGATGAACCCTTTTCAAGTTTAGATCCTGAATTACGAGAGCAACTCGCTAGTGATTTACGAAAGCTGTTAAAGTCATTGAACATCACGGCATTGGTTGTGACTCATGACCAACATGAAGCGTTTGCACTGGCGGACAAAATTGCTGTTTTTGACAAACTGCGCTGCCAGCAATGGGATACCGCTTACAAACTTTATCATCAACCAGCTTCGTTAGAAGTTGCTTCTTTTATCGGGGAAGGTTGTTTAATTCTTGGCGAGGTCGTTCAAAACAATGAAATCACCGGCCAAATTGCCATTGATACTGTGTTAGGGCGGCTAAATCAATACGCCAGTAAACCCGTGGCGCTGAAGCAAAAAGTGTCAATATTAGTGCGTCCGGATGATATTTTATTAGATGAATCTAGCGATAAAACAGCGTTTGTGGTGGACAAGCAGTTCCGCGGTGCTCATATCATGTATAAATTAAAATTTCAGGATACCTTGCTGTCTTGTTTGACGCCAAGTCATCATAATTGCCAAGTCGGTGAAAGCTTTGGGATCAAGTTAGATATTCAGCATTTAGTGTATTTTATACACGACTAAATTTTCTAATAAAAAATCGTCCTCAGCCTTTCTGCACCTCGCCTGTTAGTCTATAATACGGCCTCGCTTTTGATATAGCAGATTATTAACAATAAAAAAGGTTTTTGAATGCGCACTGAATATTGCGGTCGATTAGACGAAAAATACATAGATCAAGAAGTAACACTTAAAGGTTGGGTACATAAACGCCGAGATTTAGGTGGTTTGATTTTCATCGATTTGCGCGATAGAGAAGGCATTTTGCAAGTGGTTGTAGAGCCTGATGCTGGTCAAGCATTTGAGCCTGCTAATCAATTAAGAGCAGAGTTTTGTGTAGAAGTTAAAGGCGTAGTGCGCGCGCGTCCTGAAAGCCAAGTCAATAAAGATATGACAACTGGCGGTATTGAACTACTCGCCACTGAATTGACGATTATTAACCGTGCCCCAGCGTTACCTTTAGACTGGAATCAGGAAAACTCAGAAGAACAACGTCTTAAATATCGTTACCTTGATTTGCGTCGTCCTTTGATGACTCAACGACTGGTGTTTCGTTCAAAAGTAACAGCCGCGGTGCGTCGTTATCTTGAAGAAAATGAATTCTTAGACATTGAAACCCCAATTCTAACGGCAGCCACACCGGAAGGTGCTCGCGATTATCTGGTACCTAGCCGTACCCATAAAGGTGAATTTTTTGCGCTTCCTCAATCACCGCAATTGTTCAAACAGTTGCTGATGATGAGCGGCATGGACAGATACTATCAAATCGTAAAATGTTTTAGAGACGAAGATTTACGTGCCGATCGTCAGCCTGAATTTACCCAAATAGATATCGAAACTAGTTTCTTAGATGCTGATGGCGTAATGGAAATTACACAAGGGCTGATTACTCATATTTTCAAACAACTGCTAAATGTTGATTTAGGTGAATTCCCGCGTATGAGCTATGCGGAAGCTATGCGTCGTTTTGGTAGTGATAAACCAGATTTGCGCAACCCACTTGAGATTGTGGATGTGGCAGATGTGGTAAAAGATATTGATTTTAAAGTGTTTAGCGGCCCTGCAAATGATCCTAAAGGTCGAGTAGCTACCATTAGAGTGCCAAATGGCGCTAGTTTATCGCGTAAACAGATTGACCAATATGCAGAGTTTGTTGGCATCTACGGTGCTAAGGGCTTGGCGTGGGTTAAGGTGAATGATATATCAGCGGGCGTTGACGGTCTACAATCGCCAATTTTGAAATTCTTTGATGAAGCTGCTATCTCAGCATTGCTAGACACTACAGGGGCTCAAAGCGGTGATATCTTACTGTTTGGCGCAGGCCAATATACAGTGGTTACCGAAGCTCTAGGTGCGTTAAGACTAAAACTTGGCGTGGATTTAGAGTTAGTAGAAGATTGCTGGAAACCTTTGTGGGTAGTTGATTTTCCAATGTTTGAAAGTGTTGATGGTGAGTTATACGCGCTTCACCATCCATTTACTGCGCCAAGGGACAATGATGCTGAAGCATTAAAAGCATCTCCTGAAACGGCTTTATCAAACGCCTACGATATGGTGTTAAATGGCGTTGAGTTAGGCGGTGGTTCTGTACGTATTCACGACAGTGCAATGCAGTCTACAGTCTTTGAATTGTTAGGTATTTCTGCTGAAGAAGCGCAAGAAAAATTCGGTTTCTTACTCGAAGCGCTGCGTTACGGTGCTCCTCCACATGCAGGTTTAGCGTTTGGCTTAGATCGATTAGTCATGCTCATGCTAGGTGCTGACTCTATACGTGATGTAATGGCATTCCCGAAAACTACCACTGCTGCTTGTCCGTTAACGGGAGCGCCCGGTAATGCTAACCCTCAACAATTAGCTGAATTAGCTATTCAGTCAGTGGCGAAAAAAGACTAGCCATTAATGGATTTAAAAAGGCCCGAATCTGTATTAGTGGTGATTTATAGCCTACAGGGTCGGGTACTTATGTTGCAACGCCAAGATGACCCTGAGTTTTGGCAATCTGTTACAGGTACCTTAGAGCCTGGAGAATTGCCAATTCAAACCGCTTATAGAGAAGTTGCAGAAGAGACTGGAATAGCGTTATCCATGGAAAGCGGTTTAATTCAAGATTGTGATCAAGTGAATCGCTATGCTATTCGAGAACTTTGGTTAAATAGATATCCTAAGGGAACTAAATTCAACACAGAACATGTTTTTTGTTTATGCATTGATCAGACGAATCAGTTAAGGTTAACAGAGCATCTTTCTTTTCAATGGTTAGCAAAGGCAGAAGCTATTGCGTTAGCTTGGTCAAAGACCAACGCTGATGCTATTGCCCAGTTCGTGCCAGAGGTCCTATGAAAATTATATTAGGCATAGATCCAGGTTCTCGCACCACAGGTTTTGGTGTGGTTAAAGTGGTGAATAACAAAACTGAGTATCTCGGTAGCGGCTGTATCAGAGTTCAGGATGACGTGTTAGCAAAAAGGTTGGATAATGTGTTTACCGGAGTGAGCGAAATTATTCGCCAATATACACCGACACATTTTGCCATCGAACAGGTGTTTATGGCCAAAAACCCAGACTCTGCACTAAAGCTAGGACAGGCGAGAGGTGCAGCTATAGTGGCGGCTACGAATGCACAATTACCCGTGTTTGAATATTCTGCGCGGCAAATAAAACAAGCGGTGGTGGGCAAAGGAAGCGCCGAGAAAAATCAAGTGCAGCACATGGTAAGCTACTTATTAAAGTTATCAAAAAAGCCGCAAGCGGATGCAGCCGATGCGTTGGCGGTAGCACTTTGTCACTTGCATACTGAACAAAGCTTAATTAGGCTGTCGGGACAAGCGAAAAAAACCGTCAGGCGCAGAATTCAATAGCTTGATGAAGCATTAATAAGACAACAATAAGAAGAATAGTATGATTGGACGCTTAACTGGCACTTTACTAGAAAAAACGCCTCCTGATATTTTAATCGACGTAAACGGCGTTGGCTATGAGGTTCAACTGCCTATGACTAGCTTTTATCAATTGCCTGAAGTAAACGCGATCACTACTTTGTATACTCACTTTGTAGTTCGAGAAGATGCACAACTTTTATTTGGTTTTGTTGATAAATTCGAAAGAGCTCTTTTTCGTGTCTTAATAAAAGCAAACGGTGTTGGGCCTAAGTTAGCTTGCACAATTTTATCTGGAATGTCGGCTAACCAGTTTATCGATGCTGTTATTCATGAAGATATCACCTCATTGGTTAAAATGCCTGGTGTTGGGAAAAAAACCGCTGAACGTTTAGTCGTAGAATTAAAAGATAAAGTCGCTAGTATTGATGAAGTTTCCACTGCTTCCAAAATACCAGCAGCGAAACTTACTGAGTCATCAGCCATTGTATCTCCTGCAATTTCAGCAAAAGAAGAAGCCATAAGTGCATTAATCGCGTTAGGATATAAGCGACCGGCTGCAGAAAAAGCAGTTAAACAAGTATACACAGAAGATGCGACCAGTGAATCTTTGATTCGTGACTCACTGAAATCCATGGTTTAGAGAATAGAATATGATTGAAGCAGACCGATTAATTGCGGCTGACGCAAGTTCGGAAGATGAACAAATTGATAGAGCCATACGCCCTAAGCTACTGGCTGATTACGCAGGGCAAGATCATGTTTGTCAGCAAATGGAAATATTTATTCAAGCTGCAAGAAATCGACAAGATGCCTTGGATCATCTGCTTATTTTCGGTCCTCCTGGTCTGGGCAAAACAACCCTAGCGAATATTGTCGCTAATGAAATGGGTGTGAATATTAAAACCACTTCGGGTCCAGTATTAGAAAAAGCAGGGGATTTAGCTGCTTTATTGACTAATTTAGAAGAACATGACGTTTTATTCATAGACGAAATTCATCGTTTAAGCCCAGTGGTGGAAGAAGTTCTATATCCTGCAATGGAAGACTATCAGCTCGACATTATGATAGGGGAAGGGCCGGCAGCACGTTCGATAAAGCTTGATTTACCACCTTTTACTTTGATTGGTGCTACTACGCGCGCAGGCAGTTTAACCTCACCGTTAAGAGACAGATTCGGCATAGTTCAGCGATTAGAGTTTTATAACTTAAAAGATTTAACTGACATAGTGCAACGTAGTTCTGGGTATTTGAACATGCAGATGCAAAAAGATGGGGCTGTAGAAATTGCCCGCAGATCACGCGGTACGCCCCGAATTGCTAATCGGCTTTTACGCCGAGTACGTGACTATGCAGAAGTCAAATCAGATGGAGTGATCACTCAAGAAGTAGCAGCATTAGCACTCAATATGCTAGATGTAGATGCTGAAGGTTTTGATTTTATGGACAGAAAGCTACTTTCTACCATCATTGATAAATTTGCTGGCGGACCTGTTGGATTAGAGAATGTGGCTGCGGCTATTGGTGAGGAGAAAGAAACCATTGAAGATGTTATTGAGCCTTATTTAATTCAGCAAGGTTTTTTGCAGCGCACCCCACGAGGAAGAGTCGCAACCGACAGGGCATACACCCACCTCGGTTTTGAATTGAAATAATAGAAAAACAATGGAGCCGTAGTTCATTCTATAATGGAGCCGTAGTTCATTTTATAATGGAGCCGTAGTTCATTCTCACCTTTTTACTCTAAATGGCGGTTTACAACTGCGGGAATGGTGAGAATGAACTACGGCTCCATTATAAAATGAACTACGGCTCCAATATTCTGTGGTGGCGAGATTTAGGCAAAAAAAAGCCCGCTAAAAGCGGGCTAAAAATAAACGGAAGGGAATCCATGAAAACAAGAAGTAATCTGCTCACTCCAAGTTGATGCGTATGATACGGTTTTTTTTCATCGAAACAACAAAATTAAATTTCGATTTCGGATAAATAAATCTAATGCGAATGTAACCAAATTGTAACATAGTAAAGCCTTTGTAAAATAAAGTTATTGAAGTAAAAGTTAACCTTCTAAATAATCAACAATGTATGAAAAAATTTGAGCTGGAATTAAGGGTGTATTTTGAGGATACAGATGCTGGTGGCATTGTGTATCATGCAAACTATTTAAAGTTCATGGAAAGAGCGCGAACTGACTGGGTAAGGTCAATGGGAATTAGCCAACAAGAATTATTGGAACATTCCATCGCCTTTGTCGTCAAAGACATGGAAATTAAGTTTCAACAAAGTGCGGTTTTGGATGATCTTTTACGAATTACCTGTGAACCAGTTAAAATAGGTAACGTAAGTGTTAAGATGACACAAAATATTTATAACAATAAAAATCAGTGTTTGGTAAGTGCCCAGGTTAAAATCGGTTGTGTAAATACAGTTGATAAAACACCGGCAAAAATACCAGACGCTATAATGAGGGATATGCGCAGTGACACATGATATGTCAATCATAGGTTTGTTTCTTCAAGCCAGTATAGTTGTTCAATTTATAATGTTGCTTTTGCTAATAACATCCATTGTTAGCTGGGCTTTTATTTTTCAGCGTAACAGTGCGTTAAATAGAGCAGAGCAAGAGTTTAAGCAATTCGAAGATGAATTTTGGTCAGGCGCTGACCTCAACAAGCTTTATACCGATTACAGTCAACAAGGTAATCTCACAGGTTCTTCATTAATATTCTGCACAGGTTTTAAAGAATATGTGCGTCTGCACAAATCCTCTACAGCAACACCTGAAGCCATAATGGAAGGTTCGTATCGTGCGATGCGAGTCGCCATGTCCAGAGAAATTGATCAACTCGAGCAACGCTTACCCTTTCTTGCTACTGTAGGCTCAATTTCTCCTTATATAGGTCTATTAGGAACAGTTTGGGGAATAATGAATGCCTTTATAGCCTTAGGTCAGGTAAAACAAGCAACCTTACAAATGGTAGCGCCAGGCATCGCGGAAGCCTTGATTGCGACTGCAATCGGTTTGTTCGCAGCCATTCCTGCTGTTGTTGCTTACAACCGGTTTAGCGCGAAAGTTGAAAAGATTGAAAACGCCTATGGCAACTTTATGGAAGAGTTTTCTTCAATATTGCATCGTCAAAGCGTAGCCAAGCGAGCTTAATATGTATATTCGTAAGCGTCGTAAACCTGTATCCCAAATCAATGTGGTGCCATACATTGATGTAATGTTGGTGCTACTTATTATATTTATGGCGACCGCAACTGCTGTAACCCAAGGCGTGATAGTTGATTTGCCACAGGCAGAAGCTCAAACCATAGAGACAGAACAAGAAACCATCTTAATTGTATCTATTGATAGTCAGGGGCAATATTTCTTAAACGTGGGTGATGATCCTGAATCAGCGATGACCGCTGAAAACGTTGCCGCTTTGGTCAGAACCCGATTACAGGTAAATCCCCAGACTCCAGTAGTGGTGAATGGTGATAAGGCTATTAGCTATGAAAAAGTGGTTGAGATGATGGTTCTTTTGCAGAGAGCGGGCGCAACTTCGGTCGGTTTAATGACGGACCCGAGCTGAGTTAGTCAATGAAAGAGAGTTTGAAAGAAAATAAAGCCTTTGGCATCTCTATCGCCATGCATATATTGTTGGTATTGGCGTTGGTGGTAGGTATTTCTTTTGATTCACCTCAGATGGTGTTTGCAAACGCTAATGTAGAACCAGTAAATGCAGTTTTTATCGATGCACAAGCAATAGAGGATAAAAAACGCGCTCAACAACAAGCTGAAGCACAAGCGCGGCAACGTGAAGCTGAGCGTCAAGCTAAGATCAAACGTGAGCGGGAAGAAGCTGAAAAACGTAAACGCAGAGAAGCAGAAGCGAAAAAGAAAAAAGAACAAGAAGAACAGCGCAAACGTGAAGAGCAGCAAAGACAGCGTGAAGAAGCTCAACGCAAGCAAGAAGAGCAAAGAGCGTTAGAAAAAGCACGTCAAGAAGAGGCTGAGTTTCAACGCAGAGTGAAAGAAGAACGAGAACGTCAAGAAGCCCTAGAAAAAGAAATGGCAGAGCAGTTAGCGGCTGAACAAGCAGCGATGAATGCGGCACAACAGCAACGAGTGATGAGTGAATTGGATAAATATAGATCTCTGATTTATCAAACAATTTTTTCAAATCTTTATGCTGAAAAAGGCGCGCAAGAAAGAGAATGTGCGCTAACAGTGAAACTTGCGCCTGATGGACTTGTCCTAAGTGTAACCATTAACGATGGCGATCCTGCGCTTTGCCAAGCCGCTAGGGCTGCCGTGCTAAGACCTTCAAGAATGCCGGTGTCGAGTGACCCAGCAGTTTACGAAGAAATGAAGTCAATAAAATTAACGGTAAAATTATAACAATGATGAAACGCGCTAAACTAATAATTATTACATGTTTAATTTCAGTCTTTAGCTACTCCAGTAAGGTATTAGCTGAAATTGAAATTGTTATTACAGAAGGCATGAACAACGCCCGTCCAATTGCTGTCGTGCCATTTAAATGGTCAGGTAATACAGTGTTGCCTGAAAACATTGATGAAGTTATCACCAGTAATTTAAGAAGAAGTGGTAAATTTAGCCCCATTTCTTTATCTGAGATGCCGCAGTTTCCCACAGTAGACTCAGAAGTAAACTATGAAGCCTGGGCGAACAAAGGCATAGATACTGTTGTTTTGGGCAGCATAGAGTCAGTGGGCGATGACAAATACAGAGTTAATTTTCAGTTAGTCGATATTCTTCGAGCCCGTATGACGGGTGGCGAATCACGTGTGCTTGTAGATGGCAGCCTAGTGGTAACTAAGGATCATATCCTTGAAGATAGAAGCAAAACCATCGAAGGTGAAGATTTTCGTCAATACGCGCATATTATGAGCGATATTATTTATCAGCGCCTAACAGGTGAGCGAGGCGCATTTTTAACTCGCATTGCCTACATAGTAGTAAAAGATCGAGAAACTAATCCGTTACCCTATGAATTAGTAATCTCAGATTATGATGGCGCAAATGAAACTCGCTTGTTGTCGTCTCCTGAACCACTAATGTCGCCGTCATGGTCTCCAGATGGAAATAAACTGGCTTACGTGAGTTTTGAAAACAGCAGATCACAAATATTTATTCAAGATATCTATACCACAGAACGTACGTTAATTACTGATTTTCCTGGGATAAATGGTTCGCCAGTGTTTTCACCCGATGGTCAAAAGCTTGCTATGGTGTTGTCGAAGGATGGGAATCCAGAAGTATACGTAATGGACTTGGCAACTCGAAAATTAGATAGAATTACCCGAAATAGATCCATTGATACTGAACCAGCTTGGGCTCCTGACAGTAAATCTCTAACATTTACATCAGAACGGGGTGGAAAACCGCAGATTTATCAAGTACATTTAGATAATATGCGTTCGAGAAGACTAACTTTTGAAGGCGAAATGAATTTAGGTGCGT
Source organism: uncultured Glaciecola sp. (assembly GCA_947496235.1). Lineage (GTDB taxonomy): Bacteria > Pseudomonadota > Gammaproteobacteria > Enterobacterales > Alteromonadaceae > Glaciecola. The sequence continues at coordinate 2,049 of CANMCE010000013.1, read as the reverse complement.
CAATTACACCTGATAATCAAAATTTAGTTGTGGTCAATCGCACGCAAGGCAATTATCATATTGCACGACAACAGTTATCGACGGGTAACATGTTGGTTTTAACAAAAACGTTTTTGGATGAGTCGCCCAGTATTGCACCGAACGGTAGTATGATTATTTACAGTACGCTGCATGAAGGTAGACAAGTGTTATCACTTGTTTCACTGGATGGGAGATTCAAGGCGTTGTTGCCAGCCTCTCAAGGTCAGGTAAAATCGCCAAGTTGGTCACCTTTTTTACTATAATAAGTATATACCTGAGAATAAGGACTAAGCATGCTTACTAATAACAAACTAAGAACACTTTTCGTTGCGCTACCTACTGTTGCTTTGATGGCATGTACATCATCTGGCCCAACAGATGAAGAACTACAAGCTGAGCAAGAACGTCTAGAGCGCGAGCGTCAAGAACAAGCTGCAGCGGCGGAAGAACAACGTAAAGCACAAGCTGAAGCAGCAGCTGCTGAGCAAATGCGTAAAGCACGTGAAATGGCTGCACAAGAAAAAGCGGCGCTTGAAGCGCAAAACACAATTTATTTCGATTTCGATCGTTCAACTATCAAATCAGAATTTGAATCAGTATTGAGAAAGCACGCTGAATATTTAGTGAAAAATGCTGACCAGACAATCGTTATCAACGGTCACACTGATAGCCGTGGAACGCCTGAATACAACATCGCATTAGGTGAGCGTCGTGCTAAAGCAGTTGAAACTTTCCTTCGTAACGAAGGTGTAAAAGGTTCTCAAATTGCTGTGGTTTCTTTCGGTGAAGAAAAACCTGCAGTAATGGGCACTTCTGAGTACGCTTTCGCTCAAAACCGTCGTGCAGAAGTTGTTTATCGATAATCGTTAGCCGTTTTTAATAATCGCGATTAACCAATTATTAGATAATTTATGAAAAAACAACTTTTAGCATCGCTTGTCTTTGCTATATCAACAGGTGCCTATGCTCAGGCACCTGTCGTTGATGTTTCTCAGCAAGCAAACCCTAGCGTAACATCGAGTACTTCCTCAAATCTTGTTGCAACTCAGAGTCTAGAAGAGCGTTTAGCTGTCCTAGAACGCATTGTTGATTCGCGTACTGAAAGCCAACAGCGCATGCAGCGTCAATTAGACCTATTGCAGGATGATGTAGACAGTATTCGTGGTTCAATCGAATTGCATAATCATCAACTTGAACAGATTTTAGAGCGTCAACGAGAATTATATTTACGTCTCGAAAACAGTCTAACGTCAATGCAGCAACAATCTCAGCAAGTGTCTGATCAAATCAGCACAACCACAGGGCAGACAAGTCAACCCACAGTGGCTGTGACTGCAGGTTCTGAGCAATCTGCATATCAAGATGCTGTAAACCTAATATTGCAACAAAAAGACTATGATGCAGCAATTCCTGCGTTTCAATCTTTTCTGTCACAATATCCAGGGTCTCAATATACCGATAATGCGCATTATTGGTTAGGTCAATTGTTGTACAACAAACAACAATTGTCAGAAGCTGCAAATCAATTTCAGCAAGTAGTCGATAATTTTGCTAAATCGCCAAAGCGCGCGGACTCAATATTAAAATTGGGCATGATTGCGTTGCGTAATGGTGATACTAGAAAAGCGCGAAGCTTGTTCGATCAAGTGATTGCGGAATACCCAAGTAGTACTCCTGCCAAGATGGCAAATGACCAACTGACTAATCTTTAGACTAGTCAGTTGGGTCTTATTGTTCAGTTTCCGAGCATTTAACAAAGAATTTTAAAAAAAACGAATTTATTGGTTGCACGAGATTCCGATTTGAGTATTATATGCGCCCGTTGTACGAGATAGTGCTTGAGGGTCGTTAGCTCAGTTGGTAGAGCAGTTGACTTTTAATCAATTGGTCGCTGGTTCGAATCCAGCACGACCCACCACTTCACATACTCTTACAATGAATCCACTTGAGTGGGTCGTTAGCTCAGTTGGTAGAGCAGTTGACTTTTAATCAATTGGTCGCTGGTTCGAATCCAGCACGACCCACCAC
>CANMCE010000012.1 GCA_947496235.1 uncultured Glaciecola sp. | reverse complement strand
ATATTTGTTTCTCATAACACTTCCTATCATACTTCATTTTGAACATAAAAAGTGTCTAGTGTTTTAGGGGAAGATCAGTCATTGTTAGCTTACTGCTACCTCAAATCATTAACGGTGAAGGGCAACTTGTTGGTTCTGGCTATAACCAACCAACTAAGTGTCAACTCACTTCTGCATCACAAAACCTTCTAGGTAACAGTTTGTTCAAAGATTTTATTGAAGCAACAACCGAAAAAGCTGTAAGAGCGATAAGAATAAGGACAAAAGGCTATACGCTAGCAGAATTAAAAGAATTACCGAAACAACCTTTGATGGTCAAGTTTATCGGGCGGAAAGTAAGATATTTCGCACCTAAAGACAGTATTTTAGTCGGTGGCAACATTGCCGCCTTAACTGACGCTGAATTTCAGCAAACGCCCACTTTTCCGGAGAAATCTATCCAACTATTGAAGCCTATTGACAGTTTAAGTACATCCTTTGTGACTAGAATAGCGGTAGGTAAGAAATTGATTTCCAGTAAAGAAGAATTCAACGCCACTCTCGATTGCTCGCTTTCATATAAATTGGATAATTTTACCCCTCAACAAGGCGCTGGTGCACTGATATTTCAATCAACAAGTTGTGAGCTGTCAGACGCTAATCCTAGCATTATGGCAGAAACCGGAATAGCGAAAGGAATTGTTCGAAATACCGAGCGATTTCTCGCAAACGGTAAATTAAATCTAGTTTTTCAAGGCTATACAGAAGAAGAAGTGAAAACCAATTTATTATCTTCCCCCCAAGATATTCAATTAGTCTATACTGGTACTGACACAAAATTTATTGTGAAAAGCTCGTCGTTTTTGGTCGGTTTATCCTCGTTCATTCAAACAACTAACTGAATAGTTAATGAATTAATTAAGAATGTGATAAATAACTCATCAAATTTATTATGAGAGAAAGTTTTTGGAGAAGTGGCAGCAAATGAAAAAAATTACTTCAATGGTCATTGTTTTATTAGGTTTGACTTTGCTTCTAATACAACCAATCAGCGCCAATGAAAATAGTCCTGATGCTTTTTATAGTATGAACGATGAACTTCTAAAGCTTTTAGAACTAAATTCTAAGTTTTTAGAACTAGAATCTGAGGATTTAGAACTAGATTCTAAGGCTTTAGAACTAAAATCTTTAATTAATGAATTATTTGAAAATTTAGAGCAAACGAAGCTTGATTTAATAGCAACAGAACAAAAAACGCTAGATTTAATCGGCATAGCGCGGAGTCATTTAAGGGAACGAATGAACGATGATAGTTCTAAGCCTGATGATACTGATGAAGCACTTCTCAAAGAAATCGATAAACTAATTGAGGAAAACACTCAAAAAATTCAAGAATATGAAGCTTCAATAACCGTATTTAATGAAAAGATAGAAATACTGAAAAACGAAATTTCAGCACTAGGTGAAAGACGAAAAGATGCTGGGGATAAAATACTGCAATTTAAGAAACAACTTGAAGCGTTTAATTTAAGAAACAAATCTTTATTCATTGGCTTTAACTAGCGGCTGCTGTTGCGTCGAACAATGCATGCCACCACCCCACCAATTGATCGGTAAAGGATTAATTCGAACGACTTCTCGATCAGGAAATAAACTTTGCAGAATTTCACCGGCCTTTTTATCTTCATGTTTGACTATTTCAGGTAAGCCCTCGACCCAATATTCAGGCACAATAATTTTATCGTTGGCAATAATAAAGTTCATATAACTAACCGCAGGTACATAAGTCACTATATCATCAGGTGTTAGACCAGATAGTTCAGTCCACCCTTCAGGTGTGGAGGGTAAATTGAGTGGAGCTTGATACCCAAACATAGCAGGATCTGCGGCTGGCATTTCGATAATATTCAGCGGGTTCCCATTTATGTCTGTTGCCGATTTTAACTCCGCTAAATTCTCTTTTAACGTTTCAAAGTCGTCTTTGGCTAATGCGTGAGACAATTCAGACTCATCAATTTGCGCAATGACCACAGTATTTTCATTCACAAAACGCGCATATTCGTCAACATGACCGTTAGCGCCCCAGCCAAAGAAGTTTCCGGCTTTGTAACCTGGTCGGTCAGACACCGGAGAAGACGTAAGCCAGATCATCTTTTGTTTACCGTAGATGTTCAAATAATCGGCTTCAATTTGCGCTTTTGTCATATTAGGATTACGTGACAATGCAGTATCCAGATAGCCCATTAATAAGGTACTGGTAGCTTCTAATGCTCCGCCTTCGGCATAAGCGCTTGAACTAATCATTTCAAGGCCCATTTGTTGCGCCATACTATTGTCATTGTCCTTTCTAGCAAGACACTCATCAACATAATCGCCTGCAATCGCTCGAGTATAGCCGTAACACTTCCAGGGAATATCTGCGATTTTTAGTTGTTTTTCATTGGATAAAAATCTGGGACCTAGGTCTCGTACAAAAACGTCTTCCACCGGCGACATATAAAAATCGACTTTATGCAAATCAATCTGTGCTGCTGTAAGCCTGTCTATGGCTTGATTTTTGGCCTCCTCTGAGCTCACCAATAAGCTCACCCTACTCCCCGTCGACAGATGTTTAACCATCTGAGCACGCACAGAAGCCTGACCTTGTTCTAAACTATCAAGTTCAGATCCTGGTTCACCAACTCTTAACGGCCAGCCGATCCACACAGAAGACTGTTCAGACCATTCCGGAGGATAACTAAAACGCATTTCTTGCGCTTGCAGATTGCTCAAAATACCGCCATAAAGAAATAATAGACCAATCAAAATTGACGCTTTCAACATGTTTAAACTCCGAGCAAACCTTCGTATCTTGTGATTTACTATATAACAACAGATTGCAATATGCTGGCAAGTAGCAAATCAGGCATTTACATTTAAAACTGAACTGATAAGGTCATTCACTAAGTTAAAATGGATTTGTTTTATGATCACCAGTGCTATCCCCTACCTAACCGTTATTCTCTGCATTGCAGGCAGTTTAAAATTGCTAGAGACAAGCAGCCGATGGAAAATTTTTACTTATTTACCGGCAATAGTTGCTTTGTATTTTATTGTGATGCTTTGCTCAACTTTTGGCATATGGGAGCGAACAGAAGAGATAAATGCGGCTTATAAAACGACCCGCAATAACATATTGCCTGCTATGATCTTTTTAATGCTGTTAAAAGCTGATCTGCGACAAATAAAATTACTAGGTACTCGCTTAATCATGGCATTTTTCGCTGCATCCATAAGTATTGGTATAGCCTTCGTGATTGCATTTGCCGTAATGCAAACTTGGTTATTGCCAGATGCATGGAAAACACTGGCCGCTTTGTGCGGGAGTTGGATGGGTGGCACTGGAAATATGGCAGCAATTCAAGTGGCCCTAAACGTGCCGGATTCCAGTATGGGTTATACCATGCTAATTGATTCCATCGATTATGCCCTTTGGGTTATGTTGTTGTTAGCCTTAGTTCCCTTTGCAAAAAGATTTAATAATTGGAGTGGTGCTGACAGTTCCTTGTTAGAACGTGTTGGTGCAAAGTTGGAACAAAATGCTGCAGAAATAAAAGGCGATGCAAGTACGGGGTTATTATTCTTACTTGCTATCTCCTTGTTAGTATCCATCGGCTGTCAATCACTTGCTTCAATTCTTCCAACTAGCGCCTTTTTTACCACCACTGCATGGACTGTATTGATTGTCACTGTTATCGGTGTATTAGCGGCATTAACCCCTATGAGTAGATTATTTGGATCGACTGAGTTGTCCAACCTTATGTTGTATTTAATTGTAGGTTTAATCGCATCCAGAGCGGATTTTGCCGAATTAATCGCCGCTCCAGTGTATATCATTACCGGGTTATTAATCTTGGCAGTTCACGGTATTTTGATGCTGATATTTGCCAAGCTTTTCAAATTCGATCTATTCACTTGTGGTGTGGCTTCACTGGCCAATATTGGTGGTGTAGCTTCGGCGCCAATTTTAGCTGCTGCTTACTCCAGAGCCCTTATTCCGGTGGGTGTTTTAATGGCATTACTTGGTTATGTGGTGGGTACGGGAGGCGGACTTTTGGTCGGTAAAGTGCTATCTGTAATAGCAAATTAGAAATGCATGGAGCTGAATTTCTTCAGCTCCATTTAGTTTTCATCCAGTGCAAAAAGTTAATTAACTTTCTTCATACTTAGGGTAATCAGAATAACCTTCTGGTCCCTTGCTATACCAATAACTAGCGTCATCAAAGTCTGTTAATGGATAGTCGTTCTTAAATCTAACAGGAAGATCTGGATTAGTTATCCAGGGGCGACCAAAAGCAATAAGGTCGGCATCTCCGTCGCTAATACGTTTTTCTGCGGTCTCTTTATCGTAACCACAATTACCCATTAGAAGGTTCTTAAAAACGTGACGAAAATCTTTTAACGTCATGGGTTCGCCGCGTTCGTGGAAACCAAAAGCTAAACCATCCATAACATGCAAATACCCAATGTTTAATTCATTTAGTTTGGTTGCTACATAAATAAAGGTTTCTTTGTAATCATCAGCGCCCATGTCGTTGAAAACCCCATTCGGCGATAACCTGACGCCGATATTTTCAGCGGGCCAAACAGTTCGGATTGCCTGAATGACTTCGGCTAGAAAACGATAACGATTTTCGATACTACCGCCATATTCATCATCGCGTTGATTACTTCTACTATCCAGAAACTGATTGATTAGATAACCATTTGCAGCATGCACTTCAACGCCATCAAATCCAGCGTCTTTCGCATTAGCCGCTGCTGTGCGGTAATCCTCAATGGTGCTTTTGATATCTTCTATCGTCATTGCTCTAGGCGTTTCAAAAGGCTTTTTACCATTAGGTGTGTGGCTGCTGCTTCCATCACTAATACCAACTGCAGAAGGTGCCAGTGATAGTTCGCCGTTATGAAAATCGCTATGGGAGGCTCTGCCGGTATGCCAAAGCTGAAGAACTATTTTACTTCCTGCATTATGCACGCGATCTGTGATTTTGCGCCAGCCTTCCACCATTTCTTTGGTGTAAATTCCCGGCGCATCCACCCAACCATTACCTTCTGGGGAAATTCCCGTGCCCTCAGAAATGAGAAGTCCACCTGAAGCTCGCTGTTCGTAATAGTCCCCCATTATATCGGTAGGTATGCGATCGGATCCTGCTCGCCCTCGTGTTAACGGAGCAAGTACCATACGATTTGAGAGCTCATTTCCAGCCCATGTTATTTTTGAAAAAAGAGGTGAATCAGACATCTAGTCTCCGTGTTATATCGTTATTATTTCAATAAATTTGACCTGTTTAGAGTACGCAAAATTTCATTAATTGGTTTGTTTTTCCTGAATATGTTGCTTCTTAAACGTTGATTAATTTACATATCAATTTTGGCGATTTAAGAAACAAATCTCATGTTAATACTTTTAATTAAAATAGGTAGTTGATGATGGCCGTATTCTTAAACAGAATGCCTATGAAGATTTCTTTGGTTAACCCTAATGACACAGAACAATCACCATAAAGTTTACATAGGGTGAAGGTCACACAACTACTTCAATCTGTGTTAGGCTAACTTATTAATTTTGTATAGGTTATCGGAACAAATAATGCGAATTATTGCCACTTTAGTCATGTTAATTGCTCTCGTTGGTTGCACTAGCAAACAAAACATCAACATCATCCAAAAACCCATTAGCTTTGACGACGAGCGAGAAGCATTATCGGTTCAATATCTAAAAGAACGCCACGGGATTATTCAAAACGACGCTAAAATTGATCCTAAAATGGTAGTGGTTCACTGGACGGTAGTACCTACTTTAGATAAAACGTTTGATGTATTTAATCCAACCCAACTTGCCTCTTTTCGCAAGGGCATAAGCGGCGCCAGTGCACTTAATGTATCAGCCCATTTTTTAGTGGACCGAGATGGAACTATATATCAGTTGATGCCGACAGACACCTTCGCTAGACATGTTATTGGCCTAAACTACACAGCTATCGGCATTGAAAATATAGCTGATGGTAACGCCTTGCCTCTAACTAAAGAGCAAATAGACGCGAACATTCAATTGATACAATACCTTGCTGCTAAACATGATATTGACTATGTGATTGGCCATCATGAATACCAACAGTTTATTGGTCATGAATTATGGAAAGAGACCGATCCCAACTATCTCACTCATAAAACTGATGTGGGTGATGGTAATATGCGGCAGATAAGAAATGGATTAGCTGGATTAAAACTAAAGCCTATTCCAAATCCAGAAAAATAGGCTTTTTCAGCCTATTCTTCAGTAGTCAATATTGAAAATATCAAATCGACCATGGCTTTTTGTTGTTCTAAATGATCTTCACCAAAGCCATCGTCACTGCGTTCAGCCTCAATGTTGATGTAGCGCTTGCCTTGCATTTCCGCCAATACAGATAATGAACCATCATCTTCGCTTGGATCTGTAGCTACTTTTGGATTTTGAAGAACCACGTTCCACTTAGCTTTTGAAGTATGAACAAAATCTTTTGGATCGGTTAGAAAGAACAAGTCATCTTCATCTATATCAGCGTCATGTACTTTTATTAAGTAATTGACGCCAGCGTCTAGTTTTTTCTGATATCGTTTAATTGAAATCGTCCCTCGTCCATTTTTGCCATCATTATCATAACCATTAGTATTGTTGTGTATGGCTATCCAAATATCTGCCGCCTGTGTCCCCATGGTATTGAATATAAAGTCAGCTAAACTTTCAGTTTTGTTAATGGCTGCTTCATAAACGCTGGGATTAGACATCAACTCAGCATTGAGTTTCTGCAAAGTATCACTTCTGCCTTTTGCGGTAAAAATACGGTTGGGATCAACCATCACCTTATTACCTTCTACTTCTAATTGGATTAAACGATTTCCAAATTGCTGCAGAATGACAAATGTCCCGCCGTGTTTCTTGATTTTTTCAGCAACATACTGGTTTGCAATATTTTCATTTTCATGAGGCGCGATAAAGGCCCAAGGTTGTGGAGTCTCGCCTTTAATCACTTCCAGAGAAATATCCTCTTGCTGTGGAAATAATACTGTTTGCAGCATTAAAAATGCTAATACTTTCATTATGTTGTCCGTATTTTGATTGTAGTTAGTTTATAGGCACGCAAAAATTTAACGATCATTTTTTTCCCCAGCATCCGTAGTAAAAAGCCTTAAATATATAAAAAGTTGAGCTATGCTTTAAAATCATGGTATGAATACCGGCGAATAAAGTAAAGGGAGTTAATATTATGTCTGAACGAATTCTTCAACAAGCAAGCTTTAATCCAAAGGTCAAAACTTATTGGTTAATCAATTGGATAATCATATCTTCCATAACGCTTTTCGGTATTCCTTTGCTTATTATTTCAATTCCATTGGTTTTGTTTTTTTGTTCTCGCTCTTTGAAAGCAATGTCTGCCACCCTTCTTGAAAGGAAGTTGGTGGTTAAACGTGGGATATTCTTCAAAGTAGAAAAATCTATCCCATTAGAAAAAATAACCGATGTTGCAATGAGTCAAGGACCCATTATGCGAATCTTCGATCTTTATGCGCTAAGTTTTGAAACTGCGGGTCAATCTGGACCAGGAGCTCTTGTAAGTCTAACGGGAATTAATGGAGCTGCTGAGTTTCGAGAAGCTATCCTACAGCAAAAAGACAATATGACAATTTCACCAAAAGCAAAGCAATATTCAGAAGCATCTGTTGAGGATGGAACTTCAGATTTGGCTGAACTAAAAGATAGTGTCAAGCGGATTGAAGCTATGTTGGCGGAAATGTTAGCTGCAAAGAAAAATTAACCTATTCCATTACCAAATAAAAACAAGCTCACCGGCAGTTACCAGCCAAAATCTTGGGCATGTTTATTGGCAGGTCATGGTGTATTTCCAGAGGCGCAACAACTTAAGCCGATTAATAAGGCTGCATATCAAGCAGAAATCCATAATGTGACAGATTTCATCCGTCGCTGTGGGTTAAATTTCCAACCCCATAATAACCTATTGGTCTAGACCGTGTTTATCTTTGTTCATTAAAGAAGTGGCAATCCAGCGAAACTGGATTGCCACTGAAGATTACCACTGACGCAGTTTATGCCCCTTCAGCGCATAGAAAAGAATATACAAGTAACATGGAATCATGACCATATAGGCACCTTGAGCGCCTAAACCTGCCATATTTGCTAAATTTAGTAGAACCGGACCTAAAGCTCCGCCAGCAATACCCATTATTAACAAGCCAGATCCCAAGCTGGTTAAACGACCTAAACCAGATAAAGCTAAAGGCCAAACTGCCGGCCAAACCATTGCATTAGCAAAGCCTAAAAACGCAATACATAACAGAGGATCGGGTAGTAATGGACCGCCAAACGGCTGTAGCAATAAATTAGAAATAACAAAAGACTCGTTATTCCCAAACACTACAGCCAATACAACAACGACACCAGACACAGCAGACATTACCAGGGCTGACTGTTGACTCATGTAACGAGGAATGAGCCCTATGCCGATAGCGTAGCCAATTAACATACATCCCATGGTATAAGAGGTCATCATAGAATAGTTAGCAATGCCCAAGTACAAGGCATATGAACCTATAGTATCAGCAGCAATAACCTCAACTGCTACATAAAGACCGATTGCTAAAACCCCCAACACCAACTGTGGGTATTTTAATACTTCTTTCAATTCACCTTGCTCACCTGCATCGTCTTCAAACACCAAGTCTGGCAAGGAAGAAAAACGCGCAAATAATGCAAACAGAAAAATGAGTCCAGCCATCATCATGTAAGGAATGATTAAACTGTCAGCCATAGCATCTTTCTGCGCTTGAGATAAGACTTCAGCCTCTCCCACTAATCCACTGACCACTACGCTAGCGAAAACCAAAGGAATTACAACGCCGGCAAACTTGTTTAATAGCCCCATGATGCAAACACGCACAGCGGCAGAATCTTCAGATCCCATTTTGACGACATAAGGGTTGACTGCCGTTTGCAAAATGGTCTGACCTATTCCCATGACAAACTGTGCAATTAAAAATATTTCAATCCTTTGCATTTTTGCTGCAGGAATATACAAGAGTGCAGCAAGCGCCATGACAGTGCAGCCACCCGCCATACCGTTTTTATAGCCAATTTTTCGAATCAAATAAGCTGATGGAATACCTGCAACCGTTACTGAAATATAAAAAGATGAGATTATTAACCCAGCAGTCAACGGAGTTAGATCTAACATTTGCTGCAAATGGGGCGTAATCGAGCCATTTAACCAAGTTACACAGCCCAATATAAAAAACATACTACCAGCCAATACCATAGGCAGTAATAAATTCACCTTTTGTTCTTCTACTATTTGTGATGGTTGCATAAATTATCCAAGTATTTATCCATTTTGTAATTATGACTTTAGCGTTTAGTAACGACAAAAGTATTTATTGACACATGGAATGACAACGTTGTCATTCCAATATAAAGTAATTAATTATCAGTTGCAACATGTGGAACGAATAATGTTAATTACCCTTACAGCGATTAAATTTTTATATATATATTTCGTTTATAAAGCCACAGAGCCACTAAAAGGTGAAAAAATACAATCACTAGCGCAAATAAAAGCGAAGCATTGTATGGTGACATTACACTGGCAAATATGCGAAATAATGCATGGTAGGCACTGATTGTCTCACCATCAAAAGGCACATGAATTAAACGGGATAAACTAATTGCTACTACGCCCGACAGTACGTAAATAAACAATGGATTACTGCCGAATATCTGGGCAACATGAAAAACTTGGCGAAATATCGGAAGCTTCTCGGTAATTAATATAAATATTAGCAACCCCCAGGCACATGCGGCGGTAATCAACACGTAACTTCCGGTCCACAGCGGTTTGTTAATCGGTTGCCATTCTCTCCATACCAAGGCAATGCTTGCGGCTATAACCGCCCACACAAGTAAGAAAAATATCTTGTTCAGTTTAGGTGGCACTTTAGATAAGATCGCACTGGTTTTATAACCTAAAAGCAAAGTCGCAGTCGCTGGCAATGTGCTAAATAAACCTTCAGGATCAAACGCAATACCAAAGCCGGTATACATATGTTCTGGTCCAAAAATGAAAAGGTCAATTTCTCTGACTAGATTATTCTCCAATGACCATGTCGGGTCCCATGCAGACATTGCAAAAAAATATCCTAGCAGAAGTATGACTATCGCTGTCCAAACATGCACTTTAGGCAACAACAAGACAATAAATGCCCCGAGGCAATAGCATAGTGCGATACGCTGCAGTACTCCCATAATACGTAGTTCACTGAGATCTCCAGTAAATGGGAAATACCTTAATAACAGGCCGATGAAAAATAATAAAAAGGTGCGTTTTACAATTTTAAACCATGGAATGGAATCACTCGATATGCGCTGGAATGAATGAAACATTGCAGCACCAACAATGAATAAAAAGAAAGGGAAAACCAAATCGGTCGGTGTAATTCCATGCCATTTTGCATGTAAAAGAGGCGCATAAACATATGACCAAGAACCTGGGTTGTTCACCAATATCATGGCTGCGAGTGTAATCCCTCTAAAAATATCCAAACTCAATTCACGATTCATACACCTTCGTCCCTGATTATTTTATCAAAATGCGTTTTATACGCTCAACACTGTAATTCTACAAGCGGTATGAACTCAACCTTTTTGCATTATGCATGTTGAAAAAAGTGGTTTTCCTTTTTGTCTCCTAAACATTTTTAGTTGGAAGTAGCCCTTTGATTTAAATGCTTAGTACAAGTTTCCCTTGCAGTGAAATTACGGCTATTTTCCCAGGACCACAGCACACTGCGTCTAAAACTTTGTCATTTAGGTTTACTTCACTGCCATGATCGCTCCCACATATTTCGACGACAAAAGCTTCACACCTTGATGTGCAAAAATAAACAAAGAAATTCAATCATTTAGACGACCTACAAATGAAATGATAGGCGCTTTAGTTATTCCTATTGAACGTTTGTACTTCAACGCAACGCTGGGCCGTTAATCAGTAAAAGGTCAGTAAAAGGAATATGCAATTTTAGATAAAGAAAATATGCGTTTTTAGGTTTGCCTTTACCCTTTTCCTATAGTACTGTTGAGTTATATTGACAACGCTGTCATTACTTCTCAAAAAAGGAAAAGTAAAGGCAGTATTTTTTTAACCCATCATGACAACGTTGTCATTTTAGTTTAAAACCGTTACCGAGTAATATTAAAAGCAATAGAATTCAACTATAAATTCAGTTTCAATTTTGCTCAGATACCTCAAATGGTGAAAAACTTTGAGCACTAATAGTCAAGAATAATAATGGAGAAACACATGCATAACGCCCATAACTATACTTTCCAGCCGTTGCGCAAGGTAATGACAATACTCTTGTCCGGCGGTCTTGCGTTAGCATTATTGGCATGTGAGCAAGCCCCTTCTGAAGACAAAACGACAACGATCCTATCCAGTGAGCAATTATTAGCGAAAGTCGCAAATAATATGCAAATCAAAGTTGGTATAGTGAATAATTTTGCTGACCAAGATTGCCCCGATGATAATAGCACCTGCACCCATATGTTGTTGCAATTAACCTTAGAACAACAAATGCCTGAGGATTGGAAAATTCTTTTTAGTAATCTAGTGCCAGTACAAAGTGTTATTAGTGAAGAGTTTGAAGTAAAGCATTTAAACGGTGATTTACACCAAATCACGCCAAAAACTGACGCTTTACAACCTGGTAAAACCTATAACATCACGCTTGTTTTTTCTAGCCCATTGATATCTGAATCTGTGCTCTTCCCAAACTATTTACTTGTGGATGCCAAAGGCGATGCCAAAGTTATTCAATCTACGACAGAGCAAACCATCGAAGGATCTCAAACCACTAGACCTATGCATGCGATGGGATTTGAAAACCCACAGCAACAAATGCGAACTGATAATGATAATATCCCTGTCCCAACTCCCGCTTTGCGCTATGAACGAGATGCTCAATTACCAGTAACAGAATTATTAACATCCACCGTGTCGGTCTCCAATCGTATAATTCCAAAAGCTTTCAATCCTCAGTGGAGCCAACATAGAGTCGAGATTACACAAGGACTTAAATTGCCCGCTGAACTTAAATCTTTGTCTTTCGGGATAAAAGCTTTGCAGACTATGGGCATGCATGTTTCAGAAACAGGGATTCCCGTATCTTTTCAGCTAGATGAAAACTTACCCGAAGAGGCTTATACCTTAGTTATCACCGAGCAAAATATTAAGCTTCAAGCAGCAAATTCTAAAGGAGCATTATACGGTTTGATCAGCCTCGCCCATTTGTATGATGAGAAAACCAGTTCACTTCCGATTGGAAATTTGCAAGATCAACCAGCAATGCCATTTAGAGGCTTGCACCTTGATGTCTCTCGAAACTTTAGGTCGATGGATTTCATGTTAAAGCTTCTCGATCAAATGGCTTATTACAAAATGAATAAATTACACTTTCATTTGGCTGATGATGAGGGATGGAGACTTGAAATAGATTCTCTACCTGAACTGACTGAAGTAGGCGCTTTTCGCTGTTTAGATGAATCAGAAACTACCTGTTTATTGCCTCAACTTGCCGCCGGTAATGATCGAGATAATCAGAATAACGGCTATTACAGCAAACAAGACTACATTCACCTTCTGCAAGTAGCTAAAGCGCGCAATATCGAAATTATCCCTTCATTGGATATGCCTGGCCATTCACGCGCTGCAATAGTGTCTATGAATGCAAGATACAATAAATACTTAATCCAAGAGCAAGGGGATAAAGCGCGCGAATTTTTATTAACTGAATTTGAAGACACTAGCGAATATAGATCTATTCAGCACTATAACGATAATACGTTGAATCCTTGTTTGCCTTCAACTTACAGATTCATTACTGAGGTTATTAATCGATTAGTTTTAATGCATAAAGAAGCCGGTGTTGAGCTCGAACGGTATCACATAGGCGCGGATGAAACGGCAGGTGCATGGAAAGATTCTCCTGCATGTAAAGCCTTGATTGCGGAATCTGAAAATATTAATTCTGTGGATCAAATAGGTCCCTACTTTATCGAGCGTGTGGCTAATCAGGTAGCAAACTTAAACATAGTGCCTGCAGCTTGGAGTGATGGTTTAACCCATGCCAATCCCGACAATTTGCCAGAACCTCTGCATGCCAATGCTTGGGGCACACTTTATTCGGGCACTCATAATCAAATTCACGATATGGTAAATAACAACTGGGAGGTTATTTTATCTCTTCCTGACGTGCTCTATTTCGATTTTCCATATGAAGCAGATCCTGTTGAACCCGGCTATTACTGGGGTTCTAGATATACCGACAGTTATCAAGTATTTCAATTCATGCCGTTTAATTTACCGGTACATGCTGAAATCTGGCAAGACAAATTCGGTAATGATTATCAAGCGAAACAGGACATTAACTTACAACCAAATAAAACCATTACCGGAATTCAAGGGCAACTTTGGAGTGAAACTGTGCGCTCTGATGAACGCTCTGAATACATGTTATACCCGCGCCTTATTGCTATGGCAGAGCGTGCTTGGCATACACCGAAGTGGGCTGAACCTTATGCACAAAACACCAGTTACAGCGCACAAACAAATCATTTTGATGTTAAGCAAGTTGAAGCTATGAATAAAGACTGGGCGGAATTTACTAATGTGTTGACAACTAAAGCACTCCCAAATCTCGTGGAAAGTGGCATAGAGCCTAGAGTTCCGTTACCTGGCGGTAAAATTGAAAATGGAAAATTGTATTTAAGTTCACCTTTTGTTGGACTTAATTTGGAATTTAAAACAGCCGAGGGTGATTGGACGCTGTATACCAAGCCAACCGTAGTGAAAGGCAATGTTATCATCCGTGCGAATATCCCTAACACAAATGTATACAGCAGATATCAGTCAATAACGCAGTAATTCTATGAAAACCGGACTAAACAAAGTTGTTACTTTAAAAAGTATAAGGAAAGGCCTTTGAGCACTACATATTATTTAGGGATAGATGGCGGCGGTACCAAGTGCAAGGCCAGGCTGGAAGATTTTGACAAGGCGATAGATTCTATTAAACAAGCTACCGCATACATAGACCATTTGTGTCAACAGATAGCAACTTATAATCCACAACGACTTTCATTCATTGGAGGGCTATCTGACAAGCTCATCCCTTGGTTAAGTGAAGACATGGTAAACAGAATAAGTCCAGCTTTACATAAGCCAGAAGTCGGCGCCATATTAATTGCACGTCAACTCCATTTCGAGCAACTGCAAACAGCAGCAGTGCAATAGTTTGCACTTTACTTTCAACACAAGCGTTTTATAGATGCATTAATAAGAAAGCTTTAGATGCTTAGGGTCTGGCTTTCTTAATTGTGTTGTAACCGGATGCTGTTTTTTCTTTAATTCAGTTAACACTATTTGTGCAAGTTCTCTCGCGCCCAGTCGATTCAAATGCGTGTTATCCCGCACACCATAGGGATAATTTGGATGTAAATCGGGTTGGATGTGCATAAACCTTAAGGCCGAATCTTTTTCTCCTAATGCGACGATATAATCATGCGTTAATTTTTCCATGTCAATAAAGGTCACACTTTCATTATTTTTGGCAATTTTTCTAACGATGTCAGCATAGGGATGAGTCCAGCGTAAACTTCCATCTTCATCAAAGTGACGGCGTGAAATAGGTGTCATCAAAACAACATTTGCTTCTTTTTTCTGAGAAATATTAATCATTTTCAACAAATTAGCTTCATATTCTTCAGGCGTGGTATATCTGTCTTTTTTATGTTCTGATTGGTCATTGTGACCAAATTGTATGAACACTGTGTCTTCAGCCTTTACATTATCTTCTATTTGTTGCCAAAGCCCTTCTGAAATAAAGGTTCTGGTACTACGTCCATTTTTGGCTAAGTTTATCACTTCTACAGACTCGTCAAAGAAAGTAGCGAAGGGCACACCCCAACCTGTTTCAGGATAATCCTTGGGGTCTTTTATTGACATTGTAGAATCACCCGCCATAAAAATTTGCGTTGTTTTTGCTTGTAAAACAAATGACATGGTTAAGAATGAGCAAATACTTAACAGAGCTAAAATTCGACCTTTGTTCATTTAATCAGTTTCCTTGCTATTTTTTGTAGTGTTTTGTGTCGCTTGATCATAAAAAACCTTATCTAAAAAATTTTTCAGAATCTGTCGCATCTCATTCGCCCAGGGTTGGAAAAGCCAAAATGTATGGGGTGTATTTTCAATAGTGTGAACTTCATTATATATCCCGTATTCAGTTAAGGATGCGACAAATCTGTCTCTTCCCACATGAAAGCGAGGTATAGAAGAGTTTACATACAAGGTAGGAGGAACATGCTCACCCAAATATTCAGTTGCTGAGGCCGCGTGCCATCTCGCAGGTTCTTGTCTGTACCTCCCCCCTAACCAAAGACCTGCATACGAGGTTTTACCCACTTTGTCTTCAAATACTCTTGATTCTGGCGATGCCATGTCAACCACGCCATCAATATTGATAATGGCATCGACAGGCGCATACGCGCTATTAATTTTAGGATGGGCGGTTAATGCACCATAAAAGTTAACCATATGCCCACTAGAAGATGTACCTAAAACGGCTATTTTATTTGGGTCTATTGCATATTCTTTATGGTGCTGTTTGAGCCAATTAATTGCATCACTTAAATCTTCTAGCGCTTGAGGGTAAAGCCCTTTGTTTGACAACGTGTATTGCATAGTTACTCCTACATAACCATGCTCAGCTAACCACTGCGCTGTTTCAAGATGATGGGACTTATCACCAAAACGCCAAGCGCCGCCATGTAACATTATCACCACTGGTTTTTGCACATTATCCTTAGTTCGCACTAAATCTAGCAACAAGGGTTGTACTTTTGTTTTCTTATACTCAAGATTCAGTTCAGCGCTTAATTGACTATTGGTGATAGTTGAACTTACTGGTTCAATAAACGGAAAAGCATCTTTATGCTTATTGTATTCATTGGCAATTTTGTAAGAAGAAAACGGACCTACTTGGTCAGGAAAAAACGCTAAAGTTTGAGCAGTATTAATTAACTCTTTAACTTCGTCATTTGACTCATACCAATCACCTAGCATATTTCCCCAAGTGAAAGTCTTCCGTGCTTGTTCACTCAATTGTCTTCTATGAGCGTTTTCTTCAGCACCAGGTCCCCAAGAACCTAGCTCGTAAAACCGTGAATCTTCTGGTTGAAATAATATCTTGTCGCCATTTTTCGCGGTACCGCCCATGGGATGCCAAGGTGAAGACTGTATATGTTGTCCCATCCAAGTATCAATAAACACCGTTTGACCAATTGCATTAGGATCCGCATAGCGCCCATCAGGAAAGGTTGTTGTTGGATGCCAAGGTCGTCCTAACCCCATACTGTTGTCTTCAACATCAGGTTCACGACTTAGCGCAGACTTAATAAAAACCAATCCAAAAGGATTGTTAACATTGGTGCTAGGCGCAGTTATGTAGCCTATAGGTAGATTATCTGTTTGACGCGCTCTAGTGACAATATTTGACTTGAAGAAAATTGCCGTTCCACCACCAAAAATAAAATCAATATGACCTTGCACCGTACAATTCACAAATAAAGCTCGCCCTGCGTGCGTATACAGAGTGTCTTGATAGCCACTGAATTTCACATCAAAAAATAATGCGTTATCGCTGCCTTGTGCAAGCTTAAGTGCTACCGCTTGCATGCCAGAGACGCGCTCAGGGTCGTTTATATCTAGCCCTTCGTAATGAGGAAAATTAAAACTATTTTCAATATGTAAGTGACGCGCACTAAAATTATTGGCGCTAACAGTGATGGTCGCAGATCCTGTAGTGCCTATAGATTTTCCATTAGCACCTTTTTTGCCTGCATAATCGTCATAATGAATTCGCGTAAGCTCGTCTCCTGCACCAATCAAACGTATAAATGGTTTATCTATTGTTAATTTCTCATAATAATCACCTGCAGCGATCTGAATTCTGTAAGGTTTAGACAGGTTTAGTGGAGCAGAATCTATAGCCGCTTGTATACTTTGGAATGCACTCTGATTTTGTTTGTCGACTAGTGCGTCAATAGGATAGTTTGATGTGGCATTTGCAAAGTTAAATTTGCTTATGCATAACAGCAACGTCAGTAGAAACTTGCTGAGGCAGTTTTTCGTAACTTTCATGCGCACTCATTTTTAGCAATTAATTAACAAATCAAATTATGCCACCGGTAGCAATTGCGTGCAACAATTTCACTAATTGTGTTTTAAATGGAATGGCAATTAAACAATATAAATACTAATACAAACTTTAACTCTTTGTTTACACGAATATAATCAATAATTTCAAGCTAAGTTTGATGATGAATAGTAACAACATACCCTATAGACGTTTCCTA
This sequence comes from uncultured Glaciecola sp., assembly GCA_947496235.1. Classification (GTDB taxonomy): domain Bacteria; phylum Pseudomonadota; class Gammaproteobacteria; order Enterobacterales; family Alteromonadaceae; genus Glaciecola. The sequence goes on along the minus strand of CANMCE010000012.1, from coordinate 84,032 downwards.
TTTCTACCTTTGATAAACAAATTGCTACCGGTAGCAATTTTAACGCCTTATTGTTAGTATGCTGTTAATGCTTATAGCCATGGCAATCTATGAGTATTAAGGGGAAATTCACCTGAAAATCGCATTCGGTCTAGAAGGTTGCGCAGCTTCTGATTGCATGAATATGAGCGTTAATACTGCTCTTTCAATTTTAAAAAGGATAAAACATGACTCGACAAATGGTTGCACTTTTTGTCACTTTAGTACTGTGTTTTAAAGCAGTTGCCTACGAAACCCTTTTAACAGTAGCAAAAGATGGCACTGGGGATTATCAAACAATTCAAGATGCTATAAACGCAACCAAAACCTTTCCCTGGCATGATATTACGATAAAAGTTAAGAACGGTGTTTATAACGAAAAAGTTAACCTTTATGCGTGGAATACAAGGGTAAAGCTTGTCGGTGAAAGCAGAGAAAATACGATCATTCGCTACAATGACCATTTTAAAAAAATCAATTTAGGACGCAATTCTACTTTTCATACCTATACTCTGCGGGTGGCTGGAAATGACTTTACCGCAGCGAATTTAACCATTGAAAATACAGCAGGCCCCGTAGGACAAGCTGTTGCCCTGCATGTAGAGGCAGACAGGGCTGCTTTTTATAATGTATCCATAAAGGGCTTTCAAGATACGGTATATGTAGCCGGTGAAGGTCATCGTAGCTACTTCAAAGATTGCCATATTGAAGGTACAGTCGATTTTATTTTTGGTGGTGGCACAGCGGTTTTTGAAGATTGTAACATACATTCCTTAAGATCGAATACCTATGTAACAGCGGCATCAACGCCCGAAAATCAAACTTTTGGGCTTGTTTTCAACAATTGCCATTTCACTGCAACAGACAAGGTTTCAGATGTTTATTTAGGCCGGCCATGGCGTCAATTTGCCAAGACCATGATTATCAATAGTCAATTAGATAAGCATATACACCCTGTCGGTTGGCACAATTGGGATAATGAAAACAATGAAGAAACAGTTGAATACAAAGAAGCCAACAACTCAGGCCAAGGTGCAAAATCTGATTCGCGTGTGACATGGACCAAGGTATTAATGCCTGAAACAGTTTCAGATTTTGATATTAGTCAGGTATATAAAGACTGGGAACCTTCTAAAAATAATCCTTTTGAATGAAAAGTGAAAGAAGTAATCCCATGATGTTTTAGACAACACCATGGGATTGCTGTTATAGATTTGCTTTATTCAGGCTTAACGAACTTAAGTGTCATTCGATCACTTTCGCCAATGCTTAAATAATGATTACGTTTTTCATCGCCCATTGCCATGCTTGGTGGTAAAGTCCACACGCCTTTAGGGTGATCTGCTGTGTCCATCGGATTGGCATTGATTTCACTGGTTGCAACGAGTTCAAAACCGGCCTTTTCAGCCATTTCTATCACATACGACTGCTTCATGTACCCTGCTCCGCCTGCATTCATCTGCTCTTCAGTCGCAGATTCAGGTAAACGGTGTTCAACAACACCTAGAATTCCGCCTGGCTTAAGAGCTTTATAGAATGCCTGCATGGCATTTAAAACGCCTTTATCACCATCCCCCATATACCAGTTGTGAACGTTACGGAAGGTTAACACGCGATCAGCAGAACTAGGCTCAGCAATGTCTAATGCCTTTGTAGGATGAAACGCGGTTAATTCCACTTTGCTGTAAATACCATCGTCTGTCATCTTAGTTTTGAAAGCATCCAATAGACGTTTGTAGTAGCCAGGTGCACCATCATACAAATAGAAATGTGCCGCCACTAATTTCCCTTTATCTTCAAGTAAAGGCGCTAGAATATTGCTATACCAGCCGCCGCCAGGACTAATTTCAACTACCGTCATTTCTGGTTGAACGTCGAAAAATCTAAGGGTTTGTTGTGGATGTCGATATTCATCTCGCAAACGCGCATCACTTGACCGGCTTTCATCAGCTACCGCATCTGAAATTGGATCAGCAAATGCTGAGTAAGTTGGAGCAACTAGCAAGCTTGCTAGTAATAAAAGAACTGATTTACGCATAATGTTTCCTTATTTTTAGTAAATCTTAACCAAATTTTATATGTTGTTCGTTCGTATCACTAATGTACAACTTAACAGGTATTTTAGGTCAGGTGTTTAAGGAATAATCCTAAGTGTTAATCATTCGTTGCAACAGAAGTTTGGGATCACTTTCTACTATCAAGATTTCTCGGCTTGGTGTGTCTAAAAAACCCTCTTCAACACTATGATCTAAAAATGCTAACAGAGCATCGAAATATCCATCAACATTAAGAATACCCACAGGCTTATGGTGCAGCCCCAATCTAGCCCATGTATAAACTTCAAAAAACTCTTCTAAGGTGCCAATTCCGCCGGGAAAGGCAATGAAGCCATCAGCTAATTGCGCCATTTTAGACTTTCTTTGATGCATAGAATCGACCACGTAAAGTTGATGCAGTTTTTCATGAGGAGATTCATGTTTTGCCAGAACATCAACATAAACCCCCGTTACATTAACACCTTGTGCAATTGCATTATCTGCTAATACTTTCATTAATCCCGTATTGGACCCACCGTAAATCAGCGCTAATTTATATGCTGAAAATGCATCTACAAGAGCCATTACAGCCTGCCTATATCGTGCATTTTCTGCGTTTTTAGCGCCAAGAAAAACAGCAACAGCATTCATTAATTTCACCTCTTCAAGCCTAACAAGCTTTAGAATCTTTGATTGGCTATAAATTAGCATAACAACCGAGTGGTTAATTGATTTTGTATCAAAAAATCTTAAGTATTAAACAATAACCTAGACGGATGAAAATTAAGTATAGAAAAACTTGTTAATTGATTCATCTTGATACGCTCGCACCTCAACGGTGCAATAACTATCCTCTGCGAAATTTACCCCCTTATTTTTTATTGATTTTTTATTTATTTTACAAAGTGTTAAGCAATTAATTAGTTGTTGACTACTTGGTCAAGAAATTGCAAGCACACCTGCTACACACAACTATAAAATGCAGTTAGATGAAACATAACTCAGAAATTCTCTTTGGCGTTGACGACGTGCCTAACCCAGCACAAAGCACAGCTGCCGCGTTTCAACACGTATTAGCCTGTTTTGTCGGTATTATAACGCCAACCTTAATTGTAGGTGCGGCGCTTGGATTGGGCAGCGAAATACCCTATCTGATCAGCATGTCTTTATTTGTCAGCGGTGTAGCCACTTTTGTGCAAGCAAAACGCATTGGACCTGTTGGAAGCGGCATGATTTCAGTGCAAGGCACTAGTTTTGCTTTTATCGGCGCTTTATTAGTAGCCGGCGTTACCATCAAAGAGCGCGGCGGCAGCAATGAAGAAATACTATCGACCATGCTAGGCATCTCCTTTTTCGGTGCCTTTATCGAAATAATATTGAGCCAGTTCGTAGAAAAACTTAAACGTTTCATTACGCCTTTAACTACTGGTATCGTCATAATGACCATAGGTATCTCCCTAATAAAAGTAGGTATGACAGACATAGCTGGCGGCTTTGGCAACGCTAATTTTGGCTCAACTACCAATTTAGGTTTGGGTGCGATAGTGTTACTAATCATTCTACTGTTTAATTTATCCAAAAACCCATGGTTACGTTTATCTTCAATCTTAATCGCCATGGCAATAGGGAGCATAATTGCAGCTGTGTTGGGCTGGATAGATTTAAGTCACTTAAATACGCTACCAATATTTGCGGTCCCCGAGCCTTTCAAATACGGTCTTACCTTTGATATAGAATTGTTCTTACCCATTGCTATTGTGTATTTGCTTACTGCCATTGAAACTTCAGGCGACTTAACTGCAAACTGTTTGTTTTGTAAATTACCCATCAAGGGTGCTGAGTATTACAAACGCATAAAAGGTGGAATATTAGCTGATGGCTGTAACTCGTTATTAGCGGCAATTATGAACACATTTCCAAACAGTACTTTCAGTCAAAACAATGCGGTTGTACAACTTACCGGTGTAGCAAGCAGACACGTAGGATTCTACGTGGCCGGTATTTTAGTGATTTTAGGGCTCTTCCCTATTATAGGCGGTGTATTTCAGGCGATTCCTAAGCCTGTTTTAGGAGGAGCCACCTTAGTTATGTTTGGCACTATAGCGGTTGGTGGTCTGCGTATTATTACTGCGGAGAAAATCGACAGAAGAGCAAGTCTGATCATTGCCACTTCGATGGGCACAGGATTGGGCGTTATGATGGTACCCAATGCCATTGAACACTTACCCATTTGGTTAAAGAACATTTTTTCATCACCAGTGTCTACTGCAGGCTTGTGTGCCATTATCATGGCCTTATTGATTCCTGAATCAAAAACCCAAGAAGAACCCGTTTTAAATGAAGAAACAAGCACCGATAATCTGGTTAAAGAATCCTAGAGCAATTTTTACTGCCAATTCACAAGATGCTAATGGCGGCGTTTTAGTCCAGGGCAGTGAAATAATTGAATTAGTGCCAGCTGGATCACTGCCAAAACAAGCCTATGATTCATATGTGGATTGCAGTCAGTGGGTAATAATTCCTGGGCTAATCAATACTCACCATCATTTTTACCAAACCCTTACCAGAGCTGTGCCAGGTGCATTGAATAAGCCTCTTTTCCCATGGTTACAGTTTCTCTACAAAATTTGGGCGAATCTAGACGACAAAATGCTCAAGGTAGCAACCAGAATTGCCGCGATGGAGCTAATGTTATCGGGTACTACAACGGTGGGCGATCACCATTACGTATTCCCTGAAAAATTAGCCAATGCCATTGATATTCAAGTGGAGGAAATTAAGTCTCTCGGTTGTAGAGCTGTTTTAACAAGAGGCTCAATGAGTCTAGGAAAAAGCCAAGGTGGACTGCCGCCCGATCATATCGTCCAGTCTCCACAAACAATTCTTGATGACAGCAAAAGGCTAATTGATACTTATCATGAGCGCAGCGAAGGCGCTCAAATTCAAATTGCGCTAGCCCCCTGTTCTCCTTTTTCAGTGTCTACCGATTTAATGAAAGAAACCGCAGTTTTGGCCACGCAAGAACAAGTGCTAATTCATACACACCTAGCGGAAACCGAAGACGAAAACAGTTTTTGTCTTAGAGAGTACGGTATGCGACCACTGGATTATTTGGAGGATTGCGGCTGGTTAAGACCAGGTACTTGGCTCGCCCATGGTATACATTTTAATGATGAAGAAGTTTCGCGCCTAGGGACTAATAAAATTGGTATTGCACACTGCCCTAGCTCAAACATGTTACTTTCTTCAGGTATTTGTCGCACTATGGAATTAGCACAAGCTGGCTGCACAATCGCACTGGCGGTTGATGGTTCAGCATCAAATGATTGCTCGAATATGATTCAAGAAGTAAGGCAGTCTTTGTTACAACAACGGTTGCGCTATTCTGCAACTGATATTACCGCAGAACGAGTTCTCGGTTGGGCAACCCTAGGAGGAGCAAACTTATATCAACGAAACGACATTGGTCAGATTGCAGTTGGAAAACAAGCCGATTTAGCCTTTTTCAGCTTAGACGAAATGCGTTTTAGTGGGATTGGCGATCCAATTGCAGGTTTAGTGACCTCAGGGGCGCATCAAGTGGGAAAACTTATGGTGGCAGGCAATTGGTTAATTGAAGATCCCCTTCACTATTTAGCCTTACAAGATGAGACGCTAGCGCTACATCGACAAGCGGCTAAAATGCTACAAGCTTCTATCAATTAATCAGGTTTTACCTTTAATGCCTTTCTTGTAAACTCTAGTCCAGACTATTTTTATTCCCTTTATATTATTTGGGACCTATAAATTGAAAACCCAATGACGCCAGGCATAAATGCTGCAAAAAAAGCTAAGATACCCTTTGAAATTCATGAATACTCCCATGATGCAACTTCCGAATCTTTTGGCTTAGAAGCAGCAGAAAAACTGAATATCCCGACAAAACAAGTGTTTAAAACCTTGGTAGTCAGCTTGGACGCTAAAGAACTTGCTGTTGGCGTGATACCTGTTTCGTCTAAACTAAGTATGAAAAAAATAGCTAAAGCCGCAGGCGTTAAAAAAGCCGAAATGGCAGAAAAGCTTGCTGTAGAGCGCTCTACAGGCTATGTATTAGGTGGCGTTAGTCCACTTGGCCAGAAAAAACGACTTCGTACCTTGATCGATGCAACTGCAGAAAACTTCCCCACCATATTCGTCAGCGCAGGCCGACGAGGACTAGAGATTGAGTTAAGTGTTAAAGATCTTGTTGATTTAACCAAAGGAGTTTTAGCAGATATTTGCCAATAGGCCCTGCACCAGAAAATAAAAAAGCTTCGATGGTCAAACCCACCGAAGCTTTTTGCACTGGGGTAAATCGATTAGAACTTATAAGACAAGGTCACAGAGAATGTTCGCCCTTCAGACGGTTTTACAACCGCTGAATCAAATAAGTCTGCAGATGTATAATATTCTTCATCCAATAGATTATTAACTTTAGCTAGCACTGATACGGGGCCAGTTGAATAACCCACAGAACCATTCCAGATAGTGTAACTCGGTAACAAAATGGTTTGCATAATATCGGTGTATGTAGAGTCAACATAAGTGACACCTAAACTGGCGTTAAAGTTACCCTCACCTAATTCTTGCGCCCAATTTGCATACACACTGGCGATGTTATCTGGCAAGCCACCGCGCTCTAATTCAACATTAGAACCAACAAAGGTTGCGCGATCCCCTGCAATTCGGCCACCAAATACTTGCGAAGGATCAAGACCGTTTTGACGTGCGAAATCAGCGCCGTTGATAACTGCTAATGCACCATCACTGACTTCTGTTGTATCAGTATTGGTTGCAGTTGCTAAGATAGATAAGTTATCGGTCACTAAGGCACGTAATTCAAACTCTAACCCGTCACCAAATACAGCAACCAAAGCGTTAGTTTGACTATCACGATACGTCTTTTCTTGGTCATAATAAGATAGTGCGGCATACAATCTGCCATCTAACACATTCGCTTTAATACCAATTTCGTTCAATGTGGATTCTTGTAAGTATTCACTGTTGTCAATAGTGCTAGGTACAATGCCACCAAGTTGGTTGGTACTGAGTGAATTTGATACTGAGTGAGTTACGTAAGGTACTACGCCGTCAACGTTGTAAGATACACTGATGTTGTAACTAAATGCATCGTCACTACCAGAATGGATCCCGTCACCTTGAGCTTGGCCAAAATAAGTTACCCAAGTATCTTCCGATTCAACATCAAAGTAGTCATAGCGAGCACCTAGGAGAATGTTTAATTGGTCGAAATTAATATCTGTTAGGAAAAATACACCCGTATTTTTGGTAATTGAATCATGGCGTTCGTTAAAGTTTCGAAGCAACGTACCGTCGATTCCAGTTGGATTGCCCGCATCATCATACAATATAGTGGCGTATTGATATGGGTCGAATGTCGCAGGCGAAATTCTATCGTTTGGCGTTGGTCCCACCGTAATATCACGGAAATCAAAGGTTTCGTCGAACCATGCTGCGTTATTATATAAGCTTTCGTATCGGTAGTTTGCACCTACAATTGTTTTCGCAACCGCTTCTGAAAATTCTGTTTCGAACTTCAAGCTTGTGCGCAATTCGTATAAATATGCATCCGGGTAAAACGCAGTAAAGCCCCAACTTTGATATTTAGTGTGGTCCATATAGTCATAAAAAGCTTCATTCTTCCAGACCATACCGTTTTGTAATTCATGGGTAATATCTAAATAAAGTGTAATAGCAGTGGTATCTGCATAATCGATATCATCAATAAAGGTAGTTTGATGATCAATCATTGCGGTGCCAACATTAGATAACGCAAAAGGATTAAAATCAGATGCTCCACTTAGGAAATCGCCGAATCCGCCTGGACAAGATAACTCAAATCCATTGTACACGGCATTACCTGTTCCAGCGGCTGCCGGTCCACAGAAACTCCCAGTGTTAGAAAAAGCGTTATTTAAAAAGCCGGGGGCAAAAGGTGCAACAAAAGCTGATTCTTGAGGAAGCAGCACATCAGCACCTAACGGATTATCGCTATTCAGCACGCGTGGCGAACCTGTAATGTAAACGCCGTTGTCAATTAAGTCCTGAGTAACGCGGTTCCAACCGGGCACCTGAATGCTGTCGGTAGTTTGAAACTGACCACCAAATTCAACCGTGGTGTAATCACTTAGGTCTATGTCTACAGCGATTTGCAATAACTCACTGCTAGGCTCATAGCCATCAAAGAAAGAACCTGAATCTTCTACTTCAGCAAAAACGTTTACGCCGCCATAGTTGTCACCAATTTGGAATGGTAAACCAATACTGCCTGAAATAATCTTTTGATCATAAGAACCAAAGGTCGCATTCACATCGCCAGTAATTTCTTCAATATATTTACTACCATCCACTTTAGCGGATTTAGGGATGTAATTAAGTTGTCCACCTACACTTCCACTACCATACAAGGGCGAAACGGGACCACGCATAATTTCAAGCTTTTCTGCGCCACGGATAATAGTGTTAAATGCACCTGGGTTAGCAATACGACGAAAACCACGGAAGTAGTTATCAGCAGGTTCGCCCCGAATATCCATCGCCCCTTTAATACCAAAGAAAGAACTGGTGAAAGCTCCTGGGGTCAAGCGTACCAAGTCATCTACGCTTCTTAGGGCAAATTTGTCCACAAGATCTTCACTGACTTCAGTTAGTGAACGTGGCGTTTCATGTAAACTTTTATCCAGACCAAAAGCGCTTCCGCTATCTTCTGATGGCATAATCCCATAGGTATCAACCCGTTCGCCAGTGACACCGATTCGTTCGACATCTGCTGGCGTTGTTTCTTCCTCTTGTGCGAGTGCTGTTACTGAGCATAAAGAGGTAGCCATCGCTACAGCAATACTTAAGCGACTTAATTTATGTGTAGAGTGCATAGTGTGTTTCCCAGTTGAAGACAATAAAACGAAAAGCTTGCATATTATTTTTATAGCTAAGCCTTTATATCCCGTTGAGAAGAGCATCTTGCGTGCCAAAACTTGACCACATGGTCTAATTTTAAAATTTGATATGTTACAATTATGTTAATAGAAAAATACGATTAAATGACTGGTCTAAATTTTTACTATATTTTTCATGCGGTTAATCTGCACGTCTAAATTTTGGACAACGAAAAAAGAGAAAATAAAAAGTGTAAAAAAGATCACTTTTTTCTCAAAAAAATGAAAAATAAAGCTTCTTGATTATTTCCATTCACTAAACAAATGCACCAGAATCGAACAAGATGCGATAAAATAACGACCAAGTTGCCCTATTATTGGGTTTTGACTTTTTACCGGGTTTCACTACTTTTGTCGCTTTTTCGATAACAAATCAAAGAATTTAACTTGATAGTTGAACAAAATAGAAATTCCATCATTATGGTGTATGGTAATTTATCTTAGAAATGGCATATAAACATTTGCCAATAAAGCAATACTCTTCAATATGACAAATAATTAAAAGGGGAAATATATGGATCTTGATTTTAACTCGGTGTCTACCTGTGAGTATGCTGATGCTTTGTCTCGTGACCAATTCATGGATTATAAGATCCATTGTTTGTATCAACCCGCGGGCAAAATATCTGGGCCTGCGTTTACGGTAAAATGCGCACCAGGCGATCATTTGATGCTACACGCCGCAATCTATCGTGCCTCACCTGGTGACATTATAGTTGTAGAAGCTGATGATCAGTTTGCAGTTGCAGGCGGAAATGTGTGTGCCATAGCCAAAGAACGAGGTATCAAAGGTTTTGTAATAGACGGCGTTGTGCGTGATATCGGTGAGATCCGTGAAATGCAATTTCCAGTGTTTGCTTTAGGCGGAATGCCTAAATCTGCTGGCAAAAAAGTCGTTAGTCCTCTAAATCAGCCCGTTACTTGTGGAGGGGTTACTGTTAACCCAGGCGATATAATTGTAGCGGACGAAGAAGGTATTGCTTGTATACCAAAAGATAAAGTTGAAGAAGCCTATGCAGTAGCAAAAGATCGAGCTATTAAGGATAGTGTTCCTTTATCCGAATGGCGCGATAAGCACTCTACCAATGTTGAAAATATCCTAGAAAAACTTGGATATAAAGACTAGAGCCTTAAAACCTTTCGCTATGCCTTGACGAATTTAATCGAGAGGCATAGCTATCAGATTATGCAATTTAGCAATAGAAGGCAATGCTCTTTCCTGCTGATAAAACAGTCTATTCAATCTTCCTAATAAATTCACTGAGCGTGATGGATCATGTGCCTTAGTGCGATGTTCACTGCTGGTTTCCAAAAATTCCCAAGGTTGTAAGTTTAAATGTTTAATCCACTCGTCTGTAATACCTTGGGCTTTCATGGTATTGAGAATGCGTTCTGTTTTACTAGCAAAGATTGGTTGGATCACTGGCGCATAAATGCTCTCGATAGGAGAACTCACTGCTTGTAGACTATGATCAATGGCTTGCCATACAAAATCATGGCTATAATGCTCTCCATTCGGAGCAAAGTATCCCATGACTTCCCATTCAAGCTCAGCATTGCTAACAGCAATCGAGCTTTTAACTTCTCTAGAAAATGATAAATCAGGATTTGCACCTATATTATACGCATCCACTGAGAATGCTAAGCAAATCACTAAATCGCCCATTTTTGTAGGATTACGATACAGCATTTCAAACGCAGCTCGTTTTACCCCCATCCAACCATAAATTCGACTCGGTTGCTCTATAAAGGCTCTAACATCATCAGGTAGGTCTTCGCCGTACTTATTGACCATTAATGGCAGGGGCGATTCTTCTAATAACTCGTTGGGTAACCAAACTTCATACTCTTGTCGGTTATCCGCCTTGCCTCGGCTTTTAATCCCATAGGATAAATTTATTGGTCGGCATATATCGCGATCTTCATCGACCCGATGAAAATATTCACTGCGCATACGTTTAATGAAAGGTGCATCTAGGCCTGCCATAGCAGCGGTTGGATAACGATAACCAATATCACTATGCTCAACCAAACTCAAACCGGACACTTCGGCACATAAAATGGCTTTAATACTCTGCATAAGAGTATAGTTTGGAATAATAATACTTCGTTCAGGTTCTATGGTTAATCGCTCGCCTGTTTCAGTAATAAATTTAGGCGTTTTATTAAATACATAGTCCTTTAGCCCTAAATTTAGTACCGCCTCGTAGCGGTAGCGGTCTAGCTCACAGAATAGAGTATCGTGATCACGAATATGTTTGAATAGCGGGCGCGTTTCAGTACTCATTGTCATAGGTTAAACCATTTCCTTTTACTTTCATTAATATCCTTTGTCTGCTGCAGTGAAATTAGCTTGAATACGTTGATTTAGAAATTCTTCAGCACTTATTGGTGCATATTTACTTTTCGGGCCTTGAATAATTTGTGATTTATTTGCCTGGCAGAAAAAAGCAATAGATTGACGGCTACCACAATATTCTCCTATTTTCGGCATTCTCACACGGTGCAAATTAGATTGTAGAACATCATCGCTCCAACGCGTTAACATGTCGCCAATATTACATGTAATTACGTCTTTCAAGGGTTCAATACTGGTCCAACGCTGGGTATTTGCTTCTTTGCCTGGGCAAACTTGCAAGCCACCGTGCCCTTGATGTTGAAATAACAGGGTTAAACAATCAAAGTCAGTATGCGCGCCAGCACGCCAAATATTTCCCTGCTCTTTGACTGGTTGGGTCGGGTAATAATGTAATAAACGCAAGGTACTTTGATAGTCAGGTGCTTTCGGGTCATGCGCTTTGGTAAAGAAGTCAGTAGCAAAGCCAAGTTTATCTGCAAAACACGAAAGTACCTGCATACCTAACTGCCATGTTTTCGCTTCAAAATCTAACATTATCGCCTGAAATTCAGCAATTTCACTTTCGTCAGGCCACAAGTCTTGCATAAAAGGTCGAGTGATTTGATAGGATTCCTTTTGATCAGCTGTACCAGTACTTGGGCGAATTTGGCTAAGCGATTCCCACCCTACATTCGAACCTTTTGGGCGAGGATATTTTGCTTTTATCTCTTCCGGTAGCGCAAAAAATTGCTCCGCAGTTTTAAACGCTAAGTCAATGTCGGCTTGGGCAATACCATGATTTTTTAATTGGAAGAAACCAATTTCAGTCGCCGCTAACCATAGCTGTTCAGTAATTTCTGCTTTTCGCTCTGCAAAATTACTTAGATCAATAATTCGTACTTCTCTGTCAGTAGCATCTTCGCCCACGGTGCCATAGGTGGACTCGCGATTTAATTCTTCTAAGCTGTATTTTGTTGACATCATTTTCTCCTGTTAACTCGGCTTACAAACCGAAAAATAAGAGCAATGACCCAGCCAATTGACCTGCCTGCTTATACTCTGTTGCAAATAACTATTAGTTTTCACTTGGCATACTCCAAGGAAACCACCAAGCTTGGATCCATTGAATACTTTTAAATAAGAGTAAACTCACGCAAGCTAAAAATATCAATCCCGCAAATGCTTGGGGGATTTTAAAAAAAGAGGTTGAGAATTGAATAAAGTATCCAAGCCCTTCTTCTGCTGCTACAAACTCTGCAACCACAGCACCAATAATTGCTAAAGTAATGGCTACACGAAATCCACTGAAAATATGCGGTAATGCATAGGGCATACGTATTTGCCAAGTCTCTCGATAACGAGGAGCTTGCAGCGATCTGCTAAGTTCAATCAATTCTTCTGGTGTATCTAACATACCTGTCGTGGTAGAAACCACGACTGGGAAAAATGTAATCAAACAGGTGATTAATATCCGAGAGCTATCTTCTGTACCTAGAAGCACTATGATTAAAGGCGCTACAGCCACTACAGGGGTTGATTGAATCACCACTAAAAACGGGTATAAAATTCGTTTTATCAACACTGATCGCATCATGATTATTGCCAAAGGAATACTCACTGCTACCGAAATAATAAAGCCTAAGAACGCCACCCTTAAGGTTGCCCATAAATGCCCAAGCCAACGGCTAAATTCAACGTCTAGAAAGGCTTGCCATATTACACTGGGGGCAGGCAAAATATATTCGGGAATCTCACCCCACTGGCATGCCAATTCCCACACCAAGACCATGCTGAACCAAAAAGTCCAAGGCACTATTAATCCAATGAAGCTGTTTAATTTATGCGGTTTCTGCATAAATAAGCTCCCTAACCTCTGCCGTTATTTTTGAAAATTGTGGCAGCTCTATGGTTTTGGTTGTGCGAGGTCTTGGTAAATCGACCTCAATAATTTTCGCTACTGTACTCGGACGCTTACTCATAATGACAATACGATCTGCAAGTAAAGCAGCTTCTGAAATAGAATGGGTAATAAACAAAACAGTTTTAGGCTGAGCTTTCCAGATGTCTAGTAAATCAAACCCGATTTGTTCTCTTGTCAGGGCGTCTAAAGCACTAAAGGGCTCATCCATGAGTAAAATATCTGGATTTAACAATAAGGCCCTAACAATGCCCACTCGCTGTTGCATCCCTCCTGACAGTTCATTTGGCATTTTATCTGCAAAGGCTGATAGGCCTGCCATTTCAAGTAGGTCAAAGGCGCGTTTTTGCTGCTCTTTGCTATAACGCCCATATTTATGTTTTAACGGAAACAACACATTTTTAATCACACTTAACCAAGGTAATAAGGTTGGCTTTTGAAATACAATTCCCACATCTTCTCTTGGTTTAGTGACCTCTAAATCGAAAACTTTGACTTTCCCACTAGTGGGCATTAATAAACCGCTAACCATACGTAATAATGTTGATTTACCGCATCCAGAAGGTCCTACTATGGCGACAAATTCGTGTCGTTTGATAGACAAATTTACGTTTTGAATGACTGGACCTTGCTGTGGATTAAAAGTATGACAAACACCATTAAGTTGTACGCAATTTTGCATAAACTACTGTCCTTGAGTTCGTTTCTCACTTAATGAAAAGTCAGGCACTACAGTAGCAGGATCTAATGCATCCACAGATAATTCATTGGCTTTTGAAACATATTGCCAGGTTGTGTTAAGTCTATCTTTAGTATATTTGCCAAATCCATCCCGTTCTGTCACAAGATTGAACACCAAATTGTAGCTGGATTCTACTTGCCCTTGAGCAACTTCAGGATCGACTTCAGGTACCAAATCATGCACGTTTCTGGCCGCTTGTGCAGGGTTTTCATAAGCAAACTTTATGGCTTTGGCGAACGCTTCGCTAAACCGCTGAACCATTTCAGGGTCGGTGTTAATCAGTTTTTCTGAAGCTATCAAAGAAGAACTGTACAAGGATAAACCTTTTTCCGACCAAGGCATGACTCTAATTTTTTTGCCCGCTGATCTGGCTTGATCTTGATACAATGCAGTATTAGTGGTCCAAGCGATAATGGCATCTACTTTTTTCATTAGCAACATTGGGCCTAAAGCGCCATTATTGGCTTTTATTAACTGTATTTGAGAAGCATGTAAGCCATTTTCTTCTAGCACCAATGGAAGAAAACCATTGGATGAAGTAAAGGGTGAGGTTGCAATCCGTTTGCCTGCTAGTTGAGAAATATTGGTTAATTTACTTTCTTCGAGGATGTAAAAAGCATGGGGAGCTTGAGTAAAATAGGGTAACACGGCTTGCGCTAATACCTCGCCTTGCGCTTTTGCTGCCATTAACGAACCAATGTCAGCAAAGCCAAATTGCGCTTGTCCAGATGCTACACGGGTAATGGAATCTGTAGAGCCTCGTCCAGTTAACACCTTTACTTGGAACCCTGCTTGCTCAAAAAATCCTTGCTGAATCGCAACATAGACGGGACTTTTATCACCGCCAGGCAACCAATCTAATTGAAACACTATGGGTTGTTTTGCAGACACTGCAGGTATGTGTAGGAATATGAATATTGCAATGACTTTGCATACTTTTAACAACATAAAGAATGGTGACCTTTTAAATATCAAAATTGAATAGTTTTAAATAAACGCGCTTCCTTGCCATAAATCCTCTGGTAAGTTAGCAATCTGCACGCCAAAACGCATTTTTGATTAATTTTATTCCGCTTATTTCAAGTTAATTCCCTGTAATTGCGGAATATTGACCAACTGGTCCAATTTTTTATTTATTGGACAGAATCAAGTCGACATTCCGAACAATGCCATTGATTGCTTTAATTAGGTGCAAACATTCAAAAAAGGTGCATTTAGCTTAGCACTTGATACCAATTCGCTATTTGTTTGGGTTCAAACAAATCTAAGCCTTTAATGGTTAATAAACTTAGCATTCAAGTGTTTAAACACTTGAAACTTCATCTGTTTAAATTTACTCTTTATAAGCTGACCAATTGGTCAGATTTTTGCTTTATTTCTTCAACCAATTACATCAAATAAAGCGCCCTTTAGTCAGGAAGTTCAGAAAAATAATGTCAGTCAAAATATCAGATCCCTTTGTGACTCGTGAGTTCAGTCCTCAATTGCAGGCTATTCGAGCGCAATCTTCGACATTGAGCGGTTTGCGTTTAGCGGTTAAAGACCTTTTTCATATCGCAGGGCTCCCAACGACTGCTGGAAATCCTGATTGGCAGAAAACGCATACAATACCTACTACCACCTCTTCCGCAGTAGAAAAGTTAATCCTGAATGGCGCCGACTATGTGGGAAAAACTATTACGGATGAAATTGCTTACAGCCTGAATGGGCAAAATATCCATTATGGTACCCCGACCAACCCAGTGACACCTGATCGTCTACCAGGAGGCTCATCATCGGGTTCTGCTACAGCTGTATCTTCTAATCAGGCTGATATAGGATTGGGTACAGACACTGGCGGTTCCATTAGAGTTCCAGCAAGCTATAACGGCTTGTTTGGACTTAGACCGACAATAAACAGTATAAGCATGGACAATATGGTGCCTCTAGCCCCTGGTTTCGATACTGTTGGTTGGATGACCAAAAGTCTTTCCCAACTTAGTCAGGTAGCAAATGTAATGTTTGAGCACCAAATTGCTCAAAAGGTAGATGGAAAAATTGCAGTAGCTAAAAATTTGTTGGCCTTGGCGGAACATCAATCAGCAATACAAGAAAGTATTGAGGGAATAGCAAATGCGTCGGATGTAACCTTTAGCAATATTACGATTGATGTTGAAGGCTATAATATCAGCGAAACATTTAGAATATTACAAGGTGCTGAGATCTGGCAGCAGCATGGTGAATGGATTACCCAATGTAAACCTCAATTTGCTCCTGACATTCAACAACGACTAGATTGGTGTAAAAGCATTGAACCTGAGCAAATAGAAAGCGCTAAGTCTGCGCAAATTAGATTTCAGCAAAAATTAAACGAATTGATGCAAAATGTAGATTGTATATTGCTTCCAACTACCCCTGGTTATTCACCATTGCTTTCAAGTTCAGCAGAAAATTTAGCAAAGTACCGCAATCATTTAATGAATTTAACAGCAATTGCTGGTTTAACTGGAAGACCACAACTACATATTCCGCTATCGAATACTGAATTTCCTTGCGGTTTTTCTCTTTTAGGCAAAGTATCTGAAGATTTAACACTAATTGATATAGCAAAATCTATATTGGAATTTATCCCCTATGCAAAAAATGACTAAATTTGGCTTTACCGCTCCGCATCATGCAGCAGCGAAAGTCGGAAACGACATACTTGAACAAGGCGGCACCGCAATTGAAGCTATGGTAGCAGCTGCGGCTTCCATTGCGGTAGTTTATCCGCATATGAACGGTTTAGGTGGTGATGGGTTCTGGTTGATTAGTGAACCCGGAAAAGATCCAATTGCAATTGATGCCTGTGGCGTTGCAGCTCAACTTGCATCCCTCGACTATTATGCCCAAGAGCAGCAGATTCCGAGTCGAGGTCCTAAAGCAGCTTTAACCATGGCCGGTGCGGTAGCAGGCTGGCAAAAAGCCTTGGATATTAGTGCGAATTGGCAATCTTCTTTGCCACTAAAGACATTATTGCAAGGCGCAATAACGCAGGCATCAGAAGGTATAGAAGTAACACAGAGCATGGAGGATGCCAGTGTAAAAACCTTTGAAGATTTATCCGGAAATGTTCACTTTAGTCAATTCCTAAATAAAGGTAAGGTGCTTAAAAAAGGGGATACAGTCGTTTTAGCTACCTTAGCTAGCACATTATCTCGATTAGCTGAGGTGGGACTAGATGATTTCTATCAAGGAGAAATTGCCCAGCAATTAGCCAATGATCTTACAAAAGCAGGCTCTCCTATTCGTTTAGATGACTTTCATCAATATCAGGCAAAGCTGGTCACGCCGCTAAATGTGAGCACTAGTTTTGGCAAGATTTATAATCTTCCGGCGCCTACGCAAGGGGTTGCTTCATTATTAATTTTAGCGCTGTTCGATAAAGTTAAAGACCAAGCAACAAATGAGACTGAGTTTGTACATCTGTTGATTGAATGCACCAAACAAGCCTTTATTGCACGCAATCAATATGTGACTGACCCTAGTCGTTTGAGTACAGATTTACAACAGTTGCTGAGTGACCAAAGTCTGGATGACATGCTGACCAATATAAGCGTTAAAACCGCGCTACCTTGGCCATATGAAGCCAAACACGGCGATACTATTTGGATGGGTGCTTGTGATAATCAAGGGCGCATGGTGAGTTATATTCAAAGTTTGTATTGGGAATATGGCAGCGGTGTAGTGAGCCCCTCTACAGGTATTGTTTGGAATAACAGGGGAACATCTTTTTCCCTTGAAAAAGATCATTTACAGGCTTTAGCACCAGGTTTAAAACCTTTCCATACCCTGAATCCAGCGTTTGCTGAGTTGACTGATGGTCGTCGACTAAGCTATGGCACCATGGGGGGGGAAGGCCAACCACAAACGCAAGCTGCCCTGTTCTCTCGATTTATTTATCAAGGTAAATCCTTGCAACAATCTATTGCATTGGGACGATGGTTATTAGGTAGAACTTGGGGAGACCAAAGCCATAATCTTAAAATTGAATCAGATCTCGCCACAGAAGTTGGACAAGCGCTTATAGAAAAGGGTCACGATATGGTGATTGTAGATGCTTGTAACGAACTCATGGGACACGCTGGTGCTGTAATTTTAGATACTCAAGGCAATGTTGACGCCGCTACTGATCCTAGGAGCGACGGTCAGGCATTCACGTCTTAACACTTATTTGGAACGATTTAACCATGGATTTTATTTTAGAAAATTTCACCACCATTATCGGCTTAGCTGGAACTGGCGTGTTCGCTGGTTTATTAGCAGGTCTATTGGGCGTTGGCGGTGGAATAGTGATTGTGCCTGTGCTTTATTTTCTATTCCAAGCTTTAGGTGTGTCACCTGAAACCGCTATGGTAGTGGCGACTGCTACTTCTTTGGCTACCATAGTACCCACCTCGATTAGCTCTATTAGAGCCCACAACGCAAAAGGCAATGTGGATTTTGACCTGCTAAAAAAGTGGGCACTATTTATTCTCATCGGCGTGCTTATTGGTAGTTATTTGGTGACTCAAGTAAACGGGCAATGGCTCACCATTTTATTTGGCGTTATAGCGACACTTTCGGCGATCAATATGATCGTAGGTCGAAAAGATGCCATTTTTAATGGACTTCCTGGACGTGTTGGTCAAAGTATAATGGCCGCTTGCATAGGATTATTTAGCTCTATGGTCGGCATAGGCGGTGGAACCCTTACAGTGCCCACCCTAACTTTTTGCAATTACCCTGCGCATAAAGCAGTAGGCACTGCAGCTGCGGTTGGATTAATTATCTCGTTACCAGCCGCCCTAACGCTTCTAGTGGCAGGCACAGCACCTGAAGACGCACCTTTTGGCACCTATGGGTTGGTCAACTTAGTAGGCTTTATATGTATTGTACCTTTAACAGTAATATTCGCGCCTATAGGCGCAAATATTGCCAGTAAGTTAGATGCTAAAATGTTAAAGCGTATCTTTGCAATTGTCCTCATTATTACTGGGCTTCGTATGTTAGCTCAAGCTTTACTCTAGGATTCACACATGAAAATACTATCCCCTCCTCCTCGTTTATTGATGGGTCCAGGCCCTATCAATTGCTATCCACGAGTGTTAACAGCAATGTCAACACAGTTGGTTGGGCAATATGATCCTGTCATGACAGGCTATATGAACGAAGTCATGGATTTGTATCGAAAAGTATTTAACACCACCAACAAACAAACACTCTTGATTGATGGTACATCCAGAGCTGGCATTGAAGCAGTTTTAGTGTCTTGTATTGAGCCTGGAGATAAAGTGTTAGTGCCAATTTTTGGCCGTTTCGGGCACTTACTGGCAGAAATTGCTGAGCGTGCAGATGCCGATGTTCACACTATCGAAGTGCCTTGGGGTGAGGTGTTTGAACCAGAACAAATAGAGCAAGCTATCAAGCAAGTCAAACCTAAAGTTTTGGCAGTGGTACAAGGTGACACCTCTACAACCATGTTACAACCTTTAGAAGCGCTGGGTGAAATCTGTCAAAAACACGATGTCATTTTCTACAGTGATGCAACAGCTTCAATTGGCGGCAACCCGTTCGAAACAGATGCATGGGGTTTAGATGCGGTCTCAGTGGGGTTACAAAAATGTTTAGGTGGTCCCTCAGGAAGCGCCCCAATTACGTTAAGTGATCGTTACGTGGATATGGTACGAAAACGTCATCATGTAGAAGCTGGGATCCGTGATGCACACCACACAGACGCCAAAGGCAGTCGTATTCGGTCAAACTATTTTGATTTACCCATGATTATGGATTACTGGGGCGAAGAAAGACTCAATCACCATACCGAAGCAGCATCAATGCTGTTTTGTGCTCGCGAATGCGCAATCAACCTACTAGATGAAGGTCAAGATGCGGTCATTAAACGTCATCAATTAGCTGGTGATGCTATGTTAGCTGGTGTAAAAGCACTTAACTTAAAACCTTTTGGTGACCTTTCTCATAAAATGACCAATGTAGTAGGCGTTTATATTCCTGACAACGTGGACGGCGAGGCTATTCGCAGTGAAATGCTACTGACTTTCAATATTGAAATTGGCACCAGTTTCGGACCTTTGAAAGGTAAAATTTGGCGTATTGGCACCATGGGGTATAACGCTCGCATTGATGCTGTTCTCAATACATTACAATCACTAGAGTCTGTGCTTCGACGAGCAGGTCATAAAATGCCTTTAGGCGAAGCAGTTGATGCCGCTTTAGCTGTATACGCTGGAACTGCCCATGCTTGATTTCGCATCTCTAGCTCAGTTAACCATGGAAAGATGTGATAGCCTTGGCGCTATCAGTCAAAACGCTAGTTTTATTGATCGACGATATTTGACAGCCGAGCATATGCAAGCAAATGCCTTAGTGACTGAGTGGATGCAACAAGCCGGCATGACTTGTTGGCAAGATCAGGCAGCCAATTGCTGGGGTCGATATGTTTCGTCTAACCCAGATGCTAAACGCCTTATCATTGGCAGTCATTTGGACACAGTACCGAATGGTGGCCGCTACGATGGCATGATGGGCGTGTTGGCGCCTCTAGCGTTAATTCATGGCTACCATGAAAGTGGTATAGCTTTGCCTTTCCACGTTGATATCGTCGGGTTCGGTGATGAAGAAGGAACAAGGTTTGGTTCAACGCTATTAGGAAGTCGAGCGCTGACAGGTAATTGGCCAGACCAATGGGAGCATCTTGCTGACAGCAATGGCATTACCGTTTCGGATGCTTTAGCAACTGTTGGACTGGATTTTCATCAAGTAAAGAAAGCGGCACTGCCCAAGGAAAATCTACTCGCCTTTCTTGAATTACATATTGAGCAAGGACCTGTATTAGAACAACAAAATCTACCCGTAGGCGTAGTCACAGCTATTGCCGGAGCTCGCCGCATTGAATTTACTGTTACCGGAATGGCGGGTCATGCAGGCACAGTGCCAATGCACATGCGACAAGATGCCCTTTGCGCCACTTCGGAAATGATTTTAATGGTAGAAAAACTCGCCAAAGAAGGCGGTGTTGTTGCTACTGTAGGAAAAGTTCTAAACAAGCCTAACGGCGTCAATGTAATTTCAGGACAAACCGTATTTACCCTTGATATACGCAGTGAAAATGACGAACAACGTGACAATGTTTTAGCAGATATTCAACAACACGTCAGCGAAATTGCAAATAAACGAGATGTAAATATAAGCCAGCGAGAAACCCACAATGCAGATGCAGTAAGCTGCGACTTAGATTTACAACAAGTACTATCAACTGCCATTAGCAAAACTGGCTATCGGCCGTTGCATCTTGCTTCAGGCGCAGGTCACGACGCCATGGAAATGGCCAAATTATGTCCTATGGCGATGTTATTTATGCGATGTCACAAAGGCATCAGCCACCATCCAGATGAGTCTGTTTTGGAAGTTGATGTGAAAGTTGCTTTAGAGGTTCTTAATAACACCCTAGTCGCACTTTCCAAATCATAGCGTTTAATTCATCCAATTGTTCGCAAACTACCCCAAGCCCCTAATTTCGTGTTCTAAAGCTTAGCAATCCATTTTTGCTTAATATCATCTGGTAAAAAGCTGGCTTCGAAACCATTAATGATAAGCTGTTTCAATTGCGACTCAGTCATGCCTAAATGCTCATAAAGTGCTATAAAGTTTTCATTCATGTAGCCACCAAAATAACTGGGATCATCAGAGTTTACTGTCACTTTTAAGCCTTGTTCTAAGAGTGATAAAATATTGTGCTCTTCCATCTTATCGATAACGCAGAGTTTTAAATTACTTAATGGGCAAACGGTCAAGGCCATTTTGTCTTGCTTTAATTTTTGCATCAATGCTTCATCTTCTTGGCAACGAACGCCATGATCGATGCGGTCTACCTTTAAGAGGTTTAGCGCTTGCCAAATATATTCGGGAGGTCCCTCTTCACCTGCATGTGCAACAAGGTAAAAACCTAAAGATTTAGCTTTTTCAAACACCTTTTCAAACTTGCTTGGTGGGTTACCTAATTCTGATGAATCTAACCCAATCGATTGAATATATTGATAATAGGGTTGCGCAGCGGTTAACGTATCAAACGCATCTTCTTGGCTCAAATGACGCAAAAAGCTCATGATTAGTCCAACTGACATGCCCCACTCTTTCTCAGCCTGCTGAATAGCCTTGATAAATCCAGGCATAAAAATATCGAAGCCAACTCCCCTTTGGGTATGAGTTTGAGGGTCAAACATAATTTCACTGTGCACTATATTCTGTTCGCGACAGCGAGTTAAATATTCCCACATCAGTTGGTAAAAGTCGTCTTGATTCTTTAGCACATCTGCGCCCTGGTAATACAAATCCAAAAAGCTTTGTAAATCTTCAAACTTATAGGCGGCTTTTATCTCTTCTACTGAAGCATAAGGTAGGGTTATTTTATGTTTGTTAGCCAATTTCCACATAAGCTCAGGCTCAAGTGTACCTTCAATATGTAAATGTAATTCAGCTTTTGGTAAGGCTGCAATCAGCTTTTTCAACGACATTCAATTGTCCTTAAAGTAATAATTTTGCACCAAAATCGTTCAACCATATTGTTAATTTTAATTATCTTATGGCAAGTTAGTTATTGCCAGCGTTCGAAACTTCATTAAAAACACTTATTTCTTGGCGCTTTGGCGTTTATTGGTACAAATTAGCACAAATTAGACCATTTGGTCAGAATATTGCTTAATGTCCAAGTTAGTCAAATCAATATGCCCAAAAATAAGAGAATAAAATTATGGCAGTCAATGTTTTAGAGCGAATTTTTCATCTCAGCGCCCATGGCTCAAACGTTAAAAATGAAGTCATTGCTGGCCTTACAACTTTTGCTGCCATGTCTTATATATTGGTAGTCAATCCAAGCATATTAGGATTAAGTGGAATGCCGGTTGCTGGATTGATTACAGTCACCGCCTTAGCTGCATGTATTGGTACATTGCTAATGGCTGCATTTACTAATTATCCCATCGCACTGGCGCCAGGCATGGGACTAAATGCGTTTTTTACCTTTACTATCTGTATGACCCGAGAAATCTCTTGGGAAGCGGCACTTGGTATTGTTTTTTGGAACGGTGTAATTTTTCTGTTGCTAACACTTACAGGAGTACGCACTAAAATAGCTGAAGCTATTCCACCCGCTCTTAAAATTGGTGTTCAGTGTGGAATTGGGCTTTTTATTGCCTTTATTGGACTTAAAAATGCTGGCTTAGTGGTCGACAATCAAGCGACTTTTGTCACTATAGGTGACTTATCTTCGGCCCCAGTTCTATTGGCGCTAGCGGGAATATTACTCACCATAGTGTTAACTATCAAAAACGTCACTGGCGGTATTTTAATTTCCATCATCGTTTTGACCTTGGTTGGAGCCTTTGTCCCTGTAGAGGAAGGTTTCCTTACACCAGTTCCTGACGCTGTAGTAGGTGCTCCAGAGCCAATTTCTGATACCTTTATGATGATGGATATTTGGTATCCCATTGAGCATTTTGCAGAAACTTGGGATCTGATATTCGCCCTGATGTTTGTGAACATGTTCGACACTATAGGCACGCTTATCGGCGTTAGCCGCCGTGCAAATCTGTTAGATAAAGACGGCAAACTACCTAAAATTGGCCCAGCTATGAATGCTGATGCTGCCGCTAGTATTGCTGGTGCTGCTATTGGTACTTCTCCAGTTACAAGTTATGTAGAGTCAGCCGCAGGGGTTTCAGCCGGAGGCAGAACAGGATTAACCGCTGTTGTAGTAGCTCTCTGTTTTATACTCTCACTATTTTTGACGCCACTGATGAAGGTCATCCCGCTTATGGCCACTACACCAGCCTTGGTAATGGTGGGTATTTTAATGATGGATTCTATTCGCCTGCTAGACTTTGACGATTTAGGCGCGCTTGCCACGGCTACTGTTGCTTTGATAGCAATGCCACTGACGTTTAGTATCAGCGAAGGTATTGCCTTAGGATTTATTACCTATGTGGGGATAATGTTAGGTTGTGGACGATTTAAACAAGTTAGTTTAATCACCTATTTATTAGCCGCCGTTTTCATTCTCAGGTATATTTTTGATCTAAAATAAGCCAGCTTGGATGTCCAAAGAAATTTGGACATCCAATTCTACAGTTCTTCAAATGGAAAATGATTGATCCAATGCTCAGCAATTTGTTCTCTTGTGGCAAACCAAACACGATCATGACTTTTCACGTATTCAATAAAGCGCTTTAGTCCTGCAATTCGCCCAGGACGACCAACTAACCGACAATGTAGTCCAATAGATAACATCTTAGGTTGCTCTTTGCCCTCTTCATACAAGGTATCAAACGCATCCTTTAAATACTGAAAAAAGTGCTCACCTGTGTTAAAGCCTTGGGGCGTTGCAAAACGCATATCATTTGTATCTAAGGTGTAAGGCACTATCAATAATGGCTTGCTGTAGTTGTGCTCATAATAAGGCAAATCATCTGCATAAGAATCAGCGCAATACATAATATCATCACGCTCTGCAATCAGTTTTAACGTATTTGGACTTGTGCGCCCAGTATACCAACCGGCCGGCTTTTTACCGGTCAATTGTTTGTGTAACAGTATAGATTCATCAATCATCTTTCGTTCAGTGTCGATATCCATATGCTGGAAATGAATCCACCGCATTGCATGACTGGCAATTTCCCATTCTGCATCAAGCATGGCCTGTACTGCTTCGGGATGCCGCTGCATGGCCATAGTTACACCAAACACTGTGGTCGGAATCTGATGTTTAGTCAGCAAGCGGAATAACCGCCAAAACCCTGCTCGACTACCATATTCATAAATGGATTCCATGCTCAAATGGCGATCTTCGTAAGCTTCTGCTCCTACAATTTCAGACAGAAATTTTTCAGAAGCGGGATCCCCATGCAAAACACAGTTTTCGCCCCCTTCTTCATAATTCAGTACAAATTGCACCGCAATTTTAGCATTATCAGGCCACTTCGGATGAGGTGGAGTTGCACCGTAACCAACTAAATCTCTTGGGTAACTCATAGTTTTCTCTTATTTGTATTGGGCAGGTACTTGTAAACCGCAACCTGTCAAAATTACATCAATCAAGTGTTGGGTTGCTTTTTCAAAATCGGCTTTTTGCATTTTCTTATCTCGTAGCCGAGTTATTTGGGTTGAAAAATCAGCATAGTGCTGAGTAGATGCCCATATTTGAAATAACAAATAATGCGCATCCACATTTTTCATTTTGCCAGCCGCAATCCATTGCTCTATAACTCTGACTCTTTGCGTCATCCACTGCAAATGTTCTTCGTCAAAATACCCATCCAGATTGGGTCCACCGTTAATAATTTCCATGGCAAAAATTTTCGATGAAAGAGGATGGGTTCTGGAAATCTCCATTTTTTCTGAAATATAGGCAGCGAGGGTCTCTGCAGGGTCATCATCAGGAGAAGCTAAATCAAAGCGAGAATTCCACAATTTCATGGTGCGCTTCAACACTGAGGTGTAAAGGTCTTGTTTGGTTTTAAAATAATAAAGCACATTGGTTTTTGGCAGTTTTGCAGCATCTGCAATTTGTTGCACACTAGTTCCTTTAAAACCGTTTTGAGCAAAAGCTTTTTCAGCGGCGTTCAGAATAATTAATTTATTTCTTCCACCGACTTTTTGGTCGTCGTCACGCTTATTTTTAGTCATATATTTTGTGATTAATAATTTTTGTAATCTTAATTACTTATGATGCATAGTGCCATAAAACGCTAGGCTAGCAAAAATGTTTATTTTAAAAGATTAGACCTCTTTTTCTGACCATTTGGTCTAGTTTTTGAATGGGATTTTGACATACAATGTATATGATGTGATAAAAAGACAATAATTTGAGGCAGAAAGACTCCATGATTCGATTTTTACTCAACAAGGATATTGTTGAACTACCTGATTATCCAACAGATTTAACGGTATTGCAGTATCTGCGAGAGTATCGTAAGACAACAGGTACTAAAGAAGGCTGCGCTGCGGGTGATTGCGGTGCATGCACGGTTGTCGTCGCAACTGTTGCACCAGATGGAAACAATTTGCACTACAAAACCATTAATGCTTGTATTGCTCTGCTTTCGTCAATTAACGGCAAACAACTTATCACTGTTGAATATTTGGCAACTGAGCAAGGCTTACATCCTGTTCAACAGGCGATGGCTGATTTTCATGGCAGTCAATGTGGGTTCTGTACACCTGGCTTTGTTATGTCTCTATTTTCCCTTTATCACAACCAAGTAAACCCGAGTAGAGAAGATATTTTACACGCACTTTCGGGCAATCTATGTCGCTGTACTGGCTATCGTCCTATCATTGATGCGGCTCTATTTGCTTGTGAAAAGCCGAAAAAAGATCGCTTCGATCAACTTGCGCAACAAACCATTGAAACCCTAAATTCCTTAGCAGAAAAACAAAAGGCTGATTTAGCCACATCAGGTTTGATGCTTCCCAAAGATCGAGAGTCATTAAGATTGTGCATAGAAATGCACCCAGAAGCGCCTTTGCTTGCTGGCGGCACAGACTTAAGCTTGGAGATAACGCAAAAACTAAAATCATTCGAGCACATTATTAGTTTGTTTGAGGTTAGCGAATTAAAACAGATTGAAATTTATGCTGACTACATACAGATCGGCGCTGCAGTTTCTCTATCTGAAATGTCGGGAACCTTATTGCAGTATTTCCCTCAATTGAAAGATGTATTTTACCGGTTCGCTTCTTTACCTATCCGCAATCAAGCGACACTTGGGGGTAATGTGGCTAATGCCTCGCCTATTGGAGACATGCCACCAGTTTTAATGGCATTAGGCGCTTCCGTTATCGCAGACAATGGCATAAATGAGCGCACCTTACCCTTGAGAGACTTTTTTACCGGCTACCGTTCAACTCAACTAGCAGACGATGAATGGATATCAAAAATAGAAATACCATTACTGACAAAACACGCAAAGTTAGCGGCCTATAAGATATCCAAAAGAATGGAAGATGATATCTCCGCAGTTTGCGCCGTTTTTAAAGTAGAAGTTAGCGATGAGGGTCTAATAACCAAGCTAGCGACGGGTTTCGGTGGTGTGGCAGCAACTCCCATTAATTGTCCAGCGTTAGAAACCGCTCTCGTTGGAAAAAACTGGCAGGATAAAGCCATTGTAGAAATTGGCAAAGAGATTCTGCTTAATGCGTTTACCCCCATTGATGATGTTCGCGCGAGTGCCCAATATCGTAAAACAGTGTTAAGTAACTTGTGGGAAAGGTTTTGGCTGGAGCAACAACAAGAGGTTATTTTTAAGACTCGGGTGATTGACCATGCGTAAACTGAATACACCCGCTAAATTAGCTGATACC
This sequence comes from uncultured Glaciecola sp., assembly GCA_947496235.1. GTDB lineage: Bacteria > Pseudomonadota > Gammaproteobacteria > Enterobacterales > Alteromonadaceae > Glaciecola. The sequence continues at coordinate 56,632 of CANMCE010000012.1, read as the reverse complement.
ACACAAGCAAAAACAGCGTTGAACCGCGTGAATAAACATGAAAGTGCCGATCGGCAAGTGAGTGGAAACGCGCGTTATGTAGACGATATGCCAGAACCTAGTTCAATTGCACATGCGGCTGTGGGTACAAGTGAAGTTGCACGAGGGACTATATCCCAAGTGATTTTAGACGCTGTGCTTGCAAGTCCTGGCGTAATTGACGTTATTACATCAAAAGATATACCTGGTCACATAGATATAGGCCCTGTTTTTGAAGGGGATCCTGTATTAGCTGATGGTGAAATCAAATTTTATGGACAAGCCATATTTGCTGTTTTGGCTGATACAGTCAGCAATGCCCGTCGTGCCGCTAAACTTGCGGAAGTAACAATATCCCCGTTAGAGCCCGTGTTTAAAGTAAGTGATGCATTGGCTTTAGAGCGCTTTGTGCGCCCTAGTCATCGAATGTTGCAGGGAGAGGTTGACAGCGCATTGCAAAATGCGGAACAGGTGGTAAATGGCCATCTGAACATCGGTGGTCAAGAACATATGTATTTAGAAGGCCAGGTGTCAATGGCGATTCCCGAAGAAGAAGATCGCATGACCATTTATACGTCTAGCCAACATCCTAGCGAAGTGCAAAAGCTGGTCGCTGAAGTTTTGGATATAAAACTACATCACGTTTGTGTGGATATGCGACGCATGGGCGGCGGATTTGGCGGCAAGGAAACACAGGCCGCACAATGGGCGTGTTTAGCCGCGGTATTAGCCCATCGAAACAAGCGTGCTGTAAAATTACGTTTACCACGTCAACAAGACATGGCAGTTACCGGTAAACGCCACCCATTTGAGAATAAATATAGCGTGGGATTTGGCGCCGACGGAAAAGTGACAGCTGCGAAGATTGAGATTAATGGCGATTGTGGTCACTCCCCTGACCTATCTGAAGCCATAGTCGATCGCGCCATGTTTCATGCGGACAACAGTTATCACCTTGGCGAAACCGATATAATCGGCCATAGGTTAAAAACAGACTTTGTTTCACACACCGCCTATCGCGGCTTTGGTGGTCCTCAAGGTATGATCATGGGCGAAGCCATGATGGACGCAATTGCACGTAGACTGGGTGAAGATCCCCTTACTATTCGTAAACGCAATTTATACCAAGACAATAAAAATCAACTAACACCATACGGCATGCCAATTGAAGATTTTTTCTTGCCCGATATGTTAGAAAAATTAGAGCAAGATTGTGCATACTGGCAGAGACGTGATCAAATCAAAACCTTCAATCAAACCAGTCCGATAATCAAAAAAGGACTGGCCTTAACGCCGGTAAAATTTGGGATTTCATTTACTGCCAAACATCTAAACCAAGCAGGCGCATTAGTGCATGTATACACCGATGGCAGCATTCAGGTAAATCATGGCGGAACAGAGATGGGACAGGGTTTACACACCAAGATTGGGCAAATTGCGGCTCAGGAATTTGGTGTCGATCTTGAAGCTATAGAAGTGACTTCTACGCGTACAGACAAGGTCCCTAACACCTCACCTACTGCTGCTTCTAGTGGCACAGATTTAAACGGGAAAGCAGTGCAAAATGCTTGTATCACCATCAAGCAACGATTAATTGAATATTTCGCTGAAACCACTCAACAAAGTCCTGAAAACGCCGTTTTTATCGACAATAAACTGGTATTGGGTAAACAGGAAATAGGCTTTGTAGAATTAGTCCAACAAGCCTATATGGCCCGCATTTCCTTGTCTTCAACTGGCTATTACAGAACACCAAAGATATTTTATGATAGAGAAACAGGCAAAGGTCGACCATTCTTTTATTTCGCGTTTGGTGTTGCTTGCAGTGAAGTAAGCATAGATACCCTCACTGGGGAATACTCTGTTGATCGAGTAGATATTCTGCATGATGTTGGTAAAAGCATAAACCCGGCCATTGATATTGGCCAAATTGAAGGTGGTTTTATTCAAGGTATGGGTTGGTTAACCACAGAAGAATTGAAATGGAATGATCAGGGTAAGTTAATCAGCGAAAATATGGCGACCTATAAAATTCCAGCCATAGGTGATACTCCGCCTATTTTCAATGTTGGGCTTTACGATAGACCAAATTCAGAAGACAGTATCTATCATTCAAAAGCCGTTGGCGAGCCACCTTTCATGTTAGCTATATCGGTTTGGTGCGCATTAAAAGACGCCATATCGAGTTTAAGTGACTATACAATAGATCCTGAATTACACACCCCTGCCACACCAGAAAGAGTACTCAACGCGGTAACGGCGGTTAAAAAGGATGTAACACTATGAGACCTAATAGATGGTATGAAGCCTTGCATAAATTCGAGCAACAAGGACGAAACTATGTGATAGTGACTTTGTTGCAAGTTGCTGGCAGTACTCCGCGTAATACAGGCACTAAAATGATTGTCAGTGATGATGACAGCATAGATACCATTGGCGGCGGGCATTTGGAATTTGAAGCAATTAGAACGGCCAGAGACTTATTAGCGCAAAGTAAACAGACCACTAAAACCGAAACATTTCCTCTCAGTAGCAAGCTTGGGCAATGTTGCGGCGGTGCAGTGAAACTACTCTATGAAGTAAGAGTAAATCATGGCCAGCATCTTGCTATTTTTGGTGCTGGGCATGTGGCTCAAGCCTTGGTACCCATATTGGCGCAATTACCTTTGCAGATTCATTGGATAGATAGCAGAGAAGACTTATTTAATGCTAAAACTACACCAGCAAACGTCAATATTATTGTCGAAGAAAGTCCTGCTGAAGAGACCTTATTATTACCGAGGAATACCTGGCTTATAGTGTTAACCCACAATCATCAACTTGATTTCGATATTGTGCACAATGCCCTTAAACGAGACTGTTTTTCCTATGTCGGCATGATAGGTTCACAAACTAAAGCAAAACGCTTTGTGACAAGGCTGACTAATAAGGGCATTAGCGCTTCTCAATTAACTAATTTTATTTCGCCCATAGGTGACCTTTCAATCCCGGGGAAAAGGCCAGTTGAAGTTGCCGTATCTATAAGTGCACAAATAATAAAACTGTTACAACAAGCTGATAAGCAGCAAGCTGTTGATAATGCAAAAATCAGTACGGTTGAGGCCAACATATGACCCTAAAAGAACTGAACAAGCTACATACCAAAGATGCTATTCACTGGTTTTTACAAACCTGTGGTGCAACTCAATGGGCTTACGCTATGGCGCAAGCTAGACCCTTTGCTTCCATTGAAGACGTAATAGCGATAGCCAAGAAAATCTGGGCTGAGATGAATAGTGAGGATAAATTGGAAGCCTTTGCCGCTCATCCAATGATAGGAGATTTATCCAGTCTGCGCGAAAAGTACGCCAACACAAAAGAAATGGCGAGTAACGAGCAATCTGGCACTTCAATCGCCGATGAAGCCACCCTGAATGCGCTTCATAAACTTAATCACGACTATTTAGCCAAACACGGGTTTATTTTTATTATTTGTGCCACTGGATTATCGGCCAATACCATGTTGGAAGCATTACAGAAACGCCTTCCCAACAGTACAGAACAAGAAATGAATATTGCTGCAGAACAACAAATCAAGATCACCTTGTTGCGCATCAATAAGGGACTATCACATTAGGATTAACCAATGAACACACTTTCAAGTCATATACTTGATACAACCTCTGGTAAACCTGTACCAGGACTCACATTGATTTTAACCACACCAAGCGGAGAAGTTTTTACTGCCCAAACAGACGAAGATGGCCGATGCAAATCTTGGGGACCTACCTCATTTGAATCGGGTGATTATAGTCTTAGATTTGAGTGTCAGTCTTATCTTGTTGAGAATTACGGTCAATGTTTTTATCCCTTTATAGATATCGCCTTTACCTTGGTTGAAAACGGTGGGCATTACCACGTGCCTTTGCTTATTTCTCCCTTTGGTTTTAGTAGTTACCGAGGAAGTTAATGTCACATCAAGCGTTACTATTTAGAGGCAATATACTGCACTTTCCTGAAGCTACCATAACCCCTGATTACGATTTTCAGTGGTTAAAAGACGGCGCTTTAATCGTGCAAGACAATAAGATTGTTGCACTGGGTGAGTATGATGACTTAGTGACTCAATATCCCCTTGCGAAAGTGCACGACCATAGTGGAAGGTGGATTTTACCTGGCTTTATCGACAACCATTTACATTATCCGCAAACAGAAATTATCGGTAAATTTGGTGAACAGCTGTTAACTTGGTTAGAAAATTTTACTTTCCCCACCGAGCGCCAATTTGATCAACAAGAAAAAGCCGAAAAAATCGCTCATGTCTTCACTCGCCAATTATTGAAAAATGGAACAACCACTGGTTTGGTATTTAGTAGTGTGCATAAATCAGCAGCGGACACACTTTTTGCTCACACTGACGCACTGAATATGCAAATGGTCATTGGTAAAGTCTGTATGGATACCAACTGCCCAGAATATTTGCAAGATACACCGCAAAGTGCGCAACAAGACAGCGCTCAATTAATTCAAAAATGGCACGGGAAAAACCGAAACTTTTATGCACTAACGCCTCGGTTTTCTCCCACCAGCACAAGTGCTCAATTAGCCGCATTAGGAGAATTGGCAGTGCAATATCCGGATGTCTTTATTCAAACCCATTTATCAGAAAATAAAGAAGAAATAGCATGGGTTAAGTCCTTATACCCGGACTGTGATGACTATTTAGCGACCTATGAGAAATACAATTTAGTGAGAAAGCGTAGCGTGTTTGGGCATTGTATACATTTATCAGATGATGAATGGCAGCGACTTTCAGACGCTAATGCAACAGCCGCTTTTTGCCCTACATCGAACCTTTTCTTAGGCAGTGGGCTGTTTGACTTAAATAAGGCGGTTGAATACAAAGTTCCCGTTGCAATGGCAACTGACGTGGGAGGTGGAACCAGTTTTAATCTATTGCGCACCTACGGCGAAGCCTACAAAGTATGTCAACTAAACCATCAAATTTTCACACCTTTGCATGGGCTATACACCATGACCCAAGGACCTGCGATTGCTTACGGATTTGAGCATCAAATAGGAAATCTAAATCCTGATACCTATGCTGATTTTATTATTTTGAACCCCAAATTCGATGAATTAAGCGAAATACGCATTCAACAGGATAGCACGCCTCAAGATATGCTTTTTGCTATGAGTATGCTCAGCGACGATCGAGCAATAGAAGAAACATGGATTGCTGGGAAATTACAATATTCAAACACAAAGGAGTCGCCAGATGCCATGGCTTGATTGGATTTCACTTTTTGTACGCTGGTTTCATGTCATCGCTGGCGTTGCATGGATTGGCGCCTCATTTTATTTTATTTGGCTCGACAACAATCTAGAAGAACCACCAGCAGAGAAAAAACAAAAAGGCATCAAAGGTGATCTTTGGGCCATACATGGTGGCGGCTTTTATGAAGTCGCCAAATACGCCTATGGTCCTGAAAAAATGCCGCAAAATTTACACTGGTTCAAATGGGAAGCATACACCACTTGGATCAGCGGTTTTGCCCTTTTAATATTAGTTTACTACTTATCCGCCAGCGCTTTTTTAATTGATCCGTCTGTTATGCAATTGACCGAAGGTCAAGCTATAGGCGCGGGTTTAGGCATCATTTTTGGCGGCCTTGCTTTATATGAATTGGCTTGTAGAAGTGCTTTAGCAAAATCCCAATTAGCTTTCGCTATATTTTTAGTACTCTTGCTTTGTATTATTGCTTATGTTTCGGCGCATTTATTTAGTGGCCGCGGCGCCTATATTCATATGGGAGCATTAGTGGGCACCATAATGGCAGGCAATGTATTTTTCCAAATTATGCCTTCGCAACGCAAAATGGTCGCCGCAGTAGCCGCAAAACAAGAGATAGATCCTGCATGGGGAGCTGGAGCAAAACTCAGGTCAGTGCACAACAACTACCTTACCCTGCCCCTGTTGTTCATTATGATCAGTAATCATTACCCGATGACTTACCAACACGAATTAAATTGGTTAGTTCTCATGTTGATTATGGCTGTTTCGGCTTGGATTCGTCATTATTTCAATTTAAAACATCTGGGTATTAATAAGCCTTCCATCTTGGTCTCAGGCGCAATTGCGATGTTAGCCATCGCGGCTTGGATTTCTTGGCCACAATCCCAAATACAAAGTACGGTCTCTGATGAAAATGAAGGCGCTATTCTGGCCTATACTGACCAACAAGTAATGTCACTGGTTGAAACTCACTGCCAAAGTTGTCATTCGTCGAATCCCTCTGATGAAATCTTTAAAATCGCCCCTTTAGGGGTTGTTTTTAACGATTGGGATGACATACAAAGGCAGAAAAATCAGCTTTTACACCGCACAACGGTGACTAAAGACATGCCTTTTTTAAACAAAACCCAAATGACTGATATAGAAAGACAAAGGCTAGCCCTATGGGGACAAGCTAAATAAATACTAGTAGCTTGGTCGGCGAATTTTCTGTCTTTATTCGCCGACTTTTATAGGTCATAATCAAGTGACAACTCAATTAAGCAGAATATAACTTGCGCGCTTCCCGTTTTACCGTTAATGATGAAGCCAAATTCAATTGGCAAATAATTACCAAACTATGGCCCTACCTGACAGAATTTAAAGGGCGTGTTTGGTTAGCCATGAGTTGTCTTGTGGCCGCCAAATTAGCCTCGGTAACCTTGCCTTTTATTCTCAAACATATAGTCGATAATCTAAATTTAGACTCAGCTATTGCAACCGCAATGTCAGTCATCATTGCGCTAATTATTGCTTACGGTGGCTTAAGATTAGCGAATGTCCTGTTTGGTGAAATAAGAGATACGCTATTTGGGAGAGTTACAGAGCGTGCTATGCGCCGATTGGGGTTAACTGTGTTTAACCATTTACACCAACTAGAGTTAGACTTTCATTTATCCAGGCAAACCGGTGGTCTATCTCGAGATATTGAACGTGGTGTGAGTGGTATCAGTTTTTTGATGCGTTTTATGGTCTTTAATATAGGGCCAACTCTATTAGAGTTAGCCATGGTAGTTGGCATATTATTCTACAATTATGGCTTTACATTCGCTTCAGTCATTCTAGCTTCTGTCATCAGCTATGTGTGGTTTTCCGTCAAAGCGACAGATTGGCGAACCAAATATGTGAAAGCGCAAAATATGGCCGACAATGCTTCTAGCACGCGGGCTATCGATAGCTTGTTGAATTTTGAAACGGTTAAATACTTCAGTAATGAAAAATTTGAAGCGGATCGATATGATCAAGGGTTAGCCGATTGGGAAAAAGCTAGGCGTAAAAATCGACTTTCTCTGTTTGCCTTAAATGGTGGGCAGGCGTTTATTATTGCGTTTGCCATGACCTCTATGTTGGCCTTAGCAGCTTTTGAAGTGGCCAACGGCAATATGACTATAGGTGATTTTGTACTGGTAAATGCTTTTACCATGCAAATATTTATGCCTTTGAATTTCTTAGGCTTTGTTTATCGAGAAATTAGAGGTTCTTTAGCCAATATTGAAAATCTATTTTCTCTACTTGACCGCGAACCGCAAATAAAAGATAACGATAATGCTACTGAGCTAGAAGTCAGCTCTGGTAAAGTTGAATTTCACAATATCGCTTTTGCTTATCATCCTGAAAGACCTATTTTAAAGGATTTTTCGTTGACCATCGAAGCAGGTAGCAAAGTCGCTGTGGTTGGTGAGAGTGGTTCAGGAAAATCTACCTTAGTAAAACTGCTGTTTCGATTTTATAGCCCTCAAACAGGTAAAATCCTGATTGATGGACAGGATATAGCCGATGTCACCCAGTCAAGTTTGCGCCAAGTTGTGGGCATAGTGCCGCAAGATACCGTGTTGTTTAACGACACACTTTTCGAAAATATTCGCTATGGACGGCCCGATGCCTCAAAAGAAGATATAACCACAGCAATTGAAATGGCACATTTATCAGCTTTTGTGGCCAAGTTACCTGAAGGATTAGACACCAAAGTTGGCGAACGAGGGCTCAAGTTATCTGGCGGTGAAAAACAAAGAGTGGCAATCGCTAGAGCCATATTGAAGGGATCACCTATCATGGTGTTTGATGAAGCAACAAGTTCATTGGACTCTCAATCCGAACAAGCAATATTACAAGCGCTAAAAAATGTAGAGCATGGACACACGAGTTTGGTGATAGCACACAGATTATCCACCATTGTCGACGCAGATAACATAGTAGTAATGCATCAAGGGACTATTGTAGAACAAGGAAAACATAAGGCCTTGTTAGAAAAACAAGGCCATTATTATCAGTTGTGGCGAGCACAAAATGACAACTAAGACAATCGAGCTGACTAGATTTTCTTTAGATAATCCGCCACTAAAAACGCCATTTCCAATACTTGGTCCGCATTTAAGCGTGGATCACATTGGGTTTTATACGCTTGGGCAAGATCATCATCACTGATTTTGTAAGCACCACCGGTACATTCAGTAACATGCTGTCCTGTCATTTCAAGGTGAATACCGCCAGCGTGAGTGCCTTCTGCACTGTGCGCATCGAAGAAATGTTTAATTTCTTGCAGTATGGCATCAAAATTACGTGTCTTGTAACCGCTAGATGCTTTGAACGTATTGCCATGCATAGGATCTGAACTCCACACTACATGACGTCCCTCTTCTTTTACTCGGCGTAACAACGGCGGTAAGTTTTTAGCCAGATTGTCAGCGCCCATGCGAGTAATAAGGGTTAATCGCCCCGGAATATTATTTGGATTTAACGCATCGATAAGCTTAATCAACTCATCCCCTTGCATGCTCGGCCCAATTTTGACTCCAATTGGATTGTTTATTCCACGGAAAAACTCAACGTGTGCATGATCAAGTTGTCGGGTTCTTTCACCAATCCATAGCATGTGTGCAGAGCAGTTGTAAGGCTTGTCAGTTAAGGTATCTATACGCGTTAAAGATTGCTCATAGTTTAATAATAAAGCTTCATGACTGGTATAAAGTGAAGTTTCGTGTAGAGCTGAAGTATTCTCACTGTTAAGACCAATTACTTCCATAAACCCTAGAGTATCTTGAATTCGCTGAGCTAAATCCTGATATTTTTCTTTCAATGGATTGTTTTCAAGAAAGGTCATATTCCAGCGGTTTACTTGGTGTAAATCTGCCAAACCACCTTGAGAAAAGGCACGGAGCAAGTTCAATGTGGCTGCGCTTCTGTGATAAGCATCCAACATTCGCATTGGATCCGGCTCTCGCGCAGCTGCAGTAAATTCAAAACTATTAATAATGTCACCACGATAAGATGGCAATGACACTCCGTTGATTTCTTCAAAATCGCCTGAGCGAGGCTTAGCGTATTGACCCGCCATACGAGTAACTTTGGTTACAGGACAACGACCTGCAAAAGTTAATACCACAGCCATCTGTAATATTACTTTGAAAGTGTCACGAATTTTGGGCGCATTAAACTCATCAAAGGATTCTGCGCAATCACCACCTTGCAATAAGAAACCATGACCTAAGGCAATATTGCCCAATTCTTTAAACAGATGACGAGTTTCTTCGGCAAAAACTAAAGGCGGATACTTTGCTAGTTTTTGTTCAACGTCTTTAAGTTTTACCTGATCCTTGTAGTGTGGTTGTTGCAAAATTGGCTTCCCGCGCCAACTATCTACTGTCCAGTTCGTCACTATGTGTCCTTGATGTTTGTATGTTCAACATATTGTAGTAAATTTTTTTGGGGTCAGAATATAACACATTTTTGCGCAATTAATTAACTAACAAATAGCCTTTTGCTAAAGACGGATCAGCTATTTCTCGAAACTCTTGGTTATATAACGATGTCATGTTTACCGGTGTCACCACTTTATCCGTTTCGCCTAAACGAAATACCTTTCCCTTATCCAGTAATATAACTTTATCAGCGTAATTAAGTGTCTGATTAACATCATGATGACTCTGAACAACAAGGTTCCCTAACTTTACTATATATTTCAATAAATTAAGCACATTAACTTGAAAGTAAGGGTCGAGTTGTTGAGTGGGTTCATCAAGCAACAAAATACCTTGGCCGTTTTTTAAGGAAGGCCAAACCTGATTTATATTTCTTGCCAAATGTACTCTTTGTCTTTCCCCACCAGATAATTGTTTTAAGGGCTTATTCAACAGGATTTTAACTTGAAGCACCTTTTCAACTTCCTCAGGAAGCTCAGCGGTAGCATTAAAAAATTCAAAGGCTTCTTTTACGCTGATACCAAAATCACTTTCATAGTGTTGAGTAACCAAAGTATAAAAATCAGAAAGTTCAAATGCGCTATAAGCGGATAACCGCTTATTTTGTATCAGCACCTCTCCTAAAAAATCATTTTCTAATCCAGATAGGACCTGCAACAAAGAAGATTTTCCACTACCATTAGCACCTAACAAATGCCAGTATTCCCCGGGTTTAAAATGCACAGAGATATTATCTAACCGATTGTTAAGAGTGAGGTTTGTCGCGCTTAAAAATGCTGGCATATACAGAAATTTCGAAACTAAAATTGAATGTTAACACAGTTGGGAATATTAACTTAAGACTCCTATTTTGAACATGGATACTTGCACCGACTTAAGAGGATAACGAAGAATTTTAAATAACGACGCCTTGAATCTGATTCCGACCATTAGTTTTAGATTTGAATAAGAACTCATCAGCCTGATTAATCAATTCCTCAGTGTGAGTGTCTGCTGTAGGGCTAGTAACAATATACCCCCCACTTATGGTAACAACTTGATGACCACTGGTTGAATTTTTGATATTCAAATCAAACACAGCATCTTTAATCTTATTAGCCAGATGTTTGCAACCTGATGGTGGAGTATTTGGCAAAAATACTACAAATTCTTCTCCTCCGTATCGGACGACTATGTCTTGAGGTCTTTTTAAAACATTTTGAATAGTTTTAGCCACCATTTTTAAACATTTATCGCCCTCAACGTGACCATAGGTGTCATTAAATCCCTTAAAGAAATCAATATCGATCATGACTACACCAAAAAATTGTTTTTCTCGGCTGCTGACTTTTAATAAAGTCGGCACTTCACTCATTAAATAGTGTCGATTAAAAACGCCGGTTAATTGATCTTTAAACGTTTGTTCAGTTAGCAACTCAAAGCGAAGTTTACTTTGTAAAATGTTTTTTACCCGATGCAACAAAGTGGATGCAACTATAGGTTTAGCGATGAAATCCGCGGCTCCGGCTTCCCAGCATCTGTCTTGATCACTGGGTAAGACACTGGCTGTAATAAAGATGATAGGAATATGGGCTGTGGTTAAATTTGATTTAATCTGATTGCACAATGTTATGCCATCTAGGTTAGGCATATTTAAATCAAGAATAATAAGGTCGGGCATTAAATCGATACTGGCTTAAACTGCCTGCATGCTATCACTTAAACAGTGAACTTGAATGATTTCACCGAGAATTGAACCTAAAACTAATTGAGTAGACTGTTCGTCATCAACAATTAACACCGAGCAGTCGCTTAACGTCTTACTCTCGAAATTTGAAGCTTCGAAGGTTGTATAACCTTTTTGCTGAGTCATATATTTCCTGTTTTCTCAATCAATTCTATTGGCAATCTAGCTCCGGTATAAATTAGAAATCCATTTGTGTCTTTTGCCTAGACCAAAAATCTAGACTAACCAGTTTCGCTGAAATTATTTTAGACATAACACGATTAGGCGCTATATTTAACTAGGTTATTCCTCAGTTGTTATCTAACAGCTCGAAACCTTTTTAGTTATATCGACCGGTAAAAGCAAAGGCTTAAAATGAAGAGTATTAGGGTCGCAGAGAAGATATTGTTGCTTCAGGAACTTATATGCATTCAAAAAATACATTTCTGATACTCTCTTTCTGCTCAGTATTCATCATTGTATTAATCGCTTTTGGCGCTAATCAACAAATAACAGTTAATTACACTGGGGAGCTAGAATCTAATTTATCGAACAATATTACCGAAGTTGATAATTTTTTACTAGATAAAATAGATAGTTATAAAAGAGATGTATCCTTTTTACACTCAACGCCTCCAATAAGCGGTTTAACCCGAGCAAAAGCTGACGGCGTTGATCCTTTAGATGGAACTACGACTGAATTATGGTTAAAACGCTTAAGTCAGATTTTTGCTGGCTTTATGCAATATAAAATTGAATATAGTCAACTTCGCGTTCTTGATGCTCAGGGACAAGAGATTTTACGAGTTGAAAAACAGAATAATCAGGTGTCCGTAGTCCCAGAAAACGATCTACAAAATGAACGAGATAATCCAAACTTTTTAGCCGCATCTAAATTACATAAAGGGCAAATGTATCTTTCTTTGATAACGCTAAATACCGAATATGATCAAATCACCCTTCCCTACACGCCGACACTCAGAATAGCTAAACCGATCTACTCATCCGAAAATGAATTTTTTGGGATAATCATATTAAACGTAGATATCTCACCTCTTTTGAAAGGTATTCGCCAATTGGTGGCAGATAAATACAAAGTGTTTATGACGGATGCTGATGGTTATTTTATTAATCATCCGGATAAATCTCTTCAATACAGCCGCGATTTATCTTCCAACCACAGGTTATCTTCCGTCTATCAAAGGTCCCAAGCGTATAATATTTCCATTTTTGAAGATGGTAATAAGAAATTTTGGGGAATTGAAAGTTCTGTCAAAGTAGCGCAAAACCAAAAAGGCGGCGAAATTATTAACTACATTATGCTACCTGACCAAACTTATAAAGAAGAGCTTAACTCTCGAAAATTTGAGTCTATGTTAGCGGTCGTCATAACAACGCTTATTGGGGCATTTGCAATATCATTTTTGCATCGCAACAATAAAAAACTTACCGATTTATTAGAAGTTGCAGAAGAATCTCAATCGGCGATCGATGTAGCGGAAGACGCTGTCATTACACTTAGTAATGATTTAAAAATCAACATTGTAAATCGAGCATTCGAAAGACTTTTTCTAGTTCATGAGTCTGAATATTCAAAAAAAAATGCCCTATCATTTTTTACTGAATTAGGTGACAGCCAATTTGAACAAGCAATTGACGCCGTAAAATCCAGTCATCCAGCAACCAGTTATGAATGGAAATACAAATATGAGCATAAAAGTTTTTGGCTCAATACCAAGATTACTCATATCACAAATTCTAATTCTAGCGCAGCTTTTGCAATTGTGATTCGAGATATCACACTAGAAAAAGAATCCGCCAAACAAATTGAAAACACAAATAAAATTCTAGAAAAAACCGTAGAGGACAGAACAAAAGAATTGAAAATAGCCCGAGATAAAGCGTTAGAAGTCAGTAATTTAAAATCCAAGTTTATCTCGACCATCAGTCACGAGATGCGAACCCCTCTGAATGGGATAGTAGGCGCTACCGAATTATTAAAAAAAGAACAATTGAATGATAAACAAGCTCGCTTTGTTACCATGGCGGAAAACAGCGCCTTAGTTTTAAAGAATTTAGTCAATGATGTTTTAGATTTATCCAAAATTGAAGCAGGAAAGTTGGAGTTGAATTTTCAGGATTTTAACCCTGAACAATTAATTGAGAGTGTGGTGGGTACCATGTCTGTGTTAGCAAAACAAAAAGGACTCAATGTTTACCTTGATACAGTCGATTTAGATTTGCTTACCATTTCAAGCGACCCCTTTAGACTGACGCAAATTCTTAACAATTTACTCAACAACGCGGTCAAATTTACCCAGGAAGGCTTTATTAAAGTGAGGGTTTGGAGCGACATTCAGAATGATATGGCAAATTTTTGTGTCGAGGTCCAAGATACAGGCATTGGTATATCACCGCAATCCATGAACAAGATGTTCACAGAGTTTAGTCAAGCAAACCAAACTATCGCTACCAACTATGGGGGGACTGGATTAGGTTTATCGATTTGTAGAAATATCATCAAGCTTTTAGGTGGCGACATATCGGTAGCTTCAATTGAATCCGAAGGCTCTAAATTCACCTTTTATGTGCCTATTGAGGATTGGAGTGCTAAACCTAGAAATGAACAACTTAGGCTTCAACACACAATTACAGGCGTGATGGTAAAACAACCTGAGTTATTAAAATTATTGACTAAATTAATAAAAAGCAATGCAGGTGACATAGTTCATATAAAATCTAATCATGACTTTTCAGCAGTGGATAAAGTAAAACTCCTGATTGTTGAAGCTTCTCATGAACAATTCCAAGAATTTTGTGATCATTGGAATCACAATTTTCAAACGAGTACAGAACAAATAAAACTGATTGTGATAGCAAATTCTTCAGTCTCTAATAAAGATTTACCACGAAATGCCACCTTACTCATTTCACCTATTTTTAGGTCCACTTTTTTAAGTGCCGCTCTAAATAGTCGCAAAGAAAATAGCACAAATAATGCAACTGTAGAGCGTCGCTCAGTCCAAAACCATAAAAATAGTAAAGTGGAAGACGAGTTAAAAAATAAGGAATGCAGCATACTTGTTGTCGACGATAACTTAGTAAACTGCGAAGTAACTAAATTTCTGTTAGACCCTCTAAGTAAAAAAGTAGTCACGGTAGAGAATGGTTCGCAGGCAATTGATTATTTAGCATCAGAGGACAGTAAAATAGATATCATACTAATGGATTGTAATATGCCGGTTATGGATGGCTATGAAACATCCTCAGCAATCCGAAAAGGAATGGCAGGGGAAAAGTATTTGTCAGTCCCTATAATTGCAATGACCGCAAATGCAATGCAAGGTTCTAGGGAAAAATGTGAGCAGGCTGGCATGACCGAATTTATCTCGAAACCAATTGATGCTCAGTTGCTTTTTGACATTATTTTGGCGCAATTAAATAATCAAAAATCGAAAAGTAAAGCTGTTGAGATAACAAATGAACAGCTAATTTGGGATAAAAAATTAGCATTAACACGCTTGGGAAATAGAGAGCAATTATTACAAGACTTGATTAAATTATTTATCCAAGAAACTAAAGACAAATTGCATAATCTACAGCAGGGATTAATTGATCACGATCGTGCAAAAATTCGCTTGAGCGCGCACACATTTAAAGGTGTTTGCGGTGATGTAGGGGCAGCAAGATTACAAGCAATTCTTCAGCAAATAGAGCAATCCGCGGAAACGGAAGAATTTGACAGGTTGAGTGAAAACTTCCAAATGGTAGAAGAGCAATTACAGATTACGCTGGATACTTTTAAAGAATACATCAACGCCGTTAGCTATTAACAAAATCACCACGACTAAACAGAGGATTAGGCAAAAGAACCATTCTATGAAATTTCTGAACTGAGCTCAGCGCAAAATACATTTGCACTATATACACCGCAAATAGGTCAAGTTATTGAACTAAAAACCTCTTCCAACAGTTTTAGTTCATGGTGGCAAAATATTCAATAACACCCTTTACTTGAGGTTATTCATTTAATCTTATGAATAACCTTCACCTAGCCGTCATATCGATTTATGATAATGAAGGCATCTTAAAAATAATAAAAATGAGGACTTATGTTTACACTTCCGCTTGTCCATAGTAACGATAGAAAGTACAAATCGAAAACCAAGCAATTAATTTCTTCAGCTTTGCTGTTGGCCTTAACTAGCTTTAGCTTGTCTGCCCAAGACACAACGGCTGAACTCGAAGATTCAAAAACAAATTTATTCACTGCAGAAGATATTTTCCAACTTGAATATGTAACAGACCCTCAAGTTTGCCCAGACGGTGAATTTGTTGCCTACGTTCGTAATAGCAACGACATTATGTCTGATAGCACAAAATCCAATATTTGGTTAGCCGCGACAGACGGTTCAAGTCATAGACCTTTGTTATCCTCAAAGAAAAACTACTACTCCCCTCGTTGGTCTCCTAATGGAAAACGACTAGCATATTTATCCAATGAAGAGGGTAAACCGCAGCTTTATATTCGTTGGATGGATACTGGCCAAACGGCACTAATTACCAATGTTACATCTTCACTCGGCAATATCACTTGGTCACCAGATGGAAAATATATAGCTTTCACCATGAGTGTTGACGCCAAAGAAGAACCATTAAAAATAAAAATGCCGGCAAAGCCTGAAGGAGCAAACTGGTCGCCAAAATTTGAATACATCACCAAGGCTAGATATCAAAGAGACGGTCGTGGAGTGTTAGATCCTGCCTATACCCACATCTTTATAGTGCCAACTGAGGGCGGAACCGCTCGACAATTAACCTCAGGTAATTTTAATCATGGTGGAAGTTTAAGTTTTTCCGCAGATTCTCAACGTATCTACTTCTCTGCTTACCGTGCTGATGACTGGGAATATCAAAGTGTTGAATCTGATATTTATAGCGTAGATATGAGTGGCAATATTGAGCAAATAACAAATATGCCAGGCAGTGAGCACTCCCCTGTTGTTTCGCCGAATGGCAAATATATCGCCTTTGCTAAACGCGATGAAAAAAATCTGATGTATAGAAACCACTATCTGTATGTAATGAATACAGATGGTACAGAGGCCAAAAACCTCACCGAATCTATCGATAATACTGTCTCTGATTTTTATTGGAAGGACAACGCTAGTCTGTATTTCCAACAAAGCGTTCGAGGTTTGATACAAGTAGATATGGTTAACCTTTCAGGCAAAGTCCGTAATATTGCAAAAGGTATTGGCGGCACCACCATAGGGCGTCCATATGTATTTGGTAGTTACCACGCGGTAGATGATGTTGTCGCTTACACCAAAGGCAGCACCGACCGTCCAGCAGATCTTTTTGTTACCACTAGAAAAGAAAAACAATTAACAGCCTTAAATGAAGATGTATTCGGTCATAAAACTCTTGGAGAAGTAAAAGAAATCATCTATCAATCATCAATCGATGGAGAAGAAATTCAGGGCTGGTACATTTTGCCGCCAAATTACGATAGCAGTAAAAAATACCCTCTTATTCTAGAAATCCACGGTGGTCCTAGTCTAGCTTATGGGCCATTATTTACAGCCGAACTCCAAAGAATGGCGGCTGAGGGATATATCGTTTTTTACGATAACCACCGTGGTAGCACAGGTTACGGTGAAAGATTCGCCCTTTTGTTGCAAGGTAAATACAGCTCTGAATATGATTTTGCTGACCACATGTCTGGCGTCGACGCGTTAATTGAACAAGGGTTAGTGGATCCAGAGCAATTGTACATAACCGGTGGTTCTGCAGGAGGTATAGCTTCAGCATATGCCATTGGCCTGACCAACAGATTCAGGGCTGCCGTTGTGGCTAAACCTGTCATTAACTGGCTTTCAAAAGTATTAACTGCGGATTCTGGTTTATATCAAATTCCGAATCAATTCCCCGGTAAACCTTGGGAACAGGTTGAGCACTATTGGAAAAGGTCGCCTTTGTCATTGGTTGGTAATGTTACTACACCTACCATGCTAATCACCGGCGTAGAGGACAAACGTACTCCGATGTCAGAAACAGAGCAATTCTATCAAGCCCTTAAATTACAAAAGGTAGACACGGTATTGGTGAAAGTACCGGGATCATCTCATGGGATAGCGGGTAAACCTTCGCGCATGATTGCGAAAGTTGAAAACATACTTGCTTGGTTTGAAAAGTACGCACCTAAAACAGAATAAAAACCTAGATTCATCAGTAGATAGTCGACACTAATTTAATCAAAGGTCAACTCTTATGGTAAAGAATTCGTTATAGTTGACCGATAAAATGATTGAATATACTCTACTGATGACTTTTTCAAAGTTGGTAGATCACAACCAATGGTTACCAGCGTCTTGAAGAATGCGATAAGTCTTTCTAGTTCGCAGGCAAAAGTAAAGTATTCACGGTTGCCAGTAAGGTCAGCTTTTCTCGACTTTTTAATTTTGGAATGTTAAACGTACATGGAATTTAAGGAAACAAATATGGGTGTAAATGCTAATGTCATAACGCTCAATTGCTTCAATCAATTCCCTAGTTCTGAATCTGGAAGTCAAACTAATTCCTTTACCTTAGTAACAATACCAATATGAAACCCAGAATTTTACTCGCAGGTATTGCCAAAAATGAAGCAGCATATTTGCCTGAATGGATTTTTCATCACCTAAGTTTAGGCATTGATGAAATTTTAGTTTATATCAACAACACTACTGACAATAGTCAAACCGTCCTCGACAAGCTCGGTAAAACCCTTCCTGTTAAATATGAAGTTGTTGATGGTATTGATAAAGTTGAAAATGATTACTTTAATCAGCATATAGGCGCTAGGCACATAAAACTAGCGGCTTTGCAGTCAAAGAGTTATGCAAGAATTTATCAAACCACTGACCCCGAAAAGTTTGATTATATTTTATATCTCGATATTGATGAGTTCCTTTGCGTTAAATCCCCAATTGAAGACTTTTATCAAAGTTTATCAAACGCAAATGTGTCCTCATTTCAATGGTTTTCACTGACGGGAGATGAAAAAGAGTTTAGTACCTTCACTGAAAATCTTTGCGGAGAATATGATTACTTTAACAAGTATCTAGTGAAAACGGGATGCGAGAACATTGTTATCGAGACCAATCACGAAGCCTGGGTAGATGACGCTCCCCCCAAATTGAATCCACATGCACTTGTTGCACACCGAGTATTGCGATCACAAAAAGAGTATTTAGCCCTTTTGCTAAGATCCAACCCAGATGAAAAAAATCTATCTAATGGATTTAAGTTTAATCGCAGAGGCTGGACGTCCAAAGCCAATGATGCTTTGCCTCAGGAGTATCAGGCCTGTTTTGAGTTACACAAGGAAAGTTTCGACGATTTTTGTAAACGACTAGAAATTCAAGAAGACCTAGAAGTCGCGCGTGAGCTGGTGTTAGAAAGGGCCGAAATGGTAAAAACTATTGTGAATGACTTAAATATCTCAAACTCTGAGTTAGGACGAGTGCTCGCTGGAACAGGTCTTAGTCACTTTTCATTTTTTAGTTGGTTAAAAAAGAGTTCCAAAGACAGGTTAATTGTACTTCTATTTCCTTCATTAAAAATCCGGCACATACCTGTTCTTGATTACGTAAAACTTAAGCTGTCTGAAATGTTTAACAAGAAAAGTAAACATTAATGAATGATTATCAATAAGTGAATCTGTAAAGGTTATTAGATGGCAATGAATGAACAATGGCATATTTTTGTATTTTCTTACAATCGAGGCATTTTCTTACAAAACTGTCTGGAATCTTTAAAGCATTGTGCTGACGGTATCGATGTTACCATCATTGATGATAATTCAGATGATGAATCAACAAAAACCATCTTAGCGTCCATCCCAGAAAAATTTGGCTTTGAATTGGTGCACCCCCAGCGCCAAGGTGGCAAAGAAAAGCGCTTAGGTGGACTGTACTCTAACATGAATTTTGCGCTAAAAATTGCTAAAAATAACGATAAGTCATTTTGTATATTTATCCAAGACGACATGCAATTTGTCAGGAGCATCCAACAAGATGATTTGTTAAATATGCAAAATATTTTTCATTCTGACGAGCATATTATTCAAATACAAAGTTGCTTTATGAAAGCTGAAAGTTTCCATGCCTATGAACAAGGCATGGTGCTACATGAATCATTAGAATGTTATAGTTGGAAAGGAGCACCTGAAGGCAAATGGTATTTCTCCGATGTTGGTGTATTCAACATTGCTGCATTTGAAAAACACCACAACACTTTTGCTATTGGCGAAAACCTCAACAATGAAATAGCGCAAGCAAATAAGACCAAGCTAGTGCAGTATAGAAAACCTTTTATGATGTGGTTGCCTTTCCCTAAATCTTACCTTAGAAAAAATACCAAGTGGAAAACTCGAATTATAGAAAAAATTGCTGGCTGTGGGTTTTATCCTATTGAAATTTTTGATCACCAACAAGAGCAAGCCTTATCAAACAATCCTAAATCAACATATCCTATTGCGGAACATTTTCTCAAGGTTAAGGGATTGGAAAAGTACAAAATTTGGGGGTTTTCTGCGGGAATAATTAACTGGTACGCCAGAGGCGGTATTCGTAGATTGTTGGCGTTACTCATTTGGAGAATGTCCAAATAATGTTTATTCGGGTAACAGAAATTACGACCATAACGATACACATTGTCTACAGTGAGATGACTTTTGCTTTCCATTAAACAAGGCATAATCGCTAGCCTATTCGAATTATTCACGCAAATAACCAAAAAATTCGTTGGAATTTTTAGCTTGATGGTGCTTGCTCGAGTGTTAACACCAGAAGATTTTGGTGTTGTTGCTGTAGCGCTGATTTTTTTGAACTTTTCAAACGCAATTACGGATTCAGGCAGCCGTCACTATTTGATGAGTTTAAAAGATATGGACTCAGATCATGTCAGTACCGCTTGGACACTTAGTTTTATTCTAAAAAACTTGGTCGCTACCGTTTTAATAATCTCAAGTAGCTTTATTTCTGACTATTACAATGACCCACGGATAGGTGAAATAATTTTAGTATTTGCCTCTATCATCTTTATTAGCACGCTTACCAGCCCTGATATTGAGTACAAATACAAAAACCAAGATTTAAAAGAAATCACATTTTTGACTTTTTTCTCTCGCTTACTCACCGTTGGTATTACAGTCGCGGTAGCAGTGATTTACGAAACTTATTGGGCACTTGTGATGGGTCAGCTTACCTCCGCCGTCACCTTCTTCTTTATCAGTTATAAGATAGCGCCCTGTATACCTAAGTTCTCATTAAAAAACTTATCCGAACAATGGAATTTTTCAAAATGGGTGATTCCTCGGTCATTGATAAATTTTGTTAGAGATCAGTTTGATAGCATTTATGTTAGTACCTCCTTTGATAAGTCTGTGATGGGTGCTTATAACAGCATGCGATATTACGGGTTTATTCCGTTCGATACCTTCATTCGACCTGCTTTTGGTACCTTGCTGGCTCAAGCGTCACAGTTTAAGGACATTCCAGATTATTTTAAACGCCAATTAACTACCGTAATATTCATATTATTGTTAGTGAGTATACCTATTGTATTCCTAGTATTTTCGCACTACGAATTTTTAGTACATTTAATTCTTGGCGAAAAGTGGACGCAATACGCGCAACTTCTTGCATTCTTTACTTTGTCGTCTTGCTTGCTGGGTTTGTTTAATTTGTCCTGCGATATTGTCATTTTACATAGCAAAACATCGATTATTTTTATCTACACCTTGGTTTCAACCATTGTTCAGCTCTATGTACTAATTAGCGTAGACTTTGAAGACATTTTTGAACTGGCGCTATATAAGGTTGGATTAGATATTCTTAGTATTTGTTTATTCTTTATTTTTATCACAATAAAATATCTTTCTTTTGCGGTTTTACTGAGCTTTTTCTATCGGCTATTTTTAATATCTGGTTTCATGTTGTTAGCTGGATGGCTCTCAAATTTGATTCAGCCAGACGGCAAAATCCTATATTTTCTGATTCATTCAACAATGTCGATGATCATTTATGTGACCTGCATTCTAGCTTATCTCTATTTATTCTCGTCTAAAGATAAGAGCGCGGAATATATTTTCCAACTTCTACAGAAAACCTTCATCAAAATAACTAAGCGCAATAAAGCACCCTTGTCACCGGACAATTAGCAAGTTATCTACGGTAAGACGACCTCCACGAATACATTCCTTACAACAATTAACACTTGCCCTAGAGGTTAATCTGTATAAAGTAAACAAAATGTTAATTAGGTTTATAGAGACATTAAGGTCTCAATTGGCGTTTAGGAAGTTCAATGATTGAAAAAGCAATCTTAGCCATTGATCAAGGCACTACATCCAGTCGGGCAATTTTGTTTGGTTTAAATGGCGAAAGACTAGCTACATTTCAACAAGAGTTTACCCAATATTATCCTAAGAACGCTTGGGTAGAGCATGACCCAGAAGAGATTTGGCAGACAACCTTAACGACTTCTAAACAGGCAGTAGAATATGCCAAGCATCAAAATATCAAAATTCAATGTATTGGTATTACCAATCAAAGAGAAACCACTTTGGTATGGCATAAAAAGACAGGTAAACCTATCTATAATGCCATAGTTTGGCAGGATCGCAGAACATCTGTCGATTGCAAAGGTTTAAGTAGTCACTTAGAAACCATCAGAAATAAAACGGGTCTGTTATTAGACCCCTACTTTTCAGCCACCAAAATAGATTGGATACTTAAAAATGTAGATGGCGCTAAACCGCAAGCAGATAATGATGAACTTGCATTTGGCACCATTGATACTTTTCTGATTTGGCGACTCACGTCTGGAAAATCTCATAAAACAGACGCCACAAACGCATCTCGCACAAGTTTATACAACATTTTTGAAAATAAATGGGATGATGATTTATTGACCTTGTTTGATATCCCCAAATCTATATTACCTCAAGTCTGTAACAGTGCCGACGATTTTGGTATCACAGATGCAAACGTACTAGGTACCGAATTACCTATCACTGGTGTTGCAGGTGACCAACAAGCAGCTTTGTTTGGACAATGCTGCTTTCATCCAGGTGACTTTAAAAGTACCTATGGAACAGGTTGTTTTGCCTTATTAAACACCGGCGAAACTCCATTGCTCTCACAACATAATTTGTTGACCACTATAGGTTACCAGATTAATAACAAACCGGTTTATGCATTAGAAGGCGCAATTTTTACCGCTGGCGCAAATGTACAATGGCTCAGAGATAGTCTAGGCATGCTGGAAAACGCGCAACAAACCAAACATCTCGCTGAATCTTTAGATTATGACCATGGTGTTTATATGGTGCCAGGTTTCGTAGGTTTAGGTGCCCCTCATTGGAATCCTCAGGCGCGTGCGTCTATGTTTGGTATGACTCGAGACACCACACCTGCACATTTCGCCAGAGCGGCTTTGGAAGCCGTTTGCTATCAAACTAATGATTTATTAGATGCCATGCAATTAGATGGCGCTAAGTTACAAAATGTTTGGGTCGATGGTGGCATGGTTGCAAACGATTGGATGTGTCAATTTTTATCCGATATATTAAATAAGACTATATACCGCCCGGCAATGATGGAATCTACCGCTTTGGGCGCAGCCTATTTGGCTGGTCTGCAATTTGGATTGTATAAAAATTTAGATGATGTTCTTGCGCATAAGGCCCTAGAAAGTGAATTCACACCGAGTATTACGTCTGAACTAAGGGACAAACTTATTGGTAACTGGCATAAGGCTGTGCAAGCTACTTTAGATTTTGCCAAAGAGTGACACCCGAATGCTTTAGCAATAAGTAAATAAACACGGGAGCCCCTATACTTGCGGTTATCATAGATAAGGGAACAGGTGTCGCAAAAATATGTTCATTAGCAATTGCACAGGATACTAGTACTATAGCGCCAGCCATACCAGATGCTGGTACTATTACTCTATTATCATTACCCAAGATCAACCTCAGCAAATGAGGAACAATTAATCCGATAAAGGCGATTGAACCCGCTATTGCTACGCTAGTTCCAATTAAAATAGCCACCAATAAAAGAGTCCCGGATTGAAACTTTCGAACGTCTAAACCTCTAAGCTGCGCCGCCTGTTCCCCCAAAAACAACCAATTTAATTGTTTGTTGCGAACTAATAATAAAACAAAGCTACAACCTATGAGAGGTAAAGCAACAAAAAGTGTAAGCCAAGTCGTATTGCGCAGGCTTCCCATCAACCAAAAGGTAAGATTTTGAATTTGCATCGGGGGTAAAACCAAATATAGCCAAGCAATCAGAGCACCAAACAAGGTTGAGACAGCGATACCCACTAAGATAACCGCAGCAGGATTATTGCCAATTCGACGAGCAAATAGAAATATCAAACTGCTACTGAGCATAGCGCCAATGAAACACAAAATAGGCAACGCAACTGCCAGCAATTCCGCAGAAGTAAACAAGGTATCAGCAAATCCAGTAACTGCAACAAAAGCAAAATAGATAGCGGCCATCAAGCTTGCGCCACTTGCAATACCTATAATGCCAGGGTCCGCCAGAGGATTTCTTAATACCACTTGCAGAACTGCTGAAGATGACGAGAGTGCAGACCCGGTTAAAATTGCAGTAAGTAAAATCGGCAATTTTATTTGCCAAAAGATGTGCCGCCCTACTCCGGTGTCTAACTCATAAGGCAGTAACAGATAGCCAACAGATAAAATGATCAGACTAAGGCACAATACAATAAGAGATTTGTGCATAAACCAATTACGATGAAATTTTAATTAATAAACCGTCACTGGCTTCTTCAATTAAATCTAATACCAACTCAAACCCTTTGAGTCCTGCATAGTAGGGATCTGGCACTTCATCAAATTCACTGTCAGAGAAAGACATCATAAGAGCAATTTTCGACTTGTACTCTTCTGGACACTTGCGCAATAAATTTTCTTGATTAGATTTATCCATTGCAACTATGAGATCAAAGCTACTGAAGTCACTCTCATCAACACGACGGCACTTTAAAGTAGAAAGGTTATATCCGCGAGCAGAAGCAACATCTTGAGAACGTTTATCGGGTGGACTGCCAATGTGATACCCGCCAGTACCAGCACTATCAACTTTGACTTTGACGCCAGCTTTTTTGCGCTTTTTGCCTAAATACTCCTTCCGCAGTAGGTGAGCGACATATGTTGCCGAGGCAAACAAATAAGACTGAATTTATACTGGAATCTGACACTGACTACCTGTTGTTTAATTTTTTTGCTTCCTTTAAAAAAATTATAAGGCATCGTGTAAGCGATTTCACCTTGAAATTTTACCCTTTTGCTCCTTTTCTTTTAGATCTTGCTCCCTTTTGACTAACACAAAAGTTAAAAACATCTTTGTAGGCAAAGACAAAATCATGCCGATAGCGACACAACATGCGGAAAGAATAATGCCTTTAACTCCCATTTCCTCAACGGTTTCACTGAACATGTGAAAATACACACCCAATAAAATTAGGCAAAATCCAATGGTCATTACAATTTTTAGTAAACGAATTAATCCTGCATTAGACATGGGAAAATCTCCAAAATGTCGACCAAATTACTATATAATCATAGGCAAATTAGTATATTGATGTACATCAGTTCCGGGTGATTTTGTATGAAAGTTCTAATGCTTAGCAGTTCTAGCTATGCCGACTATGATTATCTAGCCTATGCGCAAGATTGGATTCAACAACACTTAGAAAACATCTCTGAAGTGGTATTCGTGCCCTTTGCAGGCGTTACTATTGACTGGGATGAATACACTCAAAAGGTACAAGACGCTTTACCATTTATAAAGGTCATAGGTTTACACAGCTGTGATTCTCCTAGCACAAGATTACAAAATGCTCAGGCAATTTTAGTCGGAGGTGGCAATACCTTTAATTTATTACATCAATTGTACCTACAGGAGCTACTGCCAATTATTAAGCAGAAAATTGCCTCTGGCACGCCCTATATTGGTTGGAGTGCGGGTTCGAATATTTGCGGATTGAGCATACGTACGACCAATGATATGCCTATTATAGAGCCGAAAAGTTTTGATGCTTTAGCTGTATTAAATGCGCAACTAAATCCTCACTACACCGACCAGCATATGGAAGGCTTTCATGGGGAAACAAGAGATCAGAGGTTATTAGAGTTTAGTACTCTGTGGCCAGAAATCCCAGTCATAGGGATACGAGAAGGTAGTGCGTTATTACTGGAAAATAACCAATTGCGACTGCTGGGCACTCAAAAAGCGGTGCTGTTTCATGGTGCCCAGAAAAAGGTCATTGAGCAAGATCATGATTTAGCAGGTTTCTTAAATAACGCTAAGTAATATGTGCTCTGGATTTAAAATAGGCGCCTTACTAAAATGCACTTCAGCAAGCAAAGGCGCTTTTATCATTTTCTGTAAGCTATGCAAGTTTTCTTTATAGTAAGGCATAGGCTCAACGCACTGATTTGCTATCCAACCTACACATTGTAAATTATCCCGCATAATCGCTTGATAGGTGAGTAATGCATGGTTTAAACACCCCAAACGCATCCCCACCACCAACACCACGGGTATTTGATTCTGAATCACTAAATCCGATAGAAACTCATTGTCATCATTAATGGGGAGACGCCATCCACCAGCGCCTTCAATTAATAATAAATCAGGATTCAAACAAGCAATATCTTCATAGGCATCCTGCAACATATTTAAATCTAGCCGCGTATCAGCTAACTTTGCCGCGATATGAGGTGCTACGGGAGGTTCAAACGCAAATGGATTCACAGTTTTGTATTCCACTTCCACCGAGCTCGCTTGTTGCAGTTTAACTGCATCATCGTTGCGTAACCCATAAGTAGTCTGCTGACAACCTGCGGCTATTGGCTTGAAGCCCAACACTTTTTTATATTTCGCTTGCAGTGCTTGTAACATTAATTCAGACACCAGTGTTTTACCCACCTCAGTATCTGTGCCTGTAACAAAGATTTTTTTCATTTTAACACCCCTGCTTTTTAATTCGGGCGAATACTACATGATAGTCCAGATAATAATGATCTGCATATAAAGCGCTATATGCTTGTTTAAGTTTCAAGTATTCAGTTTTTTGCAATGGCTTTTTATCTTGTAAACTAGTACTGGCACCCACTGCAGTGATTGAAGAAAGTAAGGCTTTAAAATCTTGGCCGATGAAGCGAAAAACTTTGCTTTGTTTTTCAGTTAAATATAATGATTGTGGCAGTAGACTTGTCCACTGAATTTCATCAGGAAAGGTATTTATTTTACTGGGGTACCCGGCATTTTCCCATGCCATGTGCAAATTACTAAAGGAAGATTCGACCATAATAGCTAGCCAAATATCGCCATTGGGTTTTAACACTCGGGCTAATTCAGATAGGGTTTTAGCAGGCTCCTTGCACCACTGTAGCGCCATGGACGATACTATATTGTCAACTGAACTATCGAGCAAAGGCAAATTATCGGCATTTGCTTGCACAAAATTTTGCTCGCCGTTATTTTCAAGTTTTGTTTTCGCGACTTTTAGCATCTGCTGGCTCAAGTCTAGATTGATCCATGATGTATTGGGATTACAATTTAGACTAGCAAGCGCACCTGTACCGCAACCAATATCAAGTACAATGCCTGATAAAACCGATTGGCAAGCGATGAGTCTCGTTAGATGTTGGGAAACCTGCTTTTGAATAAGGCCAAATTCATCATACTGATTCGCCGCTCTATCAAAACCAGATGCAATTTTATTTGCCAATAGCCATTCATTTTCTATTTTGTTTTTGCTTACTAGCCTAGGTGTTACATTTGCCCGTACGTAGGTATTCATAAAGTTTCCATAGCTTCTGAAACCAAGGCTAAAGCGTCAACGATAGCGACTAAATCTTCGTATTGATGCTGAGCGCTAATGGCAATTCGCAATCTATCGGTATTTTTAGGAACAGTTGGATAGCGAATAGCAGAAACTAAGATGCCAAGTTCCATCAACTTCTCCTGTGCAAGTAAGACAGCCTCTGGACGTTTTAATATCAGGGTTTGAATCGGCGTTATAGAGTCTGATAACCCAATACCCTTACCCAATGCCAAGCGTCTAAAGGTATTTATATTTTCATCTAGCTTTTGCCTAAACGACCCTTTTTGCATCAATTGCAATGCTGTAAGTGTGGCTACAGCTGAGGCAGGGCTTAAGCCTGTACTGTAAATATAATGGCGGGCAAAGTTTTTAATGTAGTCGATAAATTCTTCGCTTCCCGCGATAAAAGCGCCTTGAGTGCCTAGTGCTTTTCCAAAAGTGCCCATCACTAGATCAACACCATCATAACTGTTATTTACACCACAACCATCTTCGCCTACAACGCCGAAACTATGGGCCTGATCTAGCATCAACCAAGTATCTTGCCTTGTATTTCTCAACGCAACCAAGGCATCAATAGGCGCTTGGTCTCCATCCATACTAAACACACCTTCAGATACAAGGAGCTTGTTCTCATTTTTAGCGGCCGCCAATAATGATTCTGCATGAGACACATCATTATGTCGAAATCGGGAAAACTGTTTTTGGTGAGCTAAACACCCATCAATAAAGGAAGCATGCATAAGTTTATCAGCAACTATTGCAACATCATTGCTAGAAGTAGTAGAAGGCGCTAACATAACCTGACAAATGGCCTGATTAGCCGCAAACCCTGAACTAAACAATACGGCCGAGGGTTTATTCACTAATTCACACAATGCCGCTTGTAAGGAATCACAGGCGTCATAATGTCCACTCACTAGAGGCGATGCGCCACTGCCAGCGCCATAGAGGCTTAATCCCTCTGCATAGCTTTGCAACACATCCCCATGTTGGCGTAAACCTAAGTAATCATTGCTGGCAAAATTTAAATAATGCTTCCCCTGAATTTCCACAACTGCATCATGGTCACTGTTTATAGTCTTTAACGCTCTATGCAGCCCTTGTTCAGATTTTGCATCTAGCTGTTTACGAATAAATTCAAAGGCCATAAATAATTACTGAGTAACACCTTGTTTCTGTTTTAAAGAGGTCTTGGTCGCGTCGACAAAAAGATCTGGCGTATTGTTCGCCTTAATTTCATCATCTAACACTTGCACATATGCCTCGTCTGAGTAGCTTCGAGTTTTCTCAGCATTTATACCAAGTTTTCTGAATAATTGAACATCTTCATGGGTTTCAGGATTAGACGTAGTAAGTAATTTACAGCCATAAAAAATTGAATTAGCGCCGGCTAAAAAGCACAAAGATTGCATTTGCTCATTCATGTTCTCTCGACCTGCACTCAATCTTACATAGCTTTTGGGCATCATAATTCTCGCCACTGCAATAGTGCGCACGAATTCAAAAGGATCTAAATCTTTTACTTGATCAAGAGGTGTACCTTTTACTTTAACCAGCATGTTAATTGGTACACTTTCCGGATGCTTGGGTAAATTTGCTAATTGAATCAATAAACCAGACCTATCTTCTGCTGTTTCGCCCATACCTACTATACCACCAGAACAAACATTCATACCTGCTTGTCGTACATTTTCTAGGGTATCTAAACGCTCTTGATAAGTACGAGTAGTAATAATTTCGCCATAGTATTCTGGAGATGTATCCAAGTTGTGATTGTAATAATCTAATCCAGCCTGTTTAAGTTCTAATGCTTGCTCGCGAGTTAACATACCTAAGGTCATACAGGTTTCTAAACCAAGCTTTTTAACCTCACTGACCATTTTAGTCACATAAGGCATATCCCGCTGTTTCGGATTTCGCCAAGCAGCACCCATGCAAAAACGCGTTGATCCCGTTGCTTTAGCATCTTTGGCTCTTTCTATAACTTTTTCAATTTCTAACAAGCGTTCTGCTTCTAAACCTGTGTCATAGCGTGCACTTTGTGGGCAATATTTGCAATCTTCTGGGCAAGCACCGGTTTTTATAGATAACAAGGTGCTTACTTGAACATGGTTAGGATCATGGTGTTGTCGATGTACACTTTGCGCTTGAAAAATTAAGTCATTAAAGGGCAAAGAAAATAACTGCTCAACTTCATTTAATGTCCAATTATGGCGAATTTCTGGAGAGCTATGTAACGCTTGTGTATTATTCATAAAAAAGTTTACTTATTAATTCAATCCGCATAGTCTATGCGCGAAACGCAAGTTGTCAATCTATTAGCTACTCACATTTTGACTAAAGGTTATTTTTTGAACGATTTAGAATTCGACAAACAACATATTTGGCATCCCTATACTTCATCTATTGATCCCCTTCCCTGTTACAAGGTTGTGGGTGCGCAAGGAGTTGATCTCACATTGGAAAATGGCAGTAAGGTGATTGACGGTATGTCGAGTTGGTGGGCATGCATTCATGGCTACAATCATCCAGTTTTAAATGAAGCAGCCAAAAAGCAAATAGACGATTTTTCCCATGTAATGTTTGGAGGTCTAACCCATAAACCAGCTATTGAATTGTGTCGTCGTCTATTGGAGATAACGCCTGAAGGTCTTAATCGAGTATTTCTGGCCGATTCTGGTTCAGTGGCAGTTGAAGTTGCTATTAAAATGGCGATTCAATATTGGGCATGCCAAGGACGCCCAGAAAAAGCTAAGTTAGTAACGCCACGTAACGGCTATCACGGTGATACGTTTGCAGCCATGTCAGTTTGTGATCCCGTAAATGGCATGCACAGTCTATTTCGTAAATCCTTGATTGAACATTATTTCGCACCTGCACCTCAAACGCGATTTGGTAATCCTTGGAATCCTGATGACATTGCACCAATGCGCGATATTTTTGAGCAGCATGCTGATCAAATAGCAGCTTTGATATTGGAGCCCGTTGTACAGGGTGCTGGCGGAATGCGCCTTTATCACCCTGAGTATGTACGTGCCTGTCGTCAACTTTGCGATGAATTTGATGTGTTATTGATTTGCGATGAAATCGCTACAGGATTTGGTCGTACAGGGGAATTATTTGCTTGTAATCACGTTGAAATAACGCCTGATATCATGTGTTTAGGCAAGGCCCTAACTGGCGGCTATATGACATTAGCCGCAACCCTATGCACTGAGCAGGTAGCCTTAGGTGTTTGTGAAGGGGAACCAGGCGTATTCATGCATGGACCCACATTTATGGGCAATCCTTTAGCCTGTTCAGTAGCTTTGGCAAGCATTAATTTGTTATTGAATCAGGATTGGAAATCCAAAATAGCTGCCATCGAATCCGTGTTAAAACAGCGATTGTTGCCATTGAGCGGTTCAGAAAATGTAGCTGACACCAGAGTATTAGGTGCAATTGGTGTTGTAGAAATGAAACAACCTGTGAATGTAGCTCAAATTCAAAAAATATTTATTGACCACGGGGCTTGGATTCGACCTTTTGGCAAGTTGATTTACATAATGCCACCCTTTGTTATTTCACCGACTCAATTGCAACAACTTTGTGATGCAATTGAAGCTGGTATTCAATTAAAATAACTAGGTCGTCGTTTTACGGAAACTTGCGGCGTTCAACCCATGCTTTTTCATCAATTTATGCATGTCAGTGCGATTACGACCGGCCAAATCAGAAGCTTTAGTGACATTTCCATCTGTCAATTGAAGTAATCTGCTTAAATATTTATATTCAAAGGAATCCCTAGCTTCTGTAAGTGTTGGCCAGTAATTAGTTTCCACATGTAAAGCTTGCTCTACCAAAGCCGCCGGGATGATTTTAGTGGTGGTTAGAGCGACACAACGTTCCACCACATTCACCAATTGACGAACGTTTCCAGGCCATTCAGCTTTGGTTAACAGGTCTACCGCTTCACTTGCAAACTTGCTCACCGCTACACCGTGCTTTTTGGCACTTTGCTTGAGTAAAAAATCTGCAAGCATTGGAATATCTTCAAAGCGTTCTTTTAAACTGGGCAAATCTAAATTCACCACATTTAATCGATAAAAAAGATCTTCTCTAAATTCCTGCTCTCGCATGGCTTTTTGTAAGTCTTTATGGGTGGCGGATATAACTCTAACGTCTATATCAAAAGACGTGGAACTACCTACAGGTCGAATCGATCTTTCTTGCAAGGCTCTAAGCAATTTTACTTGCAACGTTACTGGCATATCCCCTATTTCATCTAAAAACAAGGTTCCGCCGTTAGCCTCTCTAAACAAACCTTGATTTGCTTGAACTGCACCTGTGAAAGCGCCTTTAGTATGCCCAAAAAGTTCTGACTCAAGTAAGTTCTCTGGCATAGCGCCGCAATTAATAGCGACAAAAGGCTTATCATTTCTATCCGACGCTTTATGAATTGCTTTAGCCAGTAATTCTTTTCCTGTACCACTTGCCCCAGTAATAAGCACACTCACGTTTTTATTCGCGATCTGTTCAGCCTGTTTTAGAACTTTGAGCATTTCTGGAGAGCGGGTAATTATGTCACTAGACCAATCTGCGTAGCCTTGTTTCGAGTTATGGCTGATTGCTTGAAAGAGTATTTTTCTCAACTCTTCGTGCTGAACAGGTTTGGTAAGAAAACTGAAAACCCCTCTTTGGGTGGCAGCAACCGCATCTTTAATACTGCCATGAGCAGTCATTATAATGACAGGTAAATCAGGATGTTGATGTAATATCTCATCAAATAATGCAATACCATCCATACCCGGCATTCGTAAATCGCTCAAGACGACATCGAATTCATTATTAAACAATAATTTAAGAGCTTGAGATCCATTCTCAGCACTGGTGACGTCAAAACCTTCTGAGCTCAGTCGAATGCTCATCAAACGAAGTAAATTTTCGTCGTCATCAACTATTAATAGTTTTGGCGTGTATTCTTCTGTCATAAATCGTTCTCTATTATTGCTCGCTATTTTGATCAACCATGTTGGCTTCAATCTTGAGTAATTGTTCAACTTGTTCGCGCTGTTTTTCTAACTCCACTTTACGTTTTTCAAGGGTGGAATTGAGAGAGTCAAGTTCTTTTTCTTGTCGCGCATTTACTTTTGAAAGTATGGTGATAGCAGATTCCATTTCTAACATTTGCTGAGAAGGTTTGTAAATTATGGTCTCTAACGCATCGTCAAAATTATCTTCGACTACTTCTTGTAACACAGTGATCATGCCTTGAGCACGTAACCTATATCGATAAGGAGTGTCAGTGCCCTGACTTAATAATATCTTTCGCATGAGGTCGTAAGGTTCGTCGGATAAAGTTTCAATTTGCTCTTTACGCCTTGGCCATTCGATCTCTTCACTTGCCACATAAAATTTAGCCCAAGATTCCATATGACAAAATTCCTGCATTAATCCTTGAGCACTCTCACTTTGACATAACCATGGCGCGGGTACTTCTTCAGTTGTTGTAATTTGAGCTGGTTGCTGAGTCAATTCACAACCACTTAACAAGCCAACACACAGAAATATGGCGAATAGCTTTTTCATTTATTTCCCTCTAGGTAACACAACTTTAAAGCAGACATCTGCATCTTTAACATCTTCAATATTTATCGTTCCACCCACTAATCGAGCACAATCAGCCACTATAGACAAACCTAAACCAGCTCCCATAACTTTATCATTACGTTTATCTCCTCCACGTTTGAAAGGTTCAAAAATTTCTCCACGTAATGCTAGGGCTATAGGTTTTCCCTGGTTTTTTACCGTTAACCAAATGTCATCGCCATGGGACTTTGCATCTATTCGTATTGTCGAATTTTGTTCTCCGTAAGCAATGGCATTGGACACTAAATTATCAACAATGCGCCTTAAGAGGTCTGCGTCCGATAATACAGTAAGCGAGGATTTAGCACTGATCTGCAATTTCTGATTATTCTGCTGCAATATAAGCCGATGGTGTTTAGCACAATCGTCCAAAATAGGTTTAATTAACAAATTGTCCAATTCTGGTTCTGCTTGCTGCAACAAAGCATTGTAATCTAATAGACGCTCAATTAGTAAATTTAATCGCTCTGCCGAACTATCAAGCAAACTTAACACCTCAATTTGAGCCTCATTGAGATTGCCGACTAAGTTTTCCGATAAAATTGCGCAACCTTCTTTTATGCTAGCCAAAGGCGTTTTTAATTCATGGGAAGCATGGCGAAGTAAAGCTACCCGCACTTTTTCTAGTTGATTCAAACGATCATTCAACCAGAATAGATCTCTTTCAACTGCCATCAATTCTTCAGGTCCAGAAACAGATTTTGGCGGTAAAGAACTGCTCGATGAAGCAATAGCACGAATTACTGTTTGCAGTTTTCTTACGGGTTTAGCAATTAATTGAGCTGAAAATAGTATAAATGATAAGGAAAGAACAACGAGCCCTCCCGTTGACCAGGTTTGTCGTTTTTGCATATCAGCTAGAAACGCCTGTTGTTCAATCACCTTTTTATCAACGAAATTACCAATATCGAGTTGCAAATTTTCAAGAGATTGATCAAATCGAGCAAGATAAGCGTCAACCACTAGTGAATCATTAAATGAATGGAACTCGTTTAAGGTTGTTACAGCTGCACGCAAGGAACTGCACTCCCCTACTTCGTCTACATTTATACAAAGAGAGTCTAGCTTTTTAGAAAAACTCAGAATAAGTGACTCTGTGATTGCTTTTAATTGGGGTTCCTTTAATACCTGATACTGTTTTATCAAACGTTGTAAATCTAATCCTGAATTCAATAAGCCCTGTAAATCAGAAGCAATTCCGACAAAGAATAATGTGTTTTGTTCTGTGATTTGACTTACTTTTGAAAAGTCGCGTTGGCTTTGAAGAAGCAAAGTAATAAGGGGAACTAACGAAATAAAAAAACTGATAAATACGAGTTGGCGTATGGAGCGTAATTGCAATGATGTCACCAATGATTTTCTTCCTCTGACTAGCATTGCATAGCATCAAGTTTGCTTCAACATAAACTGTTTATTTTAAATAGAATAAAAAAGGGCACCCGCCACTCGCAAAGCAAGGCACCCCGGAAACTTAAAATTCTTGGTTTATCGATGCACTAATCGAAAACTCTTTTTGGCTGATGAAACCATCGCCGTTTAAATCAACTTTATTAAAGTTTTTAAGTAACTCTATATTTGCCGTTGATTCTCTTAACGAAATTAATCCGTCTTTATCCTTATCTAGAGTTGCAAAGTTGTGTTCTAGATCTTTGGCATAGGCTAGACCCATTAACGCTTGAACTATCGCAGCGACAATACCGAAAATAATCACCTTCTTGAAATTGGACATAACTGTCTCCTATCGCGAGTGAATGGTTCTTTAATCGGAATAAAACGTCTATCACCTATATAAAAACTTTTTCGTTTATATGTTTGTCAAATATATTCCTATCGACACATACTGCTACTTACACGCTTAACAAGCTTTGTGCCAAAACCATAATTCTTATATAATTCATATACTTAGGTTTGATTGCAGATAATTTAAACAGAACAAGTGTTGCCAGATGGCGACACCGAAATATTTATCTGCT
The DNA here is from genome assembly GCA_947496235.1 of uncultured Glaciecola sp. Taxonomy (GTDB): domain Bacteria; phylum Pseudomonadota; class Gammaproteobacteria; order Enterobacterales; family Alteromonadaceae; genus Glaciecola. The sequence continues at coordinate 21,655 of CANMCE010000012.1, read as the reverse complement.
CATTAACTGCACGACCTGTTTGAATTTCCTATAATTTTCAAACATTTAGATTTTGTTGCCAAATAGAAACATGACTAAACAGTGCTGTAAATCGTAGCTAAGCTAAGCACTGAAATGACGAGAAGTATGATTAGATTGTAGCCGAAACTATCGCTTTTTCGGCGATTCCGTCGCGTATGCATGGTAAAAGCGACAAGAGTAATTACCAAACAAATTTGTAATAAGGTTAATAAATCATCCAGATGTTCTCTAGACCAGAAGTCACGCCCTTCAATTCCCCAATAATTTTGTACACCGGTAATAAAATCTGGGCGAGCGTAATGTAATACTAAAAGCGCCGCGACTAGGCAAGCCCAAGCCGTGATATTTAATAAGACGACTAGGCGATAAAAAGTATCCTGGCTTCGATGAATTTTTCGACGTTCAGAATTATTTTGTGGGATTTCAAGATCCATTGATTGGTTCGCGCTATCTTTGTTGTTCATATATGTTAATTCGATAGTGTCATAATCTTTCGTCTCAAGTATACTTACCAGATAAACTCGATTTACACTAGTGTGTGTTTATCTAATTATAATAAATTCGGCAAATTTGCCGAAGTCTTGAAAGACATTTACGGAGATATTTATGACGATTGCCTCAGTCGCCGATGTTTTGGCGGGCAAATTTTCTGAAGGAGAGCAGATAACTGTTCAAGGTTGGGTGCGTACAAAGCGAGACAGCAAAGCTGGTTTGTCCTTTATCGCGTTGCACGATGGGAGCTGCTTTGATCCTATTCAAGTAGTCGCATTAAATAATTTGAATAATTACGCTGACATTACCCGATTAACCACAGGCTGCTCACTTACTGCCACAGGTACGATTAAGCAATCCGAAGGAAAAGGGCAAGCGCTAGAAATTGAAGCAAATGAAGTTAACATAGTTGGCTGGGTAGAAAATCCAGACAGTTATCCAATGGCAGCCAAACGTCATAGCATTGAATATCTTAGAGAACATGCGCATTTGCGTGCCCGCACAAATATCATAGGGGCAGTGACTCGCGTACGAAACTGTTTATCTCATGCAATCCACCGTTTCTTCCATGAACGCGGCTATATGTGGATAAGCACGCCTATTCTTACCGCTTCAGATACTGAAGGCGCAGGTGAAATGTTCAGAGTATCTACCTTAGACATGATGAACGTACCTAAAACTGATGATGGTAAAGTTGATTATTCTCAAGACTTTTTTGGGAAAGAAACTTATTTAACCGTTTCAGGCCAGTTAAACGTGGAAACATATTGTGCAGCTATGTCAAAAGTGTACACCTTTGGGCCCACATTTAGAGCTGAAAACTCAAATACATCACGCCATCTAGCTGAATTTTGGATGGTGGAACCAGAGGTTGCTTTTGCTGACTTATCAACGGTAGCACAACTTGCTGAAGATATGTTGAAGTATGTATTTGAAGCCGTGTTAACAGAACGTGCTGATGATATGGCGTTTTTTGAGCAGCGCGTTAATAAAGATGTTATTACTCGTATGCGCTCTGTAATAGACACTAAATTCGTACGCATGGATTACACCGACGCTATTGAAATCTTGCTGAAAAGCGGGAAAGACTTTGAATTCCCTGTTGAATGGGGTGTTGACTTATCATCCGAGCACGAAAGATATATTGCAGAAGAATATGTGGGTGCTCCTGTGATAATGCAAAATTACCCTAAAGACATAAAAGCATTTTATATGCGCATCAACGATGACGGTAAAACCGTTGCGGCTATGGATGTGCTTGCTCCTGGCATTGGTGAAATCATTGGCGGTTCACAGCGCGAAGAAAGACTTGATGTGTTTGACAGCCGTTTAGCCGAAATGGGACTAGATGCGGAGGATTACGCTTGGTACAGAGATCTACGTCGCTATGGCACTGTACCTCATGCAGGATTTGGTTTGGGCTTTGAGCGTTTAGTAGCTTATGTTACTGGTGTAGCAAACGTGAGAGACGTTATTCCCTTCCCCCGCACGCCAGGAAATGCAAACTATTAGAAACAGCGCCTACGGGCGCTTTTTTTTTAATCTGAAACAAAATGTAGCAGTCCAATACATATTGTTACATTTGGCACATACTTGATTCACAACTGGTTGCTAGACTATCAGCATAAATTGGATAGGGCTAAGTAACTATGAACTCAACTATTGTAAAAACTGTAAGCTTTTTTGTAATAATAGGCGCTTTTGTTGGCATTGCATCAGGCATAAGTGCCGCTGCAGATGAAGCAAAAGAAAAACCTCCCGTTGATACACGTCCGTTAATCAGTACAGTGCCATTAGAAACCACTGACTATAGTGTTAAGCTGTCGGCACACGGAGAAGTGACCCCGCTGGAAAAAACGATTTTATCTGCACAAGTCAGTGGTGAGATCCTAAATTGGAATCCAAACTTTGTTGCTGGCGGCATAGTTAAACGCGGCGAAGTGTTATTTACCATTGAACCTGACAAATATGAAGCTGATGTGCTGCAAGCAGAAGCGCAAGTGAGCCTTGCAGAAGCAACATTAACTGAAGAACTAGCGCGTCAAAAAGTAGCTGAACAAGAAGCAAAACATCTTGCTCGTTCTCAAGTCAGTGACCTATATTTACGTAAACCTCAAGTGTTGTCTGCACAAGCGCAACTTAAGTCTGCACAAGCAGCACTTCGCATTGCAAAACGTAACTTAAACAAAACCAAGGTTGTAGCCCCTTATGATGCTTTGGTAATTTCTCGTGAAGTTGGTGCTGGTCAATATGTTAGTGCTGGTCTTCGAGTAGCCGAATTAAATAATATCGAAACTGCTGAAATCATAGTGCCTGTACCAGGGTTTGACCGTCCATTTTTAAAGGATGACATGACGGGTGTTACCGCGTTAGCGAAAGCACAGGGCAATTTAGAAGCTTCGTACCGCACTGGTTTTGTTGACAGAGATTTAGGTGTTTTAGACCAAAACACAAGAATGATGCATTTAGTCGTGCAGATCAACGACCCTTACGGTTTACAGAATAATCAAGAGGCGTTGAAGTTTGGTTCATATGTAGAAGTCTCCTTCGCGGGTAAAACCATAGAAAATGTATATCAAGTACCTCAATCATTAGTTCATGCCAACAAACTTTGGTTAGTCGATAGCGAAAACAAATTACAGTCACACAAAGTTAAAATTATTCGTGAAGAAGGAACATTCTTTTTCGTCACCGGTGACTTTACGCAGAATGCTCGTTTAGCGCAAAACCTACCAGAATACCCACAAAACGGTATGGATGTTCGCATTAAAACCCAAGAAAAAGAGCAAGACTTATTAACTTTTAACCGTCAATAGGAGGCATTGATATGGAAGCTGGAAACAAAAATGAAATGCCCAGTGGCGTAATATCCTGGTTTACCCAAAACCCGGTAGCTGCGAACCTATTGATGATTTTCATCATAATTGCTGGGGTAATGAGCTACTTAACGATTCAAAAGCAGATGTTTCCCAATATAGAGCGAAACTACATTAATGCTTATGTTTCATATCCTGGTGCTGCGCCAAAAGAAATTGAAGAAAACATCGTCGAGAAAATAGAAGAGTCTCTTAAAGACATCACAGAAATTGAAAAAAGCATTGGTCGTTCATGGCGTGGTGGCGGTCGAGTTACGATGGAAATCGACACCGATGCGCATTTACCCGATGTGCTTGATAAGATTAAAGCTAGAATTGATAGCATAGCGACCTTTCCTGCGTCTATGGAGCCAATAACGGTTTCCCAACAGGAATGGCAACAGCAGGTTGTTGAGTTAACCCTAACCGGTGATTTGCCCCTAACTGAACTTAAACCCGTCGCAAAACAAATTGAAGAAGAGTTATTACAACTAAGTAACGTTCAACTTGTTCAACTAGATGCCCCAAACGATGAAATTGCCATTGAAGTTATGCCAGAGATGCTAAAAAAATATGATATCTCTATCAATGACATTTCCAATGCCGTTCGTCGCTATTCTGCAAACTATTCAGCCGGACAAATCAGAACTGAAACAGGGACAATTTCTGTTCGTGTTGAAAATCAATACTACTCTGGGGAAGAGTTTCGAAATATTCCAGTTAAATTAGGTCAAAATGGTGGCCAAGTAGTGTTACAAGACGTCGCCATGATTAAAGATGGTTTTACCGAAGGTGAACGTTATTTTAAGTACAATGGCGATAACGCCATTTACATGAATGTATCTGCAACAAAAAGCCAGAACGTTATACCTGTTGCTGATTCAGTCAAAGCTTATGTAAAGCAAAAAAATGAAAACTTACCTGCTGGTATTTCGTTAAATATCATGGTTGATATGACCTATTACTTAAATGGTCGTTTAGACATGATGTTGAAAAACTTGGTACAAGGTGCTGTTTTAGTATTTTTGATGCTTGCCTTATTCCTAAGATTCAAATTAGCTTTCTGGGTCATGGTCGGTCTGCCAATTTGTTTCTTAGGTGCCATTGCTATGATGCCGTTGTTCGATATTTCTATCAATATTATCTCCCTATTCGCCTTTATCATGGTCTTGGGGATAGTGGTGGATGACGCCATTGTCATAGGAGAAAGCGCCTACACGGAAATTGAATCCAAAGGTCCATCAATGAAAAACGTTGTCATTGGCGCTAAAAAAGTCGCGACACCTGCAACTTTTGGTGTTCTCACCACAATTGCTGCCTTTGCACCTTTCGGCTTTGCTAGCGGTCCATCCGGTGATTTCTTTATCAATATTGCCGGCGTTGTTATCTTTTGTTTGGTATTTTCATTAATAGAATCAAAGTGGATTCTACCTGCTCACATCGCACACAGTACTTTCAAGCCTTTACCAGAAAAGAGCTGGCGCAATCGTTTTAACAAAGGATTCTTTGGTTTTGTTTATGGTCCATACAAGCGTTTCATTGAGCGATGCGTCGAGTGGCGCTGGGCAGTGCTTTCTGTATTTATCGGTTTATTAGTTATTAGTATCACACTAATTACCAGTAACTTTGTTCGCCAAGTTAATGAACCAAGAGTACCTCATGACTTCCCTCGTATTTCAATTGAAATGAGCGAGACAGTTTCTGATCAAACCACGATAGAAGCCTTAAAAACTATTGAGCAAGTGGTTTTGGCAGAAGAACAAAAAATCATTGATGAATATGGCACTGGCATGATTCGCGACCTTATGGTTTGGAATAACAACCGTACTCAAGGCCGAGTAATGGCGCCGCTCGTAGATGATGAGTTAAGACCTTTTGATACCTTTGAATTAGCCAGAAGATGGCGAGAAGCCTTACCTGAAATTCCAGGTGTTAAATCACTTAATGTACAAGATAGTGTCAATGGTAACGGTGACGGCGATGGTGAGTTTGGCTACTTGATCTTTGGTCCTGACATCGAAACCCTGAACCAAGCTGGACGTTACTTAATAGAACAATTGCAAGGTGAAAATGGTCTGTATGACATTAGTTCAACCATAGATCCAGCAAGTAAAGAAGTACAAATGGTGCTTAAGCCTGTGGCTTATGATCTCGGTTTAGACCTAAATACTATCGCTTCTCAAGTAGGTGCCAGCTTCTACGGTGGCGAAGCACAGCGTGTATTGCGTAACGGTGAAGAGGTTCGCGTCATGGTGCGATATCCACAATTAACGCGTGAACGTTTCGCTGACCTCAAATACACTGTGATTCGCACCCCTACCGGTGATGAAGTGATGTTAGGTGATGTTGCAGAGCTAAAAGAAGCACCTGGTATCAGCTACATTCGTCGAGAAGGTGGATTTAGAAGTGTTTATATTTGGGGCTCAATTGATGAAGAAGTAGTAGAACCCTTTGAAGTTGTGAACAAAATAAAAGATGAAATTTTACCTGATATGAAGGCTAACTTTCCAACGGTTAAAACTGAATTGGGTGGTAAAATTGAAGAGCAGCAAACTCAACAACTAGAACAACTTAAATTCCTAGTAATTGGTTTGTTATCAATATATGTGTTATTGGCAATACCGTTAAAGAGTTATGCACAACCAATCATTATTATGTCAGTAATCCCCTTTAGCTTTACTGGTGCAGTGTTTGGCCACTTTATCTTAGGATTAGATTTAAGTGACTTTTCTAACTTTGGATTGATTGCTGCTTTCGGTGTTGTAGTAAATGACAGCTTGGTAATGACAGATTTTGTCAACCAACGTAGAAAGCAAGGTTACAGCTTAAAAGATGCTGTTATTGATGCTGGCTGTGCTCGCTTTAGAGCCATAACACTAACATCAATCACGACCTTTGCTGGTGTATTACCTATTATGTTTGAAACCAGTCTGCAAGCGGCCTTTGTGGTTCCAATGGCGGTAGCACTTGGGTTTGCTGTACTTTACGCGACCTTTGTAACACTGATTTTGGTACCTTGTTTATATCTGATTTTATTAGATTTAGGACGCCCGTTTAAAGCGGTTACACGCGGAATAATGCGAGTGTTTGGCAGAAAGCCAACTACCCCATCGCCTATTGAGGCAAAATAAACCTCTCCCCCAAAAATGAACTACGGCTCCATTGTTAATAATGGAGCCGTAGTTCATTATTCATTTTCTTACGACTTTTATTAAACAAATTCCCATTTTTGTAGATAACCTACTTAAGGAATGTGCAATAACCTGTGTATGAATACCGAGAAAAAACACCTATTAAAAACCTCTCCTATTTTAGTTCTTGTATACAGCTTTTTTAATCGTCGATGTATGCATCGGTAAAAAGGAATATAACCAATGACAAAGGTACTCATCTGTGATGATTCTGCGCTTATGCGAAAACAGTTATCGACTGTTTTAACTGACGCGGGATTCATAGTTGATTTTGCCAATGACGGCAAACACTGCCTAGATAAAATTGCAGAGTTTAAACCCAATGTAGTCACACTGGACATCAATATGCCAGTGATGGATGGGCTGACCTGTTTAAAACAAATAATGAAAGATATGCCAGTTCCTGTTGTGATGATTTCATCATTAACAGAAAAAGGCGCAAAAGCCAGTTTTGAAGCCTTAGAATACGGCGCGGTTGATTACATTCCTAAGCCGAGCGGCGCAATTTCAATTTTTAAACCTGAAGCGATCAACATGATTGTTCAAAAGGTTCGAAATGCCGCTAAGATGCGGGTTGCCAAACGAGTTAGTTTCAGAGAAAAATTCGAGCGCAGTCAACAAAAATCAATTTATCAAGCCAAAGCTAATTCCATTCAACACATATCTCGAGGTCGTAACACGAAACTCGATCTTATTGTTATGGGAGTATCAACAGGCGGTCCTGGAACCATTCAAGAGATTATCAGTTCCCTACCTGCGGACTTTGCCGTTCCCATAGTCATTGCACAACATATGCCTGAACGCTTCACTTCGGTGTTTGCTAATCGTCTTAATGGTGCTTGCGCGATGTCAGTATCAGAAGTCACCAGTGAAAGCCATCTGCAACCCGGTAACGTATATATTGCCAAAGGTGATGCTGATATTGAGATCAGAAAAAGAGGCGCTACACTTTACGCTGCTAGCATAGGTAAAGTTAGCGGTCATATTTGGCATCCCAGCATTGAACATCTTGTAGACTCTGCTGCAGAGCAAGTTAATTGCTCAAGGTTGATGTGTGTTCAATTAACAGGGATGGGAAATGATGGTGCGGAAGCAATGGCAAAAGCCAATAAAAAAGGCGCTAAAACTATTGCAGAATCAAAAGAAACAGCTGTAGTTTATGGTATGCCGAGAGAACTAGTTGCCAAAGGTGGTGCAGATCAAGTACTGGCTAATTTTAAAATTGCCCATGCTATCTTGGAAGCGGTGTATGGCTAGACTTCGCGCGAAATTGCCACGCAAGCAATACGCCTATTATTAAACCAAATAAGTGGGATTCCCAAGAAATAAAACCTGCAACAGGCAACACGCCCCAAAACAAACCACCATAGATGAAAATAAGGAGACAGGATATAAAAAAGGCATCCCATCGGCGACTGACGAACCCATGCACCACCAAATAACCAAATAAGCCATAGATTACGCCACTTGCTCCCACATGCGCACCTGAGCGCGCGAAAAACCACACGAGTAGTCCAGTGCCAAATACAACACCGAGCATGATGATGGAGTATCGCTTAAACCCTTCGCCTAGCAATAAAAAGTTTAAGATAGCAAAGGTCAGCATATTAGTCGCAAAATGGTGCAGATCTTTATGCACAAAAACCGAGGTTAAAATGCCTGTCATGCCATGCACTTCCCTTGGATAAAGCGCCAATGCATAAATGAGCTGAGTACTGAAAAAGCCTAAAACTTCAAAGATTGAAAAAAACAGCAAGCTGAAGCCAGTAATCTTTAGCTTTTGCTTAGTTGATAAGTTTGTCTCCAATGTACCCTACTCCCTGTTTCGCCAATAATATCAAAAGCCACTCCTGTGAGACCACATAAAAGCACTTTAGTGCGTTAATTATCTTGGGATATCTTTTGAGTCAATATGGCATTTAGGTTCGACTTAATTGTGTTACGGATCAATTCTGAAACCTCCGTTGACATTACGTCTTCTCGTATGGCTCTTAATAAAGTTTCTTTAGCGATTAAAAAACCCAAGGCTTGTCCGAAAAGCGCATGACACATAACCACCACAGATTTATCTTCAGGGTGTTGATTCAAACATTTTGCAATTAATTGACTATTTAATGCTTGAATTTTAACGTAATAACGAGAATAAAAGATCTCATAGGCTTGGGTTGGCGCTGCATGCTCTCGCATAATCAATTGCGCCCATCTCGCAGTATTGGGATCTTGCAGAAAAAACTGACAAAACGCATCCATAATACTCAGGTAAGCCTGCTTAGCATCATGTGCACTTAAGGATTTCACATCGGTCATCAATTGACTGATATTTTTACCTAATTTTCGCCAAATAGCATCAACAATGAAGTGCATACAAGCATTATAAAGCCCGTTTTTATTGCGAAAATAATAAGGAATCGCAGCAATATTCGCCTTCGCTTGCTCGGCAATACTTCTGGTGGTAGCTTTAAGTCCAAATAACCCAAATTGATCAATGCCCGCTTCGATTAATGATAGCGCTGTTTGACTCTCTAAAATATCCTGACTGGTTACTGTTTCCGTCATTTCACTGTGCCTTGTTAATTTTAAACATCATGGCGTAAAGCACTGGCACCACGCCTAAGGTTAATAAGGTACCGACTGCCAATCCAAAAGCGATTGCGCCTGACATGGCATAGAACAATGCATCTTGACCAATTATCAGAGGTAACAAGCCTAAAATGGTGGTACTGGTTGACATTATTATGGGTCTAAGTCGCAAGACACAGGCACTCACCAATGCTTTAAATTGAGCGTCTGGGTCACTTTGGTCGGTAAGTTCATTCATTTCAATATCGATCCTATCGATCAGTACTATGGCGTTATTCACAATAATGCCAGCCAAGGCATACAATCCAAGAATTACCATAAAACCAAAGTCACCTTGCAGCACGAGTAATCCAAATGCCGCACCGATAATAATCAACGGAATCGTGGTAATAATAATAAAGGTGCGTCGGAAAGACTTAAATTGTCCAATTAACAACACCAAAATTATTGCCATGCACAAAGGTAAATTTTTATTTAACGACGCTTGAGAGTCTTTGGAATCTTCGATTACGCCGTCATATTCAATGCTGTATCCATAAGGTAAAGATTGTCTTATGTTGTCTAAAGGCGCGGCAAGTAAAGGAACCATATCTTCTGCATTCATCAAGCTATTCTTAGCTTCAACGGTTATGGTTCTAAATAAGTTTTCTCGTGCAATGCGTGCAAAACCGGTTTCAAATTCCAAGGTTGCCACTTGCATTAGCGGAATATTTCGCTCTAATCCCGTAGAATAAACGGTTACAGTTTCCAAGCGATCCATACTAAAGCGTTCATCCTCAGGAGCTCGAATGACTATGGGTAAAATATCATCTCCTTCCCTAAACTCGGTCACCACGAGTCCACTGAAATAACTTTGCAGAGATTGAGCGATATCGTGAGAACTCACGCCAGCGCGCCTTGCCTGCTGTTGATTTACATTAATGCGAATTTGGGTAACTCGGTTTTCCCAATCATTACGAATATCATAAGTACCGTCCAAATCTCGCAAAACAGATTCAATTTCATGGGCTTTTTGATAAATAAACTCTGCATCAGGGCCTTTAATTTGAATGTCAATTTTGCTGGAATCAGAGGGTCCTAAAAACATCTTAGTAACTTTAGCGTTGGCTTGTGGAAAAGAATCTGCAAACATCTGGCGCAGACTATCTATGGTCGGCTCTGCATTTTGACGCTTGCCCACATCCAACATAAAAAAGGCTTTATGGGGTTCATTATCGATAGGCGTTAATGATAGAACAAAACGAGGGCCTCCAAAGCCCCCATAGGCTACGTGTTTATCTATGTAAGGAAACTCAGATTTATCATTCAGCTTAAGCAGAATTTCATCTAATAATGCATTGGTTTCTCGCATTGAGCTGCCAGCAGGCAAGTCTAAATAAATGAGAACCTGTGCTCGGTCTGAATCTGGGAAAAATTTGACCGGCACTTTACTCATACCGAACCCACCAAGCAGGAACAATAACAACATGCTAAGCATAAACAATTTTCGATGAGTCAAAACATGGCGCAATGCTTTTTCATAGGTGGGATTCAAATGCTCGAAAAACTGATTTATTTTTTGCCTTATTTTTCCCTGCTTTTCCACCGGCTTTAACTTCACAAAATGGAAGCACAAAAATGGCGTGAGAGACAAAGATAAAAACCAAGACACCATTAAAGAAATTAAAATCACCAACGACACAGACCGAGTATATTCGCCAGAAGCACTTTCTGCCAACATCAGCGGCAAGAACACCAAAATAGTGGTTAAAGATGACGTTAACAGTGGAATTGCCAGTGTTTTTCCTGCGTCAACAACTGCTTGTTCTCGTGATTCTCCCTCTTCTAAACGACGTTTAAAATCTTCTGCGACCACTATACCATTGTCCACCAGCACCCCTAAGGCAATGATCAAGGTAGCAAGTGACATCCGCTCTAACGCCAAGCCGCTAAATGCCATGATGGCAATGGTAATCAGAATCACCGATGGTACGATTGACCCCACAATGACACCTGTTCTCAACCCTAGAAACAAGATAACCACTGCCGATACTATGCTCAACGTCTGAATTACACTTAGGCTTACACCATTTACCGCATTTTCAACCACGTCCGCTTGACGGGTGATAGTTTCTAAATAGAATCCGGCTGGAATGGATTGTTGTAATTCTCCAATGAGTTCTTCCATCATGGGAGAAAAGGTAAGCACGTCGGTTTCGTCATCTTTAGCAATAGCGAAAACAACCGCTGGTTTACCCATGTAGTAGGCGGTACGTACAGGCGGATCTACAACCTGACGGCTGACATTTGCAATATCCTTCAATTGGATCGATTGTTCCAATCCCGGAACAGAAATTAACGTATCGGCAACATCTTGAATAGATTGATAGTTACCAGTAGGTTGCAGTGTAAGGTTTGTACCGTTTACATCCAACGTGCCGCCCGGCCTAATAATATTCTGTTGTTGCAATGCTTGAATAATCAGGTTGGGAGAAACACCCAATTGCGCAAGTTTTGCATTGGTCATTTCAATGACTACTTGCTCTGGCTGTACACCTAAAATATCCACGACTTTAGTACCTGGCACAGTAAACATAAAATCACGAATATGTTGTGCCATGTCTAGCCGCTGTCCCCAAGTAATCCCTTCATCTACCAACATGGCAACGGTGAGAACAGCCACATCACCAAAATTATCATTCACTCTAGGCGTACTAGTACCATCAGGAAGTTCATTAATCACCAAATCAATAGCTTGGCGCATATCGTCCCAAATCTGGTCAAGTTCTGTGTATCTATCTTCTATGCGAATATGAATAATCGATTGACCAACAAGCGAAACCGAACGAATTTCCTTAACTTCGGGCAAGGTTTGAATCGCTTCTTCAAGGGTTTTGGTGATCAAGAGCTCTACCCGCTCAGCTGGGAAACCCTCTAATTCAGTGGTGACAACGGCTTCACGAATAGTCACTTTAGGATCTTCTTGGGCCGGCAAGTTAAAATAACTGAAAAAGCCGAATACCATTAACGACAAAACTACCGCTAACATCAACCTATTGTAGGTCAGACTTAGTTGCGAGATATTCATGTTACAAGTGCCTTATTGGTTAATCATTTGAGGAAAATGATCGGCCACTTTAATCTGCTGCCCGTCACGCAAAAAATCTACGCCATTTAACACAACAACATCCAATGAATGATTGGTAGTAAAAATCACTTTGTCTTTTTTGAAAGATTGTACTTTAATCGGTACTTGCACTAACTTACTATTTTCAGCAACACTTTGTATCGCAAATACGTAATGACTATTATTTTCTCCAGAGCCAATTGCCGATAAAGGCAAACTATAGGCATCTGCGGGAATGTTGTTATCGCTGATACTGAATGTTACCTCAGCAGACATCCCTGGCTGTATCCCTTGTAAATCTTCAGTTTCATCTAGTTTAATGGTCACTGGAAATGCGTTGGCGCGTTGTGCTTGGCTTCCCTGTTCAAAAACTTCACCTGTTAGCGATTTAGACTGAATATCGTTCACAATGTGCACTGAAACTTGATCACCTGGATGAATTTTAGTGATTAGCGATTCTGGGACATAGATAGCGACTTCTAAAGCATCAGAACCTTGAATAGTTAAAATTGCTGTACTAGGAGAAACCTGCTGGGAGGGTTCAACATGACGCTGAGCAACACTGCCTGAAAACGGCGCGATAAGTTGTGTATCTGCTAAGTCTTCTTTTGCAATTGACACCTGTGTCCGTGCAATATTCACTTGATCAACCAAGGATTGAAAACGAGCTTCGGCAACATCAACCTCCGCCTTAGACACTGCACCTGATGCAACTAACTGCTTTTTACGATTAAAATCAAGCTCAGCTTCGGTAAGTCGTGCTTTGGCCTCAGATAACTGACCTTCACTTTGCTGCACGCTCAAGCGCATTACTTTGTCTTCAATGCTAGCTAACACATCACCTTGATTAAATTTATCCCCTAAGTTCACATTAACTTTATCGATGACTCCGGGGATTTCAAAGCTCAATACACTTTGATCAACAGGCTGCAAAACCCCAGATAGGGTCCTAGTGGCACTTTGATTGGCAGTTTCGGGACTAGTCGCAAATACGGTTTTTATTATAGCTTTTGGCGGGGGTGGCTCTGAACATGCGAGCAAGCCCATAACACTCAAGGCTAATAAAAGTGTTTTTACCTTAGACATTTGTAACCTCTACTGATCATACCACCAAATTCAATCATTTGATTAAATCAAATGATTAGATATTTTGCAAGGTGCAAATGCAGCTTATTTCATACTTAAAAAATTCGATTATTTAGCCTCAATGGCACATTGATGAGAGGGCAAATACCAAACATGCAGGATTGATCCCTGATTTACTTCATAATTAACTATTCTGAATTGCGTTTATTTTACCCCACTATACGTTGTTCGATAGTAGTTAAAGACGGTTATTCAAGGGTAAAAAATATTGAGAAAGTTAGAGTACGGGTTTTATCATGTAGTAAAAATTGTCTTCTTGTTTATCTATTGAAAAACCAAAGCGTTCGTAGAGATGAATTGCCGGACTAATAACGAAAACGCGAAGTTTCAACATGGTCGCCCCTGCTTCTTTTGCTAAGCGCTCGCATTGGTTCAAGGCAGCAGCTCCAATGCCTCTATTCTGGAATGAGGTGTCAATTTGCAAATCACGCAAATAGCATTCTTGACCATCAAATGCCAAGCGCATGGCCCCTATAACCTTGTCATTCAACACAATGTCCCAATTCTCCAATCCGGAGATCATCTCTTCAATGGTATTTACATCCCACTCAACACCATAGTGGTCGTAGTATTCACGCATGTTGGTAATAGTGAATAAGGCTGATTCAGATAAATTAGTGGTTGGTCGAATAATAATCAAGATGTTTAATCACTTTTGCAGGGCTTCCGCCAATAACCACATTATCAGAGAAACTCTTTGTAACAACGGCACCGGATGCAACCACTACATTATTCCCTAATGTAACGCCAGGATTGATAACTGCATGGCCACCGATCCAACAATTATCACCAATAATCACGGCTTTAGCATATTCTAATCCCGAATTTCTTTCGCTTGGATCTAACGGATGAGTCGCTGTGTAAATACCCACCTGTGGTGCTAAAAAACAATTGTCACCAAATCGTACTTCGGCCACATCTAAAATAACGCAGTCAAAATTTGCGAAAAAATTATCTCCAACATGGATATTGCATCCGTAGTCACAACTAAATTTAGGTTCAATATATATATTTTTACCAGTAGTTCCGAATAGCTTCTTTATAAGCTCAATTCGGTTATCGACTTGCGAAACTGAACTGGCATTGATTTGCTCCGTCAGCAACCTTGCTGCTATTCGCATTTCGACCAACTCATTATCAGCCGGGTTGTAAAGCTCGCCAGATAACATTTTAACTATTTCGGACATTCATTTTGCCTTTTAATTTTTAAACGCGATGAAGTCTACCCCATTTTTATGTGCTTAGACTAATCGTTTAAGGATTGCTGACAATTAGATTTATCGTATTTGATACTACCAGCAATGGGGTTTGAAGAATCACTAATTACCCTTTTAACTGGTTCCATCATAAGCCGGTTTCCTTTGGAGTTTTCTTGTTAGAAATTTTACTTTCAAATTTTAAATTTGCAGATTGAACAAATAGCTATTAGCTAACATAAGGTGCCATTATTTAATTTGCTGCAAGCTCATTCTTAGCCCGTTTTAAAATGTCTTTGTGTAAAGAGGAATAGTGCTTTCCTGACATCTTGGCTTTATTAATTATTTGACTAAATATCTCATTGGCAGTTTCTTTTTGATTCTGCTTTTTTAGAAACAACGCGTAATAAAAAGAGGCTTCTGGGCCTGAGAAATAGTCATGTAAGACTTCGTATTCATGTAATGCACCAGTTACTTCATCAAGGGCTTCAAGAGTTCTAGCGTAAAGTAAATGTGCATCTTGATTTTTGTAATTGGGATTGCTTGCAATTAGATCATCCAATAGCGTCTTTGTCTTTGCATAATGACCAAGCATAAACTCAGCATTTGCTAACCCAACCATTGCCGATGGATCTTTGGCATGTATGCCAACCAGACATTTTTCATACAGAGTTTTAGCATCTGAATAAAGTCCTTTTGCCATGCACTCATCTGCTAGACGCTTAGTATTATCGACTGTACCAGACACCGAAAAATTATGTGCGGCTTGATTAAATCCTTTATTGGGATTGATAACAGCCCCCACTTTGCGTCCTGCGTTTCTTCCAGCGCGGCTATTAGTGAGTTCGGGGAGCACTTCTAATATGAAATAAGCGATTGACCCTGCTACCGGCAACATAACAACTATCCATATCCAAGTGGTGTTTCTACCAGTTTTTACCACATGGATGACCAAGGCCACTTGAATCAATATTGAGAGAATAAAAAAAGGCATTGGGGATATTTCTCCTTCAAATAACAACTCTTTTTGGAAGATAAACCTTTCGTGATTCAAACTGCCATAAATCGTTGAATAGTGTAGCCGTTGGGGAAATTCATAGCGTCACTTTGTCCATTAAAAATTACATCTAAATCTGTCGTTTTCTTGTAATAACTTTAGAAGTCCTTCACCGCAAAAATAAAAAATTCGTTAAATATACGGGTAAATGCTTGTGATCAGAATGCCCTAAATTTGAATCAATGCCAATTACAATTGTTCTGTTTTGTAAATTTTAAAAATTAGGTGTTTTCGGGAAGTGATTCGAATTCTCGTTTTCTCGCTTCAAACCAATCTTGCATCTGTTGTGGATCTTTCATCAGCACTTGCATTTTTTGCATTGCCGCTAGATGAGCCGAATCATTTTTATTAAACATCTCTATACCATGTTGCTTACTAAGCTCGGCCATTTCATCGAATGTTTGAGCATGAAATGCCATATCACAAGCTCCGCCTAGTTGCTTACAAGTCATAGTTTTCATATCGGAATCCTACATTAATATTGTTAAAGTAATACTTTACTGGAAGCTGCATTTCTTTATAGATCAACAGTCTTCCAATTGATTATAGGCTAGTATTCTCGCAATACCGATATTGTTGCTTTATTTACTTCTAATGTAGATAAATATTTTGTGTCGCAGATAGTGGTCAGGTATAAGAAATCTTCACTTGAATGTACTTTAGGAAAATCACCTTCACAATTGCCTATAAATTCGTTGTTGCTGTCAAACAGACTGTATCTTAAAGAAAACCCTGAATTTGGAGGTGTATCACCAAGATTCTTCATTTTCGAAGAGATAATCAGTGACTCATCAACTAATTTAATTTCCAGTACTTGAATATCCATAGTTTCAATAAAGGTGGACAGCTCATAATACAAGGTATCTTGGAGTGATTTCTGTAAAGAATTTTCTAGCTCTGTATGAATTGTGAAAGTGTAAATAATAACAATGCTCAAAGTACCAATCGCAAAACCAACGCCCCAAAATAAACCTTCTAACAACTTAGACATTAAATAAATCCTTTTTCTAATTAATCGGCTACTGCCGCTTGTGTTGGCGAACACGCAATGGCGCGATCATTGCGTTTTTGGCAACATATTATATTTTCCCTTCATCTACTTGGTTTTTACTAAGATCAACCTCAGCTTTTTCGGCATCTTGTTTTGGTTTGAAAGTCGTAACTTTGTATACCTTCCCGTCTTTATCATAGGTAGTCCAGTCTCCAACTTGAATGCCATCTTCAAAATGGCCAGATCGGCTTATAGTGCCGGACTTGCGAAACCACTCCCAATAACCAACAGGTGTGTTTCCGGATACTTGTCCTTTGGCCCAGATACTGCCATCTTTGTGCCGTTGCAAAAAGGGTTTCCATTCATTCATTAATGCCCCCTATCCAGGTGAAAAGACTGAAGTAACCTGATGTAGATTTTATCGATTTTTTTACAAATCATCATCTTCCGTTTTAATCGTAACTTGAATCCCACCGGTATTTTTAGCAACTTTATTATAAATAATGGCTCCCAGCGCAGTCGAAATATAGCCAAATACAAAATATAAAATTGGCCCTAAAAAAAGCATGGCTCCTATACTCGCACCTTGACCAACAGAAGCGAGAAATAAGAACGAGGGGATTAGAAAGATAAGAGACAATACAGCTAAAACGCTAGCTACAGTCAATGCTGTTTTATGAGGTGAAAACGCGATAATCGTTTTTTTCATTGAATGCCCTTCAAACTTAAAGTTGTTTTTAACTAATGTAAGACAAGCCAACCTCTATTTCCATAATTATGTTATACCTATCTTTGATACTTCCTAATTAGAGCACCTGTTTCATTTCCATCCATGGTGCCATCAGGGTAGTACCTAATATAGTCAAATACATCTGCTTGATTCACTGTTACTTTAGCTCCACCTTTTAAATCTGGAATATTTCGAGGTTCATTTTTAAGAAGTCCTTGTAAAACATTGCCTTTCCAAGATTGAACTTCAACCCACATCCACTCATTCCCTCCATCAAGATCGGTAAATGGAGCTTTAACCTGGATAAATTCACCGGGGCTTAAACCCGAATTAAAATCATCTCTCAAACTATTAAGTTTTCTTTTAGCTCTTTCGCTTGCAGCTTCAATCTCTTGATTATGCTGTACATAGGATATTTTGTCTTCCCATCCGAACAAACTAGAGAGCATGGATTCATGTTTTTCAGACAATGAGGCACCATCAAAATCATCAAATAATAACTCAATGATATAGTTATATGGGTCTCCATCTTCCCATTTACCATCCCCTATTTGAATTTTGACCTTAGTTTCGGCGTTATCTTTTAATGTCGCAAGTAACTCACTTTTGTACTGAATATTTTTTAACTCTTTTATATTCAGTAAAAGATAGCCTTGTTCGTCTGGGACTAACCCTTCGGCTAAAGATTGAGCCACGAGATTAATTAAATTGCCCATAGATTGATTCAATGACCAAGAAAAATCATTCACTACAATATCAGGCAAACCAAATTTAGCCATCCCCAATGTAATTGCTCTAACGCCTTCGTTATTTTGATAAGCATGAATGACAGTATGATCTTCAATTTCAGGAATATTATCTATCCAAGAATCTATTCTTTTCACTTTCCATGCTTCAGGCGTATATAACTCTCGAGTTTCAGAATCCCAAATTAATCCATCTGAAACGTTGGCAAAATTAAACACTGAGATAGTTGCATCTTTTAACCCATCAAAGGTCAAGCTCACCGGATAGGCGACATCGATTACTAAGGCTAAGTTTGATTTTTGAATCTGATTAGCTTGTTGCTTATCTAATCCTCTTCCAAAATAAGCTAAATAGCTTAAATCAGGGACCGGAAATGAGTTTTCAACGTCATTAATGACAGAGACTGAAACGACTGGGCTATCTGTTACATTTGGAAGTTGTTCGACTAGCTCAAAGCTCTTAAACTCGTTTTTTAGGGCTGAAATATCTATTTCTTGTTTGCTTGGGAAAAAATAGACTATCGACCTGTATCTAATATCAGGACCAGAATTAGAGGCATAGGATATGTCAGCTGCGGAGAATCCCAAAATCAATAAGATAGTGATTTTCTTTAACAACACAAAAGTTCTCCAAATTCGACGCGTACAACATAATGTTTTGTATAAATGAACCTCGATAGAGAGTTCACAGGAAAGAGCAAAGTTAATATAAGGAAAAAAAAGCAAACAATATGTTTAAACTTTTTCATACACCATAATAATATTGTTATATCCAAAGGCTGAGCCAAACCAACAAGCGTCAGCATCAACGCTGCATAGATTCACTTATTTTGTAGTTCAACTGATTTAGCACAAAGTTTTTCAAGAAATATAACACTTTTCATTACTGATTTTGGCAGCTCTTGACAAAAACTGGTTAACAGACTTGTCATATGAAGATACAAAATTACCTTTTTAACTAAATCTATAATGTCTAAAGAGTCCGGTTTATGCGCAATCATCTAACTATAAATACTCTATTAACTATCCAATATACACCAGAGAATATTAACTGAGTTACGATACAAAAAATCGGCCAAACAAACAGCATCCCAACGATAACAAAACCACTTTCACCTTCTGGTATATCAGTGAAGTATGAAATGAGCATGGTCAACCACATTGCAGCAATACCTGTTTGAATTAGTACAAACAGTTTATTTTTAGTCTTCCTCCAGGCTATGACAGGAATAAGTGCAAAACAAATAAAGCTGAATCCAATGTAAAAAATACTTTGTAAAACAATTTGAATCAAAGTCTACTCTTTGTCATATAGGGTCTGCAGGCGATATGTCACAGTAAAGCGACATAAATCTATTGTAAGGTGTTTGCACACTAATACTCTTTAATACTGCCATAGCAGAAGCTGAATATTCAACACAAATAGACACACCAATAGTGCAATATACCATGCTGATTTCCTTCTGATGTTTATGTTAGAAAATGAGGGTCTTTCTTTGACTAGGGTTACCACAATAACCAGAAAATTAAACGCTACATGCAATACAGCAAAATCTTCATCGTATAAAGCAACGCCCGCTGGTTTTGCAACCACACCTTGTTCTTCAGTAAATAGCTTAGCAATACTATTGTAAATTGCGCCAATTACATCAGAAAACAAAAAGTTTGCATGTAATTCATATGCAATTATCGTGGAAATCAAGGCTAATAATATTAAACCAACCCTCAGCATTTCGTCAGGCAAAGAACGCTTCAAAATATTTCATTCAACCTCTTCAAGCACAGAAAAGCCATACTCTGATTTGCTGGTATCCTCCGCAACTTCCAAATTAACAGATACATCTATAGCAAACTCCCAGTCAAACCGTTGTCTGTAAGCACATGATTTAAGCGGTACAATTGTTCCTTTCGGAAAAACTATACCCTCTTCAGAAATCATATCGGACAACAAAACATGCGGACTTGGTGATTCACAAAGCATGTCAAAGTCTTTGTAGAAAATTCCGGCTAACGCACCTGAAAGAAAAATTACGAATGTAGCTAAAGAGAAAACGACATATTTTTGAAAATTCTTCATGACTTCCCTGACAAAAAACGCCTCAATAATGGGTCGGAGCGCAGCGGCGAAGCCGCGGAGTGCAGGTCCAGCCGTGAGGCGACATTGATTGATTTGTTAAGTGTTTCTCTGGCGCAACTCACCGATTAATCCTCTTACTTCGGAAACTCCCCTATCATTTAATACGAAATCTCCATCTTCATTCTCCATAAGAAACTCATCGTATTCCCAGAGCACCTCACACCTCTTTCTTATGGAGTCTAGGAACTTATCCTTGATGGGGATATTAAGGAATCGATCCCAGCCAGCACCATCCACTTCTCTTGCCTCCATGCGCTTGAGGAAATCTTCAACTTCCACAGGAGTTCTCGCCATTTTAGAGCCCAATAATTTGAGAGAGATCACAACCACAAGTACTACAGCGAAAGCGATAAAAATTATGTTCCCTGGCATGAGGCTCTCGTACACTTAACGCTCCGTTGTTGAGCACAGGTTTGGCGCTAACCGAAGCTGTGTCTCAATGACCGAAGGAAATGAATTAATCGGCTTGTTAGAAGCACCTAACCTACCAACCTTCCAATAATGAGCCAACTTCTTTTCCTTTTTCTATATCGTTTTTCTCAAGATATGCTATTCGATTGTCTTCATCACGTAAATTATATCGATGGAATGCAATACAAAGCAAAAAATAAGCAAGCCAGAAGAAAACTAGTAAACCTATAAATAAAATTAGTTGTTCAACAAATGAAAGGCCATCCCTGAAAAATACTATTGGTATGCCAATCAACGCTACTAATAAAGAAACATGAATAAACGACGTTTTCGCTGCTTGTTTTAAAATACTAATGTTATAAAACGACATTTCGAACCTTCCAGTGCTTCTAACGCTTTAAACAGCGGAAAACGCGAGCGTCGCGAATGATTTTCCGATGATTTAACTTATTTTATGCCAACACCGCGTTTCCATCTATTAGCTTGCGCAAATGCTTTATGCCTAAGTCTTTGGCTATCCGTTTTGTCTTTGGATATTCGGATTAGACCGTCATAAATATCACTATTGATAACGAATCCATTTTCTATCCATAAAACTGCTGATAATGCCCAGTGCCTGCTTGGAAATCTTAATGAATACTCTACAACTTGTTCTAACAACTCAGAAGACAGTACTTTCGACGTTTTTATGTTATCTAATACTTCTGGATATGAATATTCTAGCAGTGGCAGTAAGGCCATTGGATTCTCCATTTCTAACCAGCGACTTTCTAACTCTTCAATAGGAACTAACATGGCACAGAACGCCTCAAACACCGGCTTGGTGAAGTTGGCGGCTTTTTTGCACACGCAAAAAAGGTGACAGCTTTACTAAGTCCGCGTGCTTTGACTTGTGTACGCCCAGCATGGGCATGAACTAATGAGGTGAAAGTCCTCTGTAGGAAAATCACCGTCTTTTAACATCTAGTTATTAGACGCTAACTACTAGCGAATGGC
>CANMCE010000011.1 GCA_947496235.1 uncultured Glaciecola sp. | reverse complement strand
ACAATTCCTCGCGGGATTGCACTTGCCATTCGCTAGTAGTTAGCGTCTAATAACTAGATGTTAAAAGACGGTGATTTTCCTACAGAGGACTTTCACCTCATTAGTTCATGCCCATGCTGGGCGTACACATGTCGTTCAAGCCGCATTTCCGCCTACGGCTCCAATGCTCGGACGTACCGCTACGGGTCCCGTTTGCGATTGGCTTCGCCAATTTATCGCAAACGCTCCCCTTCGCGGCACGCCGCTTAACGAGGTGTTGAAGCTGTAGAAAAATTAGGTTTTGATTTTCATTATTAAAAAATGTTTAATTTATGCACGATTTTCGTGACTCTACGTTAATATCAGATAGGATTCACCATTGAACTGTAAAAATAATCAACGTAGATCTCGAAATTTAATTGGCATTTTATTTTTTCTACAGCCTCGTTATGTGCCAGGAGAATTAAATTAGTGCCAAGTAAACGTTTTGCCTTTGCATCGGCCTTATGGAGCTTTCTTCCAGGATCTTTAGTTATTCTGTTATTTGCTTTAACTGATATAGACCTGTATCAGAAAGCTTCTCAAGCAACAGAGGGCTATCAATCTTTATTCTTTTTTGCGCCAATGATTTTATTACTTTTTGTTATTTATCACACTATTGTTGGTTATATCCAAACCAAAATAAAGCAGCCTAAATTTTTGTTAGCTCTATTATCATCAACAGTCGTATCCGTACCTTTTCCTCTTTTGGTAGCTTTGTCAAAATCAAATGCGACACAAGACGAGCGTTTGGTTCTTGTTCTTACGGCACTCGTACTCTTTGGCTTATTTTGGCTTTCTTTATTTACAGGTTCTTGTTATCAATTCCTTAAAATAAAAGGGCGTAACCTGCATGGCACATAACACATATGAGCCTCCGGCGTGTCAATGAAAAAAGAATGTCCTTTGATCACTTTTTCAAGATCAAGCCAACTTCTTTTATGGAACCTGTTTACTTCGTCTGTCATGGTTGATGTTAAGCAAGTTGCTTACGTCAAACACATATAGAGGCTCTGTAATGTTGCACTTTTCAATTCCATTTGATGGGCAACTGCACTAGACATTCATCGGTTAACCTTCCTCTGTCCTATTCAAAACTAAGTGGCTATTAATAATTCCAGTTAGTGTCGGGCTCAGTGAAGGTGTAAGCAAATTCAAATAAAAGCTTAAGATTGCGCTACTTTGGCATGTCTAATCAAACGCAAGTGGTTTAGGCATATTGGTATCGTTATTGATGCTGCTCAAAGCCGAGGTTTGTGCAATAACCAGATACTCGCCGTTGTGCCAGTTAGACGCTATAGCTCATGCCAAAGAGCGACTTACCCGTTTAAAAAGCGCTCTTCATCAAACACCTGTTGGTTCTTCAGCATAAAGTAAACACATCGGCCAATTTTATGGGCTAGTGCGGATAACGCTTTAGCCTTGCTCATGCGTTTTTGCAAAGATTGCAGATAGCTTTTAGCGTTATCATTGCCTTTAAGGTAGAGAACGGTTGCTTCACTGAACGCCCATTTAAGATGAGCGTTGCCTATTTTATTGCCTTGTGTGCCATAGCTTTTACCTGCGGATTCCGCTTTGCATTTGACTAATCTGGCATAGGAAGCAAATTGTTGAACTCGAGGGAATCGCTGAATTTCCCCGACTTCATATAAGATGGTAAGGGCTAGGATTTTCCCAATACCAGGAAAAGAGTTCAGAATATGATAATCACGACCTTTATGGTGTTGGGCGTTCTTCTTCACATAGTGCTCAATTTTATAGATTTCATGCACCATGGTGCTGATGACATTGAGGTTTAAATCCATACTTTTTTGTACAGCTTCATCCGGAAAGAAGTGGTGCATCTTTTGTCGGTCAGGCGCATTACGTAGATTCAATCGAGATTCTAAGGCGGGTAAGTTGTATTGGCTAATGGTGGCTGCAACATGACCTTTAAGCTGTGCACTCATGCGCATAATATGAGTACGTCGACGAAGCGCATCACGAATCGCTCTGTATTGTTTCGAGTAAGCATGGGATAACGGGAAATTACCACCACGAATAAGTTTAGCGATTTTAAGGGCATCAATTTTATCGTTTTTAGTTTTACCCGCGTGAATGGCTTTCATATAAAGGGCATGACCAAGAATGAAATCAATATTGTGCTCTTCACAGAAATCCGATAGCCAATACCAGCAGTGCATACACTCAACGCCAACGACGACATTTCCACGATAAGGCGCTAAAAGCGCTAATAATTTCTGAGGTGAATCATCGATTTTTTCATGTACGAGGACATTGTTTTCATTATCGATAATGCAAACGTAAAGTAATCTTGTGTGTAAATCGATTCCACAATAGTAAGGATGTGTATTAGTATAGAAGTTCATTGAGTTTTCTCCGTTTGGTTTGGTTGCCATCTCAGGATAAACTCAAATTTATCTGAGGAGGAGGCTCAATGAGTATCAAAAAAATTATGGCGCCCGCCATGGCGGGCTGGGACACGAACAAGCAGGCGGCTTCGCCATTTTCGCCTACGTGTTTGTGTCCCATATTAAGGTGTGTGCTAGGCATAGCACAAAACTAGAGAGGTGAAAGTCCACTTGCCAGGTGCACGTAGATGCGAAGGCTAGGAGAAGGGCGAGGGCGTAGCCGCGAGGCTGGGTTTGGAGGAAGTCCAATCCAAAATAACGGGGTGATGAACAAGAATCAGATATGAGGTGTGATATCGTTGAGACCAGAGGGTACGTGACCCGTATGCCCGGTGGTGTGGGAGGAGGGGTAGTGTGAACTACCTCCCTATCCCGATTATATGCCAGTAATGGCAAAGTCAATCGCATCTATCAATATCGTTCGAGCTCCTTCAAGAGTTCCAATGGGACGTTTGAGGATTTCTTGCGGTACCGATGCTATTTGCTGAGTCATAAATAGGTAGTTTTTGCCCTCGAAGTTGATTTCTGGGGTTAGCTTTTTCAACATCATATTTGGTCTTGAAGTTGTTTCCGTAAGAGGCACAACCAATCTTGTAGCTAGCTGGTCGATAACAGCGTTTTGAACATCGACTAAGTAAGGATATGCATCTTTAGTTCTCTTACTTGGGTTTCGGTAAACATCGAATTGAGGCATCAATAATCTCTATATTCGTCACTTAAGCAGCCATTTTCAGCTACGAAATCATTGTAAGCTTCAATAGATGCCTTGTTGTCACGCTTCCACTTTTCCGATTCGACATCCTTAAGTTTTTCGCTTAGAGCTTGCTCAAGTGTTGCTGATAAGTTAATTTTCAGGTCTCTAGCTTTATTAAGTAAATCGCTGTTAAGGCTTAAGTTTGTTGCTTTTTTTGGAGCGGATATGTCGTATAAGTTAGCCATCGTTCATCTCCCCAACAGTTTTGGGGTGTATGCGTATTGATATGCGCATTGTAGACGCGTCTTTGGCGTATAACAAGAGATTTGACAAGCTTAGCTGTGACCTCACTGCGTTTGGACGTCAATCAAGCGTTAGCAACCCTTGACATACCTTTCTTTCTTCACACAATGTACATACGATTAAGTTCGATTGGGATTCAGTGAAAGCTGAGTCCAACCTTCAAAAGCATGGAATAACTTTTGATAAAGCAAAATCGGTCTTCTTCTAATTCTTGGGACTTGTATTGAATCTAAAGTTCTTCAAAAAATTACAACCTACACTTGTTATTAATAAAATAATGATTTTGCAGAATTCTGACCATTAGTAATAACAAACTACTAATGGTCAGGCAAAGTTGTTGATGTAAGTTTCAGTATCTAGCGAATAGCTGAAGATGAACTTAATCTGGTTGAATATCTAAAATATCAAACTCACCATTGATGAAAATTATTTCAAATTGCGTAGCATTGATGATGGTTGAATTGCGGAACACAACCGTATCTCTATCTGAACCTTGGAATTGAATAACAAAATTGCCATTTCTGACACGAACTGAACGCATTCGGGCGTTACGCTCTATCACCAACACATCACGACTGGGTTCAAAATCAAGGATAACATCTCGATTTTTAATACCGTCATCTACTTCAGCGCCTACCACGAAGAAGTCTCCACCTTCGCCTCCGGTCATGCGATCGCGAGAACCGCCGCCACTAAGAAAAATATCAACACCATCTGTTCCCACCAAACGATCGTTGGCGTCAGTGCCAAAAATGATATCGTCTTCGGTAGGTGCAGGATCTGGAGGTGGCAACTGAAACTCAGAAAAGCCATAATCTGACCAATTCAGCGATAACTCGACAATTTCACCGGGAACGACATCGACGATTTCGCTGTGGTTGTAACCTAGCGCGGCCAACTCTTCTTTACTTACCAAAAAATACTGAACACTGGTGCCGAAGTTAAAAAAGGCTGAATCAAATAAGCCTGAAATACCTTCTACAACTGAGCCATCTTCAAAAGTGACAGTCATTAATCTCTCGCTGGAATCAGCTTGAAAAAATTGGAATGGATTAGTGTTTATGGGATTGGTTGATAGTTGAATGACAGCTTCGCCTGCGTTATTGCCACGAATCAAATCATCGTCCAACAATATACCTTCACTAATGCCACTTGCTCTTAGTTCTTGGCCCAAAAACGATTTGGAAAAAAATGGCGCTCTAAACTCAGTTTCCGCTAGTGCCGGCGTTACTAATGCCATACTACTAACACCAAGTATAATAGAGGAAATAGGTAACACCTTAGTAAATCTCTTCATTGCTTGTTTCCTTGAATTAAGTGTTTATTTTTAGTAGCGAAAAGGTGTATCTAATTGAAACTATTATTAATATTAGAACTTCCACGCACCGAGTCGCAAAGTAGTCGGTCAGCAGTTCAACGTTTCCGATCAGGCGCTATTCTAGAAACTAAAGTTCTCAGAAGTTTCACGAAAAGTTCACGATTTACAGAAAGTTATATTGCGAGTTAATAGAGTTAAGTGGCAGGAAACATTGGGAAAGTAAGCGAGAGTGGAATCTTATTAATTCAGGCTCTAATATAGTGTGAAAAATCTAGTGCTTTCTAGTCGCACCATTTTAATATGTAATATATTATTACTAATTGGAGATATGAAAGAATCATTTTTTATAAAGCAGTTTTACCGCTTTAGCTGTTTTTTCTAGTATGATGATTTTAAACTAACGCTTTATTTATTTACTTATTTTATTTGCGTCAGATTAGTGCAACATTTACTCTCCTACGCAAATTGAAATATTCTCACCGTTTCTCGGTAAAACTTGAATTTAAAATGGGAAGATACGATGTCTGTGATCACTACGCCTGCTGCAAATGCGATTCGAATGTTAGCGGTAGATGCCGTTCAAAAAGCTAATTCTGGCCACCCTGGTGCGCCAATGGGAATGGCTGAAATAGCCACTGTTTTATGGCAAAAATTCTATAACCATAATCCTAATAATCCAAATTGGAGCAATAGAGACAGATTCGTTCTTTCGAACGGACATGGCTCAATGTTGCAATATGCTTTATTGCATTTAAGCGGTTATGACCTTTCCATGGAAGATCTAAAGCAATTTAGACAACTACATTCGAAAACCCCAGGTCACCCTGAATACGGTTATACACCTGGTGTTGAAACTACAACAGGCCCTTTGGGTGCGGGTATTGCAAACGCAGTAGGTATGGCAATTGCGGAAAAAACCTTAGCGGGACAATTTAATCAGCCAGGTTTTGATATTGTAGATCATTTCACTTATTGCTTTTTAGGTGATGGCTGCTTAATGGAAGGTATTTCACATGAAGC
Organism: uncultured Glaciecola sp.; assembly: GCA_947496235.1. Lineage (GTDB taxonomy): Bacteria > Pseudomonadota > Gammaproteobacteria > Enterobacterales > Alteromonadaceae > Glaciecola. The sequence goes on along the minus strand of CANMCE010000011.1, from coordinate 125,329 downwards.
TTGTTCATTAGCCGGTACTTTAAAACTAGGCAAATTAATTGCATTCTGGGATGACAACGGCATTTCTATCGATGGCCATGTAGAAGGTTGGTTCACCGACGATACTGCTAAGCGTTTTGAATCTTACGGTTGGCACGTAATCCGCGATGTTGACGGTCATGATATGGATGCAATTACTGCAGCTATTGAGCAAGCTCAGGCCGAAACTGGTAAACCGACATTGATTTGTTGCAAAACTATTATCGGCTTTGGTTCTCCAAACAAATCAGGAAGTCATGCATGTCATGGTTCTCCATTAGGTGAAGATGAAATTGTTGAGATTCGTAAATTCCTAAACTGGGATTATCCTGCATTTGAAATTCCAGATGATGTGTATGCTCAATGGGACACAAAAGATAAAGGTGACACGTTAGAAAGTCAGTGGCGTTCATTGTTCGAAAGCTATCAGGAAAAACATCCTGAACTTGCAGAAGAATATGTTCGTCGTGTTGTGAAAAAAGCTTTAACTGAAGATTTAAATAAAAAGGCAGATGAATTCGTTCGTCAATCACAAGAAAAAGCAGAAAACATTGCAACTCGTAAAGCGTCGCAGAATTCCATCGAGTTCTTTACTGGATTATTACCTGAAATCATGGGCGGTTCAGCTGACTTAGCTGGCTCAAATTTAACCCTATGGCCTGATGCCAAAGGCATTCAAGATGATCCAGCCGGCAATTATATCTTCTACGGTGTGCGCGAGTTTGGTATGAGCGCCATCATGAACGGGATAGCTTTACACGGCGGCTTTATACCATTTGGCGCGACTTTCTTAATGTTCATGGAATATGCACGAAATGCAGTAAGAATGTCAGCCCTAATGAAAGCTAAAAATATTTTTGTTTACACTCATGACTCTATTGGTCAAGGTGAAGATGGTCCGACTCACCAACCTATTGAGCAGTTAGCAAATCTACGCCTAACGCCTAATTTAACTACTTGGCGACCTTGCGATGCAGCAGAAACGGCCGAAGCATGGAGACAAGCGATCATTAAAGAGGAAGGACCAAGTGCACTGGTATTTTCTCGTCAGGGCACCAAAGCTATGGCGCGCTCAGATGAGCAACTTAAGGCGATTGCAAAAGGTGGTTACATCTTAAAAGAAAGTGCTCAAGCGCCGCAGTTAATTATCATTGCAACCGGCTCAGAAATGGGAATTGCGATGGGAGCAGCGGATACCTTAAATGAGCAAGGCTATCAAGTTCGAGTGGTATCTATGCCAAGTACTGAGCAGTTTGATGCGCAATCTCAAGCCTATAAAGATGAAGTGTTACCAAGTGATGTTCCAAAACTTGTGGTAGAAGCAGCCCATACAGATTTCTGGTACAAGTATGTAGGTACATCAGGAGCTATAATCGGTATGCAGACCTTCGGAGAATCTGCACCAGGTAACGCATTGCTAGAACACTTTGGCTTTACTGTGGATAATATTATCGCAAAAGCTCAAGGCCTGTTAGGTTAATAGTGACCAATTGAAGAGGACGTTTAATACGTCCTCTTTTTTATGCAAACGGAGTAGTAAATTTATGCCAAATCATCAGATCGAAAAACGAATATTAGGTTCTTCAGGCTTAAACATAAGTGAAGTGGGGCTTGGTTGTTGGCAACTAGGTGGCGATTTTGGCCCGGTTTCTGAAGACAAAGCCATTGCTATCATTCAACAAGCGGTGGATTCTGGAATTACTTTTTTTGATACAGCTGATGTATATGGTGCTGGCGTTAGTGAAGCCTATCTAGGTGAACATTTGAATAAATTGTTGCCTGAGGCTGTAATTGCCACCAAATATGGCCGGTGGCAGGGCACTTATCCAGACGGTTATAGTTTAATTGACCTAACCGATTCCATTAAGCGAGCCCAAGATCGCTTGCAACGAGACGTCATTGATTTACTTCAACTACATTGTATTCCTAAAACTGTTTTACAAGAGGGTAAAATCTTCGATTGGTTAAGAGAAGCACAACAGCAAGGGTTGATTAGCAATTTTGGTGCTAGTGTAGAAACTCAAGCCGAAGCTGAAATCTGTTTACAACACTCAGATTTGTCATCTTTACAAATCATTTTTAATTTACTAAGACAAAAACCTGTTGAATCCTTGTTAACTCAAGCACAACAAAATGACGTTGGAATCATTGTTAGATTACCTTTAGCTAGCGGCATGTTAAGCGGTAAATTTAACCCACAAACTCAATTCGCCGAATCTGATCATAGAAACTATAACAAAGACGGTGAAGCCTTTAGTGTGGGTGAAACCTTTAGCGGCATTGCGTTTGAAAAAGGATTAGAGATTGTCGACAGCATTAAATCTCGAGTACCAGAGGGATATTCCATGGCACAGTTTGCCATGCGATGGATTCTTGATCACCCAGCGGTTACTACTATTATTCCTGGTGCCAGTGGTCCTCAGCAAGTGATACAAAATGCGCAAGTATCTCAATTAACTAGGATAGAAAAGCAATTGCATCAGCAACTATTTGATTATTATAAATCGGATATTGAGCAATATATTAGATGCGAAATCTAGACAAAGATTTTTTAAAACTAACTCCAAGCCCGTTATTTCTCTAACGGGCATAACCAAAATTGATTTTTAGCCAATAAATATAAAAGAGGCCCTGTTATGAGAATCTTATTAGCAGTCGTACTTTTATTGCCTTTAGCCGCCCAAGCAAAAGACTTAAGAGACGCATTTGAAAAACATTTTCTGATTGGAACCGCTGTTAGTACCTCTATGCTAGAAAACCCCGAACAATCTGAAAAATTGATTTGTCAGCATTACAATGCATTGACCGCTGAAAATGCGATGAAATGGCAAAATATACATCCAACGCAGGATACCTTTGATTTTTCTCTTGCTGATAAACTCATGGCCATGGCTAAACGCTGTGAGGCAGAAGTTATAGGGCATACCCTTGTTTGGCATCAACAAACCCCCGACTGGGTGTTTGAAGATGAACAGGGCAATCCTCTCTCAAGGGAAGCCTTGTTAGCCCGCTTGAAAAATCACATTACCACAGTAGTTAGTCGTTATAAGGGCAAGGTTAAGGGCTGGGATGTGGTGAATGAAGCATTAAATGATGATGGCACTTTTAGGGTAACTAAATGGCACACCATTATTGGGGATGACTACATAATTAAAGCCTTTGAATACGCCCATGCTGCTGATCCTGAGGCTGAGCTATATTACAACGACTACAATATGTATAACGCCAAAAAAGCAGCTGCGGCAGCCGAGATAGTCAAATCAATTAAAGCGGCCGGCTTACCTATTACTTCAGTAGGCATGCAAGGGCATTATTCGGTATTTTATCCTGATTTAAACTTAGTTGAAGACAGTATAAAAAGATTTATGGCGCTGGGTGTTAAGGTATCAATCACAGAATTGGATGTCAGCGTTTTACCATTTCCTGAACAAGCACAGGTGGGTGCAGAAGTCAGCCAAAGTGTTGAATTTGAAGAAAAATTAAACCCCTTCGCTAATGGCATTTCAGAACAGATGCAAGACAGGCTGACCAAGGTTTACGTGGATTTATTCTCGATATTCTTAAAATATCAAGACACTATAGATCGGGTGACTTTGTGGGGAGTGGACGATAGCGTTTCTTGGCGAAATAACTGGCCAGTGCCAGGTAGGACAGATTATCCTTTGTTGTTGAATCGCCAAAAAGAACCTAAACCCGCCTATACAGCGGTGACTGAACTAGTAGACTAGTTCAGTCATTTACTTTACTCAGGTTCGAAGTCTAGCTCTTTTCCAGGGCGGGCTTCATCTCTGTATTCTCTTGGTGTTTGGTCAAAATGCTTCTTGAACACCGCATACATGTATTGCAGCGATGGATAACCACAACTCTTGGCGATTTGTGCGGTAGAGTCGTCGGTTTCGGTTAGCATTTTACAAGCTCTATTTAGCTTTTCATTGTGAATCTCGGTATGAATACTATGTCCGCGCTCTTCTTTAAATCTGTGTTCTAGATTTGAACGTGAAACTCCGACGTAGTCTAACACTTGTTCAACTTTGATACCGCGGTTCGCATTTTGGCGAATGAAATGCATAGCCTGCATAACATAAGGATCTACAATAGCTTTATAATCGGTAGACTGGCGTTCAGCGATACCTTCTGGTGGCACTAACACTGGTTTTCTCGGCCCTTTGTAGCCATCGAGCAGCTTATGTAAAAACTTAGCCGCTTGAAAGCCCATTTCAATACAACCTTGTTTCACCGAACTTAAACTGACGCGACTTAAATACCTTGCGATATCATCGTTATCTATGCCGATGACCGATATTTTGTCAGGTATCAGCATACCAATGTGGTCACATACTTGGAGTAAATGACGCGCTCTTGCGTCAGTAACTGCAATTATACCGATAGGCGTTGGTAGACTTTCTAACCAGTCACTTAAACGTTTTATGGTGTACTGCCATGTTTCAGGGCTCACCGGATGGCCGCGATAAACGTGGCATTCATAACCTTCTTTTTTGGTTATATCTAGAATTGCCTGTTCTCGCTCTCGCGCCCAGCGTTGGTTTTCATCCACCGGAGCACCATAAAAGGCAAATCTCTGTACGCCTTTTTGACGAAGGTGTTGGAAAGCCGCATTCACCAACTCATAGTTGTCAGTTGCCACATAAGGCACATCTGGATAATCTTCAGGATTGGCGTAAGAGCCGCCAATACCGACAACAGGCACACTGGCTTTGTGCAATGCCTTTTGTACCTCAGGATTATCATAATCGGCAATGATACCGTCGCCGCCCCATTCGTCGAGGTGCTCTAATCGCGCCATGAAATCTTCTTCTAAATACAGATCCCAATCAGCATTAGAGGTTTGCAGATATTTGCCAATCCCTTCGATAATTTGACGATCGTATACCTTGTTAGCTTTAAAAAGCAAAGTGATACTATGTTTGTTTTCATGCATCTGAACTTACTACCCGTAAAATAATGCGTTATTTGATAATATTCTTTATGTTTTTTCACATCAACAGGAAAATAACATATTACACCTGAATTAACAAAATAGTTACAAAATTTCGTAATTGTGAATTTACATCTCGACAATCATCATTACGCCCCTACTAAACTTAAGGTTAATAAAGGATTCTTGATTCATGTACATAGGCATTGACTTAGGCACCTCTGGGGTAAAAACCATTCTTTTGAATGAGCAGGGTGAACTTATTGCCACAACAACGGCGAGTTTAGAGGTTTCGATTCCTAAACCTTTATGGTCTGAACAAAATCCAGAAGATTGGTGGCAGGCTACCTGTGATTGTTTAGATCAACTAAGTGAAATGCAAGTGTTATCAGAGGTTAAAGCTATAGGATTAGCTGGGCAGATGCATGGCGCTACCTTGTTAGATAAAAACTCAGAGGTCATTCGTCCTGCAATACTTTGGAACGATGGCCGTTGTGAAGAACAATGTTTAACCCTCGAAAAAGATATACCTAATGCCCGAGACATTACCGGCAATATTGTGATGCCTGGCTTTACTGCGCCTAAGCTTCAATGGGTTAGGGAACATGAACCTGAGAATTTTGCCAAAGTTTATAAAGTTTTATTGCCTAAAGATTACTTACGCTATCGCTTGTCTGGCGATTTTGCCTCGGACATGTCGGATTCTGCCGGAACCTGTTGGTTAAACACTGGAACACGTCAGTGGAATGACGACATGTTGCATGCCTGTGGCTTGAGCGTTGCCAATATGCCTATGTTATATGAGGGCAATGCAATAACTGGTTATTTAACTGAAGATTTATGCGAACGCTGGGGAATGAAAGATGTCGCCTTGGTTGCTGGTGCTGGAGATAACGCGGCCGGCGCTATTGGTTGTGGCATTGTGAATTCTGGCCAAGCTATGCTCTCATTAGGTACCTCTGGCGTTTATTTCGCTGTAACCAATGAATATAAGTCTAACCCTGAATCCGCGGTGCATGCATTTTGTCATGCCCTACCCAATCGCTGGCATTTAATGTCAGTTATGTTAAGTGCAGCAAGCTGTTTAACTTGGTTTGCCAACAATAGCGGTTATAAGGACGTTGCAGAGTTATTTGCTGATATTGAAAAAAATACTCAGCCTGATGATCCGCAAATTCCTTATTTTATGCCCTATTTAACTGGCGAACGAACGCCGCACAATAACCCAAATGCAAAAGCAGGGTTCATCGGTATTACAGCAGCAACCACAAGAGCACACATGGCATTAGGTGTGGTGCAAGGGGTTAGCATGGCGTTGGCTGATGGCATAGATGCGGTGCATAACAGCGGTTTAGATGTTGAGGGTATAAGTTTAATTGGTGGTGGTGCCCGCAGCGCTTATTGGCGACAACTGTTGGCTGATGTGACTAATATTCCCATGAACTTTAGAGAAGGCGGCGATGTAGGGCCGGCATTGGGCGCTGCTCGATTGGCACTAGTTGCTATGTCTCCAGAAACGTCTCTAGAGGAATTATGTCCGGTACCAGCTTTGGTACAAAACTGTCAGCCAAATGCTGATTTGCAAGCACATTTTGCCAAACGAAGAGAGAATTTTAGAAAGCTATATGAAGCAAATGTAGCATTCTTTAAATAAACAAGAAAAAACACAAAACTTTATGAAATTATCATAATTGAGTCGAGCGCTGACTTTAACGACCATTGCGATACATTGAAAGACGGGCCTACAACTGCCCAACAGGAGTAAACTATGAAAGATTATTTTGGCCAGATTTCGCCAATTAAATATGAAGGGCCAGATTCAACTAACCCTCTAGCGTTTAAACATTACAACCCAGAGGAAGTGGTCTTAGGTAAAACAATGGAAGAGCACCTAAGATTTGCAGTGTGCTATTGGCATAACTTCTGTTGGGATGGTGCTGATGTATTCGGTGGAGGCACCTTTGGTCGACCTTGGTTAGCTGCAGGCGACCCAATGGAAAGAGCAAAGCAGAAAGCCGATGTTGCATTTGAATTCTTAGCAAAACTTGGCGCTCCTTTTTATTGCTGGCATGACATTGATGTAGCACCTGAAGGTGACAGCATCAAAGATTACATCAATAACTTTGGCCAAATGGTTGATGTTCTAGGTCAAAAGCAAGACGAAACTGGCATGAAGTTATTATGGGGTACTGCAAACGTATTTAGTCATCCACGATACATGTCTGGTGCGTCTACCAACCCCAATCCTGAAATATTTGCCCGTGCTGCGACACAAGTATTTCACGCAATGAATGCTACTAAAAAGCTGGGCGGTGAAAACTATGTATTATGGGGTGGCCGTGAAGGTTATGAGACGCTTTTAAACACTGACCTTAAACGTGAGCGTCAGCAGTTTGCTCGTTTCCTATCCATGGTGGTAGAACATAAGTACAAAATTGGTTTTGATGGTTTATTGCTTATTGAACCTAAGCCTCAAGAGCCAACAAAGCACCAATACGATTACGATACAGCAACCGTACATGGTTTCTTAACTGAATTTGGTTTAGAGAAAGAGTTTGCGGTAAATATCGAAGCCAACCACGCAACGTTATCTGGTCACTCTTTCCATCACGAAATTGCGACTGCCTTTGCGTTGGATATGTTTGGTTCAATTGATGCCAACCGAGGTGATGCTCAGTTAGGTTGGGATACTGACCAGTTCCCTAACAGCGTGGAAGAGATGACGTTAATTTGTTACGAAATCCTTAAAAACGGTGGTTACACTACTGGTGGCTTCAACTTTGACACTAAATTACGTCGCCAAAGCTTAGATCCTGAAGATTTATTCCACGGTCACATCGGTGGTATGGATACTTGTGCATTAGGTCTTAAGAAAGCTGCGGCAATGATTGAAAATGATTTTATTGCGCAAACTAAGAGCGATCGTTATCAAGGTTGGGATCAAGATTTAGGTAAACAAATCCTAAATGGTGACCTATCTCTTGAAGCGCTAGCGGGGCTTGCGAATGATAAACAGCTTGATCCTAAGCCAGTATCAGGTAAGCAAGAAGCGCTTGAAAACCTTGTTAACCAAGTTATCTTCAAATAAATAAGAGAATGACAACTTCTGTCATAGACTCACTTTTAAAAGCAGGCGTAAGCCTGCTTTTTGCTATCTAAAGGAAAGCGACTATGCAAAAAATCTCATTGTTAGTTTGTTTGTTCATTTTATTTTTTAGCCAACAGAGCCTGGCCTTAAGTCTTCACAAGTTAATAAGCGATGGCGCAGTTATGCAAAGGGGGGTTGAGATTCCGCTGAGTGGTAATTCAGAGCATGCGATTACCGTTTTTTTAGACGGGAATAAAATAGCCAATGCCACGCCTGTTGAGGGCAAATGGTCAGTCATTTTACCACCTCAAAAAGCCGGTGGTCCTCATGTATTAGAAATTCATACCAACCAAGGTGAGCAAATCAAAGTTGAGGATATCTTTTTCGGGGACGTGTTTCTCACATCTGGCCAATCGAATATGGAATTAACCATTGCCAGAACGGAAGAAGCGTTTCCTAAGGATGTTGCATTAGCTAATTATCCCTTAATTCGTGAATTTACAGTGCCTGATAGATACAACTTTAATCATCCGCAAGATGACCTAGAGTCGGGGCATTGGCGTTCTGCGACGCCTGATAATATTCGGCAACTATCCGCTGTTGCTTACTATACTGCACGTCAAATACATCTTCAGGAAGGCGTTCCCATTGGTATAGTCAATGCCTCATTAGGCGGCTCTCCCATAGAAGCTTGGTTAAGCAAAGAAGCACTAAGCAAGTATCCTGAGTGGCTGGAAAAAGTAGAACCATATAAAGACGCAAAATACATTGAACAAATCGAACAAAAAAACAGTGAAAACAATAATTATTGGTATGGGGAATTAAATAAAAGAGACGCAGGGCTGAATGCAAATCCGCAATGGTCAACTGAAGCGCTTGATCACAGTGATTGGCAAGTTATGGAGGTGCCAGGATTTCCTGAGTTAGAGTCTAAAGATGGCAACTTTATTGGGTCTTGGTGGTTAAGGAAAACCATTCAGGTGTCTGAATCTATGGCCGAACAAGACAGTATTTTACGTCTTGGACGTATTATTAATGCAGACGAAACCTATGTTAACGGGAAGAAAGTGGGTAACACAACCTATCAGTACCCGCCGCGTCGCTACAAGGTGCCTGCAGGAACCTTGCATGCGGGAGAAAATACTATCGCCATAAGAGTGATTAACGGTGGTGGTAAGACGCAAATATTAAAAGACAAGCCTTACTACATTGGCAATGATGAGTGGCGCATCAGTTTAAAAGGTCCTTGGCATTATAAACAAGCCTCGACCATGCCGCCGGGGGAATCGACGGTATTTGTAAGATGGCAACCACTGGGGCTTTATAACGCTATGATAGCACCCATCAGTCAATACCCTGTGAAAGGCGCATTTTGGTTTCAAGGAGAATCCAATGTTGGGCGCTACAAAGATTATGGCGACAAACTCACCACCATGATCGCTGACTGGCGTAAAGCTTATAGCAATGCTGAACTGCCTTTCGTCGTTATTCAATTAGCGAACTTTTTAGACCGAGATGACAAACCTCAAGAAAGCGCTTGGGCTGGTATTCGCGCTCAACAAGCCATGGTCAGTGAGCAAGAAAATGTTGGTTTGGCTGTGACAATAGATTTAGGCGAATACAATGATATTCATCCAGTCAACAAACGCACGGTAGGCGAGCGTGCTGCATTGGCAATGCGTAAATTAGTATACAATCCAAACCTGCCGGCTTCCGGACCTGTGGTCAAAGAGGTGACACAACAAAACAATGCTTTACTGGTCAGTTTCTCAGATCCGGCAAATCATTTAGCACTATCTGAATCAGGCCACAACGGGTTTGAATTAGCTGATGAAGACGGAAAGTTCCATTGGGCCAAGGTTGAACTGACTGATCAAGGAATTAAGTTGAGCCATCCAGATATCGTTAAACCAACGGCAGTGCGTTACGCCTGGGCAAATAATCCCGTTGCTGGCTTATACAATTTGTATAACTTACCAGCGGTGCCTTTTGAAAAATCAGTAAACTAAGTTTATTAAAACACCAAAAACCAACCGCTTAAGGTTGGTTTTTTTATGCAAGTTATAAAGGCGCTGTTTAGGTGTTTGCTGGTAAATAATTCGCAGCGTCAACATTAGGATATAAGAAGGCCCCTGATTTGAAAGCTTCGAAATCATGGATGATTTCGCAGAGCGCCCATGGATGGGTTCACAGCATCTTTCAAATCAGGGGCCTTCTTGTATCCTTCACTAGCCAGAATTACCTGCAATCACCTAAACGGCGCCCAACTATGTAGAAACAACCCTAGAGTTCAAATTCTCCGTAGGGTTTAATGGGAATAATAGTGCCATCTTCGTTGTATTGGATTTCCACCATTTTTACCGATCTCAAGTGAGTAATACCACCTGATAAACTGGAATCATGGTAAAACAAATACCACTTACCTTGGTATTCACAAATCGAATGATGGGTAGTCCATCCTAATACAGGTTCTAGTATTTTTCCTGCGTAGGTGAATGGACCATAAGGCGTATCGCCAATGGCGTAACACAAGAAATGCGTGTCACCTGTACTGTAAGAAAAATAATATTTTCCATTATATTTATGCAACCAAGAAGCTTCAAAGAAACGTCTATCATGATCCCCGGCCAATAACGGATTGCCGTCTTGGTCTAAGATTTGTAGCTCTCTGGGCTCCTCAGCAAAAGACAGCATATCGTCGGTTAACTTAGCGGCAATTGGGCCAAGGGCTGGTTCATTGTCAGCAGGCTCACCTAATGAGGCATCGTATTGATTGTTGCGATAGTTTTGTAGCTGGCCGCCCCAAATACCACCAAAATACATGTACGCGGTGCCATCTTCATCAGTAAATACGGCTGGATCAATTGAATAACTTCCCTCGATAGCCGTTGGCTCAGGCGTAAATGGACCCACAGGAGAATCGCCCACAGCAACACCTATTTGGAAAATACCATCGGCTTTCTTGGCTGGGAAATATAAATAATATTTGTCGCCTTTTCGCGCTGCATCTGGGGCCCACATTTGACGTTCGGCCCAAGGCACATCTTTCACATGCAAGGCGACGCCGTTATCGACCGCTGGACTTTCAGGCGAATCTAGACTGATCACGTGATAATCTTCCATACAGAAGTGGTCACCATTATCATTAAAGGGTACGCCGCCTTCAATGTCGTGGGATGGATAAATATAAATTTTTCCATCAAACACGTGCGCAGAAGGGTCCGCGGTATAAATATTGTCAACTAAAGGTTGTGAAATTGCATTTTCACGCAGTTCAGACAATACCTTATTATCGAGTTTTTCTTCAGACATTTAATTCTTTCTCTTCTTTGTTACTAGGCCATAGAAACAGATGCGCCTTGCGCTCTTCTTTCAGCTAAATCAGATTCGATTGTATTTTCCATGGATTTATTTATTTTATAGGCAAACAAGCAAGCGCATGCGATTAAAAATGGTATTGCCGCATAAACACTTACCGCTAATTTAATGCCATTTACCGTTTCAGCGGATTGGGTAACCAAATCAGGGTTGTAGCTAACGCTATCCAAAATACCTGTTACTAAGGCTGAACCTAGGGTTAGTCCAACTTTGAGCCCCATGATCATGGCTGAAAATATAATCGCAGTAGCGCGGCGATTGGTTTTCCATTCTGAAAAATCTGCTACATCGGCAATCATCGCCCATAACAATGGTGTACTGATACCGTAGAAAAAACCGTGCAAAATTTGCGACGTGAACATGGTGCCAATAGCGTCTTTTGGGTAAAAGTAAAAAGCCAATATAAAAATCGTAGAAACAAATAATGAAAGCCCAAACACATTTCTTTTTCCAAACTTATCAGCAAGTGATTTGGAGAAAAATATTCCGATAATCATGAAGATTATGCCACTCGCATTAAACAGTGAAAATGCTGAGGTTGCAGGATCATCTGGCCAGAAAAAGTTAGGGAAGTAATTTTGAACGCCTGCAATAAAGCTATTAAATCCTATGGCCTCTAAAAAACTGACCATTTCAGCTTTATCAGCGTAATCTTTAAAGTAGTACACATAGGTGCCACCTTTAAGGGCAAGTGTAATAAACACCAAAACGGTAACCACTAGCATGATGATCCAAGGAACATTGGTCACCAAGTCCTGTAAATCTTCTTTTATTGTGCTGGCTTTTTCAGATACAGGTAGTACTCGTTCTTTTGTGGTTAAAAAAGTAATAATGAAACAAACCGTACCTATGATAGCGAGATAGGTCATTACAATTTCAAAACCCGCGGCTTTATCCCCATCACCCGCAACCAATACTAAGGGTAATAACAAGGCTTGAATGATAAATTGCGCTATCATAACCGCCACAAAACGGTAAGAAGACATGCTGTTACGGTCTTTCATTTTGCCAGTAATTACGCCACTTAAGGCTGCGTAGGGAAGATTGTTGGCAGAATATACAAACAATAAGAGCAAGTAGGTGACAAAGGCATAGATTACCTTACCATCGGTATCAAAATCCGGCGTAGTAAAAGCAAGCAAAGACAACACACCAAAGGGCACTGACGTCCATAAAATCCATGGGCGAAATTTACCCCAGCGGGTTTTGGTTCGGTCCGCTAAAATCCCGATTATTGGATTAAAAGCAAAAGCGCCCAATAAGCCGCATATAAAAATAATACTGGTGGCTGAACTCGTAGGAATTCGAAACACATCGGTATAATAAAAAGCAATAAAGGTGACCAAGGTTTGGAATACCAAATTAGCCGCGAAGTCACCAAGGCTATAGCCTACCTTTTCTAGCACTGAAAGTTGTTGATTATTATTTTCCATGAAGGCTTCTTTTTTTACATCTTATTCACAGGTGGTCATTGTAAAGAAAATTACTTTTCAAGTTATTGTGATTTTACTTTTCATATTTATTGTTTTTTGCCTGTGTTTCAACAAATAAACAAAATTTCTAAAAACGAAGTGTTTTGTAGACAAGATTTCTAATTTTTCGACCACTTCGGTGCAAAGTTGGATTAATGATAAAGAAAAAAACGCAATCTTATAAATGTGTTTTCATAATCAGGATAAGTTGAAGATAACGCCGGATTAGAATCTAATACAGCAAAAGATTTACACAGTATTAACAAGTTTAAGGCGGGAACAGATGTCGAAAGGCCTAGTAATATGTATTTTTTCATTCGCATTATTAAGCTGCGGTTCAGCTGATAATGCTCAAGATTCCCCTAATGCGATTAGCGGCCAAAAAATAAAAAAATCGGATGGAGAGCAAACTAAGATACTAGTAAATCAAATCGGATTTTTGCCACAACAACATAAATTAGCCGTTATAAAAAGCGAACAATCGCAAAAATTCAGCGTTATCAATGCAGATACTCGAGAAGTTGTGTTTGAAGGCACAAGCAGTGCACCTAAACTCTGGCCCTACTCAGATGAAATAGTCAGTATTGCTGATTTTTCGGAAGTATCTGTCGCAGGGAATTACTTAATCACAGTAAACAATGAGGTAAGTTCGGTAACCTTTGGGATTGAAGAAGAGGTTTATTCAGATATACATGATGCGGGAATAAAAGCTTATTATTTTAACCGTGCAGGCATGGCTTTGGATAAATCCTACGCTGGGAAATGGCAAAGATCTGCTGGTCATCCTGATACCCAAGTAATGGTGCATTCTTCAGCTGCAACCAAAGAGCGACCGGAAGGTACAGTACTGAGTTCCCCCAAAGGTTGGTATGACGCAGGTGATTACAACAAATACATTGTTAATTCGGGCATCACTACCTATACCTTAATGCGCGCCTATATTGATAATCAAAACTTCTATCAAAATAGAGATTTTAATATTCCTGAGTCAGGAGACCAAACACCTGATTTATTAGATGAAATCCTGTGGAATCTCGATTGGATGGCGACTATGCAGGATACCGATGGTGGGGTTTATCATAAACTGACGACATTGCGGTTTTCTCCAGCAGACATGCCAGAAGATACCACAAAGCAACGTTATGTAGTGGCTAAAGGGACTTCGGCTAGCTTGAATTTTGCAGCTGTTTTATCCGTTGCTAGTCGCGTATTTCCAGAAAAGCGTGAGCAGTATTTGCAACAAGCGAGACATGCTTGGCAATGGGCGCTAGCCAACCCTGATGTAAAATTCAAGAATCCGTCAGATGTAAGTACAGGGGAGTACGGCGATAAAACTCTCACCGATGAGTTTGCCTGGGCAGCGGCAGAACTTTTTATTAGCACAGGTGAAGATGAGTATTGGCAAGCTTTTAATCAATATAAAACTAAACTTGCGACGCCTTCATGGTCAAATACCTCTCTCCTTGGATACTTTTCGATATTAGCGGACCAACCAAAAGCACTCGCCGATGCGGACTACCAACTAGTGCAAAACGAATTTTTGTCATTTGCAAAGAGTATAAAAGAAGAAGATCAAGCATCGGCTTATCGAGTGGCAATGAATAAAAAAGACTTTGTTTGGGGCAGCAATGCTGTGGCCTTGAACAAAGCCAGTGTGCTTTGGCATGCATGGCGGTTAACCGATGATACTGGGTACAAAGATGCTGCGTTAAACTTGGTGGATTATGTTTTGGGGCGAAATCCTGTGGATATTACTTATATCACCGGGTTTGGCTCGCGTTCTCCAATGCATATTCACCATCGTCCTTCACAAGCTGATGGTATAGAGGATCCTATTCCTGGTTTTGTCGCAGGTGGCGCGCATAGCGGGCAACAAGACAAATGTTCATATCCCAGTAAGTTACCCGCACTTTCATATTCAGATACTTGGTGCAGTTACGCATCAAATGAAATAGCCATAAATTGGAATGCGCCTTTCGTTTATATGATGTCCTCAATTTTGGCTGACTAGTTCATAAGTCACTATATTTAAGAAGCTGAGAAGCGATAGCCTCTCAGTTTCAAATTCATAAACTCAATTTAACGCTAGTTTTAGGGAAAACATTATGCGCCGCTTATTCATCACACTGGCTTGTATTTTGAGCTTTCAGGTGTCTGCGAACTATTTAGTTGAAACATCTTCTATACAGGATTTTCCGTTAGTTACTCAGCAAAAGGTTGCCCCTATCGTCTTAGAATCTTCTGCTGAAAAAGGTGTCTTGCGTGCGGTCGAAAATTTACGTAGTGACATTGCGGCTGTCACTGGGCAGGTTGCAAAGATCTACAATGAATTACCGGCCAATGCTGATGCCATAGTGCTTATTGGTCAGTTAGGAAAAAGTGATTTGATCCAACAATTGATCGATCAAGGAAAGTTAGATGTGCACGCGATACAAGGGAAATGGGATGGTTATCATATTCAGCATTTAAGATCGCCTTTTAAAGGCATCGATAACGCTTGGGTTATAGTGGGTAATGATAAACGCGGTGCAATATATGGGACATATGATTTAAGCCAAACGATAGGGGTAAGTCCTTGGTACTGGTGGGCAGACGTACCGGTTAAGAAAAAAACTGAGCTGTATTTAAGCGCAAATACTCGGATTGCAGATTATCCGAAAGTAAAATATCGCGGCATCTTTCTTAACGATGAAGCGCCTGCATTGACAGGTTGGAGTACAGAAAAATTTGGTGGCTATAATGCGGAATTTTATCAACATGTGTTTGAGTTGCTACTTAGATTAAAAGCGAACTTTTTATGGCCAGCGATGTGGAACAATGCCTTTGCTGACGATGATCCGCAAAATATTATTTTAGCCAATGAAATGGGCATAGTAATGAGCACCTCCCACCATGAACCTATGATGCGAGCTGACAAAGAATGGAATCGATATGGCAAAGGTCCTTGGGAATATTCAACTAACCCCAAAAACTTATATGACTTTTGGCTACAAGGTGCTAAACGACATAAAAATTTAGAAAGTATTTTCACCTTAGGAATGCGCGGTCAAGAAGATACGCCAATGAGTGAAGGTGAAAATATAGGTTTACTCGAGCGAGTTGTAGAAGACCAGCGCCAAATTCTTAAAGATACGTTTGGTCAAGATAAAATCGAAGATATCCCGCAAGTTTGGGCATTGTACAAAGAAGTACAAAGCTTTTATGAAAAAGGCATGCGAGTGCCAGATGACGTTACTTTATTATGGGCTGACGACAATTTTGGTAATGTGCGTAGATTGCCGACCAAAGGTGAGCGTAATCGCAAAGGTGGCGCAGGTGTTTATTATCACTTTGACTATGTAGGTGGGCCACGTTCTTATCGCTGGATCAATACAGTTCCCTTAGCAAAAATATGGGAACAAATGGATCTATCTTACAGATACGGTGCCGATCGCATTTGGATAACCAACGTGGGTGACCTTAAACCTATGGAGTTACCCATTTCATTTTTCTTGAAAATGGCCTGGGATCCAACAGACATGGACGCCAACAGTAGTTATGAATTTACTCGCGAGTGGGCAGCAGAACAATTTGGCGGTGACTATGCTAGTGGTATAGCAGAATTGTTGGCTCTCTATACTCAACACAATGGGCGACGCAAACCTGAAGCAATTTCACCAGAAACCTACAGCATTTCTCATTACGATGAGGCAAAAAATGTCTCTGACGTTTTAACCGAGGCAGTGAAGGATTCTTATGATATAAAATCAAAACTACCGAAAGATTACCATGATGCTTATTTTCAATTAGTGGGCTACCCGCTTAAAGCATCACGGGTAATCTTTGAATTGAATTACAATCAAGCGCTAAATCAAAGGTATGGAAAACAAAATCGCATCAGCACCAATAAGTATGCCGATGCAGTGAATTATTGGTTTGCACAAGACCAAGTACTGACCGATGAATATCATAACTTGAAGGATGGCAAGTGGAATCGAATGATGAGTCAGTCCCGCATTGGTTATGTGTACTGGAACAATCCGCCAGCCAATATACCTCCGACAGTTGTTCGTCATACTGCTGCTGAGCCTGCAGTTGCCAACATGGGCGTTGCGCTATCTTCAAGTGATAGTTTTTGGCCAGCAGGGGGGCAATTAGTGCTTGATAGCTTTTACCAACATGGAGAACCTGAAAAAACAGTTTCGGTTTTTAATCGTCAAGCTAAACCCTTTGATTATTCTGTTACGGCCTCAGACGATTGGGTTCAGCTTTCATCTACTAAAGGTACTGTTGAGGATGAAATTACCCTAGGCATAAGTATCGATTGGTCAAAACTGTCAGCAGGCACTCATAAAGCTAACGTATTGATAAAAGGTACCGGTTGGGGTGGCGCTCGAGTATATGTAGAAGCAGTCAAACTAGCGCAAACGCCTAAGGGGTTTGCAGAAGCTGACGGCTATATTTCCCTCGATCCAGCCAAGGCACAAATGAAAAACAATACAAAAGAAGTGAAATGGCAGGTAATTCCTGGCCATGGTCGCTTTGGTTCTTCGGTAGCGGGAATTTTACCTCCTTATACGCAGCATTCTGATTGGGAAACGGCCCCCACGTTGCATTTCGATACTTGGTTAATTGAAGCGGGAGAATATGAAGTCCATATCGACGTGGCACCAACGTTAGAGTTTGCACCAGATGCTACAATGGAGTTTGGAATAGGTGTCGACGGGAATCCACCAAAATATCTAGATGCGGGATTGATGACGGATGCTAAGGTCGCAGAATTGCGTCGAAAAGCGAAGTCAGGGGATAAAGAGGCAGTTCATAGTCTGGAGATGAGCTCAGCTTCCTGGGGGGCAAATGTACTTGATGGTATTCGTAGGGTTAAAACCAAGATTTCGATTGCCCAAGGTGGTGCTAACAGTTTGCAATTGTACTTAAAAGATCCTGGCGTCGTAGTGCAGAAAATCGTGATTTACACTTCAGACTACAAACCGAGTTATTTGGGGCCAGAATTTACTCAATATCTAGAATAATTGTATGATAAATTGTTAATTAATTGAAAATTAACACTTGCCCAATTTTATCAAAACAAAATCATTGAAGTATTGATATTTAAGGGATTTAGACTTTACTAATACTAAAGTCGGGTTAAATAATTAACACGTTGATTGTTAAATGTTACAAAAATGTTGCGATATATGGTTTCTGAATTGTGATATTTCCAATGTCAATTGACCGCAAGATATCTCTAACGCATTATCAGCATCGAGGAAACATGGTCAAATGGAGTAATTGTAATACTTTAAAGGCCACACAAAGGGGAAGCTGGCAATTACTTTTTTAAGTAAAAGGGTCACCAGTAAAGCCGTATCATAAATGGGAGCACACAAATGGTGGTTAGCACACGACAACACCAACGAAAAAACCGCATGTTCAATAAGTCGGTAATGGCGGTAGCGCTTATTTCCGCAATGCACACAGCCTATGCACAAGAAACCGAAACTGAAGAAGAGGCCAATGAAGAGGAGTTGGTTGAACAAATTGAGGTTAGAGGCACAAGAGCAAACTTATTAAATGCACAGAATTTAAAACGTAATTCAGAAACCGTAGTAGATTCTATTACAGCATCTGACATTGGCGTTTTACCGGATCGAAGCGTATTAGAAGCTATTCAACGTATACCAGGTGTATCGGTTGAGAGATTTGCAGGTCCAGATGACCCTGATCACTTCAGTGTAGAAGGAAGTGGCGCAATCATTCGAGGTATGACACAAACTCGAAGTGAATTTAACGGCCGTGATTCATTTACTGCAAATAGCGGGCGCGGACTATCTTTCCAAGACGTTTCACCTGAATTAATGGGTGGGGTAGACGTTTATAAAAACCAGACCGCTGACATGATTGAAGGTGGTATTGGCGGTACTGTTAATCTAAGAACTCGTAAGCCTTTTGATTCTCAAGATCGCGTTTTTGCCATTGGTGGAGACTGGTCATACGGGGATATCGCCGAAAAAGGTAGCCCGACGTTTTCTGCTGTTTATAGCGATCGATTTGAACTAGATACTGGTGGTGAAATTGGTTTCTTGGTCAACTATGCTAATTCACAACTTTACGGACAATCACACGGTATTCAGTCTGACGCTTACGTGCAATTTTACGCGCGAGATTTAGCTGGAGCTGAAGAGTTTGTTGGTGAGGATGGCAACGGTACAGTATGGATGCCAAATGCTTCCAACTTATTAAGCAAGTTTGATGATCGAAAACGTGAAGGTTTTGCAACGTCTTTACAATTTGAAAATGAAGACGAAACCTTATTAGGTACCTTTAATTACATTCGTTCTGATGCAAAGCTATCTTGGCATGAACAAGCTGTTAAATATCAAGGTGGTTACTACAACATCGATGCTAGACGAACTCGTGCTTTAGAAGGCACAGAGTTTGAATTTGACGATCAAGGGTTATTTGAATCAGGAACCTTGACGCAAGGTGTTGATGGCTGGCGAGCAGCTGATGGAAACAATGATCGTATTATTCGTTCATGGGAAGCCGGTGGTCGCCCACAATTTGGTTATCCAACTCAGTTTGACAGCCGTGTGAAAGATACTGAAACCCTAGTGGAAGACTTCTCTTTCAATTTACGTTGGTTGGCAACTGATAGTCTTGAATTAACCGGTGATATTCAATACGTTAAAGCCGAAACTGCTGATAATGATATGACTGTTCACACTGCAGCATTTGCTGGTCAAGCTTACGATATTACGGGTAGTACGCCAACAGTCGCCTTATTAGAACCTTATTTCGGTTATAGAGACGCTAACCCTGATGTTTATGCTGGTGGTGTTTACCCTGGCTTTACTGGGGATCCAGCAGGGGATACTAATTACTTCCAAGACCCAACCTCCTATTTCTTAAGAAGTGCTATGGAGCACTATGAGAGATCTGAAGGTGACTCGATTGCGGTGCGTTTTGATGGTAAATACTTCTTAGAAGATGCAGGTATCTTTACCTCAGTTCAAGCCGGTGTGCGATATGCGAAGCGTGAACAAACGGTGCGTTCAACGAGTTGGAACTGGGGGGCATTAGGTCCAGAATTTTCTGGTTCAGCTCCAGCGGCTTGGTTAGATACTATCCCTGACGCGGCAGAAAATTTTGAATTGGTTGATTGGTCTGATTTTCATGGCGGCGGTGTTGCCAACATTCCTGGCGGCCAGACAATCCATGCAACTGAAGATTACGTTCGTGAAATAATGTATGGCGCTATGCCTTATATGACCGCTGGTGGCGATTGGACGCGTTATACGCAAAGAACGCAGTTTCCATTAGATGATGAATTTGGAATTTTTGAGCCAAACGAAATTACGGATATTACTGAAACTAACAAAGCGATTTACCTAAGACTTAACTTTGAAGGTGATGGCGACCTACGTTATAGCGGTAACTTTGGTCTACGTTACGTGCAACTTGACCGTGAATCTTATGGTTTCGTAAATTACCCTGATTTAGTACCAGATTACTTGCCGCCAGAGAACTTGCAAGGAAATCCACTAACACCTGAATTAGTATCTGCCTGGGTAAACGACCAAGTGGCTGCTGGCAATTACGCTGATTTTGCCGCCGCAATACAAGATGAAGCAAATCGATGGATCGGCGATCCACTTAACTATATCAGCAACGCTAGCCGCGCGTTTGGTAATGACTCAGCTTCTGCTTTGGCTGCTGAGCCTAGTTTTAATATGCTACTTCCAAGCTTTAATATCAAAGTCGAATTAACAGATGATGTTCTTTTCAGATTTGCATTATCAAAAGCGGTGGCATTACCCGATATTTCGGCTGTTCGAAATACGGCGTCATTAGGCAACGAATCTGTGCAAACCATTCGTCCTGTGAATCCGGATCCATCAGTTGAGCCGCCTCCCGAAGATAATTTAATTCAGCGTGCATACGTTCCAGCGTTTACCGGAAGTGGTGGTAACCCATTCCTTGAACCTATGGAAGCATGGCAATATGATGTTGCGGTGGAATGGTATTTTGCTGATGTAGGTCAGTTGAGTGCAACCTTGTTCCACAAAGATTTGAAAAACTACTTTGTGCAAGGCGCGTATCCTCGCTCATATACCAATCCTTCTACAGGTGAAACACAAACGGTATTGTTGACTACAACTACCAATGGTGGGGATGGTAAAATGGATGGCTTAGAGCTCAAATATCAACAGTTCTTTGACTTTTTACCAGAACCCTGGGATGGTTTGGGCTTAGAGTCTTCATTTACCTACATTGATGCTGGTGGCGTGCCTAACAACGAAGTCGATGTTGAAGATGAATCTTGGCAGGGGGATGATTTTGAAGATACTGGTATTCGAGTATCTTTGGATAACATTCCACTTCAAGGGCAATCAAAACGTACATTCAATTTAGTCGGTATGTATGAAAAGAATGGCTGGAGTGCACGTTTGGCATATAACTGGCGTAGTCGTTACCTCTTGACCACGCGAGATGTTATATCCAAAGCACCTTTATGGTATGACGATCATGGTCAATTAGATGGCTCTATCTTCTATAACGTTAATGATAATTTCACTGTTGGTTTGCAAGGTACAAACTTGACTAACTCTCAGTCTGAAACCATCATGCAATTGAACAATGAGGGTCAAGAGGCTGGACGTAGTTGGTTTGTTTCTGACCGCCGCGTTGCATTCGTTGTAAGAGCGAATTTCTAGGGGGAAGCAAACGCAACCTCTGGTTACTAAACTAAAACTTGCCCGATACATTCGGGCAAGTTCGTTTTATGAGACAAGGAATTTTGTAAATTGATGAAACAGCAGCATGTGGTCATTCTTGGTGCTGGTACCGCGGGTTGGATGACAGCCGCAGCATTGTCACGCTTTTTGCCGCAACATGCGTTTAAAATCACCTTAATTGCTTCAACAGATATAGGCACTGTCGGTGTCGGTGAGGCAACTATTCCGCATATACGACATTTTAATCAATTGCTAGGCATTGACGAAAATACCTTCATGCAAGCGGTTGGTGCTACATACAAACTCGCGATTCGGTTTAAAGATTGGGGATATAAAGGTGCAGATTATTGCCATGGTTTTGGCTACAGTGGGCAACCCATCAATGACATAGAATTTCATCAATATTATCTTTACGCCAAACAACATGCTGGCCTAGATGAAAAAGACTTTTTTGAAGATTTTGATAAATTTAATCCTGCAGCCTTAGCGGCAAAACAGCACAGATTTGCTTATCCAGTGGCAGACAGTAAGTCGCCTTTATCACAATATGGCTATGCATTTCATTTAGATGCGAGTCAATACGCAGATTACCTAAGAAAATACAGTGTAGACCGCGGTGTCGAACATCTGGATGCAAAGGTAGATGATGTTATTCTGGCAGATAGCGGCGATATCGAAGCTCTAACATTATCAGACGGTAGAAAAATCAGCGGAGATTTGTTTGTCGATTGCAGTGGTTTTAGAGGCCGGTTAATAGCCCAAGTGTTAGAGGTAGGTTACGAAAACTGGCAACATTGGTTACCCTGTGACAGCGCCCAAGCTGTACCTTCAGACCCAATTCAGAACCCACCGAGTTATACCTTATCCCAAGCGCATGAAGCTGGATGGCGATGGCAAATTCCACTTCAGCATAGAACAGGTAATGGCATCGTTTACGCTAAGTCGCATATGAGTGATGATCAGGCTACTTCATTGTTATTATCTGCCCTAGGTGATCAAGCGTTAGCAAACCCTTCGCAAATTCGTTTTATCACGGGTAAGCGAGAAAAAAGTTGGGCCAAAAATTGTGTCGCCATAGGGTTATCGAGTGGATTTTTGGAGCCCCTTGAATCAACTAGTTTATATTTAATTCAGGTAGCCATTGAAAAGCTAATTGAATACTTTCCTGTTTCGGGTCAATCTAAAGTGTTGAGGGACAACTTCAATAAAGTAATTGATACTGAATATGAGCGTATTCGGGATTTTTTGATTTTTCACTACCATCAAAATTCTCGCCCAGAAGCCTTCTGGCAAGCTTGTGCTCAAATGGAAATCCCCCTGAGTTTGCAACAGAGGATTGAACAGTTTACCCAAAACGGTCATTTTCAGGCTTACCGACAGGGTTTATTTATGCCAGTATCTTGGACCGCTTTATCGTTAGGACAAGGTTTGGAACCGGTGCATATAGATCCTCGACTGGTAAAAATTGACGCAAAAGCAGTGTCTAGTCAACTAATCCATTATCAACGTCATATGGCGACCTTAATTGAAAAGCTACCCTCGCATAGTAGCGCAATTCAAGCTAGCAAGAGTGGAGCAGCTCATTATCCGCCGACTAGCTTGAGTCTTTATGGGGCTTACCAACTATGAGTATTCGACACATAGGCGTAGTAGGCGATCCACTGGACATTCATTTATTACTTGTGATGCTAGTTGGTCAAACTTTACCTTATGGGATCAACTTCAGTTTACTTGCATCTCAAATGTCTGAAGATTCCAATGATCTGATCGAGTTTGGAGAGGAGTTTTTGGATATCTGCCAATTATTGAAGGTGAATCCTATTCAACTTGCGCAAAGTGCTCAGGGGACTTTTACCTATGGTGTTAATTGTGATTGGTTGGCGGGAACCGGATTTATAGGTGCAGCTCAATGGGGACTAAATGCAAATCAAAGTGAATTTGAGCATGGTGTTTTTAATAGCTTAAAAATAGACCCCACTACATCCGTTAGTGATTTTAGTATTGCAGGGAAAGCCAATCAGCTTAAACGCTTTGCTATTCCGGCAAAAGAGCAGGCGCAATGGCAACAGGGGATGCTGTTTGGCGTGGTATTTAAGCGTGCAAACTTACTGACTTCACTTAAAAAAATAATGCAAAGTTTGCCGCAAAATCAAGTGCGAATATTCGATGAAGTCAGTGATCTAGATGAAATCCAAAATAAACATAAAGACGTTGATTTTTGGATCCATGTGAATGAAATAGCCGCTTCCTCAAAGACTAGTCATCAACAATCAAACCTAGACTTTGATTCCATTGATAACCGATTGAGTAGGCAAGATGCAGCTATTACTAAGTACATCCACAACGGTTATGCCTATCAAAAAGTAGCCTTTGCAGATGTGAAACAAGCATCACCTAAAGCAAGATTAGACGACAAACATTTAACTATCTATCTCCCCACATTAGCGCCAGTGATTACCAATATTCACTTCTTGTTTTGGGTAGCTGAGCAATTATTAAAACATTGGCCAGCAGTTATGCCTTCAGATTCTATTGCTGACTCCTTTAACCACGGGGTTAAGGTGTTTTCAGAGGAAATTTATAAATTTAATCAAGTGCTTTTCAATGGAATTGAGGGAATAAATGTCGCAGAATTGTTTGCAGAATGTGGACGTTTACCACCAATGGCAACCGATGCAGTATCGAAATGGCAATGGTATTGTTTGTTATGTGGGAATGCAGTGAAGCCTAAGCATATAAGCGTTGCTTTATCTAATACATCAACAACTGAATTACATAATATTGTGCAACAAGTCGCAAAGCACATTGAAAAGGTAGCGAGTCAGATGCCCAATTACAATGCTTTTTATCAAGAGTTTAGTCGCCCCAATATGAGTTCACGGAGCTAAGATGCATCAAAAACTAAGCAAAATCATTATATTAGGTGGAGGAAGCGCCGGTTGGATGACAGCGGCTGCTTTGGGACGCGTATTAAAAGGAAAATACTGCGATATCCAATTAATTGAGTCTGATGACATAGCCACGGTTGGCGTGGGAGAAGCCACTATCCCACAAATTTTACTCTACAACGACCTTATTGGTTTAGACGAAAACGAGTTTGTGAAACGCACACAAGGCACGTTTAAGCTAGGCATTCAGTTTTGTAATTGGGATCAAATTGGCAATAGCTATTACCATGCCTTTGGTGAAGTTGGTAAAAATATGGAAGGCGTGCCTTTTTATCATTACTGGATGAAAATGCGCGCTATGGGAAAAGCTGATCATTTAGACGAGTATACCTTAACCTCACTGGCGTCTACCGAAAAGCGTTTTATGCGCTCAATTAAAGCAGGTAATTCCCCATTATCTAATATTGCCTATGCGTTTCATTTTGACGCTGGTTTATACGCCAAATACTTACGAGAGCTATCAGAACAAGCTGGCGTAGTGCGCACAGAAGGAAAGGTGGTTAGTGTTCAACAGCATGATGATGGTGCAATTAAAAGTTTAACCTTAGATGATGGCAGCGTACATGAGGCTGATTTTTTCATTGATTGCAGTGGCTTTCGCGGCCTTTTGATAGAACAAACATTAAAAACAGGCTATGACGATTGGAGTCATTGGCTACCTTGTGATCGCGCAGTAACCGTGCCCTGTGCGAAAGCGGGAGATCCTTGGCCATTTACTCGCGCGACAGCGCAAAAAGCCGGTTGGCAGTGGCGAATTCCATTGCAACATAGAACAGGTAATGGTCACGTCTATAGCAGTAAATTTATGTCTGACGACGAGGCGAAAGAGATTTTATTGCAAAATATTGATGGCGAACCTTTAGCAGAACCAAGAATTATTAAATTTGTAACAGGAAAACGTAAGAAATTCTGGAATAAAAACTGTCTCGCCATTGGCTTATCTAGCGGTTTTATGGAGCCATTGGAATCGACTAGCTTACATCTTGTTCAAGCTGCAATTTCCAAGTTCTTTAGTTTTTTCCCGGGCAAGCAAATGTGCCCATCTGATGTGGATGAGTTTAATCGCCAGATGGATTTTGATTTTGAGCGTATCCGTGACTTTCTAATATTGCATTACCATGTAACTAAACGTGATGATACGCCGTTCTGGCAATACTGCCGCACTATGTCTATTCCTGATTCGTTGCAGCAAAAGATTGATCAGTTTGAAGAGAACGGGCGCATTTTCCGTTTCAATAATGAAATGTTCAGTGATTTGAGCTGGTTTGAAGTCATGTATGGTCAAGGCCTTAGACCTAAAGGCTATCATTCATTGGTGGACGTATTTTCTGAGCAAGAGTTAGATAAACGGTTAGAGAGTATAAAGTCGGTTATTCGACGTTCTGCCGATTACATGCCACCGCATCAGCAGTATATTGATGAACACTGCAAAGCTGACCCTATGTGATTATGTGATGCAAGCACCAAAAATCTCTTTTAAAACGATTGGAACAGAACAACAACCATTGTGGGTTATAGACAATTTTTTTGCTGAACCCGATAGTCTGTTTTCGTATGCGATGTCTAGTAGTCCGGTGTCAGAAGCAAGTGGTCACTACCCTGGAATGCGTTCGCCAGCGTCCGCGCAGTACAAAACAGCTGTGTTGGCGTTAGTAGGTAAGTTAATAAACCAATTCGATGCCTCAGTAAGACTTCAACGCATTGACGCCTATTACTCACTTGTGGCCACACCACCGGAACAATTGAACATAGTGCAACGAATTCCA
This sequence comes from uncultured Glaciecola sp., assembly GCA_947496235.1. Lineage (GTDB taxonomy): Bacteria > Pseudomonadota > Gammaproteobacteria > Enterobacterales > Alteromonadaceae > Glaciecola. The sequence goes on along the minus strand of CANMCE010000011.1, from coordinate 99,006 downwards.
CATTTTGATAAACCCCTGACCAATGAATACGCGGTAATACATTTTTTATGTGGAGAAGAACAGGGCGGTACTGCATTTTATCAGCATAGAAGTACAGAATTTGAATTTATCACTGAACAACGGCAGAACCGGTATTTGGCGAGTTTAGAAAGAGATATTAAGCAGCAGGGAATGCCTCAAGGATACATTAATGGCGATTCTGATTTATTTCGGCAGATACATAGCGAAAAAGCTTTTTTCAATCGCGCATTAGTTTATCGCTGTAGCAGCTTACATTCTGGATGTATTGCTAGGGACTATGTACCGGTTTTTGACCCAAATAAAGGTCGTTTTACATTGACGTCTTTTTTGGGCTAGTACGTAATTTAGAGATTTTAGGGAAAATTTGTCATCATTTATGATGACCTATTTATGAAAATAAACACTATCGAGGGTGCCGTCTTGCATAGTCACAATAGACTGACTATGCTCGGTTTCACAAAAAATACCTATAGTGAATGGTGCACTATCCTTGTAGGAGATTGAATGAAAATCGTTGATGCAAAAGTTATCCTGTGCAGTCCCGGTCGAAATTTTGTAACCCTTAAAATTATGACCGATGAAGGGGTGTATGGTATTGGCGATGCAACCCTTAATGGGCGAGAAAAAGCCGTAGTTGCTTATCTTGAGGATTACGTGTGTCCTTCTTTGATTGGCAAAGATCCGCAACAGATAGAAGACATCTGGCAATTTTTCTATCGAGGTGTTTATTGGCGCAGAGGTCCTGTCACTATGACTGCCATTGCAGCTGTAGATGTGGCGTTGTGGGATATAAAGGCAAAATTAGCCGATATGCCACTGTATCAACTTTTAGGTGGACGAAGCCGAGATGGGGTTATGGTTTATGCCCATGCTAACGGTAAAGAAATCAGTGAAACCGTTCATGAAGTACAGCAAATGGTGGCGCAAGGTTATAAAGCTGTCAGGGTTCAATGTGGTGTGCCTGGCTTAGATCATGTGTACGGTGTAGCAAAGCAGGGCAGATACGAACCCGCTAGCTCAGATTTACCGGCTGAACATGTGTGGTCAACTGAAAAATATTTAAACCATGTGCCTAAATTATTTCAAGCCGTAAGAGATGCTGTAGGAGAAGATATTCATATTTTGCACGATGTCCACCACAGGCTAACGCCTATCGAAGCCGCTAGACTGGGTAAAGAAATCGAACCCTATCATTTATTCTGGATGGAAGATCCAGTACCGGCTGAGAATCAAGAAGGATTTAAATTAATCAGGCAGCATACAACTACCCCTATTGCCGTTGGAGAAATTTTTAATAGTATTCATGACTGTCGAGAATTGATTCAAAATCAACTGATAGATTACATCAGGGCAACTGTGGTTCATGCTGGTGGCATTACACACCTTAGACGAATTGCAGATTTAGCGTCTTTATACCATGTGAAAACCGGCAGTCATGGTGCTACAGATTTATCGCCAGTATGCATGGGCGCAGCTTTGCATTTTGATACCTGGGTGCCTAATTTTGGCATTCAGGAACATATGGCACACGAAGAAATTACCGATGAAGTTTTTCCCCATGCCTATTCATTCAAGGACGGTTTTTTTACGCCGGGTGAAGTGCCGGGACATGGCGTAGATATTGACGAAAAACTTGCCGCTAAATATCCTTATCAGCGAAAATGTTTACCGGTAAATCGCCTACAAGACGGAACGCTTTGGCATTGGTAGGCTTTCGCCTACCAAACCAAAATTCTGGTTAGCCCCCTTGTCCGGGCGCATAAGGAAAGCTTCTTTGCATATAATCTGCTAAGTTTCCTTGAGGTTTTTCTAAGCCTTCAGGGATAGGGCGGTTCGAAAATGACTGGAAGTAAAGTACACAAGCATTGCGCCACCAAATAGCCTCTTTTTGTTGAATTTCTAATGCCATATCCACTTGCTTAAATTGCAATGGATCGATTTGGCTTTCAAGAGACTGCCACGTTTTGCGCATCTGTTCAACTTGCTGCGCACCTTTGTAATAGCGAATAACGATTTCGTCCCAGAGAGTTCGCCCTGTAGATTTTACTTTGTAATCCCAAGGCAAGTGGTGGAACCAAAGTAAGAATTGTTCGGGGGTTGTTGCTGGATCGTTATATTTTTCTTTGATCGGTGAAAAATATTGCTCTACCGCGTTTACCCCTGAAGTTGAGCGGTCAAAGCCGATACCCTGTTCATTGGCTTTATGATAATAGACAGAAGTCCAGTCATCTCTTCCCAAATCTTTTACCCAAGGACCCGGTCCATAATGGTGGCCTTCTGCCATTATGTGATGCAAACCTAAAGGTGTCATATAGTTCACCGTTACTTCTCTGGAAGCCATCATAAGATCGGTAAGTTCTTCGATCACTTTGGCATCTTTGCTCAAGGTCATCTTGATCCATTCTTGGGCGATTTGCTCTGCTGAAAGATTGTGGTCCCATGCTAAACGACCAAAAACGTACCAATTGGATTGCAAAAATATGTGGCCAGTCCAATTTCTATCTGTGCCTACATTTGAAACCCCTGCGATACCGGAAATTTTATTATTGAATAAGCTACCATCCACAACCTTGGCAACCGAGGAGCCAATTCCTTTGGCATGAGTATCTGCTTTTAGGGCTTCTTCGTACATGGTGCCCAAATATACCAAATGGGTACTGAAACCCAGATACTCCATGGTAATTTGAAATTCCATCATCATAGGAGTTTCTGGTGTGGCGCCAAATAAAGGACTAAAGGGTTCTCTAGGTTGGAAATCAATAGGGCCATTTTTTACTTGCACCAATACGTTATCTTCAAATTTGCCATCTAATGGCTTAAATTCTGAATAGGCTTGTTTTGATCTTTCTTCGTCCTTTTCATTGGCATACACAAAGGCGCGCCACATCACAATACCGCCATGGGGTTGTAACGCCTTGGCTAACATATTGGCGCCTTCGGCATGACTGCGCCCAAAGTCTCCAGGGCCAGGCTGACCTTCAGAGTTGGCTTTAACTAAAAAGCCTCCAAAATCGGGTATATATTCATAGATCTCGTCGACCTTGTGTTTCCACCACTGAGCGACTTCTGGTGCGAGAGGATCAGAAGTATCCAAACCACCGATCAATTGAGGTGAGCTGAATTTAACCGATAAATAAACCTTAATACCGTAGGGGCGGAAAATATCAGCTAATGCAGCTACTTTTTCTAGATAATGCGGTGTAATGATTAATGGATCGGCGTTGACATTATTGAGAACAGTGCCATTGATGCCTATGCTGGCATTCGCACGGGCGTAATCGTAATAACGTTGATATTTATATTCAGGCAGTTTATGCCAGTCCCAGATGGATTCACCGCTATATCCTCTTTCTACGTGCCGGTCGAGATTATCCCAATGATTCAGGGTACGAACATCAATTTTTGGAATTTCGACAATATTTAATTGCTCAATGTTTTGTCCAGTCTGCATAAGCCTGATCAAATGAAAGCTTCCGTAAAGCGTACCTACATCAGTATTCGCCGCTATCACAGTAAGGTTTCCGCTTTTATGCGCTATAGTCTTGATGACATAGCCTTCAGAACCTAGCTGAAGGTTATTAACAATATTTGATTGTTTGATGAATTCTGAAGTATCTGGCGTGCCAATTACTAATGATGCTTGCTGTACCTTGTCGCTTAACGGCAAATGGGTATCTAAAAGATTTGCATAAGCATGTTGCCACTCTTTCAGTAGCACCTTATTGGTATCGGAACTATGGGGAACATGAATGCTTCGCAAGGTTTGACGATAGTTTTTTTTTAGCGACTCATCGGTCAGACTGTCGTACTTTAGCCATAATCTATAGCCATCTTCTCCTTGTATCAGAGGTTCTGCATGGGCCAAATAAGGCAATAGCAGGACTAAAGCGAATATGAGTTGGCAGGTTTTTTTCAACATTTACTGCTCCTATGAACAATTTGAACAAGCTGTATTTTCAGCAGGAATTTAGTAATGCCCTGTATACTAGTATTTGTTAATTGTTAACATTGATTAACAAGATTTTTTCATTCGATTAAGAAAAAAAATAAAGCAACGCTAGCAAACTGTTCTTTGTTCAATTCGTAGGTGAAGATTTTCTAATATCATCTTATACTTACACAAATAAGGTCGACTTAGATTATTAGCTTTTTTCCATTAAAAACGCCTAAATTGGGTACAGAAGACTAATGTCGAATAGTCTGAAAATGGTTAACTGTGGACAATTGTTGACTTAAAACAATAACAAGTATGGATTTTTAAGAGTAATTCCTTGTGTTTACTAGGGGTTTTCTTTTACCATACGCGATAATTTTTATGTTGGGTAATTAACAAAGATCTGCTTAGTATTCATGATGCTTGTGAAGAACGCCGATAACACACTGATTACCAAATATTTTTAAAGGTATTTATACCTGTATAACTCTCGGAGAACAGTTGATGAGTGAAGTATCAGTAGATGCGAATCAATCAGCACAAGACAACTCTGCACCTGAAAATAGCAATAGACGTAAGTTTTTAACCGTTGCTACTTCGGTCGTGGGCGCAGTGGGTGTTGTGGGAGTCGCGGTGCCATTTATAGCATCGTGGAATCCAAGTGCAAAAGCGAAAGCAGCTGGGGCTGACGTTGAAGTCGATATTAGTGGTGTACAAGTTGGTCAGCTAATACGCGTTATGTGGCGAAGCAAACCTGTGTGGATTGTAAGACGTTCACAAGAAGTACTTGAAGCGCTAGGTGCTCATGAAGGTCAGCTAAAAGATCCAAATTCAGAAACTGCTCAACAACCCCCATATGCAACGAATCAATACCGCTCAATAAAGGATGAGTTACTTGTTCTCGTGGGTATTTGTACGCATTTAGGATGTTCTCCTCAACACTTAGCAGATGGTGAGTTTGCACAATATGCTGAGGGCGTACAGGATGGTTTCTTCTGTCCTTGTCATGGTTCAAAATTTGATATGTCAGGACGTGTTTTCCAAGGTGTACCCGCTGGATTGAACTTGCAAGTACCACCTTACTACTTCATTGATGATAATACAGTACTTATCGGTTCAGATGGGGAGGCAGCTTAATGAATGCTTTTCTAAATTGGATTGAACAACGCATTCCTATGATGCGAACGGCAAACATGCATGCTATTCAATACCCAGCACCTAGAAATATGAATTTCTGGTATGTGTTTGGTTTCCTAGCCACCATCGTGTTGGTTAACCAAATAGTGACGGGTATTTGGATTACCATGAACTTTGAACCTTCTGCAGAGCGAGCGTTTGCTTCTGTTGAATACATCATGCGTGAAGTTGACTATGGTTGGTTAATTCGCTACATGCACAGTACGGGAGCTTCAGCATTCTTCGTTGTTGTGTACTTACACATGTTCCGCGGCATGATTTATGGTTCTTATCAAAAACCACGAGAGTTATTGTGGATTTTTGGTATGTTAATTTACCTAGCTCTTATGGCCGAAGCTTTCATGGGCTATGTATTACCTTGGGGCCAAATGTCCTATTGGGGGGCTCAGGTTATCGTATCTCTCTTCAGTGCAATCCCGGTTATCGGCCCTGACTTAGTTGAATGGATCCAAGGCGACTATGTTATCTCAGGCGCCACACTGAATAGATTCTTTGCATTGCATGTAATCGCATTACCTCTAGTTATCGTGATTCTAGTGTTCTTGCACATAGTTGCATTGCACGAAGTGGGTTCAAACAACCCAGACGGTGTACCAATCAAACATAAAAAAGGTAGCTTATCAGAAAGCGAAAAAACTAAGTTCAAAATCCATGAATATTACACTAGCAAGTACGATATTATTGATGACGTGGTACCTTTCTTCCCGCACATAGTGTTGAAAGACTTAGTCGCTTTCTCTGTGTTCTTATTTGTATTCTGCTATATTCTGTTCTTCGCTCCAGAAATGGGCGGTAAGTTCCTAGAGCATCCAAACTTTGAAATTGCAAACCCGTTGAAGACGCCAGAACATATTTTCCCAGTTTGGTACTTCACTCCTTTCTATGCAATTCTTAAAGCCGTTCCCGATAAATTATTCGGTGTACTTACTATGTTCGCAGCAATTGGAGTTTTATTTGCATTGCCTTGGTTTGACCGCAGTAACGTGCGTTCGTGGCGCTACAGAAGTGGATTGCATAAAACTAATCTAATTGTGTTTGCGATAGTCTTTATCTTCCTCGGTTACTTGGGTGGTACACCGCAGGAAAACTGGAAAATCATTGCATCACGTATTGGCACTGTTATTTATTTTGCATTTTTCTTCTTGCTGTTCATTTACTCTAAGAGTGAAAAAACTAAGCCTGTACCGGAGAGGATTCCACGATGAAAAAATGGTTAGCACTATTATTATTTGTACCTAGTGTCGCCTTTGCAGCAGGTTCTGGTTATCACTTGGATGAAGTTGAGATTGATTTGACTGACAAGGTATCTTTGCAAAACGGTGCAAAGATTTTCATGAACTACTGCTTAGGTTGCCACCAAATGCAGTACCAACGTTACCAGCGAACTTTCACTGATCTTGGGATTCCTGATGAACTGGGTCAAGAATACTTGCAGTTCACAGGTGAAAAGGTATCAGACTACATTACAACGCCAATGCCTAAAGAGGCAGCTGCGAATTGGTTTGGTGCTCCACCACCAGATTTAACCTTGGTAGCTCGCGTAAGAGGTCCTGAATGGCTTTACACTTATCTTCGAACGTTTTATGTTGATGATTCTAAAACCTTTGGGGTTAACAACTTGGTATTTCCTAATGTAGGTATGCCACACGTACTTGAACCTCTACAAGGTACACCTCGACGAGTATATAAAGAGCAAATGGTAGATGGCGAAATGGTCGAAACTGACGTATTTACGCTTGAAACTGATGGTAATGGCGCTCTTGATAAAGAAGGTTATGATGCAGCGGTTCGTGATCTTGTCAACTTCTTGGAATATACAGGTGAACCTTCTCGTTTGCAGTCTGAATCAATAGGTCGCGGCGTATTGATCTTCATTGTGATCCTATTCGTCTTCGTATATCTACTGAAGAAAGAATACTGGCGAGACGTGAAGTAATAGTATACAATTCACGACCGTTTTTAAGGGGCTATTCAGCCCCTTTTAACCATTTATAATGTAATTTATATCTAAGCTTGAGCTTTCGGAGGTTTTAATGGCAGTGGCCACTAACAAACGTTCAATTATGACGCTGTTTTCTGACAATATTGATATTTATAGCCATCAGGCACGTATTGTGTTGGCAGAGAAGGGTGTAGGTGTTGAAATCGTATTTACAGATCCAACACAAATTAACGAAGAGTTGTTAGAGTTAAATCCTTACGGCACTGTTCCTACTCTAGTAGATCGTGAGCTAGTATTGTATAAATCACACATCATCATGGAATATCTTGATGAGCGATTCCCGCATCCTCCATTAATGCCAGTTTATCCTGTATCTCGTGGTCAAAGTCGCCTCATGATGCACCGAATTGAACAAGACTGGTATAGTTTAGCGGGTCGTATTTTCCGTAACGAAGAAGGTGCGGAAGAAGCAAGACAAGAATTAAAAGAAGCTATTCTTTCTTTAGCGCCGGTATTTTCTGAAACGCCTTATTTCATGAGCGAAGAGTTCAGCTTGGTGGATTGTTATTTAGCACCTCTTTTATGGCGCTTACCAGCTCTTGATATTTCGTTAAGTGGTGCAGGTAGTCGTGAAGTTAATGCTTATATGAAACAAATTTTTGAGCGTCCATCGTTTAAAGCTTCTTTGACCGACCAAGAAAGAGAAATTCATAATCCTCTTTAAGTCAAACCAGAGCGAGAGACTAGAAAATTGCAAGGAATGACGCCTAATCAGCCTTACATGTTACGCGCTTTTTATGAGTGGATCGTCGATAACGGGCTTACACCTTATGTGGTTGTAAGCACCGATTGGCCAAGCGTAGATGTGCCTACACAATACGTAAAAGACGGTCAGATAGTACTCAATATATCGCCTTCAGCCTGTGTTAATTTTTCTATGGATGTTGAAGCCATTTCATTTCAGGCTAGGTTCGGTGGTCAGCCGATGCAAGTTTATTTTCCTTGTGAAGCGGTGGGAGCTATTTACGCCAGAGAAAATGGCGCAGGCACTGTGTTCACTCAAACTCCGCCAGAACCTTCTCCAGACGGCCCTAAAACAGAGTCTTCTGATGTTTCCGATGAAGTACCGTCTAACCCAAGCAAACCCGCTAAGAGGGCGACTCTGCGCGTTGTAAAATAGCGCTAATCGCCTGTTTTTATTTTTAGTCGGTAAGTTCAAGTACTCTAAACACGCGGGTAACGCCGTCTACATTGCGGGCAACATCTACTGCCGCACTTGCTTCTTCGCGACTTAACATGCCCATGATAAAGACTTCACTATCTTCCACAATTAAGTCGAGTTTCAGTAAAGGCACTTTCTCATTAGTGCTCATAAGAGTACGTATTTTCGTGCCTAACCAAATGTCGTGCATGGTTGAACTGGCAGGGATTGGTTGTCCCAATCGTATTTGATTATGCACACGTCCGACATTTTCAATGGTTTTGGCTTTTTCACCGGCCAAGTCAATAATGGACTGTTGATTTGCTTGCCCTGTTAACAACACTTGGCCATTGTAAACATTGATACTAATAGAAGCATTTTCATCTACACCTGCAATTGAATCAATTGCATTACTGACTCTGGCATGGGTTGTTTTATCATCAATTTGTGTACCTAGGGTTCGGCGATCAGATGCAGAGGATGCCGCTGTTCCGGCAGCGCCGACCGCAACAACCGAGGCACAGCCAGATAAACTAACGAGAATTCCAAGAAGAATTAAGTGGTTGGTCAATTTACCCATATAAACTACTCCGATGATGCAATGGGAAATAAGGTACAGTCAATAGATTCACAAAGGCTATGAATAACCAATAGATGGACTTCTTGTATTCTTGCAGTTCTTGCAGAGGGCACTCTGATTTCCACATCATTTTCGCCAATAAGCCCAGCCATTTCACCGCCGTCTTTGCCGGTCAGAGCGACTATCGTCATATCTCTGGCCAAGGCTGCCTGCATAGCATTAATTACGTTTGCTGAGTTACCACTGGTGGATATTGCTAATAGAATATCACCTTCCTGGCCCAACGCTTTTACCTGTTTAGAAAAAACTTCGTCGTAAGAATAGTCATTGGCGATTGACGTAATAGTAGAACTGTCAGTAGTAAGGGCAATCGCAGGAAGAGAAGGTCTGTCTCTTTCATATCGATTAAGTAGCTCTGAGGAAAAATGTTGAGCATCGCCAGCGGAACCACCGTTTCCACAGGATAAAATTTTGTTGCCTCGAATTAGGGCCTGAATCATCATGTTAGCAGCTTTGTCTATGGACTCTGGTAACGCTTCTGCTGCTGCAATTTTAGTTTGAATGGATTCAGTAAAGTTCTTTTTAATTATTTCTAACATGGGGTTCCTATGTTGTCCTTAATAAACACCGCTTGAAAACAAACGTCAGACATTTTTAAACCATTGTAATTGGTCGTCATCGATGGCGACTAAGTCTAATCTAAGTGGCTCATGATGTATATTCTTACCTAAATCGGTAAAGAAACAGGCAATGGCCCTTAGCATTTTTGCCCGTTTACTGGGGGTAAAATACTCAGCGGCGAAACCAAAGTCGCTATCTTGTCGATATTTGACCTCAACAAAAACCCAAAGTTGCTCATGTTTGAAAATAAGATCAATTTCACCGGATTTAACTTTGTAGTTTTGTTCGATAAAGGTTAAGCCAGCTTGCAGTAAATATTCTTTTGCTTGCTGTTCTGCTTGTTCACCTGTTTTCGATGCTAGCCACTGTTTAATCGCCATCTTGCAGATTATCTTGGTTATCTATTCGAATACTAGACAGTGTTCGGTTCACATCCGATTGATTATCAATGGTGAGTTCCCCGGTAAGTCCCGGCTGACGTATTTGGGTGAACAATTTAAGTTGCAGTGAATTATTTGCTATGTTGAAGGCGTCATACCCAAAAGCAAACAAGCGTAAAAAGGTTGTTGGCGGATCATTGAACACCTTATTTACCGTTTGCGCCAATTCTGTTTGTTGTCCTTCTGGTTGAACAAAAGGCATGTCGATAAACACCAAGTTTCTCAAGTCGCGAAGAGAATTTTTGTTCTGACGGTGGTTGTAACTATAGGAGGTAGCATAAACCGGAATGGTTTTATTGCTGAATAAACTTATGCTGGATTCGATTATAGGGTTGATCAATTCTACATCTTGAGGATTGGCCAATACCACGAAAGCATCAATATCTCGTCGATTTCGGGTAACACTGTGGATAGTTTCAGGTGTTAAATTAGAAAGTTGTTTGATTCTCTTTTCGCTTTGTAACACACCCAAGGCATCAGTGATTCCGACACGCATACTTTTGTTGTCAGTAAATCCAACAGTACTGGGCATGACTGCTTGCTCATCCAGCTTAACTAAATTTTCCCATTGGGCTAAGAAGGCGTCCTTCATTCTCTCCACACGAGCATTGCGTTCAAATACCAAAATAGGATTTCGAATTTGGTTTTCAAACATTAATCGAGCGAGTTGTTGAGCTTCTTGTTCAGGAGAAAGGGCAAAAGACGTAGCTAAAGGACTTGTTTCAGGCTGATCATTTTGATTCAAGTGAACACGAGTCACAGTATTAGCAAGTAAAGCTTCAGTTTGAGTGATATGACTTTTTAATAGTGGTCCAATAACGATATTAAATCCAGAGTAATCCGTATTTACAGCGCCTTCGGCCATGGTATTTTCTGAGCCAGTATCCACAAATACCAAGCTGGGTATTTGATCGGTCATACTCGGAGATATGCTGCCTAAACGTTTGTAGTAGGCAGCTAAAATACCTTGTTTAATTACATCCCCTTGATTCGCAAGGCGTCCAGAAAGTGGTAACAATACGGCTATAGAATTTGCCTGAGAAAAATCAGCCTGCACAAATTGCAGTAATTCTTCTGGTAGGTTATTGGCTAAATTAGATTGCTCGTAGGTCAGCAACCATTTCCTTATCTCAGTTTGGCGAGTTTTATCGTCTAGCACATCATCAGTGACAATCTCAAATAATTGCTGATACATAGACAATTCAGGATATAAAGCGACGAATCTGCGGCGATCATTTTGATCAAGACTGCTTAAGGTTCGCCAAATTAGAGGTTCTTTATAGGCAAGAAGAACAGAGTTGATAGCTGGCGCTTCAAGTAAGGTAAATATAGCAGGTTCAAGTTCATCATTCAGAATGTTTAAAACAGCTTTAGCAATATTCAAGCGCTGGGTTAGATTGCCAAAATCTACCGAAGTATCACTAGCCTGTAATACCCAGTCTTGCAGCAATGCTATTTGTTCTGGTGAATTGGCTGTTTTGTGCTGCAAAATACCTTCTAGCTGGCATTCTAGGCGCAACAAGTTAGCATGTAACCTTTGGGTAGAACCATTTAACACAGGCAAGGTTTTTGCGACAATGATATTGGTTTTATTGCATTGTTCTTGATGTTGAAAATTATCCGCAAGTTGCAATAATTCGTTTAGCACAAGGTCAGGATTGTTATTGGAATTATAATTCGCAATGATCTTTTCAATGTCACTGAGTTCAGGCGCTTGCTGTTTAACTGGGGTATTATTTTCGGCTTGGCGCTGAGGTGTATCAGGAGTTCCACCACAGCCTGATAACAATACCGTTGCCATTAGATAAACCAAAATAGACTTAAAATTCACAAAACATCCTTAATCAACCCACACCTAGCATAGTCTACCTGCAAACCGAAAAAATTCTACCATTGAGTAAAGAATCTGATCTAAAGTCGGTATACTATCGTCCTTGATAATAAAAACAAATTTGGAGTGTAAAATGTCTGCTGGCACTTTATATGTTGTACCTACACCCATTGGCAACTTAGGTGATATGACGCCTAGAGCAATCGAAGTGTTAAATGAGGTTGATTTAGTAGCGGCAGAAGATACAAGGCATTCCGGTAAGTTGTTTCAGGCCTTTGATATTAAAACCCAAGCCTTTAGTTTGCATGATCATAACGAAAGGCAAAAAACCGATTATATTATCGAGCAATTAAAGCAAGGAAAAAATATAGCCTTGATTTCAGATGCGGGTACTCCGCTTATCAGTGATCCAGGCTTTGGTTTGGTTCGCGCCTGTCGACAACAGCAGCTCCAGGTCACAGCCTTACCTGGCGCTTGTGCTTTAACTACAGCTTTAAGTGGCGCAGGTCTGCCAACGGATAGATTTACATTCTCTGGTTTCTTGCCGGTAAAACAGCAAGCAAGATTACAAGCGTTAGAGCAAGCAGTGAACTCGGGAATGACTTGTGTATTTTATGAATCCCCTAAACGCATACTGGGGACGGTTGAAATGATAGATTCCCAATTCGAAGATGTGCAAATAGTGGTCGCCAAAGAATTATCCAAGACCTTTGAACGTTATGTGGGTGAAACACCGACTGAGGTCTTGTCTTGGTTAACGGCGTCGGCGAGCCATCAAAAAGGAGAGTTTGTTGTTATTCTGTATAAGGCTAAAACCCAATTGGAAACCCTGCCTCCAGAAGCCTTAGCACTTATGCACAAGCTTGCTGACCTGTTACCGCCGAAAAAAGTCGCAGAGATAGTAGCAGAGCATTATCAACTGAATAAAAAGGAAATCTACTCGCAACTCATAGCCAGTAAAGATAGTTAGGTATACCTACAATTCTATGCTGAGAGTACAGCTATACATTATCGAATAGGTCTTGCACTCGTTGCCGTATGGTTTCAATCTTGGATATGTCTACTGGTGCAATAAAAATCGTATCGTCACCAGCTATTGTGCCCAAAACGCCATCAGCCGTACCTAACGAATCTAAAAGGCGTGCAATTAATTGAGCGGCGCCTGGACTGGTACGAATAATGATCATGGCGTTGTTGTGGACTATATCTAACACTAACTGTTTTAGCGGACTCTTAGCGGTCGGCATGCCAAGTTCTGGTGGTAAGCAATAGACCATGTCGCCTCTAGCATCTCTTGCCCTTACAGCGCCAAATTTGGACAATAATCGGCTGACTTTAGATTGACTAATGTTATCAAAGCCTTGGGCTTTTAGGGCACTAACAATATCACCTTGAGAGCCATAACTCTCTGAATTCAACATCTCTTTAAAGGCTTTTATTAAAGTGTCTTGTTTGTTAGTACTCATAAACTGTTATGCTCCGCAACAGTACAAAAAGAAGAGTTATTCTGCCCGATGGATGCTGTTTAGGCAATCGCAAAGGCATTCTATTGGTATCAAATGGATAAAAATTTTCAATCAGACTATTGGGTGATTGAGATTTATCCCTATTTAGATTAATCTCACGCACAAATTTTTTTGCCGTTAATTCAGGAGAGGAAACATGAAAGTAGCCGTATTAGGCGCAGCAGGTGGTATTGGTCAAGCATTATCATTGTTGCTTAAAACCCAACTACCCGCAGGTTCAGAGTTATCTTTATATGACGTAGCACCGGTTGTACCTGGTGTTGCAGTAGATTTAAGCCATATTCCAACTGACGTTGCGGTTAAAGGTTACGGGAAAGATGAGTTAGCAGATTCCCTAACAGGTTGTGATATTGTATTAATTCCTGCTGGCGTACCTCGTAAGCCAGGAATGGATCGTTCTGATTTGTTTAACATCAACGCTGGTATCGTAAAAAATCTAGTAGAAGCTTGTGGTGATAACTGCCCAGACGCTTGTATCGGAATTATCACTAACCCAGTAAATACTACTGTGGCAATTGCCGCTGAAGCATTAAAAGCAAAAGGCGTGTACAACAAAAACAAACTTTTTGGTGTAACAACCCTTGACGTTATTCGTTCTGAAACCTTTGTTGCTGAATTAAAAGGTAAGAGCACATCAGAAGTTCATGTACCTGTAATTGGTGGACACTCTGGTACTACTATTCTACCTCTTCTATCTCAAGTAGAAGGCGTTAGTTTCAGTGACGACGAAGTTGCTTCATTAACCAAACGTATCCAAAATGCAGGTACAGAAGTTGTTGAAGCCAAAGCTGGTGGCGGTTCTGCTACTTTGTCTATGGGTCAAGCAGCTGCAAGATTCTGTTTGTCTTTGGTTAAAGCAATGCAAGGTGAAGCTGTAACTGAATATACCTATGTTCAAGTTGATGGAAGCGATGATGCTCCTTTCTTTGCTCACCCAGTACGTCTTGGTAAAAATGGCGTAGAAGAAATTTTACCATATGGCGAATTAAGCGCGTTTGAACAAAAAGCGAAAGAAGACATGCTTGATGGATTACGTGGTGATATTCAATTAGGCGTTGATTTCGTTAATAACTAATCAGTACTTAGCCTTATAAAAAGAGCCAGCATAGATTGCTGGCTTTTTTGTTTTAAATCGTCAACTATATCTTCCAGCAACGCAAAATCCGCAAGCTAGGTAAAAAGAAAAACAAGCAGTAAATAAAAAATAAATAGGACAGAGAAATAATGAATAAGCATATAATTGCCGGCCTGATTATGGCGGGGAGTTTATTTGGATGCTCAGATGTAACAACATCTGAAAGCCAAGTTGAAAAGGCAGTAGAACCCTTAGAGCAACATATAGAATCTGGTACGGATTATCATTCTTTTGCAAACCCAGATGAAATGATAGTGCGTCATATCGATTTAGATATTAGTGCTGATTTTGATCAAAAGCAGCTCTACGGAACAGCAACCTTAACTTTTGAGCGCGTAAAAGAAAACGCCCATCAGCTAATCTTGGATACTCGAGAACTGGACATCAAGCAAGTTTCTGTAAATGATCAATCCGTAGATTTTTCTATTGGTGAAGAAGAACCTGAATTAGGTCAAGCCCTTAATATAGAAGTAGGCACCAGTGCTAATCAGGTTACCATTGAATATGCGACTTCACCGGATGCCTCAGGTGTGCAGTGGTTAACGCCAACTCAAACAGCAGGCAAACAACATCCATTTTTGTTTACACAAGCACAGGCTGTGCATGCGAGAAGTTTTATTCCGCTACAAGATACACCTCAGGTTAGAGTTACTTATGCAGCAACTATACGTACACCGACGGAACTTTTAGCTGTCATGAGTGCGGCCAATGACCCTGAAACTGAACGCGATGGCGTGTATAACTTCAATATGCCGCAACCAATTCCATCGTATTTAATTGCGTTAGCCATAGGCGATCTTGAATTTAAAGCCATGGGACAACGCACCGGCGTATATTCAGAACCCGCCATTTTAGACGCAGCTGCTGAAGAGTTTGCTGACACTGAAGCTATGTTAGAAGTGACAGAAAAAACCTATGGTGATTACAGTTGGGACAGATATGACCTACTGATTCTACCTCCTTCTTTCCCGTTTGGCGGCATGGAAAACCCTAGATTATCTTTTATTACCCCCACAGTAATTGCGGGCGATAAAAGTCTTGTTGCCTTGATAGCCCATGAGTTGGCCCATAGTTGGTCTGGTAATACAGTGACCAACGCGACTTGGCGCGATTTGTGGTTGAACGAAGGTTTTACCACTTATTTAACCTACCGCATCATGGAAATGATTTATGGAAATGACAGATACAACATGGAAGCTGTATTAGGTTATCAGGATCTACAAGCGGATATTGAGAGTTTGCCTGAGAATGACCAGATTATGGCGATTGATCTTCGGGGGCGTAACGCTGATGATGTGTTCTCAAATATCCCTTACGAAAAAGGTGCTTTGTTTTTACGAGAGATCGAACAAAAAGTGGGTCGAGATAACTTTGACCAGTTTTTACTCGATTATTTTGCTCATTTTGCCTTTCAAAGTATCACCACGGACCAATTTATTGACTATTTAAATCAGACCCTGATTGCAAAATTCCCACAGCAATTAAGTAAAGAGCGTATCCATCAATGGATTTTTGAACCAGGAATTCCTCAAGGTGCACCTGTACCCGTATCCGATGCTTTTGAAAAGGTAGATCAAGCTAGAACCGCTTGGCTTGCCGGCGACCTTCAAGCCACAGACATTGAAACAGACAATTGGACAGTGCATGAATGGCTATATTTTTTAAATAATATGCCAGAAGTGTTAACAGCGGCCCAATTGGATGCACTTGATAGCAGCTTTCAATTAACCCAAAGCAGGAATAATGAAATTGCACATAGTTGGTTAATGATCGCGGTGGCGAATGAATACAAGCCCGCTTACGACCGTTTATACACTTACCTTGTATCTATAGGGCGTAATAAACTAGTGAAACCGCTATATCGTGAACTAGCTAAAACGCCTGAAGGTAAAGCTTTCGCAAAACGTGCGTTTGAAGAAGCAAAGCCGGGATATCATCCCTTAACGGTAAAAGCGAATGAAGACTTTTTTGAATAATTAGCTTTTTTCTAAACCGCCAAGCCAATACCTATCCAGGGTATTAGCTTGGTCTAGGTTTATGACGATAACTAACATTTATCGTTTAGCCTTCCACCTGCAATCTGTTTGGTAAAAGGCCTTTATTACAATTTAATCAGTAATATTTGCATTATTGGTTTTTCTTAAAATTTAACCCACTGAAATATATAATAATTATTCAGGCACTCTTTGTGCATTCTGGTCCTTGATATTAACGCGTTAAATGGATCACAAATATGAAGATGTACTGTAAGATGTTATTGAGTTGCTTTTTGTTGTCGCTTATTTCAGTTGCAAACGCAGCTTACCTTACCTATGACAACATAGCCGGAGGAGAAAACGGCATTAGAGTGTCAGGGCCTGTTAATTATACCTTTGGCTATTCTGAACCTAAATATAAGGGAGCGGTAAATACATCTGGTCCTGACGACAAATTTTTCGACAAATCCCACGAACAAACGGCCATGGCGTCAATTGCACTAGCACCTCTCAATTCGTCTTTTTATGATGGAGTAAATGAAACTATAACGGGCGTGAGCAGTTTCAAGGTAACTGATACAGGGCTAAACTGGAGTAACACAGATTCACAGTCTTTTAGTTCACAAGCTTTAACCTTTTTAGACACTAGTTCCCTAAGCAACTCTGGAAATTCAAATCTGACAACCGAACTACAGGAGAGCAGCAGCTTTGAGAAAACTAATCTGGCAAACGATAATTCGCGTGTTGAAACAAGCTCTGAATTAAATAATGGTGCACTCAGTCGGGACAATCCGCAAAGAGATGGTGAAGTCATCATTTCTCAAAAACAAGCATTAGATTTAGTGTCTAAAGAAAAAGCGGATGACATTAGGGAGTTTCAGGTTGAAACTAGTTCCCAACAACTTCTAGCTTCAAGCGTAAATGCACCAACGGCACTATTTTTTGTGCTAACTGCGTTTGGCATCTTGTTCTTAAGAAGAATCTGAGTCAGCTTTTTACCTGTTAAAGACTTAACTTGGATACTAATTTGGCCTAGTGGCTAACTAGGCCTTTAGTCTTTACGCCAAGTCAAATTATTATTATTGTCTCTGGCCTTATCCATCGCATCTTTTGAATTATCGTAACCTAGTTTTACTGATCTATCATAAAACAAAACACTGGCTGTGGCTGCAAGATTTAAATTACTGCGGCAGGGGATATAAACAACGGCATCAGCTTTGTTGACAATGGCTTGAGACACGCTTCCGTCTTCCGGGCCTAAAATATAAAAAGCATTTTCGGGGTGAGAGAATTCAGGTAAAGGAAGTGCATTTTCGACCAATTCTACCACTACAATTTTGGCGCCTGCGGGCACAAAATCGAAAAGGTTTTCAACCCCTACGGTGGGAATTTTTTTGCGAAATTCTTTGGTATCTTGCGCAAACTGAGGATGATTATCTTTAGCAAATCGAAACCGAGTGCCAGTGTAAAAAATCGCACTAGCACCGAAACAGCCTGCTGCTCGAAGAATAGCGGCTACATTGGTAGCCGCTTTAGGATTTATTAAACCGATACTAAAAGGCATAGGTTAACCTGTGTTTCGAATTCCCACAGCAATACCCGTAATCGCTACCATCATGGCGCGCTCTAGAGTGGTCACATCATCATCGGTGTAATTTGATGCTTCAGCTTTACGGATGCGATCAAGTAACTCGATTTGCAGATAATGCAGAGGTTGTAAGTATGTTGCTCTAATATTCATTGATGTGCGACCGTGAGGATCATCTTCCATCATATGCTCGTGACCAGTAATGGTCAGCAAGGTTTGCATACTTTCTTTTAACTCTTCGCGCAAAGCTTCGCCAAAATGAGCGAGTTCTTTTGGCACTAATCGCTTGTCGTAGGCTTCAGAAATACTAGGCGCGGCTTTTTTGAATACCATGTCGAGCATTGATAATCGAGAGGCGAAGAATGGCCATTGCTCAATCATTTCTTGAACCGTAGCTGCATTCTCTTCAGTGTTAACGGCTTTGACTGCACGCATAACGCCTAGCCAACTTGGCAGTACTAAACGGGTTTGTGCCCAAGCGAAGATCCAAGGGATCGCTCGAAGACTCTCAATTCCGCCTTGGGGTTTGCGTTTTGCCGGGCGACTACCTAAGGGCAGCTTACCCAATTCTTGTTCAGGCGTCGCGACGCGGAAATAGGGCACGAAGTCCTTGCTCTCTCGCACGATGCCGCGATAGTTGTCGCGCGCCTTATCTGCCATTTCGCCAATGATTTCACGCCATTCCTGTTTAGGTGCAGGAGGCGGTGAGGTTAAGGCTTCAACCACTGCAGATGCATATAAGGATAGACTTTTCTTGGCTAATTGTGGCATACCGAATTTATAGCGAATAGTTTCACCTTGCTCCGTTACCCTAAAGCCACCATCCAGAGAGCCTGGTGGTTGAGAATGAATGGCAGCTTTTGCTGGTAAACCCCCACGACCAATAGTGCCGCCGCGACCATGGAAAAGGGTTAGTTCGATATTCTGCTGTCGGGCTAGATTAACTAAAGCTTCTTGTGATGTGTACTGAGCCCAGCCGGCAGCAAGTGAACCCGCATCTTTAGCTGAATCCGAATATCCTATCATCACATATTGACGACCGTTGATATATCCGCGATACCAATCAATATCCAATAAAGACTGCATTACACGTGGAGAATTATTTAAATCGTCCAGTGTTTCAAATAATGGTGCTACTGGCATCGGCCAGTCGACGCCTGCTTCTTTCAATAAAAGTTGCACGGCTAATACATCAGAGGGCTCACTGGCCATGGATATAATATAAATACCAAAACCAGCCTTATCATTTTTTGCGATTACTCGGCAAGTATCTAATACTTCTTGGACTTCTTCAGAAGGCGTCCATTTTTGGGGTATCAATGGGCGACGAGAGCTTAACTCTCGTAACAAGAAAGCTTGTTTATCAACCTCCTCCCACTGATTGTAGTCGCCTAGACCCAGGTATCTAGTCAATTCACTAAACACGTCGGCATGACGCTGACTGTCTTGTCGAATGTCGAGTTTTAATAAGTTTGTGCCGAAAGCGTAGGCACGTCTAATGGTGTCTAGCAGCAGTCCGTCTGCAATCACACGCATGCCACACTCGCATAACGACTCATAACAAAGAGTCAGCGGGGTTAATAGTTCATCATTTGATTGCACCCATTCACTTGCATCAACGCGCCCTTCGCGCGTAAGTTCAAATTTATCAATCAGGGGTTTAATTAATTCTCTGTAAGGTTCTTTTGCGTCACCGACTATTTCTCGAACACTAGCATTGCATTTATTCATCGATAGCTCGACAAACAATTGGTTGAGGTCTTGTAAGAACAACTTCGCCGCTCGACGTCTTGCTCTAAAGAGTACTTCTTGAGTCACTGTAGATGTTACGAATGGATTACCGTCGCGGTCTCCACCCATCCAAGAACCAAATTGTACAGGTTTCGCGTCTAACGCTAAAGATTGTTGAAAATTCGTTTGCAAGAAATCATCTAGATCACGCATAAAATCAGGAACGGCTTCCCATAGTGAATTTTCAATGACTGAAAATCCCCATCTAGCCTCATCTACAGGAGTAGGGCGCACTGAGCGAATTTCTTCTGTATGCCAAGATTGTGCAATTAAATCGCCTATTCGAGATTTCACTCTGCGCTGCTCGACTTCGGTTAATTCGCTACTGTGGAGTTTCAATAATTGACTGGCTAATTGTCTGTGCTTATGAATATTGGTTCTTCGCGTCACCTCCGTTGGGTGAGCTGTTAATACCAGGTCAATATTAAGCTTATTAATTGCCGCTTGAATTTTATCCGCTGGAATATCGTCTTTGCGTTCGATGAGCTTGTCTAAATAAGTTTTTAAACTTTGTTCTTGCTGGGCTTCAGTATTAAATTCCTGCTCAGCAATATTGGCCAACGTCAAAAATTGGGCAAAGGCTCGTGCTATGGTTAACAGTGATTGGTTATCCAATGATGAGATAGTAGCAGCGAGCTTTTTAGTGCAATCTTCGTTGCCATTAGAGGAGGCTCTGCCATCGTGGCGAATTGCTTCTATTCGTTCAAGCCATTCAGTACCTAATTCAGCTTCTATAGTTTCACCTAAAGTGGCGCCTAAATACTTAATAGTATCTTTTAATTGAGCGACGAGATCTTGCTTCATAATGACTAAATTTCCTTTTTTATTGGCGCTGATTGTCTTAATTTAGCCTGTTTTGTAGGCCTTTTGCAATTAAGACAACAAGCATTAAACTGCGAAATTTTCGTAATATTACTACATTTTTGTTCGAATTAGGATTGAATTTCAGAATATGGTATTCTTATATCTTTAAACTTTAGAAAAACAATCAAGGATTTTTGTGAGCGAAAAATATTCTAGTATCGAAGAGCATGCCAGTTATGGTATCGGTTATCAAATGGGTCAACAACTAGCATCTAATCCATTTGAAGGTATGGCTTTAGAGGTAGTTATTGCGGGTATACAAGACGGTTTTGGCGGTCAAGCGCCTCAAGTAAGCAATGATGAGCTACGTGTTGCCTTTAATGAAATTCATCAACGCATGCAAGCGGCAAAAGAAGAACAATTTGCTGCTGTGGTTGCCGAAGGTGAGTCTTATTTAGCGGAAAATGCTAAAAGAGATGAAATTACAGTAACCGAGTCTGGTCTTCAATACGAAGTGTTAGAAAAAGGCGACGGCGCCAGCCCTTCTGCTGCATCTACAGTAACCACTCATTATCATGGCACCCTAATCGATGGAACCGTGTTTGATAGCAGTTATGACAGAGGTCAACCTGCTCAATTTCCAGTAAATGGTGTTATTAAAGGTTGGACGGAAGCCCTTCAACTTATGTCTGTTGGTGATAAGTGGCGCTTGCATATTCCTCATCATCTCGCTTATGGGGAGCAAGGTGCAGGTGCTGCAATTGGTCCATATTCAACCTTGGTATTTGATATAGAACTATTGGAAGTAAACGCCTAGTTTTATTATTTTAGAGTTAGCAAGCGAGAGCTTGCTGACTCAGTCTGACTCAAATATTCAACAATCTACACAATATCATTCTGATTCTAATTAAAACCCCTTTCTAAGATTTTCAAGTGTTTAACTTTGTGACACAATGCGGCTACAAAAAAATAACACTAATTCATTATGTTACTTAAAATATCTGCGTTCATAGACAGTATTAATAGTCTCATGGGGCGGTTTATTAGTTATGCCACTATTGTGATGGCGCTATTAATGTTCATTATTGTGGTATTGCGTTATGGCTTTAACCTCGGATGGATTGCACTTCAGGAATCGGTGACCTATCTTCATGCCGCAGTATTTTTACTCGGCGCAGCTTATACCTATCAACAGGATGGTCACGTAAGAGTCGATATATTTTACCGCAGGTTCACTAATCGCAAAAAAACTTGGGTAAACTTACTCGGTAGCTTGTGTTTTATGTTGCCTGTAAGCCTGTATATTGCAATTGTGTGTATTGATTATGTTGCCGAATCTTGGTCTCTGCTTGAAGGGAGCATGGAGCCTGGAGGGCTACCTTTGGTGTTTTTACTTAAAACCTTCATATTTTTATTTTCCTTGAGTTTGGTGATCCAAGCTGTTTCTGAAATTATCAAACACACCTTGTCGCTTTTAAATACGCCAAGCGTAATCAAGGAGACACCTTAATGGAATGGTTATCTCTACTCCTATTTGTCGGTGTCTGTGGTGCATTACTTTTAGGATACCCTGTGGCATTAACATTGGCTGGCGTGTCTTTGATATTTGCCGGACTAGGTGCTTTATTTGGGGTTTTCGATGCAAATTATCTGTTAACTGCACCCTCTCGATTATTCGGAATTGTTAGTAATACTACCTTGATAGCAGTGCCGCTCTTCGTGTTTATGGGGATAGTGCTAGAGCGCGCAAAAATAGCAGAAGATCTATTAACCTCGATGTCAGCGTTGTTAGGTCGATTCAAAAGCGGTCTGGGCGTTTCCGTAGTCATCGTAGGTATGTTGTTGGCGGCAAGCACCGGCATAGTGGGCGCAACCGTGGTCACTATGGGGTTGTTGTCCCTTCCAACCATGTTGAAACGTGGCTATTCACCTGCCTTAGCAACAGGAAGCATTTGTGCTACAGGCACCTTAGGGCAAATTATCCCGCCGTCCATTGCACTGGTTTTATTGGGGGATGTGCTAAGTAGTGCATATCAAAAAGCCCAATTAGATATGGGAATATTTTCACCGGATAGCGTATCTGTGGGGGACTTGTTTGTTGGAGCAATAATTCCAGGATTAATTTTAGTCGTAATGTACCTTTGTTATTTATGGGGAGTCAGCGTTTTTTCTCCCCACCAAATCCCTGATAAAGGACAAGAAAACGAACATGGCTCACTGGCTAATTTATTAAAAGCTCTTGTGCCGCCGCTGTTACTTATAGTGACGGTTTTGGGTTCAATACTCTTAGGTTATGCTACTCCGACAGAAGCTGCTGGTGTTGGCGCTGTTGGAGCTCTCGTCTTGGCTGCATTTAAACGTGCATTAAACAAAGAAAATCTTAAACACGTCTCCCTAGAAACGACTAAAGTAACTTGCATGGTATTTCTGATTTTAATTGGTGCCAGTATCTTTTCGTTGGTTTTTAGAGGCTTTGGTGGTGAGCATTTGCTCAAAACCTTCTTTACGCAGATGCCTGGTGGGGTAGTCACGGCAACCTTGTTGGTCATGCTAATCATATTCTTACTAGGATTTATTTTAGATTTTATCGAAATCACCTTTGTTGTAGTCCCAATTGTAGCACCTATACTAATTGTCATGGGTGTAGATCCTTTATGGCTGGGCATTATGATAGCGGTTAATTTACAAACCTCCTTTTTAACACCTCCGTTTGGTTTTGCTTTGTTTTATTTGCGAGGAGTTGCAACCGAGGTAGTGAAAACAGAACACATTTATAAAGGTGTAATCCCATTTATCATCATTCAATTAAGTTTGCTTATTTTATTAGCAGTATGGCCAGAATTGGTGACTTGGCTTCCAGATAAAATTTATCCGGATAACTAGGCAATAGAAGGAGTTAGGTAATGAAAAATATTCTTAAAATAATTAGTCTTGTAATGCTAGTTGGAATGCTATGGGCTTGTGGTGGTGACGAAAAAGCAACACCCACAGCAACAGAAACTAAAGTTTATAAATGGAAGTTAGTCACTTCTTGGCCTAAGAACTTTCCCGGTTTAGGCAGGGCCCCAGAAACATTTGCTACCTATGTGAATGAAATGTCAGGGGGAAGGCTTCAAGTTACCGTTTATGGTGCAGGTGAGCTTGTACCAGGGTTCGAAGTGTTTAACGCTGTGTCTAGTGGCAGCGCTGAAATGGGACATGCAGGTGCCTATTATTGGAAAGGAAAGATTCCCGCTGCGCCAATATTTTCTGCGATTCCTTTTGGTATGAACGTAACTGAAATGAATTCATGGTTACAGTATGGCGGAGGAATAGAATTATGGCGCGAGTTATATGAGCCCTTTGGCGTCATTCCTTTCGCCGGCGGTAGCACTGGGGTGCAAATGGCGGGTTGGTTTAAAAAAGAAATTAACTCTATAGACGATCTCAAAGGATTAAAAATGCGGATTCCTGGTTTAGGAGGAGAAGTATTTAAAGAAGTTGGGGGCTTGCCCGTAACTTTGACCGGAGGAGAAATTTTTACTGCTTTGCAAACAGGTGCTATAGATGCAACAGAATGGGTAGGACCCTACAACGATCAAACTTTCGGTTTATACAAAGCTGCCGAATATTATTATCACAGTGGCTGGCATGAACCAGGAACTACGCTAGAATTTATCGTTAACAAAGCTGCATATGAAGGTTTGCCTCAAGACCTCCAAAAGATTATTGAAGTTGCGACCCGAGCGGTCAACCAAGATATGTTAGATGAATATACCCAGGCCAATTACAAAGCAATGCAGCAACTGCAAGATGAGCATAATGTGGATGTAAGACCTTTGCCAGCAGACGTAATCGAAGCGTTAAAAGTGGCAACAAAAAAAGTCATGCAGGAAAAGCGAGCTGAAGATCCTATGTTTGACAAAGTATACACTTCATATGAGGCGTTTTATCAAGGCGTGAAAAAGTATCACCAGATGTCAGAGCAAGCCTATTATGAAAATCGTTAACTTTGGTTGGCGTTTTTTTTAAGGGACTGTCTACAACAAACCTTGTGAATTAGTGATAAACGAATTTGAGTCTTTAGCGAATAATGAGTGCGTATTTAGGGGAAAACCTAAGGTTTTATGAAACGGCTACTGATTTTTCAGTTGGCCGTTTACATAATTGCAACAAATTCAAGAATTTTAGTGATTTCCTTTGTAACTCTTGTGGCAAAACGGCAACTGGAATGTAAACTTAACAAAATTGTCAGAAATATTAAGCTATTGGTATAATTCCGTTAGCGTTTTATGCTTGGTTAGTGCTAAAATCGCGCCACTCAAACGCCCAATGCGTTTCCACGCTTTCATTTTCTCGCGGAATATTGGCGTTGGTGTCAAAAATGTAATTAAAAACAACAGAGAAGCAGTTTGTTTAGGGAGCTATACTTAGACAAGTGTTTTTATGTGTGTAGGCTAAAATATCTAATGGAATAGGTGCTAATTTAAACGCGCTTAATGTGTAGGCACGTTTAAATTGGTTTCTATTTAAGAGTAGTCAATTGCGTATGATAAAGATAAAGAAAGGTCTAGACCTTCCAATTACAGGCGCGCCAGAACAAAAAATCGTAGACACAGTCTCGGTTTCTAAGGCAGCCATACTTGGAGAGGAATATAATGGTATGCGTCCGACTATGCACGTGCAAGTCGGTGATATGGTTAAGAAAGGGCAGTTAATATTTGAGGATAAGAAAAATCCTGGTGTCAAATATACTGCTCCTGCTTCTGGTGAAGTTGTAGAAGTTAACCGTGGCGCAAAACGTGTTTTACAATCAGTAGTTATTGGCATTAAAGGTGAGGAATCAGTCGAATTTAAAAAATTCGAAGCTGCTAGCCTAGCGTCTACAGATCGCCAAGAGATTGTGGATGTTTTAATAGAATCAGGCTTATGGACATGTATTCGAACTCGTCCATACAGTAAAGCCCCTGCCGTTGATTCTACTCCACATTCTATTTTCGTTACCGCGATAGATTCAAACCCCCTTGCAGTCGATCCTGCTATTGTGATTGCTGAACGCCAACAAGACTTCGATAACGGCATTGCTGCCTTGTCGCGTCTTACAGATGGTAAGGTGTTTGTAACTAAAGCAGCTGGCACTACTGTAAATGTGGCTAGCGATAAAGCTGAAGTTCATGAGTTTTCAGGTCCTCACCCAGCAGGGTTAGTTGGAACTGCAATCCATCACTTGGACCCTGTAGGTCAAAATAAAAAAGTTTGGCATGTTAACTACCAAGACGCTATCGCTATAGGCGCTACGCTAACTTCTGGTGAGTTAGACGTGTCTCGTGTGGTGTCTATTGCAGGCCCAATGGCGAGCAAGCCCAAAATTGTAAAAACACAAATTGGCGCTCATGTTGTTGAGCTAACGCAGGGACAATATGAAAATGCACCTGTACGCGTGATTTCAGGTTCAGTGCTAAACGGTGTTAAAGCTGCAGGACCTCACGCCTATCTTGGGCGTTTCCACTTACAAGTGTCTTTGATAAAAGAAGATACTGAGAAACACTTCCTTGGATGGATAACGCCAGGCTCTGATAAACATTCAGTAACTCGCGCTTATCTTGGTCACTTGGCAGGTAAGAAGAAATTCGACATGACGTCTACCACTAATGGTTCTGAGCGTTCTATGGTACCTATTGGTAATTATGAGCGAATCATGCCATTAGATATCTTACCGACGATGCTGTTGAGAGATATTATTTCAGGTGACACTGATAGTGCCCAACAAATGGGTGCATTGGAGCTTGATGAAGAAGATTTAGCGCTTTGTACTTACGTTTGCCCAGGCAAGTATGACTACGGTCCGATCTTGCGTGATTGTTTAACCAAAATTGAAGCAGAGGGTTAAGATGGGTTTAAAAGCATATTTAGAAAAAATCGAACCCCAGTTTGAAGCTGGTGGTAAGTACGAAAAATTCTATGCCCTTTACGAAGCGGCAGCGACTATCTTTTATACACCGGGTAAAGTAAATAAATCTACTACCCACGTAAAAGACAGTATTGACCTTAAACGTATCATGATTATGGTATGGATGGCGACTTTCCCTGCGATGTTCTACGGCATGTACAATGTTGGTGTTCAAGCACAAGATGCAATTGCTCTTGGTGGTGCATTACCTGATATGTGGCAAGCATCATTGTTCACAGCATTAGGTGGCACTCTAGACGCCAGTACGGGAGTGTTGGGTGCTATGTTCTATGGCGCTTGCTTCTTCATTCCAATTTATGCAACAACATTCATTGTGGGTGGATTTTGGGAAGTACTTTTTGCATCAATCCGTAAACATGAAGTCAACGAAGGTTTCTTTGTAACCTCGGTTCTGTTTTCATTGACATTGCCAGCAACTATACCTTTATGGCAGGTAGCCTTAGGCATTACCTTCGGTGTAGTTATCGCTAAAGAAATCTTTGGTGGAACTGGTCGAAACTTCCTTAACCCAGCGCTTGCTGGTCGCGCGTTCTTATACTTTGCTTATCCTGCACAAATTTCAGGTGATAAAGTATGGATTGCTGCGCAAATGCCTGACGGTGTTTCTGGTGCAACTTGGTTAAGTAAATTTACTGCCGCTGAAACTGGCTACGTTAATGGCGAACCTGCGTTAAACTTCTGGGATGCCTTTGTAGGTTACCTTCCAGGCTCAGTTGGTGAAGTGTCTACCTTGGCTATTATGCTGGGTGG
Source organism: uncultured Glaciecola sp. (assembly GCA_947496235.1). Lineage (GTDB taxonomy): Bacteria > Pseudomonadota > Gammaproteobacteria > Enterobacterales > Alteromonadaceae > Glaciecola. The sequence goes on along the minus strand of CANMCE010000011.1, from coordinate 71,719 downwards.
TCTATTTATAATATACATGGGAATTGCTAGCTGGCGTATCGTGAGTGGTGTTGCCTTAGGTGTAGCTTTCTTCGGTGGACTTCTGAATATAGTCGGCTCAGAATCCAATGTAATGTTTAACCTGCCTTTCTATTACCATTATGTCATTGGTGGTTTGGCGTTCGGTATGTTCTTTATGGCAACAGATCCGGTGTCAGCATCTTTCACCAATAAAGCAAAATGGATGTATGGTTTCTTCATCGGATTTATGACAATCCTTATTCGCGCAATAAACCCTGCTTTCCCAGAGGGCATTATGCTTGCGATACTGTTCGCTAATTTATGGGCGCCTCTATTTGATTATTTTGTTGCCCAAAGCAATATTAAACGGAGGGTTGCTCGTGTCGGCTAAAAAAGAAACTTTAGGAAAAACTATCGGCGTTGTCGTTGCAGTTTGTCTGGTTTGTTCAATTATCGTTTCGGGTTCTGCTGTTGGTCTTCGCTCATTGCAAGAAACAAACGCAGCCTTGGATAAAAAAACCAATATACTAACAGCTGCTGGACTAATTGACTTGGCAAGTAACAATGAACAAGTCGCTGAAGTGTATAGCAACCGTGTAGAAGAGAAGTTCATTGATATTGCTACTGGTCAATATGTTGACGAGCCTTTCGATGACTATGACATGTACAAAGCGGCTAATAATCCTGACTACACAGTAAGAGTTGAAAATAGTAATGTCGGTTTCCAACGTCGTGCAACAGTTGCTAGTGTTTATCATATAAAAGACGAAAATGGTAATATCACTCGCATCGTTTTGCCAGTACATGGCAGTGGACTATGGGATTTGATGTACGGATTCTTAGCGGTAGATAACGATGGCGAAACAATCCGTGAACTGATTTATTATCAACACAAAGAAACGCCAGGATTGGGTGGTGAAGTTCAAAACCCTGATTGGCAAGCCAAGTGGGATGGTAAAAAGTTATATGATGATTCTGGTGATGTAGCTATTTCTGTTGATAAGAGTATCCCTGATAGTCGCAAGCAATATGCTGTGGATGCACTTTCTGGTGCTACCTTAACCAGTAACGGTGTTGAAAATACGTTAAGATACTGGGCTGGTGAAAACGGCTACAAAAGCTATTTAACTAACCAATCTTGGAAATCATAGGGCACGAACATGGCTGATACTAAAGAAATGAAAAAAGCCCTCTTCGGGCCAATAATCGATAGTAACCCCATTGCATTGCATGTACTTGGTATTTGCTCTGCGTTGGCGATTACAACTAAACTTGAAACTGCTTTGGTTATGTCATTGGCACTAACTTCAGTAGTTGCGTTTTCAAATTTGTTTATTTCAATTATCCGGAATCATATTCCGTCAAGCGTACGTATCATCGTGCAAATGACCATAATTGCATCCTTGGTAATTGTTGTTGACCAAATTTTGAAAGCTTATTCATATGAAATCTCTAAGCAGCTGTCTGTATTTGTTGGTTTGATTATTACAAACTGTATAGTAATGGGACGTGCTGAAGCTTATGCAATGAAGTCCCCTCCTATGATGAGTTTCTTAGATGGCATAGGGAACGGCTTGGGTTATTCATTTATCCTAATCGTAATTGGTACCATTAAAGAGTTATTTGGTTTTGGTACTATCCTTGGATTTGAAATCCTTCCTCTTGTTCAAAATGGTGGGTTCTATCAAGGTAACGGTTTGTTGATTCTACCTTTCAGTTCGTTCTTCTTAATCGGTCTGATGATTTGGTTTATTCGTACCATTCGTCCAGAACAAGTAGAACCTAAGGAATAGTTACTATGGAACATTATATTGCATTAGCTATTAGAGCTGTTTTCGTTGAAAACATGGCTTTGTCTCTGTTCTTAGGTATGTGTACTTTTCTCGCGGTATCTAAGAAAGTCAAAACATCAATGGGTTTAGGCGTTGCTGTAATCGTGGTACTAGGTATTTCAGTACCGGTTAACCAGATTATTTATGTAAACATCTTAGCTCCTGGCGCATTAGCATGGGCTGGATTCCCTGATGCTGATTTAAGTTTCTTAAACTTCTTAACCTTTATCGGTGTAATTGCCGCCTTGGTACAAATTCTGGAAATGTTACTTGACAAGTTTTTCCCTGCTTTATACAACGCGCTAGGGATCTTCTTGCCGCTAATCACCGTAAACTGTGCAATATTCGGTGGTGTGGCGTTTGCAGTTCAACGTGAATACACCCTAGGTGAGAGTGTTGTTTACGGCGTTGGAAGCGGTTTAGGTTGGGCAATTGCTATTGTTTTATTAGCATCTGTTCGTGAGAAGTTAAAATACGCAGATATACCGGATGGCCTTCGCGGTCTAGGTTCAGTGTTTATGATTGCTGGTCTAATGGCATTAGGCTTCCAGTCTTTCACTGGTATATCGTTGTAAGGGGGATTAAATCATGAATCAGTCTGAAATCTACCTTGGCGTAGGTATGTTTATCGCAATAGTGTTGGTACTTGTACTTATCATCACTTTTGCAAAATCAAAATTAGTGCCCAGTGGTGATGTTCAAATCATCATTAACGACGATCCAGATAAGGCTATAACAGCTTCTCCTGGCGGTAAGTTACTTGGTGCGCTAGCTGACGCTGGTATCTTTGTATCATCTGCTTGTGGTGGCGGTGGTTCTTGTGGTCAATGTCGTGTCGACATTAAAGAAGGTGGCGGTGAGATTCTGCCTACCGAACTCGATCACATCACTAAACGTGAAGCTAAAGAAGGTTGCCGTTTGTCATGTCAGGTAGCGATTAAGCAAGACATGAAAATCGAACTTCCAGAAGAAGTATTTGGTATTAAAAAATGGGAGTGTGAAGTTATTTCTAATAATAACGAAGCTACTTTCATTAAAGAACTTAAACTTGGCATTCCAGACGGTGAAAGCGTGCCTTTCCGTGCCGGTGGTTATATTCAAATTGAAGCTCCACCTCATCATGTGAAATACAAAGATTTCGATATTCCGCAGGAATACCGAGGTGATTGGGAGCGCTTCGGCTTCTTTGACATTGAATCAAAAGTAGACGAAGAGACAATTCGTGCATACTCAATGGCGAATTACCCAGAAGAAGAAGGCATTATCATGCTTAACGTGCGTATCGCTACGCCGCCACCGAATAATTTGAGTCTACCTGCGGGTAAGATGTCATCTTTCATTTGGTCGCTTAAGCCAGGTGATAAAGTGACGATTTCAGGTCCATTTGGTGAATTCTTCGCCAAGGATACAGACGCTGAAATGGTGTTTATTGGCGGTGGTGCAGGTATGGCGCCTATGCGTTCACATATCTTTGACCAATTGCGTCGACTTAAATCTAAGCGTAAGATTTCATTCTGGTATGGTGCACGCTCATTACGTGAAATGTTCTATGTAGAAGATTTTGATACCCTACAAAAAGAGAATGACAATTTTAATTGGTATGTGGCTTTGTCTGATCCTCAACCGGAAGACAATTGGGAAGGGTACACAGGGTTTATTCACAACGTATTGTTAGAGAATTATCTGAAGGACCACCCAGCACCAGAAGATTGTGAGTTTTATATGTGTGGGCCACCTATGATGAACGCAGCTGTTATTAACATGCTTAAAGATCTAGGTGTAGAAGACGACAACATTATGTTGGACGACTTCGGCGGTTAACGCGTATAATATAACGCTAAGTAACTTTAAAAGGGGCAATCGCCCCTTTTTTATTGATTAAGTTGTGAGATGAGTATCAGATTTTTTCTAGTTCTAATAACATTATGTTCATTATTGAGTGTTACTGGTTGTGCACCTAAAAGCCCTGAGATGATTGCTTTTTCAGGACCAACCATGGGCACCATGTATAACGTCAAGTTCGTGCTCGATGATATTCAAGCAGAACGAATTAACACAGAGCAGATAGATCTAGAAATTAAACAAAGTCTTCAACAGATTAATAATTTAATGTCTACCTATATTAATGATTCAGAACTATCGCGATTAAATAAAGCACCTGCTGGCGTTCCTTTTAGGATTAGTGCTGAAACGGAATTTGTGCTAGCTGCAGCCATAGAACTGCATCACATGAGCATGGGTGCGCTAGATATTACCGTTGGTCCATTGGTTAACCTTTGGGGATTTGGTCCTACAATGAGGCCTAATAAAGTGCCTACAAACGAAGACGTGGAAGAAGTTAGGCAATTTGTAGGTCTAGATAAATTCCAATTAAATGATAGAGCTGTAATTAAATCACATCCTGATGTGTATATAGATTTATCGACTATTGCCAAAGGTTATGCGGTAGATGAAATTGCTGCTTTACTTGAGTCTTACCATATTACTAACTATTTAGTGGATATTGGTGGGGAAATGCGCATTTCAGGAAAGAAATCCGAAGATAAAGATTGGTTAATAGCCATCGAAAAGCCTGTGACCAACCAAAGAGCAGCTCAGGTTATTATTTCTATCGGTGACAATGCGATAGCCACATCTGGAGATTATCGTAACTATTTCGAAAAAGACGGTATTCGATATTCTCATTTGATCGATCCTTCTACTGCTAAACCCATACAGCATAATTTGGCAGCTGTAAGTGTGATTCATAAATCCAGTATGATGGCAGATGGACTGGCCACGGCATTAATTGTGATGGGAAAAGAAAAAGGTTTAGCTTTCGCTGAATCAGAGAATATTCCGGCATTGTTTGTTGTTAAGGAAGGCGAAGATTTCGTAGAATATCATTCGACTGCCTTTGACAAGACAGTGTCAGTAATGCATTAGAGGCAAATTTTGAGTACATTCATTTTAGCGTTTGTTTTCTTTCTACTTATGGTGTTGGCCATGGGTGTTGGTTATATTTTTCAGAAAAAAAGCATTTCTGGTTCTTGTGGTGGGCTTGGCGCTTTAGGCGTTAGTAAAGCTTGTGATTGCCCTGAGCCCTGCGATCGTAAAAAAGCAAGGCTAGCTAAACAAGAGGCTAGAGAAGAAAAGCTTAAAGAATGGAAAGATAATCAGATTCTTTAGTCTGCTGCTCTTACCCAGCGAGAATTGACCAACGAGATAAGTTTATCGTGTTCTTTGCTGCCCTTATTAACAGCAATGAAGGCATCTATGCTATCCACTTCTTCTATTATTATGTCTTTAATGGGCGGTGTGTCTGACAATTCAAGTTTCTGTTTAAAATGCTCATAAGGTCTTTTATAGGCAAGTAAGTACTCTGTTCTACCTAACAGAAAAGCATTGGTTACAACTTCGACTGAATTAGAATGAACAGGCGCCACCCCACTGTCTATTAAACGCTTAGCGTGTCCGTTATAGTCAAACCCATACAATAAAGAAACCGTATTTTTTTCCTTAGCATTTGGATTACGACCTTGAATGATGGTCAATCTAGAAAATGGAATTTCAGAGTAACTCAAAAGCCCTTCGAGCATTTTTGTGGTTTTTACATTAATAGAAAGATCTAACGAGTTATTCGTAATACTTCTATAGATGCGTTTAGGCGATGCACAGGTAAGATGGAAATTATAGGTAGACTCTTTGAAAACGTTTGTCATCAGATCATTTAAGGTGCCCTGACAACTGCCACCGTCATCCACGATAGTGAAAGGAGGAAATATAACCATACCAAGTTGCATAGTACTTTCCGGCGGTTTTGCGAAAACCGCACCACTAACAAGAACTAAGGTTAAAAGTAGTGTCTTCATAAAAACTTGGTTATAAGTTATTCAAAAACTATAGCATAAAGTCGTAGATTGACAAATACAAGTTGTTTTGTTTTACTGTATGTATGAACAGTGTAGGTGCGAGAATGAAAAAGTTTATTCATGTTGATATGGATGCGTTTTACGTAGCTGTAGAGATCAGAGATGCACCAGAACTAGCTGATAAACCGGTAGCTGTTGGCGGACGTTCACGCACCCGCGGTGTGCTATCCACTTGCAACTACATTGCTCGGCAGTACGGTATTCACTCAGCAATGCCGACGGCAATTGCTGTGAGAAAATGCCCAGAGTTGATTATAGTGCCGGGCAGAATGCAAGTTTATAAGGAAGTAAGTCAGCATATTCGCAGTATATTCAAGCGCTACACCGACCTTATCGAGCCCCTTTCTCTAGATGAAGCCTATTTAGATGTGACTGATACGATGCACTGCAATGGTTCTGCGACTCTGATTGCCCAGGAAATAAGGCAGTGTATCCAAGATGAACTTAATTTAACCGCATCTGCTGGCGTTGCACCACTGAAATTTGTGGCTAAAGTGGCGTCAGATATGAATAAGCCTAACGGGCAATATGTTGTAACCCCAGAGAACCTGCAATCCTTTATTGATAATTTACCATTAAATAAAATACCAGGGGTGGGGAAGGTCACTTTTGAAAAGTTAAAAACCCTTGGTTGGTTAACGGGCAAAGATATTCGAGAGCTAGAACAAAAGGATGTTATCGCTCGATTTGGCAAATTTGGCGCTTCGCTGTGGCGCAAATGCAATGCTATCGACAACAGAGGTGTCGAAGTTTCGCGGATAAGAAAGTCAGTTGGAGTAGAACATACATTTTCGGAAAATCTCAATAATGAACAAGCCTTGAGTGAGTACATGTCCGAACGCTTAATACCTGAACTTAAGAAACGCGCTAAAAACTATATAAACGAAAACCGAATTGATAAATTGGGGGTTAAAGTAAAGTTTGCTGACTTTCATCAAACCACTAAGGAACAGAAATTTAACAGCATTAACCTCGACATCTTTTCCAGCCTTTTACATGAAGCATTTAAAAGAGGAAATGGTAAATCAGCCCGTTTATTAGGTGTACATATTGGTCTGGTAGACGCAATACCAGAAGATTCCCATCAACTTACTTTTGATTTAGAAAAAGTGTAAATTAAACGAAGTTATTTAAAGCGTGTTTAGCGTTAACTTCATAACTGAAGTTTCTGAATTATCTTTAGATTCGGATAATTCATTACAGTTAAAATTTGTCTATACTATTGTTTAACTTATCTACACAGGAGATTTTATGTCTTTTCCTGCTCCGATTGGCTTAGCGTCATCGGGTCCTTTTTCTTCTTTTGATTTATCTATTGTTGTGTCAGACCAATCGAGTTCTGAGGTGTTTTCTGAATTATCTAATGTAATGGATGAGCAGCATGCCCTAGACCCTAGAGTGGGTGATAAAGTGTCATTGTTACTAGATTCTAGTTTTCCCGGGGGACGCTTGTTACATATACCAACGGGAAAGCTAACCCGAGACTATGATGATGTAAGGCGAATATTTGATTTAGGTAGGCAACATGCGGATTTATTGATTGAACTGAAATCCACAAAACCAGTGGTTTCCGTTGAGCTTAATAATTTACCCGATCATAAAAAAGACCTTTTTGCTAAAGCATTAGGCGTGTTTTACTTGGGGTTGTGCCAAGGTCTATACCAACCATTGGAAGCTAGACAATCACTCGGTGAAGATAGTCTTGAACCCGTGCAACAAATCGCATTAATTGGTGCCGACGAGGTTTTAATTAAACAACTTATAGCGACTGAAGCGGGAAAACGTGTTGCACGAGATTTATGTGGTACAGAGCCAGAGCGTATGGCACCACCCGGCTTTGCGGATTATTGCCAAGCATTGTTCTCGCATACTGATGTAGATATCACTATTATTGATGATGAAAAGCAATTGTTCGATCAATATCCCGCCCTGCATGCAGTTGCGCGAGCTTCATTACATGTTCAGCGCCATCAACCTAGAGTTATTCAATTGACTTATACCGGACAAGGAGAAATCTCAGAAACCCTTATGTTAGCCGGAAAAGGCATTACTTTTGATACCGGTGGAGTCGATTTAAAAGTTAATGGTCACATGGCGGGAATGAGTCGAGATAAGGGCGGTGCAGCAGCGGTTGCTGGTTTTATGTATGCCTTGGCTTTATTGAAACCCAAAGGCATTAAGGTGATGGCTGAAATAGCCGCGGTACGAAACAATGTTGATGCGGAAGCCTACACCCCAGATGAAATTATTACTGGGCATTCAGGTGTAAGAGTACGTGTTGGTAATACCGATGCCGAAGGCAGACTTGTAATGATGGATATTTTGTCTCACTTTAGGGAACAGGCTGCCAACGAAATAAATCCAAGTGTGTTCAGTTTTGCGACTTTGACAGGGCACGCAATGCTTGCACATGGACCTTATACCGCAGTGCTAGAAAATGGTCCTGCATTGGCATCTGGAGTGAACGAAAAACTGTGTTCTCAAGGTCTTCTATGGGGAGATATGTGTCATCAGTCCCTGGTACATCGTGAAGATTATGAATTTGTCCAACCAAGAACAAAAGCTGATGATGTATTGTCTTCGAATAATGCTCCATCAGTGTCTACTGTTAGAGGACATCAATTCCCGATGGCGTTTTTAGCTATAGCGTCAGGATTGGATAAGCATGGCTTAGATTCGCCTGCACCTATACCATTTACACATGTGGATATTGCAGGCTCAGGTGTCGAAAACATGAGTTGGCAACATGGCAAGCCAACAGCTGCACCTGTCACTAGTTTATTGGCAAGCTATATTTTTGGTAACAGCTGATGCAACTAAAGAAAGGGCGTTATCAACATTATAAAGGCAATTACTACGAAGTGATTGATTCTGTAAGACATTCGGAAACCGAAGAAGTACTGGTGTTATATCGACAACTTTATGGTGATCGAGCTCTTTGGGTTAGACCGTATAATCATTTCTGTGAAATGGTAACCGTCAACGATACAAAAGTTTCGCGTTTTAGATTCGTCGACGACAGTGGTGAAACAACTTAATAAAGGACAATTATGAAAAGAATACTGGTGATAGCAGCTTTGGTCTCAACGAGTCTGGTAGCGTTTTCACAAGATAGATTTGCCGATGTTGAAGTAACGTCTCAATCTGTATCAGGCTCTGTATATATGTTAACTGGGGCAGGAGGAAATATTGGCGTTTCTGCGGGTGACGATGGATTATTAATTATTGATGATCAGTATGCACCATTAGCTGACAAAATCGCCGCCGAATTAAAATCCATTAGTGACATGAAAACCAAGTATGTAGTAAACACCCACTATCATGGCGACCATACTGGTTCTAATGCATTTTTTCATGAAAACCAAGGCGCAACTATCTTTGCCCATGAAAACGTAAGAATTCGATTAGCTTCAGCAGAAGATGCTGATCAACAATCGTTACCGGTCATTACCTATAAAGATGGCATTAAATTTCATATAAATGGTGATACAGCACATGTATTTCATTTACCCAGTGCGCATACCGACGGCGATAGCGCCATATGGTTTGAAAAAGCCAATGTATTGCATACAGGGGATATTTTTTTCAACGGCATGTTCCCATATGTTGATTTAGGCGCTGGTGGTGATGTAGAAGGTTACATTGAAGCGATTAAAGTGCTGTTGGCGAAGATTGACCCGACCACTAAGATTATTCCTGGCCATGGTAAATTAGCCAATAAACAAGACCTGATGCGTTTTGTTGATATGATTGAGCAAACACATCAATATGTTCAGGCGCAAAAAGCCAAAGGCATGTCCGAAGCTGAAGTGGTTGAAGCTGGGCTAGAAGAAAAATGGAAATCTTGGGCTTGGCAGTTTATCAATGAAGAGCGTTGGATTAAGACCCTATATCAATAAATAGGGTTTTGCTTGCAACGCTCATGTTGACCTTGTTTATAAATGGTGTTTACAGGCGAGATTAAAAAACCTGCTTCCCATTCACCCAAGTTTGCTGTACCTGAATATCTCTGATTTGAGAAGCAGGTATAGCAAACATGTCTTTATCGATAATAATGAAGTCGGCTTTCATACCTGGTGAAAGTTGGCCGATACTATCTTCTTGAAATGCTGCATAAGCTGCATCAATGGTAAAGCCTCTAAATGCCTCTAAAAGGGTCACAGATTCTTCAGGGATCCAACCGCCTTGAGGTTGATTATCCCCATCTTGTCTAGTAACAGCCGCATGCAACCCATGAAATGGATTGGCCAACTCCACTGGAAAATCGCTTCCAAACGCAATGCGAGAACCCTGATTTAAAAACGTTCGCCATGCATAGGCGCCTTTTAAACGTTCTGCGCCAAGCCTGTCTTCTGCCATATTTTTATCACTGGTGGCATGAGTAGGTTGCATAGAGGGAATGATGCCGTACTCCACAAACAGTGGAATATCTTCTACCGCAATGACCTGAGCATGTTCAATCCGGTGACGTTGCTTGTTATCTGGATACTTTTTAAATGCTTTAGCAAAGTGTTGCAAAACCAAACGATTTGCTCGATCCCCTATTGCATGAAAATTAAGTTGAAAATCTTCTCCAATGACTAAATCAAACACTGCTGGCAGCTCTTCTAGCGGGGTTACCAGTAAACCTTTATTATCTGGGTCATCTGAATAGGGGGCCAAAAGCGCAGCGCCACGACTGCCCAAAGCACCATCGCCATAGGCTTTTACTGAGCGAATGGATAAAAATTCATCTTCATCTTGATAATGCCCTTGGGCTAACATTTCTGTGATATTAGGATCTGTAGCGGCTAACATCGCATAAATTCTAAGATTGAGCCGATGGGCTTCTGCTTGCTCAACATACATATCTCTAACGCGTTGACTGATACCGGCATCATGCATACTAGTCACGCCTAAAGACAGCAAATGCTGTTGTGCAGTATCTAGCTGATTTCTAAGTTGTTCTAGGCTTGTATCAGGGATGTGTTGCCATACTAGATCCATTGCATTATCGATAAGTACGCCTGTTGGATTGCCATTTTCATCTTTTACAATCTCGCCACCTTCAACGGCAGGAGTGGACGCATTAATTCCTGCAACTTCTAGGGCTTTAGAGTTCACCCATGCAGCATGACCATCTATTCGACTTAAATACACCGGAACGTCTGCAAATTCCTTGTCTAATGAATCTTTTGAGGGGAATTGTTTTGATGGCCAATTAACTTGATTCCAGCCTCTACCCATTACCCAGACTCCGGTTTTATGGGCACTGACAAACTGAGTAATAGCTTTAACAGCGGCTTGTTCTGATTCACTTGTTCTGAGATCGACTTGGGTGAGATTTTCCCCAAGACCCAGCAAATGGCCATGGGCGTCAATGAGGCCAGGGATAAGGGTCTTGCCCTGTAAATCAACGACTTTGTCTACAGAAGTGGTGTTAGGTTTGCCGATAGAGACGACTTTGTCATCCTCAATTAGCATCTCATCGAATTGTACTAATTCACCTTGCTGATTAAGTGTATAACCATTGATATTGGTAAAGTGAGTGGTTTTCGCGCTCAGAGAAACGGGAACAAAAACTAAGGATATTAGTAAGGGTAAGGTAGTAATTGCTTTCATTTTCATTCCTCTAGTTCAAACTCGGTAAAGTATTTAGGTTATCATTAAGCCAGATTTTATGCATTGAGGACGAACTGATGTTACCTCCGCTTAAAATAACTAACACGCGTTGTTTTTTGTTCTGCGTTGACAACCATCGAACAACTGCATCCATCGCCAAAGCACTTGTAGGTTCAACATGTAATTTTAATAAATGTTGTAACCATTGTGTCCAATAAATGATCCCTTGTTCATCAACTTCATAAAAATCGTCAACTTGCTGAATAATTGGGAAAGTGTGTTCGCCCACACTCGGTGTTGCGGCACCATCTGCCAATGTTTGAGCAGGCCCGTCGAGGGCAATGATTTTGCCCGCGCGACGAGATTTTGCCGCATCATTGGCTTGCAAGGGTTCGGCACCAATGACTTTGGCATTGGGCGCTAATGCTCTTGTAGCTACGTATGAGCCTGATAGTAATCCGCCACCGCCACAAGGTGCAAATACAGCATCTACATCTGATATTTGTGCTAGAGCTTCTGCTGTTGCTGTGCCTTGCCCGGCAATAATGTCAGGATGATTGAAAGGAGGAATCCATACAATACCCTCTTCTTGGGCTGCGTTTTGTATAGCAGCATCGGCCTCTAATCTAGTGTCGAATAAATGAAGCTCTGCGCCATAATACTTAGTCGCATTTGCTTTTACTGGCGAAATATTTTGAGCCGCATAAATCTCAGAAGGTATTGAAAATATTTGACTGGCAAGCGCTACTGCTTGTGCATGATTGCCAGAAGAATTAGCCACAACTTTATTCACCTCGTCACCACTTTCTCGTAACTTGGCAATAAAGTTGGTCGCCCCTCTTATCTTAAAAGCGCCTATTTTTTGCAAACATTCCGCTTTAAAAAATATCTCATGTCCCAACCACTGATTTAACAAATGAGAGCTTACAATGGGCGTTTTGTGGACGTATGGCGCAATACGTTGTTGCGCCATTTGAATATCATGATATGTGACCATTTAACCCCTCAGTTTTCATTATTAGAGGCTCTTTCTTCGATCTACTTATTCTCTAAGTGTTGGTCGAAAAAGCGGGTAATAGTTTTGTACATGTGTATGCCTGTAGCTTTTCCTCGCAGACTATGTTTCTTGCCAGGGTAATCCATTGTATGGAAAGGAATAGCAAGATCTTGCAAATGCTTATATAACTTGGTGCTATGACTAAACAATACGTTATCATCTGCCATGCCATGATAAATGAGTAGCTCACCAGTTAAGTCCTTCGCATAAGGGAATACGCTTGAAGCAGTGTATTTGTCATCTACTTCATTCGGGTTACCCATGTAACGCTCAGTGTAGTGGGTATCGTAAATTCTCCAGTCAGTTACTGGGGCGCCTGAGACGCCTACTTTAAAGTAATCGCCAGCTTGGAACATGGTCATCAGGGTCATGTAGCCACCATAGCTATGGCCATAAACGCCAATACGCTCAGGATCGACATAATCGAGTGTTTGTAAGAACTTAACCCCAGATACCTGATCAGTGACTTCAATGCTTCCCATGGCTTGATAGATAGGCTCTTCAAACGCTTTGCCTCGATAGTTCGACCCGCGGTTATCTATGGAGAAAACGACATAACCTTTTTGTACCCAATGCTGGAATAATAAACCTCTATTTCCGGCCCATGCGTTGGTGACTACTTGCGCATGAGGTCCACCGTACAAATAAACGATCACAGGGCGTTTGCTATCGATATTTTCTGGCGTATATAAACGGTAATACAAGTCAGTGGACTTATCGTCTGATTTAATTGTGCCAAAGGTTGGCTCAATCCAATTTGCCATATAGGGATACAACGGATGACCTTCTTCCACTTTGTTATGGTCTAACCAAGTGAGTTGTTTTCCATTGGCATCATGCAAAGATACTTGAGGTGGAGTATTGATGTTAGAACTGGTTTTAACAAAGATCGAACCGTCTTTACTAAAGTTGGTGTTGTGGAAGAAACCTTTTTCTGTCAATCGCTCAATCTGAGAAGTTTCAAGATTTAACGCATATAAATGACTTTCTAACGGTGTATCTTTGCGACCTTCAAAGAAGATGGTATGGGTATTTTTATTAAAGCCTTTTATGCTTTCTACTACCCATTCACCTTTTGTCAGTTGTTGCTTAACTTTGCCGTCACTGCCGATTAAATAAAGATGCTTATAACCATCTCTTTCAGAAGCCCAGATAAAATCGCCATTATCTAAAAATTTAATATCGTAGTGCAGGTTTATCCAAGTATCACTTTGTTCAGTCAACAATGTATAAGTTTTAGTTTTGGCGACATCATAGGCATTTAGTGCCAAGTGTTTTTGATCTCTAGTTTGTACCTGATAGGTGAGGGTATTGTCATTTTTCCAATCCACTCTTGCCAAATAGATATCTTTGTTCTCGCCAAGATCAATCCATTGCAATTCATCAGTGTCTAAGTGGGCAACGGCCAGTTCAATTATGACATTGTCGGTTCCCGCTTTTGGATATTTTTGCTCGATCATCTTTATGCTATCCGCATAAATTTCAGAGCGCGTAATATTCATCACGGGGGCTTCGTCGACTTTGGTTAGGGCAATATAGGATTCGTCTGGTGACCACCAGTAGCCTGTCATACGTGACATTTCTTCTTGAGCAACAAATTCCGCCATGCCGAATTTAATATCGCCAGCACCTTCAGTGGTGATCGCTTTTTCTTTTTTGGTAGCAAGATCTACCACATATAGGTTTTGATCCCGAATAAAACTAACATAGTTACCTTTGGGAGAGAATTTTACGTCAGTTTCAAAGGCCTCGGTTTCTACAAGCTTAACAGCACTTTCACTGCCTAATTTAAAATAATAAATATCGCCACCAAGAGGAAAAACTAAGGCTTTACCATCAGCAGACCATTGATAGTCAAGGATACCACTGCCGTAAACACGCATTCGTTCTCGACGCGCTTTTTCTTCATCAGATAATGCCTCATCCCCAGTATGCAAATCATCGGCATCAAATAGCACTCGCGTTTTGCCTGTAGCAATGTGATATTCCCACAAATCATAACGTTCAAAGTCATTCTCTTTACCTTTTATAAAAGTAACTCGAGAACCATCGGGAGACACTTTCAGTTTTTGTGGTGGAGCGCCTGACAAAGAGGGAGATTCGTGAATTCTTTCGATATTCATATTCATTTTAGTGGATGCATAAAGGGTTGAAGTTAGAAAAACGGATGTCGTTATAGTAAAAAATAAAAAAGCGATTTTGTTCATAATGTCGTAGTTATTATTATAAAAATTCCTATCCAAGGGTAACACAAAGTTTAGCAATATGAATAACAAATACAGTGCCACCGTACTTGGTGCAACCGGCGTCGTCGGCAGAGCCCTAGTTAATGCTCTTTGTCGGGATGAGCGTTATTATCAGGTCACCTGTTTAGTCCGCTCCCCGCTTTCAAACAAAGACTATCATGACCCGAATAAAAAGATTCAGGCCGTTGTTATCGATTTTGACAATTTACAAGATTATCAAGGGTATTTTACGGTTGATCACGTGTATTGTTGTTTAGGTACAACATTAAAACAAGCGGGAAGTAAAAAAGCCTTTCGTCGGGTAGATTTTGAATTTGTACACATTGCCGCGCAACTTTCTCGCGCCCAAAGAGTCAAAGGTTTTGTATGGATATCTTCCGTTGGTGCTGACGCCAAAAGTCGGTTCTTTTATTTACGTGTAAAAGGAGAATTAGAAAACGCCATAATGAAAATGCCTCAGTTACAACATGCGGCTGCAGTACGACCATCGTTAATAGTCGCAGAGCGTAAAGATAATAGATTGCTAGAAAAGCTAGCATTTATGCTTTTAACTCTGGTAGATTGGTTATTAGTGGGATTATTGAAAAAATATAGGTCGGTGCAACCCCAACAGGTTGCCGCTCAAATGATTCGACTACAAAAGTTTTAAATAATATTAAAGTTATCCCACTTTACGGTGGATATAAATTACATAAGGAAAGCGATAACAAACGGTTTTATTAACACCAACCACTAGCCAAGAGGGTTTTTTTATGACAACAAAGCTACCTCAAAGTATTAAAGTGCTATTCGATCAAGTAAGGGTGACAAGATTTTGGTGGGACGGTGTGCAAATCAACATTCCAATGCATACGGTATATGCGGTTATTCCAAACCCTGTATCAGCCTATCGAACTAAAATTTCTGGTGTAGAAGTGCCTGTTATGTCATTGGGTGGGTACAATGTACCTGTGTGGGACCCAATGCACAAAGGTCTGACAAAAATGCCAAAATTTGCAGTTGTCATCATCCATCAAGAAAATGAAAAGTTTGGGTTATATGCTTATCCAGCAGACTGCATGGATGAGTCTTTTACAGTGTCATATGACGAGTGGTTTGAACGCCAAAAAACGTCTTAGTTAAACAATAGACATAAAAAAAACAGCCGTTAAGGCTGTTTTTTTGTTGATAGGTCGCGTCGAACTAATCTTTAACAAGTACCGAAACGTTTTGAATACCCGCAATTTTTACCTGGTCCATCACCTGAACCACAATACCATGCTCGGTATCTTCGTGGGCTTGGATTGCGGCAGAGTCAGTCGCATTTTCTGCAAGATAGGTTTGGGTGTTGGCAACAACACGGCGAACATCCACTATACGACCACCCATACTGATTTCACCCGTTGCACTTATGCTTATAGATAGTGCCTTGGATGGTGTATTGGTTTCTTGATCTGACTTAGGACGGTTAGCCATTAATCCTTTTTCAGATGAAAAGGTAGTGGTTACGATAAAGAAGATAAGCATGATGAACACTATGTCCAACATTGGCGTCATATCGATTTGGGCTTCGTCATCAGCAGCTGTGTGCTTTTTTCTCTTCATTTTATACAGCTCATTGTTACTAATTTGGATTACATAGTATATCGAATCCGATGTAAAAGCCAATCCGGTAAACGAAAATTTATTAACAAAAATTGATTAATTAATTATAAAATTGCCATTTCTTCGACTAACTGCTTGCACCATAGGTGAATTCTTTGTTCGCTGAGGTCAAATTGATTTTCATCATCTAAACTTAATCCAACAAAAAACTCACCATCTTCAGTGATGCCTTTTGAAGCCGTAAACTCATAACCTTCATTTGGCCAATAACCAATAAAGTTAACATCCAACTGCAATAATTCGTCATGTAGCATACCTAAGGCATCTTGAAACCAGTCGGCATATCCCATTTGATCACCCAGTCCAAAAAGAGCGACTGTTTTACCTGATAAGTTAAGTTGTTTTATGTCGTCCCAACTTGATTCCCAGTCCTCTTGTAACTCCCCAAAATCCCAAGTTGAAATGCCGAATAAAACAAAGTCGTAATCCTCAGCTTTGTTTAGGGCGACATCTTTAATATTGAAAATTGGTACTGGCTGATTCAGGTTTTTCTCTAATACCAGTTGAATTTTTTCCGCTGCCATTTCAGTGTAACAGGTGGTAGAACCGTAAAATATTGCGATCTTCAATTAAAACTACTCCGGACTATTCATGTTGTCTAAATTGGATTGTACTACCATCGGCAAGAATCAGTTTACATTCTTGGTGACCTGTTTGTCGGTCAATGGTCAGTAGACCCATGGCACATTTATTCACAATTTCGCCGCTAGTATTGTCAGGATCTCTTTGTTTTATTGACATGTTTCGACGCTTGGTCAAAAAGTTTAAAGGTGACCTGTGCCCGTATAATAACCGATTGAATCTGTCGAACCACTTGATCAAACCTTCAGGAAAAGCGTTGTGAATGCCTGAACAAGTAAACTGCAATATTTTAGGACTATTACGACGAAAACGTAAACTCACATCATACACAAAGGAATAATGCACATCGCCGGATAAAATTGTAAAGTGGGGTGGGGTAGATTTATGGGTAAAAATATTCAGCATAACGTTGGCCGTGCCTTTATGCGCCATCCAGTTTTCTGCATCCACCATTAGAGCACCGCCAAAGAAAGTAAAAATACGTTGAATGGTTTCAATGAACTTAATGCCATAAATAGGCGCGGCCGAAACCAGAATTACAGATTCTTTGCCAATTACATTTTGTTGCAGTTCACACAATGCTTCCCAATCCATTAAACCAGATGGCTTATTCGGGTTAGATTCGCTACGCCATCTTTGGGTTCGGGTATCTAGTACTTGCACTGGAGGATCGGTTTGCAGTTGGTAATGCCAATGATCAAAGGCGAGTAATTTATCGATAAACAGTTGATGTTGTTCTTTGGAAGGTGATACAAAGCGTTTATTCGCTATCTCAATCATAGGTGTTAAATGATCAATAGGATTACCGATCCCTTGGCAGAGAAAATATGCCGCTAAAGCATTGCCAATAATTTGTTTGGAGTATGGGTTATTATAAACTTGCTCTTCCCAAGCACGGGTTAAATTCCAATCATCGGTGACATCATGATCATCAAAAATCATATACACAGGCACATGAGCCAGAGCTTTTTCGACTTGAGATAAGCCCTTACAAAAGTTTTCTATGGCTACTTTTCAGAGGCATATCTCGGCTGAAACTCTGTCGCAATATCGGGAGCTGAAAGGTCAATTGATGACCATAACCGCGAAGACCAACTCAACAAGTAAAGCGCAATCATTTCATTTAGTGCAATCAGATGGTTTTGCGCATTCACCGAAGTAAACACAGGCTTTTTTTTGCCTTTAAAAAATACCTTTTCTAAATCCTCATTGATTTCGGTCTCGGGTAATAAATTTTGTCGCTGGTAAAAGCAATCAGGATGACCAATTAATTCTTTCGAATTTTGTATTTTACTCCCTTGAATCTCTTCTTCGAATAAACCCAGCGCTTGAATGACTTGTTGTATGGCATGTAGCATGGGCCCTGCAACATCGTCAACATACACTTGATCACCGGTGAAAAGGACAATATCAGGGCGTAAATCGTCATTGGCATCTGGAGCAACTAAATTGGCTAGTTGGGGTAGGCTATCTTGTTCTGGATAATGTGCTTTGCGACAAGAGCCGTGCAACACATTTTCAAGTTGTGATACGAATTTGAAACTGAATGCTGCATACCCTGAATAACACATTTCAGGGAGTTCTTGTGCAAAAGAACTCGCTTTACCTTCATAAGTAAAGGTTAAATCATAAGTATATCTTTGTTTTTCAGCCAGTTCAGAATCAAGATCTATTGACAGCAAGTTGATAAAACACTTTTCACCTAGTTGCCAATGAATGTGCTGAACGCCTTGAATAGAGACTTGTGATTTTGTTGGCGCATCTACTTCTTGAATAACGGGTTTGCAGTCAATCAACTCGCGACTGACATACCATATACTCAATTTATTTTTCGCCAAATGACGCAACTGCGGACCGGCGATAATCAGCGGGATATTTTGACTATTTACCACGTTTTAAAAGTAACTAAAGGTATCGATTATTCATTAGCATATCATGTGGTTATAAAAAAGTTTGATCAAAAACATAGGATTAGCGTTTCTTATGTAAACATTCATTACAATTTACACATTATTGAGTAATAATAGGCGTTTAATGTGTTAAACAGGGAACTATAACAGTGAACGGAAACCTTCTGCGATTATTGACAACTTTAAGCACTCTTCATTTTGTTTTTGCTTGCAGTGATAGCCAGACAGTTGAAACTCACGTTCTAGACCCTAAAGCACCCATTTCAGAAATACGACTAGAGGGTGTTTGGGTAGTAGAGCAAGATGGCACCACCATGTTAAACCCACAGAGTTCGGGTTTATCTGCTGATGAAAACTATATCTATTCATTATCTGATGCTAGCGCTGATGAATCACAAGTTCGCAGGTTACATCTGTTTAATCCTGAGTCTGCTGAGGTAATTAAAAAAATCCCTATCACTGACTACCAAGATATCGTGGTTAATTCCTGTTTTTACACCTATTTAAATGGTATGCCCGACTTTGAAGCTATGGTGCGACATCCTTTACTCCAAAATCATTGGATATGGGTAACAGAAGATGCCACAAGAGGAGAACCACTAACACCAGAATGTGCTCAGCAATATGCAAACTCAGGTTCTACAGATTACCCTAGTTTATTGGTATTACTGAAGCAACATGACGATCACTTATCGGTTGAATCAGTCAGACCTGTGCAGTTTGATGTAAATGATAATATGGGCAATTTTCCTAATGATGGCATCGAAGGCTTGGCGGTTACTAAGGATGCTAGATTGCTTTTAGGCGTTGAGAAAGATGCCAATACTCAACCTAGAGTTTTCGAAGTACAGTTGACAGCAGAAACCTTCTCGACCACTGACTTTTTGCCGGTTAAAGACGCTGAATTAGATATTCCGACTTTTGATGCTGGCAATCATCCTATTAACGGCATGGACACTTATTATGCGTCAGATGAACAAGGATATTTAATCGCAGCCGCGCGCAATGACAATGAATTGTGGATCATTGACTTAAATAAGAAAAAGCCAACAGTGATACTACCTTTGGTCTTTTATGCACCATCATTAGGAGAAGGATGTGAACCCATGCACCTAATGGACAATGCTTCTTTGGAAGGCGTTGCAGTGCATGGCGATACCCTTTATTTGATAAATGATCCTTGGAAGCGAAACTATCATAAAAATGCGACCTGTGAGGGCAACCTCGCACTTTATCAACGATTTTCGCCGTTGTTGTTTAAACTCAAAATCCAAAATGAATGGTTTTAAACACCCTAGGAAGATTTTAAACGTTTAGCAAAGGTCTTCTTAAATTTTGCCAATTTAGGCGCGACTACCATGTTGCAGTAAACGTTCTGAGGATTATTATTGAAGTAATCTTGATGATAATCCTCAGCTTGAAAATAAGAGCTTAGGGGCTCTATTTCGGTCACTATTGGATCTTCATATACTTGAGCTTGCTTAATTTCCTCAACAATTGCTTGGGCATCCTGTTTCTGAGATTCATCAGTATAATAAATACCACCTCTATATTGCGTACCCACATCATTTCCTTGACGATTTAATTGTGTTGGGTCGTGTAACGCAAAAAAGATTTCCAATATTTCACGTCTGGAAATTTGGTCTGTATCGAAGGTGACTTGCACCACTTCTGCATGCCCCGTATCACCAGAACAAACCTGCTCATAAGATGGGGAGTCTATTTGTCCATTCGCGTACCCAGAGTAAGCGCTTATAACCCCTTCAACTTGATTAAAAGCTGACTCTATACACCAAAAACATCCGCCAGCTAGGGTAATTTTTTCTTCTGCCATAAGTATCCTAAACTTGTATGTTCATTATTGTATACAAAGTGAGGCATCTTTGAGCTCAATTCAAGTCAACCAAAATAAAATATTTAACGTAAATACTGTATCTTTTTGAGGAGTTAATATGGCGTTTACCCTTTTTTATGATGGCAGTTGCCCCTTGTGTATGAAAGAAGTACGGGCATTGAAAAAACGTGACACTAAAGGCGATATTCAATTTGAAGATATCACCGAAGATGATTTTTCGGTGCGATATCCGCACTTGTCGGTTCAAGATCTAGATGCGCGTATTCATGGAATGGAAGAAGATGGTCGCTTACTCTTTGGTTTGGATGTCGCTCACAGAGCTTGGGGGATAGTCGGTTTTGGCTGGCTTTATGCTCCTTTGCGATGGCCGGTTATTCGCTGGTTTGCAGATAAAGGCTATTTATTATTTGCGCGTCATCGACATAAGATTTCCGCGTGGTTGATGGGCAAACCTGAATGTGAGGATAAGTGTAGGATTAACAGCAAATGAAAAAAAATGTATTGGTCATTGGGAGCAATGGCGGTATAGGCAGTGCTGTTATTAATGAATTAAGTAAAGATGATGAGATTGCTCATATCTTTTCAGTGTCACGAAACGAAAAAAAACATCAAGATCCCAGGTTTAGTCATTATATGGTGCAAGATGAAGAATCTGAGATTACCGAGTTCGCCCAAATAATGGCTGAGCAAAAAATCTGTTTTCATCAAGTATATTGCTGTTTAGGTGTGCTGCACAAAGATGATGGCATCAAATTAACTCCCGAAAAACGGCTGGAAGATATTTCGCAGGAACAATTTTTGGAATACTTTCGCATTAATACGGTTCTGCCTGCATTATGGTTAAAGCATTTGGTCAATCTTGTGTGTAAAGACAAGGCCGTCATCAGTATTATTTCAGCCAGAGTAGGCAGTATCTCAGACAATCGACTTGGCGGCTGGTATGGCTATAGAAGTGCGAAAGCAGCGTTAAATATGGTCATCAAAACGGCTTGGGTGGAATATCAAAGAAGACGTTCCAATACCATCTTAATTAGCTATCACCCAGGTACTGTAGACACAGAGTTATCGGCACCATTTCAAGGGAATGTTAAACCTGAAAAGCTCTTTACGCCTGAATTTACCGCGGAGCGTTTGGTGGATATTTGCAAACAAGCAAAGATTGAAAATTCGCCCTATTATATTGACTGGGATGCTAAGTCCATTAACTGGTAGAGACAGTAAAAAATATCCTCAAATCCAATACAGAAATAGCAGACATTAGTGTTAATGACTGTTAACATTTAAGTTCAAATAATAAAAACAACAAAAGGACTTCATAATGTCTGGTAATAGAGAGCAGTTTGGCTCTAAGCTAGGTTTTATACTTGCGGCAGCTGGCTCTGCTGTGGGTATAGGCAATCTTGTGGGTTTTCCCGTTGGTGCTGCAAAAAATGGTGGTGGCGCCTTTCTAGTAATGTACGCTATTTTTGTATTTTTCATTTGCTTGCCGGTAATGATTGCCGAGATGACGGTGGGTAGAGCTGGGCAAAAAGACCCGCTCGGGGCTTACAGCGACTTATCTAATAAAAGTGGCCTTTGGCGAATTGCAGGCTGGTTGTCAATTATCACCCCCTTTATGATTGCCGTATTTTACTTGGTGATCACCGTTTGGATATTCGGTTATTTAGTCGAGTCCGTGATGGGCAATTTAGATGTTCTTGCCGACCCAAGTACCTTTGGTACCTTCATCAACAGTAATTCGCTTTTCTTGTACATGGCACTAGTGCTTTTAATTGTTTATTTAATTTTGCAAGGTGGGGTTAAAGAAGGCATTGAAAAAGCCGCCAAAGTACTCATGCCCGCTTTGTTCGTGATGTTGGTAGCCTTGGTGATTTTTGTCCTGACCCGTGACAACGCAATTGAAGGGGTTAAATACTACCTGATTCCAGACTTTTCGAAGATTAATGCCAGCGTCATCAATGGCGCTTTGTCTCAGGCTTTCTTTTCGCTATCTTTAGGCATGGGAATAATGATCACTTATGGTAGCTACATTAATAAAAAAGCTAACTTACCTGAAGCCTCTAAATTGGTTGCATTAACAGATACGGCTGTAGCCTTTACTGCAGGATTGATGATTCTACCTGCAATATTTTCTTTTAATCCTGAGGTAGATCCAAACGAGCTAAGTGAAAGCTCTGTATCTATGATCTTCTCTTATTTGCCGCAAATATTCTTAGAGCTTCAGAGTTCTTTAGGATATGTAGGCGCAAGTTTTATCGCATCCGTATTTTTCCTCTTAGTGTTTTTCGCAGCCATCACCTCGCTAGTGTCAATTTTCGAGGTACCAGTAGCATCCCTTATGTGCGAAAAAGAAGTTTCTAGAAA
Source organism: uncultured Glaciecola sp. (assembly GCA_947496235.1). Classification (GTDB taxonomy): domain Bacteria; phylum Pseudomonadota; class Gammaproteobacteria; order Enterobacterales; family Alteromonadaceae; genus Glaciecola. The sequence continues at coordinate 48,717 of CANMCE010000011.1, read as the reverse complement.
GAAAGCCTTGGTTGTATGCGGAATCTTGTTAGTGGTGTTTTCGGTTATGTGTGCATTATCGTTTGGATTTGTTGATTTCTTTACGTCATTTGTCAGTTATGCAGACCAGAACAAATCCTTTTTTGATCTGGTTTACGACGTATTCTACGATACTATCTTGCCATTGAATGGTTTATTGATATGTTTGTTTGTCGTCTACCGTTGGAAGAAACTTGCGTTCAACGAGGAGCTAGAACAAGGAGCCGAAGACTATAAAGGCAGTTGGTTAGAAAAATATGTGACCTTTTCTTTAGGCACCTTTATTCCTAGCATTTTGTTCATCATATTCATCAATACAGTATTACAAAAATATTTTGGTTTCGCCCTTATCGGCTAGGCTGGAAGCATGTCAAACGGAGAGGGATAGACGAGCTCTATCCCCAGTTCCTCGATAGCGTTTTTACCATCCACGATTCGAAAAGTATCCTGCTCTTGCTGAGCTAAGAAATTAGGTGATGATATTCCTAGTTGTTGAGCACACCAAGTGTAGTAAGGCTGCTTTTGTGGATGTTCTAAACTGCATAGGTTATAGGCTTTTCCGCAAATTTTCTGTTCTAGCAATACAGCGATAGCTTGAATTACATCTTGTTTATGCACAAGGTTCACAGGGCATTCAGGGCCACTTATTTGCTGCTTTTTTACCAAGGTATTCACTGGATGACGAAAACTACCATCATAGTTTGGACCTACTAGACCGGAAAGTCTTAATACTAAACTCATATGCCCATACTGATCTAATAAATAATCTTCTATTCGGCTATGGGCAATTCCCGACTCAGTGGTGGGACATTTGGGTGTACTGTGGCCGACAATGCCAGTGTAACCCGAATAAACAGAGGTCGTACTGATAAAGATTATTTGCTTAACTTGATGTTTAACCGCGATATCGATTAAGGCGCTTATGGCTTTAAAATAGGTAGAGGATGATAATTTTGTTCGACCAGCAGCGATATTGATTACTAGTCGTTTATTTTCGAACAATTTTATTGCTAATTCATCTTCTATGAGATCGTAACAGTTAAAGGTGAAAACGTTAAAATTGGTCGAATCTTGAAGATGCTTGGCCTTTTCTGTGGAAGTGACAGTACCAGTAATGTTTACCTTGTTTTGAGACAGCTGGTGGGCAAGTGACAAACCCAACCAGCCAAGTCCAATAATAGTGACGTCCATTTAATCCTATGTACGTTGATTAAGCTTAACTAAATCTAATTTACTAAAATCTGAATATTTTTGTAAAGCATTCTCAGTATTATCGATAACCTCAAGAGAGTCACATAGTCTTTTCGCTGAGCTTTCAATTTTCGCACTTTCTACTTCGATTTCTTGTTCTAATTCTTCACCCAGATTTTCCATACGAGTTTCAAAATCGGCAAGATCTGTATCGCCTGACATCATGGCTTTGCCAATGACCACAAACATTTGTCCCATAGCTTCTGCCATTAACTCTTCAACCGCTGAATCAATCTTAGTATTTAAACTTTTAGAAAAGCTGCCTTCTTCAGCAAATATGGCTTTGCCAAATTGCATACTGCCGTCTGGCTGATAAATTGCGTCTCGCAATTCGGTTTCAATTTCAGATAAGGTTTCACTTAATGATTGCACCATAGAATTATTTTCACCGAATAAACCGTTAAGTACTTTGGTCAATGCAGTGTTGGTAACCGCAATTGCATCGCTAGCAAGCTCGATAGCATCAGGCACCAGCGCTTTGATATCAGAATAGTATTGTTGCGTTAGCGAGCGTTGAGCGCTATTTAATGATAATTGTGACCCGTTCTTCCATGTATCGCCTTGTGCATTAATTTTTAAGATGTCGCCATTGTCCAAAGTAATAGTCATTAAATCTTCGGCAACGTTTAGTTCAGCATTAATGTTTACATCGCACTGTTCTGACACTCCATATTCATGAGCTTCAGCTTTAGTAAATGGGGATAAAATTAGTGCTAAAACGGCAAGAATTGTGGTTAACATAGCTTTCATTTGATTAATTCCTATTATTTTCGTCTTTACAATTTGGGCACAAAAAGTAAATTATCTTTTTGTTTTAATATGAATTTCACCATAGCAATTCATGCGCCAATAAAAAATACAGTTTAAAAAACAAAGAGATACGGATTTTTGAGTAACTTAGATCAAATCATTTCGACATTATTCTGGTATAAATTACTAACTCTTAGTGAATTTGACCAAGATCATAAATATTAAAAAAAAGACCGAAGTAGCATAGCACTAGACCAAAGATTCAGTATAATACGAGCAGTTATTATGCAAAGGTATTATCTGAGATGGGCGAAATTGTTTTCACTTTAAAGTTTGCTGTTTTTATCCTAGCCTTAGTTTTAGGATTAAGCTGCATCGTCATGGGGTTTCTGTCTACTAAGTCGGGTGCAGAAGCTATGAAAGAAAGAATCGAATACGGTTTTCTTGGTGTGTCTGGTCTCGCTGTTACAGGCTTAATGCTTTACGCTCTATAAGCGAAAAATTTCATAAGTTGCATTAAGCATCTTGTTTTAAGCTTAGAAAATGCTGTTCACTTTGTGAACAGCATTTTTTTTTACTCATTGGTGTTTTTTATCTCTATTGCCGATGGTACTGAAGAGCGATCGCTAACTCTTTGATACACATTCAAGCCAAATACTGGTAACACGGCTAACAAGTGGTCAAAAATATCTGCCTGCAAGTGTTCATACATAACCCACTGCGTTTGTTTAGAGAAACAGTAAATCTCTATGGGCAATCCAACCTCGGTTGGTTTTAATTGACGTACCATGCAGGTAAGCTCTTTGTGTACATCTACATGGTGCAGTAAATACTGCTCTGCATAGGCTCTAAATGTTCCTATGTTAGTTAACCTACGAGAGTTTATGATGTCAGACTTATCGGTTTCGATTCGTATTCTATCTTCGGCCAGCACTTTTTCTTTATTGGTTAAATATTCATTCAATACCGTGAATTTCTTCCATGCCTTGACATCATCTTCGGTGGCAAATCGAATCGAACGCATATCAACATTGATCGAACGTTTGATTCGACGGCCGCCAGCTTCACTCATACCACGCCAGTTTTTTACTGCTTCTGTGGTCAGAGAATAAGTAGGGATAGTTGAAATTGTTTTGTCCCAGTTACTGACTTTCACCACTGTAAGTCCAATTTCTATAATATCGCCATCCACGCCATATTTCGGCATTTCAATCCAATCACCAGTGTTAAACATACGGTTTGCTGCGATTTGAATACCTGAAACAAAGCCTAGAATGGTATCCCGGAAAATCAACAATAGAACTGCAGCAATAGCGGTTAACCCTGATAGAAGGTAAATAGGGCTTTGTCCGATCAACAGTGAAATAATTAAAAACACCAACATCAAGGTAAAGAGTAATCTTCCTACCTGAATGAACCCTGTGATAGGGGCTCTCTCCGCCAGCGAAGATTCGGCATAAATTTTTTCAACGGCGGTCAGTAGTGACTGTAATAATAGATAAGAAACAACAATGTTGTATAAGGATGAAAAATAGTAGGTCAGGTCATAAGCTAGGTGTTCTTGTAAATGCAAGGTTGAGTTGCAGTAGAATAAAAACAACCCAGGAACCAGATGTGCAAGACGGCGAAAGAAGCCTGACTCATGGAGGTGATTATCCCATGTAGTTTTGGTTCTTTTGACAATAATGGGTAATTCAATTAAGACTAAAAGTCGGAATAATAGCCATAGGACAAAAGCTGTTCCAAATAACAGGCCTAAACTGATAGCTTGATAAAGCATACCCTCTGTAGAGATGGCGGCAAAGCCAAAATATTCTAATACTTCATTTACCAAATGAGAGAGTGTTGCAGCTTGATTAGTCATTTAACTCATCCACATCTTCATACGTTCGTTTTTCTTGGTCCAAAGGCGATTAAGCCAGTCTTGAAATTTATTTTGAAAGTGTTCATTTTCAAAGTAATCACCAATGATGTCATTCGTCACCGGAAGCGTACGTACATCTATTACAATCTTTGTCATTCTGCCGGCTAGCATATCCATCATAGGGTGTGTCGATTTAGGATAGGCGAGGGTTATGTCCAGAATATTACTGAATAATTCTCCCATCACCGCCAAGGTAAAAGCGATACCGCCAGCTTTGGGACGCAATAAGTGTGAAAATGGACTTTTACGTAATTTTTGTTTTTTAGCAGTAAATCTTGTGCCCTCTACAAAATTGATGACGGTTGTAGGTTCATCCACATAGCGTTCACATGATTTTTTAGTGGTTTCGATATCCTTGCCTTTGAGATGCGGGTATTTTTCAACATAGGCTTTGCTATAGCGCCGCATAAAAGGCATATCCATGGCCCAAGCCGCTAAACCGACAAAAGGTAACCAAATCAGCTCTTTTTTTAGAAAGAACTTAGGGGGCGGAATACGTGGCGCGCAGAAGTCAATTAACAAAATAATATCAAGGTAACTAGAATGATTGGCGGTGATTAGATACCACTTTTGTTTCGATAGGGGTTCATCAATTTCTATTACAATTTCTATGCGATTAAATAGCTTAATTAATGCGACGCTGAATACGCCGAAACTAAAGTACATTCGATTCATAGCGCGAGCAAAAAACTTTTTGCCAAATCTAAATGGTAATACCAATCTAAGCATGCCAAAAATAATGACTAAACTTCCCCACCAACATAAATTAATCAGTTGAAAAGTTAAATGGATCGGAAAAACGATAATACTTCTTAGTGACCACATGAACTTTCGTGTTCCTTTTCTAGTGCCAGCAATTTATCTTCTTTTTGTAACCACAATTGATTTAACCACTGCTGAAATTTCTGCTTTTGGTTTTCATCTGTAAAATAACCTTCGTTAAAAATACCGGATGTTTTCAACTGATTAATTTCAATGGTGTCAACATCAACAATGACATTTTTGACTTTTCCACAAACAAAATCCCAAAAACTAGGTATGCCGCCGGGATAATAAATGGTCACATTGATTAATTTATTGAGTCTTTCACCCATGGCACTCATCACAAATGCAATTCCGCCGGATTTAGGGGGCAGCAGTCGTTTAAATGCACTGTTTTGCGGGAGTTTTTTGGGCGAGAATCGAGTCCCTTCGACAAAATTCATAATACTCACTGGGCTATTCCTAAATTTTTCACATGCCTTTTTGGTTGTTTCTAGATCTTTGCCTTTTAAATGGGGATTTTTGGCTAAAAATGATTTGCTGTATCTTTTCATAAAAGGAAAATCTAATCCCCACCAAGCAAGACCAAGAAAGGGGACAAAAATTAAATTCTGCTTTAAAAAAAACTTTAAAAACGGAACTTTTCGATTAAACACCCGCTGTAGAGTAAGGATATCGACCCATGATTGATGGTTGGCAATTACTAAGTACCAGTCACGCTTTCTCAATTCTCCACTTGCGTTCAAAGTAAAACGAGTTCTCGAAAAGATCTTTTGATTAAGATTATTAATCCCTATCCACAATGTCGCAATTGCATCCACTGTTTTAGACATCAATGTTTGCCACGGTCTTATCGGGATTAATTTACACACTGAAAAAAAGAGTAACGGAGTTACACAAATGACAGTGTTAATGAAGTAAATACAAACCGATACACTACCATTTAATACATAGAATAGTTGCTGCATAAAGTCGTTGAATCAATTCAATTAATTGCGAGCATTGTAACAAATAAAGCAGGTCAGAGCAGTAAAATTACTTAGGGTTTTCCGGACTATATCCATAGGTCCGAATAGCAATGCGGTTTCTACCACCTCTTTTACACTTATAGAGCTCTTCGTCGGCAAGTTTCACTATGTCATACAGACTTAAATTCACGTTTCCTAAAACGCTACAAATCCCTATGCTTACTGTGAAACTAACATTGGTATTACTGTTAGGTACCTTTTGTTGCAGCCCCATAGTTTGTTGATGAATATTCTGAATGATTTGGTGATGAACATCTATATTTTTGCCACTCATCAGTATAATAAACTCTTCACCACCATAACGACCAATGATGTCGGTGTCACGTTTACAGTTTCGTTGTAATAAAGCAGAAAAAGCGCGAAGACACTTATCCCCAAATGGATGCCCGTAGTTATCATTGATTTGTTTGAAGTGGTCTATGTCTAGCAAAGCTAAACTAAAAGGTTGCTCAAGGCGATAGTTAGTTTTGATAGCGTTAACTGCAAGCTCATCAAAGCCTGTGCGATTGAGTAAATGAGTTAGTCCATCCTCTCGTGCTTGGGCTGCTAGTTGCAAGTTCAATTGTTCTAATTGCGTGGTTTTTTCCGTAACCTGCTGCTTCAACCGATTTTCAAAGTTTTGTACCAAAAACTTAGAATGTTTAAGTTTTAATTCAACATCATCGAACTCTTTGCTGATGCTGATAAGTGGTTTGTTTGTTTGCTTTGATTCACCATCTGAATTAAGCAAAGCGACAAGAGGCTCAGTAATTTTCGAAGATAAATTGTAGGCGAATATTAAAAATATACTCAACACTAAGATTAAACTTATACCTACCAAATAATAAACATGCTCTAAATGACTCATCATGGTGTTGGCATCAGATAGAACGTACACACGCCAACCATAACTATTATTTTCCCGCTCATACACATAGCTCATATTATTTACCATGGTACTTTGCAAATTTTTACTGGCTAAATTATAGGTGGTAACCGGAATAAAGTTACTGATAGGTGGTAGTTGAATATCCACCGTTGTAAACACCACAAAGCCATTTTTATCCGTTACTATTGCAGAAGAATCATCTAATAAGTTTTCAATTTTTGTTCTAAAGTCACTTATCGCGTTTAAGTTGATTGCGCCAAATACGATGCCCTTAAATGCTGAGTTATCAAAATAGGGAGCGGCAATTGACAACATTGGCCCTTGAATCAGCCCTCGGCTCATAATGGTATTGGAGATGAATATCCTTTCTGTTCTTTTGGCTTCTAAAAAATATTGTCTGTCGGCTACGGTTTTTTGCTCTTCTGATAAATTATCTAAGTCTTGTTTGAATTTTTCGGGGGCAAATAACAAAAACTGCCCATTTTCATCTGTGCTGGTAATGTTGTAAAAGGCTGGGTTACGCTTTTGTGCCACTATCATGGATTGATAGACTAAATAATCCGGTGTATTTAAACTGATTAAATCTGCCTGTTGTCGAATTATTAATTCATGTTCTTTCAAAAAACTTTGGGTTAATTGACTAATAAAGGAGGCTTTAGAAGACAGATCTTCACTGGTTAGTTTTTCGAATTCCTTAGCACTGTCCCCTGTGTATACAAAAGAAACCAGAAGTAGAGGGACCATAAGTGTAGATGCACAAAGGGCGAATATGTTAGAGGCAAGCCGGTTCTGTTTTCCAACAATATTTTGATTTTGCAGAGAATTGGGAATAATCACTAACAAGCTTGCTGCTATAGCGGCATTTAACACCGAATTTAAGGTGGTATGAATGGTCAAAAGAATGCTGATGTCTTTTAAACCCGTCTCTCCAAACTGTAACAAAATCCACAAAAACGGAGCGCCGAAAAATAACCAAAATATCGCAGAAGCTACGATAAGTAATAAACGCCGATGAATTAGATAAGCAATAGCAAAAAATTCAAGCGTTACCATTACCAGCTCTTGCCAAAGCTGGTTGGTTTGATGCATGGAAAGTAAGCAAGCTATAAAGACGAGACTAGCATATCGAAAAGGGATTAGTTGCAGAGACAAGATGACAAAAGTGCTACCAAAAAGAAGTTCAGTATCACCAAATAATTCAATTTCCAGAAATAAGTTGCTCGCTATAACAAGAAGCGATAGCAAAAGTGCTTTCTGGATATTCTCAAGGAATTGTTGTTTTTTTTGTCCCATCTTTACTTATATATCAGAATTCCATTTCTGACACTAGCGTTCATTTATCGAACAAGTACACTGGTTTTATCTCTACCTGTACGTTTACTCAAATAAAGTTGTTCATCGGCAAGCTTTATTAAAGTATCAAAATCCAGTGAAAAATCGTCAATTATGCTGCAAATGCCAGATGATACAGTGATCCTTACGCTGTCTGAATCATGGGTGAAATTTAGTTGCCGTATAGATTCAGAAATCAGCTTAACCCTAGTATGGTGTTCTTTAGGATCACTCCCTACGATCATTATAATAAACTCTTCTCCACCAAATCGTCCAATAATATCGGTATCGCGTTTGCAGTGTTTTTGTAATATTTTGGCAACCATAGTAATACACTTATCGCCAAATGGATGACCATAGGTGTCATTAATACGCTTAAAATGGTCAATATCAATTAATATCATCGACATAGGTATATGGTTTCGAATGCAGTTTCTAAACGAGGTGAGTGCAAAACGATTAAATCCAGCTCTATTTAATAACTGGGTTAAACCATCTTTTTGTGCCAACGAATAAAGTTCTCGGTTGAGCTGTTTAAGTTGTTTTGTTTTGCTTTCGACTTGCTCGGTCAACTGTTGTTGAAAGTCGCTCATTACTGCATGAGAAGAGATGAGTCGGTCAGTTAGTTTTACAATCTCGTCGCTGACTTTGGATTCTTCCACTATTTTAGGATGCAGGGCTTTATCAGGGAAGTGGGCTGCAATGTCTTCTAATGGCTTAGTAATTTTCCGGGCTAATTGGCTGGCCACTAAAGCAAAAGCTAGAATTACAAAGGTTGCAGAAAGAATAAGCATATAGAAGCTATTGACTATCGGGCCTGTCACTAATCCAGTATTCGCTAAAATATGCAATTGCCATCCTTGACTCGTCGTGTTTTTCAACAAAAGATACTCGGTATTGTCGAGTTTCACTACTGGCACACGGTCAACGAGTGGATGTTGCATAGATTCCATTTGCAGGGTTGAAAGTGTGATGTAGGGCGCAAGGAGTGAGGTCGCCAGAATTCTAGATTTTTCATCGGTGAGAACGTAATTCACATTGGTAGTTATTAGTTCGTCATTTAATCGGTCGATGGTCGACAAAGGAATAATACCTTGCACAGCACCTTCAAAACTTTCTGAATTGTTAAGCGTCTTTAAAATTGGATAAGAAAGGCTTATGACCTTAGGAGACTCAGCATAAGAGCCTAAAGCGTAGGCTTGAGAAACATAAAAATCTAAGCTTCTTTGGGTGGCTTTAAAAAATATCTCGCTGGCGACGTTGGACGACGCTTGCCAATACGCGGGATCTGCGGAATTAACGCTAGTGGTATTTACAATATTGCCTTGTTTATCAATGATATTAATTCTCGAGAAAGCAAGGTTATTATTAAAGGTGGATTCGAGCAGAACCTGTTCGTTAGTCGGTAGACTATCGGATTTTGCAAGCACTTCAGCGACAGTTTTTAAGCCCTGTTTATGTTGCATTAATACTGAGTCTACCTGAGAAATAATGCGGTCAGAGAATTTATCCATAGACTCGAACACGGCTTTCTGATTTTGCATCGCAGATTGATTCACAAAAAACAATGCGATGGCTAACGCAGGAAGAGTTACGGTCAGCATGCATAAAGAAAAAATCAATGAAGCAAGACGTGGTGGTTTTTTATTATAAGTCGCTTGGACAAAGCTTTGCGGTAAAAACCATAAGCATATTGCAGCTAAAGAAACACATATAAGTGCGTTAACCCCTCTCACTACCGCACTAATTATGAGTACATCAGAACTTGCTTGAGTGGTTAAAAAATTGAGCAATAAAAGTAAAGGTGTACCAATCAATAACCAAAACAACATGACTGATTGAAATAAGAATACGCCCCTTTTCAGAGCAGCGTGTACAAAAAGTATTTCAATGGCTAAGACAACAACTAGATAAGGATCGTTTGCCGTTACAGCAGTGACAACTGAAGCAATAGTAGTCGCGACAATGGCAGCATTAATTCCACGCGTAACTAAACAAAGCAGTACAAATATCTGCCCCAGATAGATTGTGAATTCACCGAATAATGGCACACCAAAGAAGGTATTAGCCATTCCAGCAAGGACACCAAAGTTCAATCCGAAGAGTACATTGGGTATTGCAAAGAATGACAGAGTGTCAGTGCGGTGTCTTCTACTTATCAGTAGCTCCCTGTCGTTCATCATCCCGGTTTATTTTCTTACTCTTTTTATTTTTATTTTCAAGTTGCGCTTTTTATAGTTAGTTTTATGCCAATCTTACAAGCTTAAGAGTTCGACCTTAGCTTTCCTATTCTGCTAAAGTATAAAAAAGTGTCTGCATTTGGCTACGTTTATCGCATAAACCCTCACAATATTACATTTATGGTTTATGTACCAACATTATTTGGTATCATATCAGGCGCAATCACCATTCAAGTTGTTTTATGACCGCGTTAATTTCACAATCCATTGATCATCGTTTTTCAGTCGCTCCAATGCTGGAAAGGATGCACTCTAAGCAAAAATGACGGTTAACACATTGATTTATTGAAGTTTAATTCTTAATTGCAAATTTCGCTGTCTACTTATTGTCACTCCACTTTAATGAAATAAACAGAAATAGCCAGAAATCCACACTAAATTAAGTCGCTCATTTCCGTAATTTGATCCACTTCTGCACTTAGTTCTTCCACTGATTCATCAATGATTTGAATACAGGTATCAACATGCTGTATTTCAGAATCAGTTAACTGCTGTTTAAGTGCATCAGCTTTTGCTAAATCAACAGATGCTTGCACTTGTTTGATCATTTGCTTCATCAACAATTGCAGACGAGGGAGTGATATACCAAATTCATGGGCGAAGTCTGCCAACATGTAAGCAGTAAACGGGTGATTAAAATTACCAGCACTGCCTGCACCATATTCACCTATCGACATTGCGAAATGGTTTGCCATTGGCGAATTAGAGTTTTCATCAGCTTGTCTTGCTTGGATCTCACGAATGATGGCTTCAATATTTACTAAATCGTAAAATGGCGTAAGACTTAAGCCCTGTTTACCCACAAAGAAGCTGATGTTCTTACCGTGAGCATCATAGTTACGCACTAAAATATTAAAGGTCATCCAGCGTATAAGTTGCGTTTGATACGCTTCGGCATTGGTTGTTTGTACATTAAATAGCTTCGGAAAAGATACACCATCACGAATATAAATACCGTCGCCTTCATCACCGTGTTGACGCTCGTATTTGTATGATGGGGGTAGGTTGGTTGCTTGGCAGCCATCGATAACATGGCGGCGCATAACACGCTGTTGCCCAGCTATTAACTTACGGTCAAAACGGTTAATGACAAACGCGCTGACTTCTCCATATTTCCGTACCGCCACCTCTGGTACATCGATACCCGAATGTTTTGCCAGTAACATGGTAAATAATTCATTCACGGCAATAAAAGGCGCTTTACCCGTTTCAAACTTAAAGATCTTATTGGAGCAAAGCTTACCTTCACCAAAGCCTAATTTGCCATCTATCTCTAATAAGTTAAGTTTATCTTGTACACCCGCTACTGATAGCCTTGTACGACCATCCCAATAGGTAATTGATTCTCCAGCATTCTTAAAACGAGCTAACTTTTCGATTAGTTCTTCATTAGTGACTTCTCGAAATGAAGTTTCGGTTTCTTCATTGCTCTGACTTGTAAATGATAACGCGCCTGACGTGTCAGCGCCGATGATCTTGATAAGCCCAAAGGTATTATTTTTGGAGATAGTGGTATTACTCGTGATCTCTTCTAACCCTTTACCTTCAGGTAATAAGTTTTGTAGGAAGTTCCGAACCGCCCTGTGATCAAACTCACCGTTCAAAGGCAGGTGGGGCGAGATAGCAAAACCCTCTTTGATCCAATCAGGCTCGTAAGCTAAGGTTAATTCGGTTTCAGAGCCTACAGGAATGGTTATTTCCGCAATTCTACGACCATGACCGATATAAACGTTCAGGGTATTTAGATCAGTACCAGTCATCACTTACCCCTGTTTCTTCTTTGGAAGTAGCATCATCGGACAGAAGGCTAAATGAAAGACCAAGGTATTCCATTACCTTGAGAAGGTTCGCTAACTTTACATTGGTATCGCCTTTTTCTATTTTCACCAGCGTAGGCTTTGAAATTGACAATGCTTCAGATACATCTGCGAGAGATAGCTTCATACCCGTTCGCTTTGCAGTGATCGCCTCAGCGAGCTGAATAGGGGTAAAGCGTTCTGATAAATTAGGCATCACTGTTGCCTTAACCGCTTTACCAGTTCTGTTTGTCTTGGCAAGATTACTCATATAAGTTAACTATTATTTACTTTTAAATATAAAGTAATGCCGATATGATTATAAGTCAAATATAATTAACTTATAGTTTCTAAAAGCCTTTTTCTCATTAAAAGTCAGTTATAGTTTACTTTTAATTATCGATAAAAGCATCTAGAGAAGATAGTTCATATTCAATAGCCCGTCTTACTTCGGCACTCTGATGACCAGTGTAGCCTGATGGATATTTTTGCATCCAATGTTGAGCTTCTTTTATAGTAAGAACCTGCATTGAATGCATGTCATCAGTCAAAATTGCATAGGCGATTTCTAACTCGGAAGGGGCATCATTTAACCGGAAATACTCTACATTATTTCCATATGGGTCAAATGATGCTTCGATAACTTGTCCATCAGTTTCGAGTATTTTCCAAACTTCATCACTGAAGTATTCCTTCTCTGGATCTTGTTCTAATGCTTCACTGATATTTATGCAGCGGTAGAAAGTTCCCTCATACACTGTGTGAGCAACATAGATAAGCTCATTTTCATCAAAAATACTAAATACGTCGGGTGTGCCTCTGTGAGGGATTTTAACAACTATAAACATTAGCTATTCCCTTTGCTGGCAACTTTAAACTCATCGATATGTTTTTGAATTTCTTTTCGCGCTCGCTCTCGTTGCCGTTCAACTAACTCGGTTAGATCATCAACATGAACTAACAGTTTACCTTTTTGCGAATCCGCCAGCCTAAAAGTCACAAGTGGTAATTCACCAGATTTTATTTTTCTGGTGGCGACATCATGTGAGCAGCCAAGGTGTTCTTGCCGGATATCATCAAAGTCGATGATTGCAGTGCCGTAAAACTCATAAAGTCCAATTCTAGTATTCAGCATAGTGTTACCTTCAGTTTTATATTTATTTAAATTTCGTTTTCTATCGATCAAATGGGCCAGCCCATAAAGGCTGAAGTTTTTAGCAGAGTCGTCCAAAGCCGCTGATAATTCGTAGCTACTTTTGATCAACTCCCCGAACTTCTTTTTGTTGGTAACATTAAAGAAATCTAATTGAGCCTGCTTGTATGTCACAGCCTCGGCACCATATTGGTTAAATAAGAGGGTTAATGTTTTCACTGTCAGCCTTTTCGTTACTTCTGAATTGGTGATGATGGCGAAATATTTTTAAATTTTATAAAACTGCTTAGAAAAAAGGGGCAGTATCGCGGTGTATTCATGACTAAGTTGTATTCAATAAATGATTACAATGGAACAATGGAGATCTTTGAGGGTAAGACCGAATGTGATGTTCATAAGTCCAAAACAAAAATTGGCAAAAAAGGTTGTTTCCACTGCCATATGGCACGTCAGACTTCAAAAGAAAAAGTGGCTTTAAAAAAAGAAAACACCAAACGTCGTGCTCAAGCTAAGGGGTGTGGTGAAGTCTCATTCATATCGGCTTATGAGTGCCCGAAATGCAAGATATGTAGAGAGGATCTTAGGCTTCAAGAGTTTGAAGATGATGAAATTGAGTACAACGAAGAAAACCGCAAGTATTTTAAAACCTGGATTCGATATACCATAAATGGTGCATGTGCAGGTTGTGATTCGTTAAAAAAGCAAGGCAGAGTATTAGACTTGCCCATATTTAGCCGTGAAACCATACTAAATTCAGGAATGTTTCTCGATAACGATTTGTCAGGCGGTAAGCCTGAGAGCATGACCGATGAAGAAGCTCAGAGGCATATTGATAAGCTGGTCAAGAAAAAGCCCACCTGACTTTGGCGGGCTGGTCTATCTGGTAGCTGCTACATAGGTTCGGATATAAATATTCATCGTTCCCGCGATAGCTACTATTAGATAGATTCACAACATGGAAACTTCTTGGCATAAAGAAAGCCAGCAACTGAATGCTGGCTTAGTTTTATAATGAATCAAAGAAATCTGTCATTGAGCTATTAAACAGATAGTAAAAATGACTCAACTGGTTTGATTGCAAAATGTATTGACGGATATCGCCTTTGAACTGTCGCAAAGCATGAAAACTTGAAGGAACAAAAACGTTGGTGATTGGTTGTAGTTCCTTTGGCAGTCTTCTCATTATGCTGTTACTAACAACGATAAACTCAAAAGAGCTGACGTAGTTTCGCACGTAACAAATATAATCCTCATCATTGTCTAATAGAACGAGGAAGTCTTCGTCATTTGCAATCGCAGGCTGGCTGCCAAATAGTTCAGTAACATTCGACTCAATATTCATAGTGTTCTCCATATTAGTTTTTATGAACTCAAAACTAATTAGCTACACACCAGGAAAATTTTCCTAAAGCACGCCTTTTTAAGTTTGAAACTAACTAAACAAGGAATAAAAAGTATGAAGGATATGCAATTAAGTGCGGCAGTTGTCGCCGGACTGTTTGAGGATCTGAGTCACAAATTCATGGATTATCACGATGAAATTTGCGAATTGAAATTGATCGATAAAGACCAGTACATAGATGTTCTTTTAGTGAAATACATAGGTGCAGGTGTTGCTGCTGATGATTTGCCTTTGGTCAGGGCAATACTCAATAGCCTTTTTGAATATGAGGGATCACAATGGATTGAAGAGCATAAACAATTAGATCTTAACTTCCCTGAGTTTCAATAATTTCCCCAGTTGGAGCCTTTTTATCTCCGAGTTCAAAAATCGGAGATAAAAATGAAGACACAACAATTACAAATCATTAGAAAATATAAAAGGCAGTCGAAATCCAAATGGCAAGAGCAGGATGACTCTACAATCTTGCTATTGGCAACGGTTGATAACGTTAAATCGTTGTCGCTCAAATATGACCGTTATATTTATCTTCACAGAGATGAAGTCGGAAAGTGGCTCGGTATCAGCTTAAGTAATCAGATCCAAGATGAACTGGGTGACGATATAGGAAAATATCGTGAAGGATTAGATATGCTTGAAGTATTGCTAAAATTCCACTGTGAGATTTTTAACTTTCTAGAACATTTTTCTGATGAAATTGAAAGCATAATGGGTATTGATGTCTTTGGGTGGCTAGAAGCAGCCGAACTCAGATGGCACTCAAAGCTTAAAGATGCTGGACGGATTAGCGACTCGTAGTGAGTCGCTTTTTTTGTATGATTTTTAGATACTTTTTTATAACTATCAGTTATTATCTTTTTGATAAATGGACTAAATTTATAGGTCGATTCACTAAGGGCAAAATAACAATAAAAGGGATTAAACAATGGAGAGTACAAGCAATTTCGATTTCCTGAAAAAGCACCATGACTGGCTGTTCAAGCTGGCCGAGTCCGCTGAGCGGAATTTCTCTCCTGATCCTAATACTTCCCTTATCAAAATGCGCCAACTGGGTGAAGCCATCGCCCAAGCAATAGCTGCCCGCATAGGTGTTGAAGCTGGTAGTAATGTCAAGCAAGTCGATCTACTTCGTGACTTAGATTACAACCTCCGGCTCGACGACAATGTTCGTGATGCATTTCATACTATTCGCAAACTTGGTAATACTGCCACTCACGAATTCGATAGCACCAGTCACCGTGATGCACTAAAAGCCATCATGGTCGGCCATGCTTTGGCAATGTGGTTCCACATCACTTTTGGCGGTTCCGCTGCCAAAGGCTTTAAAATCAAAAAGTTTGTAAAACCACAAGACCCATCTGAATATGTACGCCAGCTCGAAGAACAAGTAGAGCAACTTAAAACAGAATCCCAACGTAGCTCTGAACGTATTAAAACGGCTGAAGAACTCAGCCGCATCGAAGCTGAAAAAGCAAAAGCTGAGCATGATCGTGCTGAGAAAATGGCAGCCGACAAATCGCTTTGGGAACAACTGGCAATTGAAAGCGAAAAAGAAGCTGAGAAATACAAATCAGCTGCTGAAGCTGCTAACCAAGAATTTATTAAATCATTCCAAGCTAAACCAAAAGAAGAGCAAGCGGCTGAACTTAAGCGCATTGAAAAATCCCCTTTTGAAATGGATGAAGCAGAAACCCGTGTTGTTATCGATCAACAGTTGGTCGATGCTGGTTGGGAAGCGGACACTGAAAATTTACGCTATGCAAAAGGCACTCGTCCAGAACCAAACAAGAACAAAGCTATTGCTGAGTGGCCTACCCAATCAGGCCCTGCCGACTATGCGCTTTTCATAGGCATGACTTTAGTTGGTGTGATTGAGGCGAAAAAGACCGCTAAGAATGTTTATGGAGCAATAGACCAAGCCAAGCGATACGCCAGCGGTATAGAGCAATTATCAGAAGATATTGAAACCACTCGCTATTCAAATGGTGAAGGGGGGGAATTCAACGCACCACTTACCTTTGCCACCAATGGCCGTGCTTACTTGAAACAGCTAGAACAAGAAAGTGGCATTTGGTTTTTAGATGTACGTGACAACACCAACCGCCGCAAAGCGTTAAAAGGCTGGTATTCACCACAAGAAATCAAAACCTATTTGCGCCAAACCCCTCAACAAGCCAATGCCGAGCTTGACGATATGAGCTTTGATTACGAACTTAAACTTCGTGACTATCAGAAGAAAGCGATATTAAGTGTCGAACAAGCTATTAAGGATGGTAAAGACAAAGCTATGGTGGCTATGGCAACAGGTACTGGGAAAACCAAAACCTGTATTGCCTTGGTTTATCGTCTGTTAAAAGCAGAGCGTTTTCGCCGAATTCTATTTTTAGTTGATAGAAGCGCATTAGGTGTTCAAGCGACAGTAGATTTTGGTGAGGTTCGTATGGAAAACCTCAACACCTTTGCCGACACGTTTGAAGTTTTAGGCATCGAGCCAGAAAAAGCGCGCAAGCCTAATCCAGAAGACGATACCAAAGTTCACGTTGCTACCGTACAAGGTTTAGTAAAGCGCATTATGTACCCGTCAGATGATGGAGCTAAACCAGGTGTTGGGCAGTATGACTGTATCGTTGTTGACGAATGTCATAGGGGTTATTTACTTGATCGCGAACTGAGTGAAACCGAAGTGAAGTTCCGTGATCAAAAAGATTACATGTCTAAGTACCGTGCGGTTATAGAGTATTTTGATGCCTTTAAAGTCGGATTAACTGCAACTCCTGCACTTCATACCAAAGATATCTTCGGTGATCCTGTGTTTACCTACTCCTACACTGAGGCGGTTATCGATGGTCACCTTGTTGATCACTTACCACCAACACGCATTCATACCAAGCTTAATACCGAAGGTATCAAGTACGCAATCAATGAACCCGTGCAGGTATATGATCCACAAACTCAAGAATTGGAATTAATTAACACACCTGATGAGCTAAACTTTGAAGTTGCCCAGTTCAATCGTAAGGTTATTGCGCCTGAATTTACTAAAGAAGTTTGCAAGTGGTTGATTGAAAGCGATTCGCTTAACCCGTACTCACCAGAAAAATCACTGATATTCTGTGTAACAGACAAACATGCAGACGAAGTGGTTGAAGCCTTAAAAGATGCATGTGAAAACTACCACGGCGAAGTGGAAGATGATGCCATTCAAAAGATCACTGGTGCATCAGACAAGCCGCTGGAAAAAATCCGTCGATATAAAAATGATCGACTACCCAATATTGCCGTTACCGTAGATTTATTAACAACAGGGGTAGACGTTCCATCTATATGTAATCTTGTATTTTTACGTCGAGTAAACAGCCGTATTTTGTTTGAACAAATGCTTGGCCGTGCAACTCGCCGTTGTGATGAGATTGCCAAAGAGCGTTTCCGTATTTTCGATGCCGTCGATATCTACAAACAGTTAGAAAAGGTCAACAGCATGAAACCTGTTGTCACCAAGGTAGATATCACTTTCACGGAGTTAGAAACTGAAATCACAGGCAGTTCAGATCCTAAACTTCAACAACTAGCGAAAGACCAGTTCCTTGCCAAGTTACAAAGCAAAAAGAATTATCTATCACCGTCCCAAAACTCAGACTTTGAGCGCATTGTTGGCAAACCACCAAAAGAGTTTGCTCAAGAGCTGAAAAGCATGAAACTGACGGACGTTGCCGACTGGTTTGTGAATCACCCAGGTTTAGGTGAATTACTCGATATGAAAGTCTCTGGTAAAGGAGGCGGTGGCAGTACCGTTGTGATCTCCACCCATGAAGATGAAGTAACAGGTACTTCAACGGGCTACGGTAGCGGTCAAAAGCCTGAGGATTATTTAACGGCCTTTTCCAGCTTTGTGAATGCTAATAGCAACCGAATGGTCGCAATACAAACCGTCATTCAGCGCCCATGGGAACTCACACGCGATAGCCTCAAAGAGCTTGCCTTAGAACTAGAGAAAAATGAATTCCGTGAGCAAGATTTAAAAGAAGCGTGGAAAGAAGTTAAAAACGAAGATATCGCCGCTAGAATTATTGGTCATATACGTCAAGCTGCTATTGGTGAAGCATTGGAGCCTTATGAGCAAAGAGTCGATAGAGCACTCGATAAAATACTCTCCAGCCAACCATGGAAAACACCACAGCGAGAATGGCTTGAAACCATCGCAGGGCAAATTAAAGCCAATATAGTTGTGGATGAAAGTAACCTTAACGAAGGTATTTTCAAAAACATGGGCGGTATTAAGCGTGCGACCAAGTTATTTGACCAACCCGTAACTGACATACTCAACCAGTTTAATCGGGCTATTTGGTCAGACAGTGAACAACAGCAATCGGCATAATCTTATATACTATGCCGATTAAAAATGCAGGAATTTTACCTGTGACAAAGAACTTATAAGTAGATATCAATGAGCACACAAGACTTAATCAACAAACTCTGGAACCTATGTAATCTGTTACGTGATGACGGTGTAACCTATCACGAATACCTCAACGAGCTGACTTACCTTATCTTTTTAAAAATGGTGGAAGAAACAGGCCAAGATGAACTGATCCCAGAAGGTTTCCGTTGGACAGATATTGAAAACTTTAACGCTGCAACCCGATTAGAAGAATACAAAAAGTTACTGATCCATTTAGGATCTCACGGCTCTTTGATCACCAAAGCCATTTTCGCCGATGCATCTACCTGTATTCGTAAACCTGCCACTCTGAACAAGTTGGTAACTGAAATCGACAATCTTGATTGGTATTCAGCCAAACATGAAGGTTTAGGTGACATGTACGAAGGCTTGCTGGAAATTAACGCCAGCGAGAAGAAGTCCGGTGCAGGCCAATATTTTACGCCGCGTGTACTGATTGAAGTCATGGTGGAGCTTATGAAGCCAAGCCTTGATGATGTCATAGTAGACCCAACGGCTGGGACAGGCGGGTTCTTGATTGCTGCTCATCATGAAATCGAAAAGAATAATGACATCAAAATGCTCGACGAGGCGGCTTACAACAAATACCAACATGGTACGTTCTTCGGCATGGAGCTAGTACCAGACACACGCCGCCTAGCCATGATGAATTTGATGTTGCACGACTTAGCCGTAGACGACACCAATGCAGGGGTGTTATTTGGTGATACCTTATCAAACGAAGGTAAAGCCCTACCCAAAGCCAGCTTGATACTAGCCAACCCGCCTTTTGGAACCAAGCAAGGTGGTGGCGTACCTACAAGGGATGACCTTGTTCATTACACCTCTAACAAGCAGTTAGCGTTTTTACATACTATGTACCACAGCATGTTAAAGCCAGGTGGTCGTGCCGCTGTTGTATTGCCAGACAACGTATTATTCGAAGGCTCCACAGGTCGTAAAATTCGCAATGACTTGATGGAAAAGTGCAACCTGCACACTATTTTAAGGTTACCAACAGGTATCTTCTACGCCGCAGGTGTGAAAACCAACGTATTGTTTTTTGAAAAACCTACCGACATTACCAAAGACAAAGGCAACACCAAGAAGGTGTGGGTATATGACCTTCGTGCCAATATGCCACAATTTGGTAAACGCACTGTGTTAACTAAGGCCCACTTTGATGAATTCTATCAAGCGGTTGGTAGCGACTTAACGCAAGTGGATGAAACCAAACGCCAAGCATTTATTGATAATCACAAAGACGGCAGTGAAATTGGTGATGTCGATACTTGTAGATTAAGAGCTTTCACCCGTGAAGAAATTACCGCAAAAGACGATTCACTCGATCTTGCTTGGATTCGTGATGACAGCATTGAAGATGCTGCCAACTTACCAGAGCCGGATGTATTGATTAATGAAGCGATAGAAGAGTTATCTGGTGCGATTACTGATTTACAGTCTATTTTAGTAGAGCTAGATGCTGCGGAAGAAACGGATGAGGTTATTGCATGAGCCAGTTGCCTCAAGGTTGGGAGTTAAAGACTTTTGGTGATGTTCTCTCGTTAGTGACCAATGGAGTGAACGGAAAGCAAAATAAAGAAGGTGTTGGCGTTCCCGTTTCGCGAATCGAAACTATTGCTGATCAGAAAATAGACTTAAATCGCATTGGTTATTTAGAAAGTTACGATGAGGAGAAAATAGAAAAATATCGACTACAAGAAAACGATATTTTATTTAGTCATATCAATAGTGCATTACATCTGGGCAAAACAGCGATAGTTCCTAGTAACGTTAATTTATATCATGGCGTAAATTTATTACGTTTAGCTGTAAATGAACTTGCTGAGCCTCGATATTTTAATTATTACTGCAAATACTTCCGATTATTAGGCGAGTTTTCCGCTCATGCACAACACGCAGTTAATCAGTCATCGTTAAATCAGAAGAAATTAAAAGCGTTCAACATTCCACTTGCACCAATTCAACAACAAAAGAGCATTACCGATAAACTGGATTCAGTCTTAGCCAAAGTCGAAGCGGCACAAGCACGCCTCGACAAAATCCCAACCACCCTAAAACGCTTCCGCCAATCCGTGCTCGCCGCCGCCACCTCCGGCGAACTAACCAAAGACTGGCGAGAAGAAAACAATGTAGTTTGGGAGCCTTCTCAATCACTGTTAGGTGATATTACTGAGGTTACAGGAGGTTTAACTAAAAATTCGAAGAGAGGAACATTTCCTTTACTAAAACCCTACTTAAGAGTCGCAAACGTTTACGAAAATCGAATAGTTTTAGATGAAGTGAAAGAGATAGGCGTAAAAGAAAAAGAGTTAAGCAGAGTAACCGTTAATCATAATGATCTTTTAGTTGTTGAAGGCAATGGCAGTATTGATCAAATAGGTCGAGTAGCGATATGGAAATCCCAGTTAGAAGAGTGCGTTCATCAGAATCACTTAATAAAGGTGAGAAGTAACCCTGAAGTTATAAATCCTGATTTTTTACTTTATTTTTTAATGTCGCCAATTGGAAAGCAAATGATTAGGGAAAAGGCTACTTCAGGGGCTGGCCTCTATACCTTAAGTATTTCAAAAGTTTCGTCAATTGAAGTTCATTTTCCTAACGTAGCAGAACAACTCAAAATTGTAGCTGTAATTGAAGAGCTATTTGAACATGCGAATACTGTCGAAAAACAATATAACGCCGCCAAAGCTCGTTTAGACAAACTCACTCAGTCAATACTAGCTAAAGCCTTTCGCGGCGAGTTGATAACCTCATAACGGAATTACTTAATAGGGACTAATAATGAAATCTTTACCCGCTACTTTGGAGATAGATAAAATAGAGAAGTTCTTTTCTCAGTTATCTGATTCACCAGAAGACCAAATTTTACAAATTCCAGTAGGTAACAGCAAATTTGCTTTTGGTGGCTACGCAGCAGCAATACAAGCTGTGAACACCTGGGCGAATTTAAGTAAAGATCGAAAAGTCGAAATTAAGCCAAGCCAAAAAACGAAAGATGAAGCGGTTGTCGATATTATCGCACAACCCCATAAGTTCACTGCGATGATGATGGCAAAAAAAATAGATTTGCCCTCTGAAGAAACACCAAATGTGCGACCAGACGTAAACCGTCAAGCAAAATGTGCCATAGAAAAGCAATCAGAAAATAATTTTGGGCAAAATAGAGGCCGTCTTTGCTGGTATTCATTTGTTGACCATAGTACCAAAGGGTTTGCACCTCAGTTTTATTCTACAGTACCTGGTTACCACCCATCCCCAAAAAGTGTTGATAAGATTACTAGTCTTGTAAGGTCTATGGTTGAACGTTCTGCCAGCGTTGCAGGAGGCGCGACCTTGCCTGATGACTCTAAGGTTAACAATTTGGGCAGAATGTTCTACGAGCTTTTTGTAAATACTCATGAGCACGGCACCAAAAGCGAAAACCGCTCTGTTTGGCTAAAACCTGCGACTAGGGTGATATATAGCTATGGAATTAATTTAGTTGAAGAAGCTATTTCTAAATCAATCAGTAATGATGAGGTGTTGAGTCAGTATATTGATAACTTAAATCAGACTAAAAACTCAACTCGAAGGTTTGTAGAAATTAGCATTGTTGATTCAGGTCTAGGCTTTTGTGGTCGATGGCTAGCTGATCATAATGGCACAGGAAGTATTAAAGAAATGGATGTTAGTAAGCAATATGCAATATTGAAGCAGTGTTTTAAATTCAGAAGTTCTTCAACCCCGGATGAGATAAAAGGAAATGGCCTACCTGCGGTAATGGCAAACCTAACTGCATTGAATGGATTTATGAAAGTCAGGTCAAATAACCTATCTGTATATCGCGACTTTGTAAGAAATCCATTTCTTTCCAACCAAAATGACGATTACGACTTTTTCGACTGGCATTCAAAGCAGTGCTGCTCAGAAAAAGTTACAGCGCAAGCTGACACTAGAGGCGTTGCCGTCACAGTTTTAATTCCACTGTTTGACAAGGGTGTTGAGCAGGAGGTGACGCTATGAGTGATTACTTTGCTTTTAGATTTCAAGAGCCGGAGCAACATCGGAAGTCTCTAGTCATTTTCTGCCAAGCAGGTTATGAAGTTTCATCGTTAACAAAAACCATCAAAGAAGATATCAATGAAAATTTAGTCCCATACAGACTAATAATTATGGGTCACAATTTCTCTAAACAAGATATGCAAGAGCTAAAAGGAGAAAACTTCTTTGTCGATGAGATCAACTCGTGGACTGCCAGTGTTGAAGAAAAAGTTACTTTCTTAACCGTTTCAAATGATGGTGTAATAACCGATTTAGGAACTGATAAAGAAATCTGTTATACATCAGCTCTTCTATCTGAAGGTGCAAATTACATTTTCACTAGGCGAAAAGGGGTTATCACTTCCCTTCCTAGCTATCACTTTTTGAAGCCATCAGGTGATCATTGTGACAAATTTATTAGAGCATCGAATCTATTTACATCAGGCACTGAAGTTGCCTTCTTAGCTATTGGCTTATTACCGTATCTAAAGGCTAATTTAAGACGTATTTATGTCGATACATCTTCGATTTCGTTTTTGATAAGTGTTGCAGTACAGCTTTCTAATAAGTTTTTAGACAGACAGCCCCTTATTGAAAGCTTTGAGTCCTATAACATATTTAACAAATCTTATGATTTTCATGAGGATGAAAATAGTCTAGTTGTTATTTCTGCTACGACTAGCGGCGGATTAGCAAAAGATATATCTAACAGGTATAGGTTTGTTCCTGCAAATATACTTACCTTGTTTTACTCAAAAATACTGTCAGGGCAACAAGCTGTTTTTGATATTTCTTCGGCTGTGGGTGAAATTAATTCAGTTAAAGCTGAAGACTGTGAAATGTGTGCGGATGGCTCTAAGCTTATAAAAATTGAAGGCGAGCAGTTTATACCTGAAACACCAAAGCATGAGTTGTTAGTCATCAAAAAAGTCGATTTTAGCCAGATTCGGCAAAAGTTTTTCCAAGAGTTTGCCACAAAGAGCTTACTTCAATTTAATATCTCGCCAAGTGAAAACTGGGAACCAGAACACTTTTACATAGAAGTTGAACCTATTTTAAAACTGGCTGGAGAACCATTTCAGACGAAATTAGTTAAAAAGGTCAATAAACATTTCGCAAGAGATGTAGAAACTGTGATTTATTTGGATGATCAAAGCTCTAAAACCCTTGCAAACAACATTCTTAAAATTGCAGGAAATCCTTCTGTTAAATCTGTGTGTTACAACGACATCAGCGAAGATGATTTAAAAAACAGTAGTTCAGTTATTGTCGTTGCTAGTGCTATCACCTCTGGTAGAAAGTTACTGGCTACGGCTAGAAAATTAAGAGGCATAGATAAGTCTGCAACCATTACGTATTTTGTTGGCTTTTCAAAATTGCCGTCTCCAGATAACTATGAGCAGCTTCGCAAAGATCTATGTTTAGGTGGTCATGAGCTAATTTCTATAGAATCCTGTTATTTACCGAGGTTTAGAGAGAACTCACTCACTCCTTGGGATATGGAAATTAATATTTTATCTCCTTATGGAGATGTTGGTGATCCGCTCGGTGAACAACTCGACGAATTACCACAAATATTTAACGAAAGATTAAATGAGTTAGAAAACTATACTAGCAACTGTGATTTGTTTCTTCCTTCTCCGTCCGGTGAGTCGTTGAAGTTGAGGAATACTTTTGCTTTTTGGGCTGGCTTAGGTCTTAAAACAGAGGAAGCTTCACAAGCTGATGTATATTGGACAATTCAATCAATTCTTCATGACCTCAGAGCAAAGAACGATCAAGGGTTAGCAACCACTTATCACTCGACGTTGTTAAGTCCTGTGTGTTTTGACAGGTTCAATGATGGCGTTATTCAAGCTTGTTTACTAAGGGCAGCAAAGGCAACTGAATTAAACTATGCCGTTGATGAAGAGTTTAGTAGACAGATCACGGACATAATTATTTCTATCGTTGATAACTCAGATAATTTGCAAGGTGAGGGAGCATTAGAGTTTTTGATGGCACTCTGGGTTGGTAGACTTAAAGTTCAAGATAAGCACCTGCTTGAAATTGTTGAAAGACGGCGGCAAGTCAACTCTGAAAGTGTCAGGTTTTTATTAAGCCAAATAAAACCTAGCAAAGAGTTTTCTTAGAAATTAAACAAGGATGTGGCATGAAAATTTCGTTATTAACGGTTAAGAACTTTAAAAAGTTTAGGAATAGAGAATTTCCGTTCAATGAACGAGTTAATATTATCGTGGGTGACAATGATACTGGCAAATCAACTCTGTTAGAGTGTATTGAACTGGTAATTAATGGTTACTACAGAGGTAAACCTATTTCAGCCCAATTGTCACCTGAGCTTTTTAATGCTGAAGCTACATCTGACTATCTCGATAGTGATAAGAAAGCAGAAAACCTTCCTGAAATTGTAGTTGAAGCTTTTATCGATGATTGCCCTAAATACAAGGGTACAAACAATTCAAAATCAATTAATAGCGGTGGAGCTTGTATCAGAATCTGTTTTGATGAAGATTTAGCCAACACATATGACGAGTTAATTGGCAGTGGTGCAGATATTCAATCGATACCAACTGAGTTTTACAAAGTTGAGTGGTTTGATTTTGCTTGGAACAGCATTAAATTTCTAAATCGAGAAGCTAAGTCTTTGCTGATAGATCCCACAAGACTACATCCTACCTACGGTAAGAACCAGTACATTACAAATATAATTGACTCGACGCTTACAAAACGGGAGCAAGCGTTACTTTCATTAGGTTATCGAGAACTAAAGTCTGCATTTAATGAACAAGAGCAAGTTAAGGAATTAAACGACAAGCTCGACGCTGATAATTCAGTAACTCAAGGAAAGCTAGATGTTGTTGCAGACATGGCTCAAAGTAAGTCTATCGAATCAGGTCTTCAATTGGCTGTAGATGATGTTGCTTTTCCAATGATTGGAAAAGGTGAGCAGAATCAGATACAAATAAAGTTAGCTCTTGCTAACAAGTCAAAAAATATTGATTTTGTTATGGTGGAAGAGCCAGAAAATCATTTATCACATATAAACTTGTGCAAGCTAATAAACTCAATATCTCAGCAAATCAATACTCAGCTGTTTTTAACGACACATAGCTCTTATGTTTTGAATAAGTTGAACCTTGAAAACCTGTGTTTACTTGGTAAAAACTACACACAACTAAAAAGTATTGATCCGAAGGTTTCCAAGAGACTGCAACGATTGCCAGGGTATGACACTTTGCGAGTGGTTTTATCGTCAAAGATAGTTTTGGTTGAAGGGCCTTCAGATGAGCTGATTTTAAAGAAGATCTATTTTCAGCAGAACCAAATATTGCCTGAAGAAGATGGTATAGACATTATTGTTGTACGTGGTATTGGTTTCAAAAACTATATAGAAATAGGCAAACACATAGGTACAAAAATTCACGTTGTTAAAGATAATGATGGGGATTACGATGCAAATATAACAGCTTGGAGCAAAGGTCTAAGTTGTTCAGTATTTTCTTCTAGTGATAATGATTTGAATTCACTAGAACCAGCAATGATAGCCATAAACGCCAGTACGGAAGACGATTTAGATAAGTTTGCGAAGGTGGCGCTTTCGACTACAACCTACAATAAATACATAAAGAAAAAACGAATAGAAAATAAGGTAGAGTTTTTCAGAAGTTGGTATGCCGCCGACGGTAAGAATCATGGTTCACGTAAAGTTGACAGTGCTGTGCGCATATTTGATTCAGATGAGTCGATTAAATACCCAGACTATTTAGTGAAGGCGTTAAAGTTTGACTAATAAACTTTTAATTGCCAGTGCAGGCGCAGGTAAAACACATAGACTCGCTAAATCGGCTTGCGTCGCTGCAAGTGACAATAAACGAATACTAATACTTACGTACACGCGAAGTAATCAGCAAGAGATAAAAGATAGATGCGTAACTTTAGGTGGAGCTAAACAAGGTAAGATCGATGTCAAAGGCTGGTACACTTTTTTACTCGAAGATATAGTGCGGCCTTATCAGTCGATATTTTTTAAAAATAGAATTAAATCGATTAACTTTAATCAAAGTAACCCACATAAAAAGGGTAACACGACTATTGCGGGAACGGCAGAAGATTTTGATGCTAAAGCTTGTAGTGTAAACCTTAAACACTTTTTAACAAGCAACAATTCTATGGTACATACCGAGTTTTTATCTAAGCTGGCTGTAAGAATTTTAAAGGTAACTAATAGTCTTGCTGTTGAAAGACTTTGTGAACTTTATGATCACATTTTTATTGATGAAGTACAGGACTTAGCTGGGTGGGATTACGACCTACTCAAACCTATATTTCTGTCAATGATGCCAATCACTTGCGTGGGTGATTTTCGACAGACCATTTATGACACAACGTCTAACCCGAAAAAGCCGAGTTCTAGTATTGATAAACTGGCTTTTTACAATAATTTAAAATTCGATAGAGAAGAGCTAGCTTCAAGCAGACGATGTATTCAATCTATATGTAATTATGCAGACTCTATCCATCAAGGGTTTGGTTATTTGCCTACTGTTTCTGAAGTTGAAGATGTTCCTGACGAATTTAGTGATCACCAAGGACTCTTTGCTGTTAAAAAGTCTGATATTAATGAGTATATAAAACGATTTGAGCCAGTTGTTCTAAGAGATAGCGTAAGGTCAGCAAACTACCTTCAAAAAAATGATTGTGACAAAGTTAACTTCGGTGAGTCAAAAGGTAGGACTTATGATCGAACATTAATTGTTCCTACAGCGAACATATTAGGTTTTATCAACGGAGATAAAGACGCTTTCTCATCGTCGAAAACAGATAAAGCTATCAATAGGTTCTACGTTGCTGTTACTCGCGCCAAATATAGTGTTGCCTTTGTGATTGATGATAGTGATGTTTGTAAAACTAAATTGGCTATTTGGGCACCATAATTTTGAATGCTGAATATATTTCGCCTCTTAAACCCTTACATAGTATCGAGAGCAAATATGAATTGTAGAGGATGCTCAATCACCACTTAGAAAATGCCGTCAACCACAGCTCCCAGGCCGTGGAACGTGACTGGAAGCCCCTAAGGAAATCCAACTGATGTAATGTTGTATCGTCAGAAAGAGCTAGCACTGGGAATGCTAGTTGAGTTACTAGCACGAATGCGCTGTCGGTAACTCTGGTGAATGGCAGAGCAATAAAACAAGAAGCAGATCTAGGTCTGCTTTTTTCATGCCTGAAATTCTCCTATTCGGTTCCTTTTTATCTGGTGCAGGACATTTGATAAAGAGGAGATACTGCATGACGAGAAGACAAGAACTCATACTTTTTGCGTTGGACAAGTTGTTTCAAATTTCGATGCGGATGGGTGACTTAATTGTATTAGTTTGGATACTTCAGGCTATAGTTGGCTTTGAATGGCATCCAACCTATTGGTTTGCTGATGAAAATACGTGGTATGGGGCGTTCGGATTTTGGATGCTGGCGTGGTTAATCTACATTTTCGAAAAGCACTACAAAAGAAAATACAAAGAGTGATTAATATTGAGCACCGACATCGGTGCTCTTTTTTTTCATTTGTAGAAAATCCGGTTGATGTCTTCGATGAACTTGGTTCTAAATATTATGTTCTCTTTCAAATACTCGGCTTCAGCTACGGTTAACATTGGCTGTTTAGTCTTTTTATTAATACGATTAGGCATTTCTTCTAGTAGTTGCTCATAAAAACGTTTGGTATCTGTATGGATTTTATTTGAAGCAACTACCAAGAATACTTGGTCGTAAAGATTAGTGCTGAACATGGCACTTTTAAATTTTAAAATACTTGCCTCATGCTGTTGCTTGCGTTTGTATGAATGTTCTATTTCGACAGCTGCTACTTTGTCATTGTTGAGTAGTACAACGGCATCAACATTCTTCACCTCGTTGCTTGGGTATAGTCTTTTAAACTCTGTTTCAGTAACCACTGCTTTCCAAAGTGGTTTATGATTACTGTTGGCATCACAATTTTGAATACCAGCTGCAATGATGTAGCTAAGTATTGCGTCATGCATAATACTGTTTTGATTTACTTGGTGGATTGGTTCTGAAGATGATCGAAATGGAAAATCTACTCGCATTATCTCTTTTGCGTAATTCGCTCCAGCGTATGTAAGAACATAAATACGCCCATCATTAA
This sequence comes from uncultured Glaciecola sp., assembly GCA_947496235.1. GTDB lineage: Bacteria > Pseudomonadota > Gammaproteobacteria > Enterobacterales > Alteromonadaceae > Glaciecola. The sequence goes on along the minus strand of CANMCE010000011.1, from coordinate 19,539 downwards.
TACGTGAGGTACTTGCTGATAAAAGCAAACCATCACTTACCATTTTGTTTAAAAACGCGAGTGTTTTATGGCGCGGTGTTTCCCACACTTCTGCACAAACTAACGGTGATACAAATCCAATTCTAGCAGCAAACAATAGCGCAAATTCCAATTTCTGTTTTCCACGTAATCTAAAGTTGTTACTTTTTTGATAGAACATTTCAATATCAAAATATCGACCATAAGCTTCAAGGTTGGTAATACTGTTTTCATTACCATTTGTAATATCTGTTGCTGACATACTCTCTCCTAATGTTTTTGAATGTCAGCTTGAAAAAGGTTCGCCCATGACGAAATTTGTAAGATTTTAAACTCTGGTGATTGGTTGTCAGTTGGGGTGAGTGTTTACGCTGAATAACCCAACTGAAAGCCTATCTAGTTAACCGAATCAACAGAGTTCTACTTAAATCCTCAAAAACTGCGTTTTCAAGGATTAACGCTTATAAACCACGACAGCTCTGTCTGTTGACGTTCGTCAACGAGCTGACTCAACGAGGACTTCGCCTCTAGGTTTAACCGCTTGGCACATGTTCGCTTGCAGCGCACTAACCCACTTTTCACCGAATCTCACGCTGCGTGATTAAAACAAGTTTTAGTTGTACGGTGATCTCTGCGCTCGTTGCCGAGCTTGATGGTTTTTAACGACTTTACTTCGTAGCCATTAAAAATTTTTGTAAAACAAAAATGAAAACTGGGTTAGTTCGCTGCGCTGAACATGTGCTACTCCACAACAAAAAGTGCTTCGCATTTTCATTGTTACGCGATTTGTTACTTTGATTCTCAAAGGCTTTTTATTGCAGTCATTGTTATCACAATGATGCTGAAAATCGCTTCGCTTTCTGTCTATAGCACCTTCCGAATAAGTATAACTTTAATGCGGTTTGGAAACGCTTGATCGTTTATTATTTCAGTCGTTGAACGATAGCCGATGATGTAAAAGCTCAAATTGTAGTGGGTGATTACATCTTGCTTTTATATAACTTTTAATTGCTACAAACTGAAAAGTAGGCTTTATATATGGTTTGAATAGTGGTGGTCTGGTCTAAAGCGCTAATCATTTTTTTGTGCGCCGATAATAGACTCGTGGGCAAGCTTTGCGCGTTATCAGCTTAAATTATAGAAGCGTCGTTCAACACCCTTTGCTTTTAATTAAACTGAAAATACAGGTGAAAAACATTTGCAAACCTGATCTGAATTATTAAGGTTTATTTGTACCGAGTGAAAAACAAAAGGTACAAACCCATGACATTATTAAGTTTAAAGTTATTCGACCATTGCTCTGTAGGTTCGTCTGTAAGTATAGATGATACTGGCATTGTAGATTCTGTTTACGAGTCAACTATAGAACTTTTACCAAGTACAAGTACCCCTTTGACTGAAGATGCTTTTGTCGATGTATCCAGTGCTTCCTGTGAGAGCTTGGAGTGTACAACGGGTTTCTTCGAAATAGATTCTATCGCTGTTGATAGTTCCTTACGTGATATCGAAGTTCACGATACCAGCACGCCCACTGATGACTCATCAAGCTGGGGGTTTATGTTAAATGATGAAGGCGGAATGAGCACCTTTGATGATTCTCATGGATCAACTGATTGGTTCGATGGCGACATTGGGATAAGTAACAACTGCGACTTCTAACCGCAAACATCAGTAATTTTGGAGTAGATTACATACAAAGGGTTTCCTTATGATTGAATCAATTTGGTTAATTCCTACATTGGCTGGTGTTGGTACTATCGTACTTTTTGCTAGCGTCTACTTGGTTATTAAACACAGTTTAATAAAAATAATTTTAAAAAATAACAAGACCGACATATAGTCGGCCCAGTCCTCAGTTAGTGTTCTCATTTGCCCGTAATAAACGGGCTTTTTTACATTCGACCTTCGAGAAACGACATTTTGTCGTGCATCCAAAGCTTATTCGGAACGACGTTGTGTATTGCTTGCATATCAGGGTGAATATAATTAGCTTCCATTGTTTTTTCATCTTTATGGCGGCTAATTTTCTTAGCAATATGTTTACTGATCTCTTTATCAAACAGCTGGCTGATAGACTCTCTTCGCAAGTCATGCCAACGTAAGTCTTCAATTTCCAAATGTTTTCTGGCACGCCTGAATGCCGCACTTATACTTTTAGCCTTAAAGTTAAATATCTTACCACTTTTGATACCTTTGCTCTTAAGGTAGGTGGTTAATAACTCGAAGGAGCCTCTGACTAGCGGCTGTTTTACCCAATTGTTTTCAGCTTCTAAACCCCCATCATTTTTGAATGTTCGAAGGTAAATAAATTTACTGCTGTAGTTAAGGTCTTCGGCTCGAAGGTTAACTAATTCATTTTCTCTTAATCCTGTGCAAAGAGTTATTAGGTATACAAGCGTATAGGGGATTTTTACTCGTTTAGATTGCTGTCGAGTTTCAAGTTCGTTGTAGATCTCTTCAAGTTCGTAGTCTTCAGGTCTGCGATCACGAGGTTGAGATTTTCGAGTCAGTTTTTCGCGACTTAATAATTTTTTAAGATCTTTGTCTTCCATAAATGATGGATTAATATTTAATTTAAATAGAGTTTTGAGACTCGATAGAAACATTTTTAACGTAGCCAAGTTGTTATGAGTTGTTTGTGAGTCCACTTTCGGTTTGCTTCTGCTAGTGCCTCGTCGCCAGATAGAGAACTCGTAAATACTATTTTCATCAAGCTCACATAGCATGAGATCACTAAGTGGCGAGCCGTCTTGAACTATCACGCTTAAATTTGAATACTCTGTTTTACCCAAATGTACGATACCTGAGTCAGCCATTTTTTGATAATAAGCAGCGGCTTCTTTAACGGTTGTACATTCAGTAACTGTGCCCGTTAGCCAAAGCTGGTTGTTCATGTAAGCCTTGGCTAAGTTTCGCCAAGCGACTGCTTCATCATAGTCATCAAAGGTTCGTGTTTTTTGATCTATCACTTGACCAAATTGTTTCTTGATCGCGATTGCTGTGTGTCGTAATAAACCTGTCTTTTTAGATGCGCGAGAGCGAATAGTCATGTTGTGTCTCCGTTGTATGAAATTAACGGAAGCAATAGTATGGCCGTCGGCCATACTGCTATTCATTCTGCTTAGATTTAGGGGGGAGTTGTTTATTTAAGATATGTTCAGGCGTTATTTTAGTGTACACCTTCCACAGTACGTTCAAGTCTTTATGGCCTGTGACGGTAGCCACTTCTTCTACTGTATAGCCTGCTTCAATTAACCTAGATGCTCCTTCACGCCTTAGGTCATGGTAACGCAGCCCTTTGATACCTAATTGCTTGCATGTTCGTCGAAAGCCAGCGGTTATGGAGCGAGAATTGTGGGGGAAAATTAAGTCACTTACTTTTGGTTGCATCAAAAGTATTTCTATTGAGTTACCTAAAAGTGGTATCTCGTTGTTGTTGCCAGCAGAGCCGTTGGGATTTTTTCTATCTCTTACCTTTATTGTGCGTCGGGCTAAGTCTAAATCATCCCACCGAAGTGATGTAACCTCTGATACTCGTAAGCAAGTTAAAAGTGAGATTTTAAAAATATCAACGTATGGAATAATGTTGCTGTGATGGTGTTCTTTTTTAGCCAGCTCTTCTAAGAGTATATCGTATTCGTTTGATTCTAATCGTCGAGTTCGGACAGGAGCCTTACCAATAAGCTTGAGATCATAAAGTGCTTGGTAGGAGTCGATAACAGGTTGCTGATTGCAATTAATGCCTAAAAGCGATTTGCCAATTCTGAGCACTTTTCTGATCAGGCTGACATCAATACTGAGAGTAGCTGGCCCTGGCTGGGATTCTGATTTTTTTCGTTGCAGGCAAAATTGCACTATATCGTGACTTTGAATCTTAGAAGCGAATATATTGGCAATGGGAAACTTAAGAATGGTTTTGTAACCATAAGCAGATGTTCGACCTAATGGCTTATTCGATTTGTCTTTAAGCTTGATATAGTCGCGGATCAAATCACCGAGCAACGCTTCTCGTAAGCCAAGTAAGTTCATGGCTTCATTATCTTCTAATTGATCTACTAAAATCTTCGCCCATTTAGTAGCTGCACCTTTGGTTGTGAATGTTTTAGATTTACTAAACATTTTTTGACCTTTCCGCTTCTGTCTAACTTCGGCACAGTAAACAGGTAGTTCGCCTCTGAAGCGTTTTTTGATAAGATAATAGGCCATAGAAAGTCCTCTGATTTTGTCACCCCATTTGTCACCCTAGGGTGTGAAAATTGACGAAAAACAGCGGAAATCACCGAATTTTTAAAAGGTAATTATTTTGCAAAAAAAAGCGTTAAGCCCTTATAAATCAATGGATGTGGCGTGATGGCTGCTAAAAAGTTAGATCGCCGATTTTCGGTCGCTCCAATGCTCGACTGGACGGATAAGCACTGCCGTTATTTTTTACGTTTGTTGTCGGCCAAAGCAGTTCTGTACACAGAAATGGTGACTACGGGCGCTATTATTCATGGTAAAGGGGATTATTTAGGATTTAACCAGCAAGAACATCCAGTGGTTTTACAATTGGGTGGCTCGAATCCTGAGGACATGACTCGCAGTGCTGTATTGGCGCAAACTTATGGTTATGATGAAGTTAACATTAATGTAGGTTGTCCTTCTGACCGGGTAAAAAATGGCAGTTTTGGTGCCTGTTTAATGTCGAGCCCAGAAATTGTAGCCGAATGCGTCACTAAGATGCGTGCTGAAGTTGATATTCCTGTTACCGTAAAGTGTCGTATCGGTATCGATGATATGGATGATGATCAAGGGCTAACAGATTTTGTTAAACCTCAGATAGAGGCAGGTTGTCAGCATTTAATTGTGCATGCAAGAAAAGCTTGGCTACAAGGTTTAAGCCCAAAAGAAAATAGAGATATACCGCCGCTAAATTACGAAAGGGTTTACAGATTAAAACAGCAATTCCCTGATATTTTCATTTCGATAAATGGCGGTATAACTGACTTGCAGCAAGCCAAAGAGCAGTTAAACAAGGTGGATGGTGTTATGTTGGGCAGAGCAGTTTATGCCAATCCATACATACTCGCTGAAGTTGATCAGGAAATTTATGGCCAAACAGCACTCATCAAGACCCGAGAGCAGGTAATTGAAGAATTAACCCCATACATCACTGAATATGTTCAACAAGGTGGCAGAGTTTGGCACATTGCCCGCCACACATTAGGATTATTTCAAGGACAACCAGGCGGAAAAGTTTGGCGACGTTTTCTCAGTCAACAAGCACCGAAAAAGAATTCGAATCCTCAGTTATTACTAATGGCATTGGACGAAGTTCATAAAGCACGACAAAACTTACGAAAATTTGGTTAATTCCACTAAAACTATGTGGTTAAATTCACCAAACTTATAAGAGGAAGCCTTAGTCCTGTTTTTACTTTTCCCTTCATTTTCTATCTATCTTTTTGATTTTATTCAAAATAATAAATTTCATTGTGCGTTTGGCATGGCTTTCGCTATTGCTTGAGTAATGCTTTAACACAGCAGTTGCTAAAGGGTTAGGACGTATGCAACCCATTGTTAGACAATTGAATACACGAGGGATTTATTATGAAACTTAAAACTACCGCCATCGCATCTATCTTTATCACTGCATGTGCTTTCACGGGTACTGCAAATGCTAATCAAGCGCAAATTGAGAGCTTGGTAGCTAACATGGTGAAAAGCACACTAGTTGAAGTTTCTGCAGAAGTTAAGCGTGATATCAAAACTACTTTATATGCATATAGCCACGAATCACTAACGCGCGACAATGCTGAGGCACCAGTAGGTAATGTAAAAATCACTGATATTGTTGTTAAAGCTGATTCAGAAACTAACGCCGAAAATAAAACCGAGTCTGTAAACCAAAAGACAGAAGCTGACGACTAACCACCTTTAACGTTAGTAAGGATACCACTATGTTAGTAAATATGAATTTATTGGGTTTGGTTTTGTCACCTGTGTTGTTCTACCTAGGGTCAGCGGCATTCGTGATGTTGTTAACTAACCTAAAATTAATAAAGACAGAAAGTTAATTCAACGCGTCTTGAATAGAGAGGAAAGGTCCAATGAAAACCGTAGTAAATAAAGACAGATTTTTTCGTGACCCGCATAAAGCTAAAATTTCTGGCGTCTGTGCAGGACTAGCTAAATCCATTCAGATTGATCCTTGGATCGTCAGAGCGGGTGCAATCGCAGCGTTTTTATTTGCACCAGCTGCAATCGGATTAGCTTACGTATTGGCTATATTGTTGTTGCGGTATCGCTACTAGGAATAATAGACTATACTAGTTAGCGACATCCGTGAGGCACTATGAATTCGATTTTTACTACTAAAAACATAACCTTGGCAATAGCCATTCTTCTTATCATTATAACCATGATCGGTTGGTGGTGGAGTTTTGAGCCAGATGTAAAAGATGTGCAATTGAATGCAAAACGCACAGCTGAAACCAATCAACACGAAGTGGTTGTCGGTTACACCACAACAGTGGCATTAATTGATGTCATGGACACCTTATTACACAAACCTGGTGGTTATATTAGTAATGACATATTACCGCCAGGACTTGTCATGGATAATATCCCAAGTTGGGAGTTTGGTGCGCTAGAAATGAGCCGAGATCTGGCGCTTGCTATGCGTAAAGATTTTAGCCGCTCACAGTCGCAAAGTGTCGAAAATCAATTTCTAACCAAAGCACAACCGTCTCTAAATTTCGATAGTAATCGTTGGTTATTACCGTCAACAGAGGGCGAATACGAAGACGCTATCGAGCAATTAATTGCATATAGAGATGACTTAGCGAATAAAGACACAAATAGTAGCCAATTCTTCGCTCGTGCCGATAACCTTCGAGAGTACTTGAAACAGGTTGAGAAGAGGCTAGGCAGTTTGTCGCAAAAATTGGCAGCTAGTGTGGGAACTGAATCCTTGAATTTAGATTTAGCGGGTGATCCGGCTAATCGCTCTTCAACTCCTCAAGCAAATGTAATTAAAAATAAAACAAGCTGGTTTGAGCTTGATAATAACTTCTATGAAGCGCGCGGCGCCTGCTGGGCAATGTTGCACTTCCTCAAGGCTATAGAAGTAGATTTTGCTGTTGTGTTGCAAAAGAAAAATGCAGAAGTAAGCTTACAGCAAATCATTCGAGAATTAGAAGCAACCCAAGATACTGTATTTAGCCCTATGATATTAAATGGCGATGGTTTTGGATTGTTAGCTAATCATTCACTCGTGATGGCAAATTATATTTCAAGAGCTAATGCAGCCTTGATAGAACTATCAGAGCTGCTAAATCAGGGTTAATACAAATGAAAAAGAGTTATCTTGCAACCGTTATCTTAGCGACGTCTGGTATTGCATTTTCGGCATCTGCTGACACTGTTCTAGGTATTTATGTTGGTGCTCAGGCATGGAACATGGGTGTTGAAGGCGGATTTTCTCAATCTGATACTATTGCAGAATTTGGTTTTGAGGATGAAACCAATGCCAATTTCTATGCAGCTTTAGAACATCCAATCCCATTAGTGCCTAACTTAAAAGTCGCACAAACTACCTTAGATACATCAGGTGGCACTACTCTCAGTAGCACCTTTACTTTTGGCGGCGAAGTGTATACCGCGGATACGGTATTAGAAACAGATGTAGATTTGATAACCAGAGATTTCATCCTATATTACGAAATTTTGGACAACAATTTGGCTAGCTTCGATATAGGGATAAATGTTAAACAGGTGGACGGTGAGTTTTTAGTTGCCGATGCAGACTCAGGACGCACAGCCACAGAGAGTTTTGATGGCTTTATTCCAATGGGTTATGGACGTTTAGCTATTGGAATTCCTGGTACTGGGCTAGGTGCTTACGCTGAAGGAAGTTTTATTTCGATAGACGATAGCAGCGTGACAGATTACCAAGTTGCTGTTACTTATAGCTTTATTGAATCTTTAGCATTGGATTTAACCCTGCAAGCAGGTTATCGTTCAACCGAGGTTGATATCGAAGATTTAGATGATGTGTACGCTGATCTAGAGTTTGATGGTGCCTTTGTGGGTGTTGAATTTCATTTCTAAGAATAGCTTTCAGCATTTATTTATATAAAAAATTATTTTTAATTCTTTCAAGTTATCAAAAAAAACCGCTAATCTTTACCCAATTCTATAGATTAGCGGCTTTTTGATGTCACAAAATACTACTTCAACTAACTTTGTTCCTCTTCAAGAGCAACAGTTAAATAAAATCACTCAGGCGGTGGCGGGGTTAACTCAGTCACAATTGATTTGGGCTAGCGGATTTCTTGCAGGTATGGCGCAGGGTGGAGTTGCCACTGTTACAGAAACGGTGCAAGCGTCAGCTAGCGTAACCGTGCTGTTCGGCTCTCAAACGGGAAATGCTAAACATGCAGCGGCTGATTATGCTGAAAAGTTAAATGCCAATGGTATTCAATCTACCTTGGTTAGCATGGCTGATTACAAACCTCGTAAGATCAAAGACGAAGCCTATTTAGTGGTTTTTGTAAGCACCCATGGTGAAGGTGACGCACCAGATGACGCGATAGAATTGCATGAATTTTTAGGCTCTAAAAAGGCCCCTAAATTACCTAATACTCAATTTGCGGTAGTTGGCCTAGGTGATAGTAGTTACGAATTCTTTTGCCAAACAGGTAAAGATTTTGAAAAGCGTTTAACGGATTTAGGGGCTAAATCTTTGCATCCTAGATTGGATTGCGATGTAGAGTATGAAGCAGAGTTAACTCAGTGGTCAGACGCAGTTACCGCAAAGCTTAAAGATCTTTTAGCGGCATCTTCCCAAGCAACCGCTGTAGTGCAAAATCAGCCACTAGCGGCAGGTACGTCTCAACTTTACACGAAGCAAAAGCCTTTTTCGGCGGTCCTATCTGATGCATTTAAAATTACCGGGCGCGATTCAGTAAAAGATATTCGTCATGTTGAAATTTCGCTGGAAGATTCAGGTATTCAATATCAACCTGGAGACGCGCTTGGCGTATGGTTTACTAATGATACAGCAGTGGCTGAACGCATCTTAACTGCAACGGGTTTATCCGCTGAAGATCTGGTAACGATAAATGATGAAGAAATGACGGTTCATTCAGCCTTGGTTGAAAAGCTTGAATTAACCCTAAGTTATCCTGGTTTTGTTAAAGCCTATCAGCAAGCAAGTGAGAATAGTGCATTAGCTGCAGTTCTTGAAGATAAAGCAGGATTACGAGCATTCCTTGAAGAAAGACAGATTGTTGACATTATTGAGCAATTTCCAGCGAAGATCAGTGCTCAACAATTGGTAGATGGGTTAAGACCTATCACGCCACGATTGTATTCAATTGCTTCTAGTCAAGCCGAAGTGGAAGATGAAGTGCATTTAACAGTGGCTCATGTCGCTTACGAAGCGTTTGGTTATCAACACCAAGGCGGTGCGAGTGGACATCTTTCGACTCGTCTTCAAGCGGGTGAAAATGTGCGGGTTTACGTTGAATCTAACGATAATTTTAGATTACCCCAAGACGACAATACACCAATTATTATGGTGGGTCCTGGTACTGGTATAGCGCCATTTAGAGCATTTATGCAAGAAAGAGATGCCAGAGATGCAGAGGGTAAAAATTGGTTGTTCTTTGGTAATCCAAATTTCACCCAAGATTTCCTTTATCAAACAGAATGGCAAGGATATTTGAAGTCAGGTTTATTGAGTCGCATCAGTCTAGCGTTTTCTCGTGATCAGGCTCACAAAATCTACGTTCAAGACAGGTTATTGGAACAAGGCGAAGAAGTTTTTAAATGGCTAGAGCAGGGCGCACATTTTTATGTGTGCGGTGATGCAATGAAAATGGCCAAAGATGTCGAACAGGCACTTTTGCACATCATTGAGAAGTACGGTGATAAGTCACAAGACGATGCCAAACAATATCTCACTGCGATGAGAAAGAATAAACGTTATCAAAAGGATGTTTACTAATGAGTGACAAAAACGATCTAATTGTCGAAGGCAAACTTTCTGATAATGAGCGCCTCAAGGCAGAAAGCCAGCATTTGCGCGGGACTATTAGCAAAGATTTAAAAGACGATGTAACAGGTGGATTTACAGCGGATAACTTTCAGTTAATTCGTTTCCACGGTATGTATCAGCAAGATGATAGAGATATTCGAGCTGAGCGCGCTAAACAAAAATTGGAGCCTTTGCATAATGTGATGCTTAGAGCGAGATTGCCTGGAGGTGTTATTACGCCTAAGCAGTGGTTAGTGATCGACAAATTTGCCGAAGAAAACACTATTTACGGCAGTATCCGACTTACTACTAGACAGACATTTCAATTCCATGGCGTGTTAAAGCCGCATATTAAATCTATGCACCAACAACTTAACGCAACCGGTATTGATTCCATTGCAACTGCGGGTGATGTGAATAGAAACGTACTCTGTACCAGTAACCCAATTGAGTCAGTTGTGCACCAGCAGGCTTGGGAATGGGCAGCAAAAATCAGTGAACACCTACTTCCAAAAACGAAAGCCTATGCTGAAATTTGGTTAGACGGTGAAAAGGTCGACAGTACACAAGAAGCTGAACCTATTCTTGGTGATACTTACTTACCGCGTAAATTTAAAACCACAGTGGTAATTCCACCGCTAAATGATGTAGATGTTCATGCCAACGACTTAAATTTTGTTGCTATTGCCGAAGATGGCCAGCTTATTGGGTTTAATGTACTAGTGGGTGGTGGCCTTGCCATGACTCATGGTGATAAAACAACTTATCCAAGAAAAGCTGATGATTTTGGTTTTATTCCATTGGACAAAACCTTAGCTGTGGCAGAAGCAGTAGTGTCTACTCAGCGTGATTGGGGCAATAGAGTTAATCGTAAGAACGCGAAAACTAAATATACCCTAGAGCGTGTCGGCGTTGAAACCTTTAAACAAGAGGTGGAAAAACGCGCTAATGTTCAGTTTGCAGAGAGTAAAGCATACGAATTTACAGCCAGAGGCGACAGATTCGGTTGGGTAAAAGGTATTGATAACAAACATCATTTAACCTTGTTTATCGAAAACGGGCGTATTTTAGATTTCCCTGAAAAGCCACTAAAAACGGGTATGCGCGAAATAGCTAAGATCCATCAAGGCGATTTTCGACTCACAGCCAACCAAAACCTGATCATTGCGGGAGTAGACGAGTCTGATAAACAGCAAATCGAGAATCTTGCTGTCCAGCATGGTTTAATGGCACCAAATGTGAGTGCGCAGCGAAAAGACAGTATGGCTTGTGTATCTTTACCTACATGTCCATTAGCCATGGCTGAAGCTGAACGTTATCTGCCAAGTGCAGTAACGGAATTGGAAGAAATCCTTGCCAAGCACGGCCTTTCAGATGAAAGCATTATCTATCGTATTACCGGTTGCCCTAATGGCTGCGGACGCGCGATGCTTGCTGAAATTGGCTTAGTAGGTAAAGGGCCAAATAAATACAATTTGCATCTTGGTGGTAATCGAGAAGGAACCCGAATCCCTCGCATGTACAAAGAAAATATCAGTGATACAGAAATTATGATAATCATTGATGAATTGGTTGCGCGATGGGCAGCGGAAAGAGAGACAAATGAAGCCTTTGGCGATTTTGTGATCAGAGCCTCTATCGTAAAGCCTGTGATTAATTCAGCAGAGGATTTTTATGAGTAATCTAGCAGCAATTTCGCCGCATAGATTTACCCTCGGTGAGGTTGATAAAGCTGCATTGCAAGAAGTCAATGCGGCTTTGGAAAACGCCAGTATGCACCAACGAGCAGAGTGGGCATTAGAAAATCTACCTGGGCGACACATAGTGTCCTCAAGTTTTGGTGCTCAATCGGCAGTGATGTTACATCTTTTAAACGAGGTTGCACCAGGCATTCCAGTGGTATTAACCGACACAGGCTATTTGTTTAAAGAAACTTATTTGTTTATTGAAGAACTCACTGCACGTTTCAACCTTAATTTACAGGTGTATCGTGCGCCATTGAGTCCAGCTTGGCAAGAAGCTAAATTTGGTAAGCTTTGGGAGCAGGGCGTTGAAGGTATTGAAAAGTACAACCAAATGAACAAAGTCGAGCCCATGAAACGAGCACTTGAAGAATTAAATGTGAGTACATGGTTCGCGGGGCTACGTCGATCTCAGTCGAATAGCCGCAAAGCTTTGGACGTAGTACAGAAGCAAGGCGCCCAATTTAAAGTGCATCCAATAATTGATCAAAGTAATAAACAATTGCATCAATATATGAAAGCCAATGACCTTCCTTACAATCCTTTATGGGATCAAGGTTATGTTTCTATCGGCGATTGGCATACCACCAGAGCGTTAGAAGATGGAATGACCGAAGAAGATACACGCTTCTTTGGGTTAAAAAGAGAATGTGGCTTGCACGAATTCGGCGACGGAGATGGCATTTGATACTTGCGTATCTAGATGTATACATTTCCTTGTCGATTTTAAGAACTTCTGCTTCTAAGTTAACAACATTGTTATTTGCCTAGATAATCCAAATTGCGTTTTTTCTGGAGTTGTAGGATAGGTTTGCTAATTTTTTAAGAATATTGGGTAAATTTCACGAGACGTTAAAGTCACTGTCATATTACTGTAATATTCGTATGATTTCTCTTGCAATTAAGGTTATTGGAAAGTATACTTTGGCCTAGGTTATCTGTTAGGAGAAGTATATGAAAAAGTTTTTAGTCGCTAGTTGTTTAGCACTAACCTCTCTCTCCGTCTTTGCAGCTGATAACTCTACTGAGACTAAGAATAGTTTTTCCTGTATGGACAAACAAACATTTGAAGTTGATGCACAATGTTTCAGCACAACGATTGAGAAAAGCGATAGTTTTGTAGCAAATCAGAAAGCCTTTTATAAAGATGCTTCTGAGCCAGGTGAATACGTAATGGCAACCTTACTTATGGATCCGAAAACGCTCAATATTACGGTAATTGCACACCGTGAGCAGGAAAACAAAACCTTGGCTAGGTTAGATACCGTTAAAAAATAATATTAAAAGCCTCCTTTTGGAGGCTTTTTTCATTCTATCAAAAAACTCTGTTCAACCCGTTTAAGGCCGCAACCCGATAAGCTTCAGCCATCGTTGGGTAATTAAAGGTCGTGTTAACAAAATACTCTATATTATTGCCTTCATCTTGTTGCATGATAGCTTGACCAATGTGCACAATTTCAGAAGCCCTTTCTCCAAAACAATGGATACCAAGAATCTTTTTATTTTCACGATGAAACAAGATTTTTAAACTTCCAACCATAGTATCTGCGATTTGGGCTCTGGCCAAATGCTTAAATTGCGCTCTTCCAACTTCGTAAGGCACTTTTGCTTTGGTTAGTTCTTGTTCGGTTTTTCCCACTGAACTGATTTCAGGTATGGTATAAATACCTGTAGGGATATCTTCTACTAAACTTTTATGACATTCACCGTTCACCATAGCTTCAGCGGCAAAACGTCCTTGGTTATAGGCTGCAGAGGCTAGACTCGGATAACCAACCACATCTCCAACTGCATAGATATTCTCAACTTCTGTTCGATAGCTCTTGTTTACTTTTACCAATCCACGCCCATCAGCTTTTAAGCCAACATTTTGAAGATCCAGCATGTCGGTATTACCCGTCCTACCATTGGCAAACAAAATGCAATCCGCTTTCATACGCTTACCCGATTTAAGGTTTAAGATGACACAGTCTTCTTTTCCTTCAATGCTGTCGTATTCTTCGTTATTTCGAATAAGCACACCGTTATTCCATAGGTGATAACTAAGGGCATCAGATATTTCTGCGTCTAGAAAAGACAGCAGGCGATCTCGCATATTCACAAGATCAACTTTCACTCCCATTCCTCTGAAAATGGAAGCATATTCGCTACCAATTACCCCAGCGCCATAGACAATGATAGTTTTTGGTTGATAATCCAGATTTAAAATTGTATCACTATTGAAAATTCGTGGATGGGTAAAATCAATATCAGCTGGTGTATAGGGACGAGAACCTGTAGCTAAAACAAAGTTTTGTGCAGTGATAGTTTCCAACGAACCATCTTTACGCTTAATGTTAACCGTATGTGGGTCAACGAAGCTGGCTTCACCTGTGATAACGTTAACATCGTTTCGCTCATAAAATGTCGATCTTAGACGCGATTGTTTACGAATAACACCTGCTGCGTGCTTCATAATTTCAGCGAAAGTTAAGCTTCGGTAGCGGCTATGTTCATTAAATAACGGGTTTGAATTATATTCTATTAAACGGCTTACAGAATGACGCAATGCTTTCGATGGTATAGTTCCCCAGTGGGTACAACCACCGCCAACAGAAGAATACTTTTCAACCGCGGCCACTTTTTTGCCGGCTTTGGCCAACTGCATTGAAACACCTTCTCCAGCTGGTCCTGTACCTATTACTACCGCGTCAAAATCAAATGTTTGTTTTTTTTGCTTGTTCGCCATCTCAGTTTCCATTTACCGTTACGTAAAATTAAAAAGGATGCTACCACAGCATCCTTTTTGCGTTACCAAATGCTTTATAACTCTATTATGCTTGTATCGGCGTCATATAGTAAGAGTAAAGTGTTTGCCATTTTTCTTTTTGCAATTTAAAACTTTGTTGAATTTCTCTGTAAGCAAAATCGATTTCCAGTTTTTCATAACTTGCAAGCAAAGCTTGTTTTTTAGCCAGCATAAGTTTTTTCTTAGCCGCATAATATTCACTCATCTTGTGTACTAATACATCATACTCTTGCTGAATGTTGTTAACGATTTCTTCGGCGTTAGGCAAATGTACTAAGCGCTTCTTGGCATATTTCAGTTGCATTAATAATCTTGCTGCTTCAATACGTTGATCTGGGGTTTTTCTAAGATTTTTTGCTAGCCCTACTAAAGATAAGCTTTTAATCAGCCACTTTGTAGGATCATAATGCCACCATTTAATACCGTTTCTATAATCATACTCAAAAATATGATGATAATTATGGTAACCCTCTCCAAACGTAAATAAGGCAATAATGCCGTTGTCACGGGCTGTATTGGTATCAGTATAGGGACGAGAACCCCAAATGTGGGCTAACGAGTTGATAAAGAAGGTCACATGATGCACAACGACTAACCTAAGCACACCTGCGATTAAAATCATGCCTAAAATGTCACCATTTATCCATCCAAGTAAACCGGTAATACCAAAATTCGCAATCAATACTATTGGCAAATAATGGTTGTGTTGCCACATTACGACTTTATCTTTCTGCAAATCACGGCAATTAGAGTAATCAGTATAGCGTTCGGCTTGATATTCTCTAAGCATCCATCCGATATGAGAAAACCAAAATCCTTTTTTGGCAGAGTAAGGGTCTTTGTCATTGACATCCACGTGTCTATGATGCACTCGGTGATCGCTTGACCAATGTAAAATACTGTTTTGCACAGCCATTGCCCCACCAATCGCCAAGATAATTTTTACCGTCCAATGAGCGTCATAAGTCTTATGGGACCACAATCTATGATAACCAGCAGTAATTGACATACCGGTATAAAAAAATAACAACACGGCTATCACTATTTCTGCTAAGTCGATACCGTTAAACATGATCCATATGGGGGTAGCTATTAATGCAATTGCCGTAGTAATACAGAAAACCGCTATATTAAGCGGAATTAAAGGAGGCTTATTCACTTTACTTTTCACTTTTTTAAATTCAGCGTACAACTGTGCGCTAATTTAACTTTTCACCCACTCAATGACAAGAAATATTTGCAGAAATTCAAAAACTGATCTAACAATCATAGCCTATGAATAGACAGCAACAAAAACGCCAGACTCGCCAACGAATTATCAATTCGGCATTTACGCTACTCGATGAAAATCGCAGTCTCACCGCAATCAGCTTGAGAGAAGTAGCACGGGCCGCCGGTATTGCCCCTACATCATTTTATCGGCATTTTTCAGACATTAATGAGCTCGGATTAACCTTAGTCGACGAAGCCGGTTTAGCTTTGCGGCAATTGATGCGACAAGCTAGACAACGTATAGCTTCGGGCGGTAGCGTTGTGAGTATTTCAGTTGATACATTTATGGAATTTATTGTGCAAAATCGCAATGTTTTTCGGTTACTTTTGCGTGAACATACTGGAACTTCATCAGCATTTCGGGCGGCGGTCATGCGCGAAATCCAACACTTTACTGAAGAGCTCTCCGACTACATAGTGGCGCATTTACGTCTCCCCAGAAAAATTGCTAACTTGCAAGCAGATGCCATGGTTAGATTAGTTTTTAACGCAGGAGCTGAAGCTTTAGACGCAGATGTAAAAGAAGTCGAACAAATTGCCGACAGGGTTAAAATTCAACTTAGATTTGTGCAGCTAGGGGCTGTTAGTTTTAATTCGTCCAATCCAGGTTTATAAGCGCTTTTTCAATACAACGCCACTTTCAATGTGGGGCGTGAAAGGGAACTGGTCAAATAATGCAGCACGAGATACCTGGTGTGTTTCATTTAATACAGCTAGGTTATTCGCTAAAGTTTCAGGGTTGCATGAAATATAAATAATATGGGTAAATTGGCTGACCAGTTTTAGTGTATCAGGATCAAGGCCGGCTCGAGGCGGATCAACCAATATCGTAGTGAAATTATATTCGCTTAAAGATATCTCAGATAAACGATTAAACGCGCGTTTTTGTTGGTAAGCTTCTACAAATTCTTCGCTGGATAATCGCGCAATGTTCAGGTTGTCTATGTTATTTGCATTAATATTAAATTGAGCTGCTGCAACAGAGGTCTTTGATATTTCTGTACCCAACACTTTACGGAAATAACGACTTAGGGGAATAGAAAAATTACCCGCTCCACAATATAACTCCAATAAATCAATTGAATCAGCGGCTATGTTATCAATTGCCCATTCCACCATATTGACGTTAATTAATGCGTTAGGTTGGGTAAAACTATTTTCAATTTGCTTAAAACTGAATGTTTCTTGTTTAAATTGTAATTCTTCTATTACAAAATCTTTATCCAAGGTTATCTTCTGCTTTTTGGCGCGTCCAATGATATCGGTAGGGAAATGTTCAGAGAGTTTTTGTTTTAAAATTGTCGCCTCTTGCTGCCAATTGTCGTCCAAAGGTCTGCGGTAAATCATTGAAATCACTATTTGACCAGTAGTTGTCGCAAGATAGTCCACTTGATAGAGTTTATTTCTCAACGTCTGATTAACATTGACCTCATTCATTAACAACTGCATTGCTTGATTTATCAATTTACAAGCGATAGGAAACTGGTCCACCCTATATTTTTGTTTGGTTTCTTTCTCAAACATAATATGAAAGGTTTCATCATCCTGATGCCAAATTCTAAATTCTGCACGCATTCGATAATGTTGTGGAGGTGAAACAAAGCAATCTACATTATCTTGATAATATGGAGACAACAAAGCAATAAGTCTGTTTTGTTTCTCATCAAGTTGTTGTTTGTATTCTTGTTTCAAATCTGCCATCACATCATACCCAATACTGATTCATGTTCGAATGAGGAGCGGATTTTAAACTCTTTAAAAAAAATACCAAGTTTATATTAAAGTTTTTAAAAGATGCTACCGATATAGCTAGATGAGGAATATGAGGTAGGTAGTATGAATACAGTAGAAGCTAATATAGTTGCCTCTGCTAAACCAGCAGAGGCGCACAAAACGCTGATCGCAGAGCATCATAGAATTCGTGATCTTGCGGCGTTCAGTTCTGTTTCTGTTGATGTATACACAGGAACATCAGCCAATGATGCTGTCATGTCGCGGGCATTTTCCAGCGCTGTTGACGCTACGTTTAAGTCTGTGGCGTCTAAGTTTCCACCTCTTAATTCGGTTAGCCATAAAGAAAAAGCGTTTTCTTCAACTAGAACATTTGATTCAACCTCTGTACAGGCAAATATCTTTGGTTTTGTTAAAGCGAGTTTTACATCATTTGCCGCTAAAGGTAGCACGGCTAGTGAACTTGAAACACTTAGAACACAAGCAATCGAAGGCGTTGAAATAGGCTTTTCAAGAGCCTTGGAAGACATGGGCATTGATGAAAAAAGTGAATTATTTGGCAATTTGCAAAACACTGCTCAGCAAATCTCTGAAAAAATAAAAGCACTATCGGTTAGTCCAGAGGATTACCTTCGCAAAAACGCAGAAGAGTCACAATACAATCAAGTTGATATTCGTACACGGGACGAACAAAAACTTTCATTAGACTTTAATAATTCTGCAGTCTTTATTGAAGAAGCGGATGGTGGTGAAATCAATAAATTTACCACTAAAAGTTCTAATATCAGTTTTGCTATTGATAGTGAAAACGGTGATCCAAGTAAATTCAAAATGGTTGCCGAGTTCGTAAATAAAGCAGACGATTTGTTAAACCAATTTTATCGCGATGATGTCGAAGTAGCCCTGCAACGAATAATGAAGCAAGGCATTTCCATAACGGATTTAGATAAATTTAAAGTGGTTGAATCTGATACGCCGAGGAAAATTGGTGCATACAGCCAAATAAGTATGATTGGAAAAGGTCTAGATAACCAACTTCAAAGCGATATTAAGTTGGTTAAAAAATATGATAAAGACCTTTCAACGTTGGTTAAGTCGGCACAAGAGTTGTTTGCTAGTCAAAACGAATCAACACAGATCATTAACGGATTAGTCAATCAATTGAAAGATGTTCAGGTGCCTGATCTACTACATGCGATCAATAGATTCCATCGTTTTAACGAACAATTTCGATAAATTACTAAACTTAATCCAGTTAAGCAAAAGGTAGGTACTCAACCTACCTTTTCTTTTGCATGCCTAACAATAAGGTTTCTTTCAAAAAATATAGATTCGTTATATTTTTCTATGGTTTTATTGGCGTCAGAGTCTGACACTTCAATAAAACCAAAGCCTTTTTTCTTACCAGTGCGCTTATCTTTAAGCAAACGAACCGAGTGCACGGTCGTAAAAGTTTGAAAATAGTTCTTCAAGTCATCTTCTGTTGCTTTGTAGGAAATATTGCCTACATATAAAGTAGCAAGCGTATCGTCGCTAGAGTTTTTATCTTGGTTTACCGTCGACGAAGCTTTTTTAGATGTTGTTGTTGAATTGTTTGTTGAAGTATTTATGGAAGTAGAGCTGTTTAATAGCATTACGACTGCAAAAATAACGATGCATACAGGAGAAAGAAGTATTCCAACTGTTGACATTCCTTGAGTCAAACTAACAGCAACCGAGATAATAATTAATATTATTGCTGTAATTATAACCTTTATATTTGTATTCATTGAAAATTTGTCCGAAAAGAATTTTTAAAAAAGATTAAAGAAAAACACCATATTGGCGACATAAACATAGCTTTTTATGGCGTGTCGTTAAAATATTAGCTTAAATCTGTATTTTTTCCATTTTTAAAAAAACACTTGCACTAATTTTTTTGCTGTGTAGAATGCGCGCTCGCTGTTGAGGAGTATCGCTTTGCGGTC